>NZ_MBLO01000264.1 GCF_001854805.1 Pseudofrankia coriaricola
CTGGCGGTGCCCGCGCTGGCGGTGCCCGCGCTGGCGGCGTCACCGCCGACGGCCGGCGGTGCCGGCGGTCGTGGCTGCGACGCGCGGTGCAGGAGGACCTCCAGTTCCGCGATCCGGCGCGGGCCCAGCCAGGACCGGTCGCCGCGCAGCGTCTCCGCCTGGCGGATCACGCCGGACAGCAGCAGGTGGCGCTCCCACAGCCAGTCGAGCCGGGCGCGCACCGCCCTGGAGCGCTCGGCCGTGGCGCCGGTCCGCGCCGCCGGGTCGAGCAGGGCCCGGTTGGCGTCGGTGTCGAGCTCGAGCAGCGCGGTGGCCAGCCCGGCCGCGCCGGCGCGCAGCTGGTCGAGTGTCCTGTCCAGCGCGGACAGCGACCCGGGCGCCATCACGCCTCAGTCCCGGTAGAGCGCTGTGGGCGGCGAGGGCGGTGGGTTCAGCGGTGGGTCGACCGACCCCAGCCAGGTCTGCGCGATCTCGTCCCAGCGCCCGCTCGCCACGACCCGCGCGAGCACGCCGTTGACGAAGCGCGTCAGGTCGGGATGGTCGAGGCTTACCGCCACCGCGTCCGGCTCGGTGTCCAGGACGCCGCCGACGATCTCTGTCCGCGGGTCCTGTTGCACCATGCCGATGAGGATCGTGTCGTCGGTCGAGATCGCCTCCACGTCGCCGTTCTGCAGCGCGAGCAGGCAGTCGCCGTCGCCTGGCAGGCCGACCGGGATCGGGTTCGACGCGGCGTCGGCCACGTGCTGCAGCGAGGTGGTCCCCGCCGCCGAGCAGACCTTCTTGCCGCCGAGGTCCTCGATCCCGTGGTAGGGCGAGCCCTTCAGGACGAGCACCCGGGCATTGGCCTCGTAGTACGGCACCGAGAAGTCGACCTGGGTACGCCGCGCGCAGTTCGTCGTCATCGTCGCCACGATGATGTCGGCCTCGTTTTTCTGGATCACGGGGATGCGCTCGGAGTTGACGAGCGCCCGGAACTTCAGGTGCGCCTCGTCGGCGCCGTCCGGACCGAAGATGGCCTTCGCGATCTCCTTGGCGATGTCGATGTCGAAGCCCTCGAACTGCCCCCCGTCCGGCCCCGCGGCCAGGTTGATCGAGCCGAACGGCGGTGCGTCGGACAGGACGCCCACCCTCAGGTAGCCGCGGTCGGCGATTTTCTCCATGTAGCTGCCAACGGGCATCGCGTTCGGCGCGGGCATGACCGCCGGCGGGCGCCGGCTGACCCTCGGATCGCCGCAGTCCGGGGCGGGGGCCGGCGAGGACGTCGTGGCCGGGGCGGTGCCGGGCGCGGTCGTCAACGGCAGTGGGCGGCCGGCGTCGGCCAGCGGGCTCGTGACCGTCCCGCAGCCCGCGACCAGCACGGCGACCAGGGCCGAGCCGAGAGCCGTGCGCACGCCCGCGCCCATGCGCCGCGGGTGACGGACAGGACGGAGCTGACGCCCGCGCGTCATGGGTCGCCGCCTCATCGGTACTCGTTGATCCGTGGCTGGATGCCGGCCAGCGCCGCCGCCGCGGCCAGCACCGACAGCACGACGACGACGGCCTCGAGGCCCCTGAGCCGGTCACCCGCGGCCGAGAGCCGGTCGTCGAATCGCTGCTGGCTCGCCTTCAGCGCCGCCTCCGCCGCGTCGTCGAACCGTCCGAAGGCGGTCGTGCCGTCGCGCAGCGCGAGGTCCCGCGCCTGGTTGAACTCGCCGGGCTTCTTCACCTGGTCGCGCACCGTGTTGCTGGTGGCCTGGTAGCCCCTCCACAACACTTCGAGGTCGCCGTCGCGGAGGCCTTCCCCGTTCTGGTAGGCGGTGATGGTCGGCAGCACCCCCGAGCCCGTCGGGTCGCCCTCCGGGGTGTAGCCGAGGCGCGTGGCGACGGCGTCCGCGTCCGCGTCGAGGGCCGCGCCGTCGCCGCGCGCGATCAGCGACAGGCTCTCGTCGCCCCAGGCGCGCAGGCCGAGCACTCTGGCCTGGGCGATCTCGGACATCGGGACGAAGCCGTGGTCGCGGCCTTCGAGCATCCGGGCGCGCTCGGCCGAGAAGGCGCCGAGCGTGACGGCGAAGGTCACCAGGACGCAGGCCGTCGCGACGAGCAGCCCAAGGTTGAGCCACCGGTGGGTCCGCCGGAAGAGCCACACCTGGACACCGGCCAGCGCGGCCAGGGTGACGACGCCCGCGACCGAGACCAGCACGAGGTGGGTCGAGGACGTCGCCCGCCGGTACCCGTCGTCGACCTGCTGGGCGCTGCTCGCGGCGAGACTGTCCGCGGCCGGCAGGATCGTCTGCTGCATGAGCTGGGACGCCTTCTGCAGGTACGCCCCGCCGACGACGTTTCCCTGCCGGTTGTTGGCGCGGGCCTGGCCGATCAGGCCGGTGTAGGCCGGGATCTCGCGGTGCAGCGTGTCCAGCGCGTCGCCCGCCGCGGGCGAGCCGCCCGCCCTGGCCAGCGCGAGCAGCTCGCCCTCGGCCGCGCCGATGCTCTCGTCGTAGGCCCTGCGCTGCTCGGGCGGTTCGACCGGGCCGGCGAGGACGGCGCTGGCGATCGTGGCGTCGGCCTCCGACAGGTCGGCGTGCAGGCGCTGGGCGGCGGCGAAGGCCGGGGCGGCGTCGGCGCTCACCGCGTGGACCGCGTCGTCGCGGACGAGGACCGCGGCGAAGGCGGCGGCCCACAGCAGGGTGATGGCCGCGACGAGCGCCACGGACACGATGCGCAGGAGGCCGGGAGTCGTCCTGGCCCTCGCCCGCAGCCAGACAGCCGCCTCCCGCGCCGGACCGGTCAGCCGGTCGGTGGCGCTGACGGGCGTCGGCGGAGACGCGGTGGCCAGGGTCACATTTGTGATCTTAGGTCGGCCGGGATGGACCGGTTCGAAACCTGACAACTAGCTGACAGTGCGTAACGCGTCGGAAACAGTTCCCTCCGTGGTCTTCCCACGTCGCGCCGTGTTTCCGGAGTGGCGCCGCGTGGCCGCCGCGGCCCGCGCCGGGCTCCTGGCACAACGCCGGCCTGGACGCACGCGTCGAGTGCGCATGTGGCGAGTCAGCGCCGAGCCGCGGCGGGTGCGCGACCGGGCTACCCCAGTTTCGGGGCCCCGGGGCCCCGCAGCGCGGCGAGGACGCCGCCGTCGACGAGGACGTCGATGCCGGTGACGAAGCGCGCCTCGTCGGAGAGCAGGAAGGCGACCACGGCGGCGATCTCGTCCGAGGTCCCCTCCCGCGCGCCGAGCGGGGTCGCCTTCACCATGGCGGCCATCGTCGTGTGCTCGGCGGCCTCCTGGCGGCCCTGCGGGGTGTCGATGAGGCCGGGCGAGAGCGAGACGATGCGCGCTCCCAGCGGGCCGAGCCGCACCGCCTCCCGCTGGACGAACCGGTGCACCCCGCGCTTGGCGAAGGTGTAGGCGACGCCGGTGTCCTCGGCCGCCGAGCCGAGAGCCTCCTGGACACGGTCGAGGAAACGCGGGTCGAGCGGCTCGTCGATCACCGGGTCGATGGCCGGGTGCGGGCCGGGGCCCGCGAGGTGCGCGGCCAGCGACGCGAAGCACACCATCGCGCTTCCCATGGTGAACAGCGGGCGCAGCGCCTCGGTCAGCAGGGCGGTGCCGACGAGGTCGACGGTGAAGATGCGGCGCCAGTCCGCCATGGTCGGCGAGATGCCGGCCACGTGCGCGACCGACCGCAGCGTGCCGAGCTCGCCGACGCGCGCCGCGAGCCGGCCGAGGGCCTCGGCGTCGGTGACGTCGGCGACGAACGGCTCGACGCTGGCCCGGTGGCCCGCGGCCGCGAGGTCGGCGGCGGCCGCCGTCACGGTGGTCTCGTCGCGGTCGACGAGCACCAGCGCGTCCACCGTGTCCGCGAGCCGCCGCGCGCAGGCCAGACCCATGCCCCGGCCCGCGCCGGTGGCGATCCCAACAGTCGTCATTAGAGCGTGCTATCGGAGTCTTGACGTCGCCGTCAAGAATTGCGAGCCGTTCCGGCGTCATCGTCTGGCGCCATCGTCCCGACTCGCCCCGTCCCTCACGGCCCCCACCGCGCCGGGCCAGGTCGACCGGACCTGGGCTCCGTGGCCGCGGACGGATGTTCGCGCGGTGTCGGCTGGGCTAGGCTCGGCCTTCCGGAGGTGATAGGGGCGTGGCAGAACGACGCGCGGGGCCGAAGCGGTCGTTGCTGGTTCAGGAACGGTCACGCGACACCAGGCGGGCCATCGTCAAGGCGGCGCTCGACCTGTGGGCACAACGCGGGTACGAGACCGGTATCGACGAGACGACCGCCGAGGAGATAGCCGCCCGCGCCGGTATCTCGAAGGCCACCTTCTACTTTCATTTCGCGCGCAAGGAAGACATCCTCCTGGAAACAGGCTGGCTGACCGCGCGGGTCGCCTACGAGGACGCGCGGCGTGACCTCGCCGGGAATCACACCGTCGACGAAATCCTCGCCGGGCTGGTGACGGGCATCGGCCGGCGGGTCGAGAAGGTGCCGCGGGTCGCGGTGCGCCGGATGCTCGCCGCACAGAACGTGGGCAACGCCTGTTACCAGACGAAGGCCGGGGAGCGGTTCGGGTTCGAGCGGGCGTTCGAGGTCGTGTTCGTCCACGCCCGGGAGACCGGCGAGCTTCCCGAGCACGTCGCCGCGCGGTCGTTGGCGCTCATGCTGACCTCGCTCGTCATGGACGCGGTCCGGGACTGGGCGCTGGCCGACCCCGCCGACCTGTGCGACGTGCTGCGGGAACGCGCCGCCCTGCTGCTCGCCGGCGCCCGCAACCTGTCGGTCGCGCGGCGAGCGGCGGGATAGGCGAGCGGCGCGACAACCGTGCCGAAGGCGGCCGGTCACGGCGCGGCGGGCCACCACGCGCGAGGCCCCCGCGGCGGCCCCCGCCGGCGTCTGAGCACCTGTTCCCGAAACGGCGCGCGTCTCCCCGACGCACGCGCGTCCCCGACACAGAGGAGGAGCGGGATGACATCCACGCGGCTTGTGGACCTGAAGGCCGCCGTCGCGGCCGCGGATGGCGCCGAGGGATGGCACATCGCGGCGAGCGTCCACCTCCCGGCGGACGAGGCGCTGGCGGCGGGCCCGCCGGTGCTCGTCCTGATGCCGGGTGGCGGGTACAACCGGCACTACTTCGACCTGCCGGCCCCGGGATTCAGCCAGGCCGGACACCACGTCTCGCGCGGGACGGTCGTCGTCGCGATCGACCATCTCGGCGTGGGGGACAGTACCGAGCTGCCGGGGGAGATCACGACCCTGCCGACGGTCGCCGCGGCGAACCACGCCGCGGTCGTGACGATCCTCGACCGCATGCGGGCCGGCTCTCTGGCCGAGGGCATCCCGCCGTTCCAGCCGGGGGCGGTCGTCGGCGCGGGGCAGTCGCTGGGAGGCCATGCGCTCGCCGGCATGCAGGCCTACCACCGCACCTTCGACGCCGTCGCGATGCTCGGCAGCAGCATGGCGGGCACGAACCTGCCGCTGCGGCCGGGCCGCACCGTGCCCGTCCCGGACGGTGCGACCGCCGAGCAGGCGACGCTCGCCCGGATGGCCGGCGCCGACTGGGCCTGGATCTTCCACTGGGAGGACCCGGACGCCGCCACCGGGCCGCTCCCGCCGGACGGGGGCGATGACGAGCGCGCCGCCCTCGCCGCCCTCGTCGCGGCTGACATCGCCGCCGGGGTACCCGCCCGCCGCACGCCCCCGCCGTGGGGCACCGCCGCCTATCCCGGTTTCAGCATGGAGCTGATGATGCCCGGGGCGTTGGCCGAGCAGGTCGCCCTCATCGACGTCCCCGTCCTGCTCGCCTCGGGCGAGCGCGACGTCTGCCGCCCTCCCGCCGAGGAGATCGCCGGCTTCAAGGCCGCCACCGACCTCTCGGTCTTCGTCGTCCGCCGGATGGCCCACATGCACAACTTCGCCCCTACCCGCGCCACGCTGTGGGCCCGCCTCGACGAGTTCGTCAGCCACGCCGCGTGCGGCCTCACCGGCCTCACCGGTCGCGACTGACGCCCTGCCGATGACCGCGCCGCGCCGCGGTCATGACAGGGAGCTGTTACGCGGACGGTTTCCACGCCATGAGGAGCTCGGCCGGGCGGTAGACGGCGACGAGGCGATGCCTGGCGCGGCGTGACTACCAGGCGGCGGCCTGGAAGCCGGAGGCGAGGGTCGTCGGCCGGGCGCCGTCCTGGGAGATCTGGAGGTCGGCTCCGGACAGGTAGAGCAGCCAGTGCCCGTCGGCGCTGACGGACAGGCTGGTGTGCCCCCGGTCGGTCAGGCCGACCGCGACCTGGCGGATCTGCCGGCCGCTCGCCGGGTCGATCTCCGACATGTCCACCGACGTCGTCTTCGGGGGATACCCGTCGCAGCACTGCCGCACCGCGAACAGGTGCCCGTTCGGCAGGAAGACGGCCTCGCTGTAGTAGTAGTCGTGCGGGTCGACGCCGGCCAGCGGCACGTCGGTCGAGCCGTCCTCGCGGAAGTAGGTCGTGTCCGTCGACGGGTTCATGAGGGCCAGCCGCCAACCCTCGTTGTCCTGGACCGCGGTGATCGACACGGCCAGGCGGGCACCGTCCGGCGACCAGGACAGGTGGCTGATCGGCGCGGGCAGCCCTGACTCGGCGACCTCGGGCGGCATCGGGTACTGCCAGGTCTTGCGCGTCGCCAAGTCGAGGACCACGACCCGGAAGCCGGCGGCCACGTTGCCGCTCGGCGGAAGGCAGTCGCTCGTGGTGGCCATGATGTACTGCACGGCATAGGCGAGGCGGGTGCCATCAGGGTTCAGCGCGGGCGCGCTGCCCTTCGACGCGACCTTCGTCGGGGCCCCGCCGTCGGTGCCGGCCCGCCAGATCTCGTGCTCGCAGCCGGCGCCGACCTCGTAGTACACCGTCTTGCCGTCGGGGGTGAGCGCCACCGCGTCGCCGACGACGCCGGCCTGGCGCAGGGTACGTACCGTCTGGCCGGTCCCCGGGTCCAGCCGCACGAGCGCGCCCTGGGTGGTGACGGCCACGAGCGTGCCCGGCCGCGCGGGCGCGCCCGCCGTGCCCTGGGCCGTGCCAGCGGCGGCGGTCGTGGCGATGCCGGCCGACGGTGCGGGTGACGGTTGGTCCGCGCCGGAGCAGGCGGCCACGCCGGCCGTCGCCAACGCCGCGGCCAGGGCCAGGGCGGGCCGCGGGCGCGCGCCCGCGAGCCAGCGCCGCCGCCCGTACCCGGCAGGGATGACTCTCGGCGTCGTCGACCCCATGGTCTGTCCTTTCGCCACCGGCAGGCTCGCTTTCATGGCTGGCGGGCTCCGTCGTCCCCGACGACATTTTGCGACCGCCATGCCCTTTTTCTGGCCGATGGTTCTGTTTTCGCGGCCGACGGGCCAGAATGTATCGCCCGGAACGAGGCGGAGCCGCGGTGCCGGGTGCCTTATCGGCTTTCTGGCATCCCTGGACGCTCCTCGGGGGGTCCAAGGCCGGACTGGTAGGCGACGACGACGAGCTTGGCGCGGTCACGGGCTTCGAGCTTGGTCATGGTCCGCTGGACGTGGGTGCGCACGGTGAGCGGGCTGATCGAGAGGAGCCCGGCGATCTCACCGTTGGGATGACCGGGGCCGAGCCCGCGGGGCTCACCGCGGCAGCCACACCGGAGCGTGCGAGCCGAGCGGGCCGGCGGGCTCGGCCAGGTCGGGCGCCAGGCCGTCGATCGCTCCCGGGACGGGCACGCCCCGGCCGTCGCCCCAGGCGGTCCGGACCGGTTCTGTGTCGTCCGGCGAGAACCGCGGCGCCGGGACGGCCAGGCCGTCCGGGGCCGGCAGGGACATAAGGACGTTCGCTGTGCCGACGAGGGACGCCGTGACCAAGCTGGCCTCGCCTGTGCGCGCGAGGCGGTGCACAGCGCGTAGGACCGCGGCGGCCAGCAGGTAGCCGGTGCCGTGGTCGAGGGCCTGCGCGGGCAGCGGTCGTGGCGCGTCGTGACCGGCCGCGGCGGCGCCGGCCGCCGTGATGCCGCAGCTCATCTGGACCAGGCTGTCGAAGCCGCGCCGGGTCGCCCAGGGCCCCGACCACCCGTAGGCGTCGAGGCGGGCGACGACGAGGTCGGGGTTCGCGGCCAGCAGCTCCCGCGGCCCGAACCCGAGCCGGTCCAGCGCGTCGGAGCGCAGCCCGCACACCAGCACATCGGCGTCGGCCACCAGCGCGGCGAAGGCGGCCCGGCCATCGGCCGCACGCAGGTCGAGGGCGGCGCGTCGCTTGCCGGCCGTCATCACGGGCAGCAGTGCCGGTACCTCGGCGAACCCGACCGGGTCGATGCGGACGACGTCGGCCCCGTAGGCGGCGAGCCACCGGGTCGCGACCGGTCCCGCGATCACCCTGGTCAGGTCGAGGACCCGCAGGCCGGCGAGCGGGCGACGTGGGCCGGGCTCCCCGCCGGCGCCGCCGGAGCGGCCGGAGCGAGGCCCGCCCGAGTCGCCGGGCCGCCGCTGCGCCCAGTTCGGGGAGCCAGCACCGGTCGCGGGCCGCGGCTCGAGTCGGACGAGCGGCTCCGCGGCGCCGGCCGCTCCCGGTTCGGACGCGAGCCAGGCGATCCGGTCGCGCTGGACGGCCGCGCAGCCGCCAGCTCGCGCCACCGCCGTCTCGAGGTCGTCACCCGGCCACCCGGCCACGACCGCGGTGACGGTCGCGCGGTCGACGGCGCCGCCCCCGCGACCGGTCAGCCCGAGTACCCGCTCGACGGCCTCGCGGTGGTGGCGGTAGTTCGTGTGCAGGCGGATCCAGCCATCCGCCGTCCGGTAGTCGCCGGCGATGGGATCCCAGATGGCCTGGCGCTCCCAGCCGACCGGCGTGAACAGTGACTCGGCGAGGAACGCGGCGCTCGCCGCGCGCCGCTCGACCGTCACCGCGCGCGCGTCGCGGCCCTCGATCAGCGCGAGAAGGTCGGCGATGGCCAGCGCGGCCACGGCGACGGCCGCCGACGCGAATCCGGTGACGTCGAACACCGACGGCAGGAAGCCTTCCGGACCCTGGACGCGGATCTCGGCCGGCGGCGTCGACGGGTCGTCGCCGACGGCCTCCCACAGCCGACCGACCAGGGCGGCGAATCCGCCGGATCCGTCGAGGCCGGTGGGATCGAGACGGCCTCCACCCGTGTCAGCCCGCTCGCCGAGCCGGGGCCCGTCCGGGTTTGTCTCCGAGGTCGCCAGTTCGTTGGCAGGGTGCATGACGGAAGTCTGATCCGGTGAAGCGGTCCCAATCAACGTTGATTATCGTCAACCTATGGGCCGGCTCATGACCGCGCGCGCGGCCGCCGAACGACTCGGAGTGGATGTCCGGACGCTCTACGCGTACGTCAGCCGCGGCTCGCTGACCCGGGCGGGGATCGACGAGAAGCGGCGTAGCCTCTACGACGCGGACGAGGTCGAACTGCTCGCCCGGCACGGGCGGCCCCGCACGCACCGGCGCTCCCGCGCGGGGATCGACGTCGCGGTCGGCTCGGCGGTGAGCACGATCGAGCCGGGACGGATCTCCTACCGCGGGCATGATCTCGGCCGGCTGCTCGCCGACGAGACGCCGTTCGAGGACGTGGCCGAGCTGATCTGGTCCGGCGGGGCGGCCGACCGGGCGCCGTGGTCCCTGCCCGCCGACATCCGGGCGGCCGCCACCGTCGCTGTCGCGAGCCTGGGCGAACAGGTCGGCCCGCTGGCGCGGATGGCGGTCGCCGTGGCGGCGGCGGCGCCGCTGCTGCGGGGGCCGGTCGGTGACCTCGAGACCGGGCGGCGCCTCGTCGCGCTGCTTGCCGAGTCAGCTGGCGGCCCCGCGAGTGGGTCGGAAACGCCCGACGGATCGCCGGCGGCCGGGAGCGTGGGGCCGTTCCGCTGGGGCGGGCGAGCGCCAGGCGGCCGGCCGGGCGAGCGGGAACCGCCTTCCGGTGAGGCGCGGGTCGGGTCGGGGCTGTCCTCGGACGGCGCGCGGGCCGAACCGTTCCCGCTGGCCCGCGGGCTGTGGGCGCGGCTGTCGCCGCTGGCGTCGACGCCGCCACGGGTCCGCGCGCTCAACCGGGCGCTCGTCGTCCTGGCCGACCATGAACTGGCGACGTCCACCCTTGCCGCCCGCATCGCCGCGTCCGTCCGGTCCGACCTGCCCGCCTGCGTGCTGACGGCCCTGGGCACGCTCGACGGCGAGCTGCACGGGCGTGTCTCGGACCTCGTCCATCGGCTGCTGCTCGACCTCGCGGAGCCGGGTCTCGCGGCCCCCGACCTCGCGCCGCTGCGGCGGCTCGCCACCGTGCAGCCCAGCCACCTGGGTGACGATCCGCGCACCGCGCCGCTGCTGGAGGCGGTCCGGAGGATGGCCGGCGCGGCCGAGCGCGCGACGATGGACCAGTTCCTCGCCCACGCGCGCGACAGCGGCGCGCTCTCGTCCGTCGATGTCGCACTGGGAGTGCTGTGCTACGTGGGCCGGCTGCCGCCCGGCTCGGCCCCAGCGATCTTTGCCACGGCCAGGTGCGTCGGCTGGGTCGCGCACGTCCGGGAGGAGTTCGAAGAACGTCCGCTGCGCTTTCGCGGGCGGGCCGTCGCCCGCCCGGAGGGCTGACCGTGGCGCTCGTGCCGAGGATGCCATCCCGTGACGAGGAGATGGCGTCCGTTCGACCACCTCGGTGATACTGAATGAGCGGTTACTTTGCTGTTGGCCTGGCTGAGAGGGTTCGACCTTGCCTGATGTGGCTCCGCTGGCCGGAGTGCGGGTGCTCGAGGTCGCCACCCACGTGTTCGTGCCGATGGCCAGCGCGGTACTCGCAGAATGGGGCGCCCAGGTCGTCAAGGTGGAGCATCCGACGACGGGCGACCCGTACCGGGCGCTGACCACCGTCGGTCTGCACAACGTCTACCGCGGGGTGGACCCCTTCTTCCAGTCCGCCAACCGGAGCAAGCGGTCGGTGGGCATCGACCTTGGGCACCCCGACGGCCGCGCGCTGCTCGGGCGGCTCCTCGCCGACACCGATGTCTTCGTGACGAGCCTGCGCGCGGACGCCCGCCGCCGGCTGCGGGTCGACGTCGACGACGTGCGCCTCGATGCGCCATCGGTCATCTACGTGCGCGGCACCGCCTTCGGCGCCCGCGGGCCGGACGCCGACCGCGGCGGCTACGACACGGGCGCCTACTGGGCGCGCAGCGGGATGCAGCACCTGCACACCGCGCCGGACGAGTGGCCGGGGCCGCCGCGCCCCGCCTTCGGCGACCTCGTCGCGGGCCTGGCGCTCGCCGGCGCCGTGAGCACCGCCCTCTACCGGCGCGCGACGACGGGCGAGCCGTCGGTCATCGACTCGTCGCTGCTCGCCGCGGGGCTCTGGCAGATCCAGCCCGACGTCGTCAACGCCCGGCTGGACGCCGCGGGCCGCACCGGTACCCGGGTCGACCGGCACGCTGCCTGGAACCCGCTGATGCTCACCTACCGCACCGCCGACGACCGCTACGTCGCGTTGATGATGCTCTCACCCGACCGGCACTGGCCCGGCCTGTGCGCCGCGCTCGGGCGCCCGGAGCTCGCCGTCGACCCGCGGTTCGTGGACCTGGACGCCCGCCGCCGCAACGCAGCTGCCTGCGTCGAGGAGCTCGACGCCCTCTTCGCCGCGCGGCCGCTCGCGGCCTGGCGGGCGGCGCTGGCGGGGTTCGCGGGGGAGTGGGCGCCCGTGCAGACGCCGCGGGAGGTCCACGACGACCCGCAGGTGCTCGCCAACGGCTACGTCGCGGACGTCGAGATGGGCGCCGGGTTCGGCCTGCCGATGGTGACCACGCCCGTGCAGTTCGACGGCAGGCCCGGCCAGCCGACCCGCGCGCCCGAGCACGGCGAGCACACCGAGGCCGTGCTGCTCGAGCTCGGGCTGACCTGGCAGGAGATCACGGAGCTGAAGGAGCGCGGCGCCGTCCTCTAGCGCGTCCCCTGACGGCACGGTCGTGCAGGGGCGCTGCCCCGTGTGGGACGGCGGGCGCCCCGGGTTGGCCAGGCGCCCACCGCGCGTGGCTGGTTCAGCGGTTGCGGGCGCGGCGCGGGTCGAGCCGGCGCAGCAGCAGGGCTGTCACGATCAGGGCGACGAGGCCGATGGCCGCCACCCCGACCAGGTCGCCGAGGTAGGCCGACGCGGTGTGGTTCCACAGGGGGTCGGGTTTGACGTCCGGGTTCTGCTGGCTGCCGGCCATCTGGATGACGTTGAGATCGGACGTCGACGCCGCCGCGGCGTAGCCCCACCGCCCGGGGAACAGCCAGGACAGCTGCTCCAGGCCCTTCGCTCCGGGCAGCACCAGCAACGCCCCGGTGAACACCAGCTGCGAGATCGTCAGTACGACCAGGAAAGGCATGGTCTTGTCCGCGTTGTCCACCAGCGCGGAGACGATCAGGCCCACCATTGTCGAGGCGACCGCCGTGAGGCCGACGGCGATGAGCATCTCCGCCCACGCGGCGTGCTTGAACACCGCGCCCTCAGGTGGGAAACGGGTGACCAGCGCGATGCCCGTCAGCAGGACGCCCTGCAGCCCCGTGATCAGCGACAGCACGACGACCTTGGAGCCGAGGTAGGCGGTGGTGGACAGGCCGATCGACCGTTCTCGGCGGTAGATCTCCCGTTCCTTGACGAGCTCGCGGACCGAGTTGGACATGCCCATGAAGCAGGCCATCAGGATCAGTACGAGCAGCGCCCGCGGCGCGTCCAGGTTCGGTTTACCTGTGTCGGGCAGTGCGAAGCCGGCGGATGTCTTGATCGTCCACGGGATCACCCCGAGGACGATCGGATAGGCGATGAGCAGCCGCAGGTAGGACTTGTCGGAGGCGATGACCTTCATATATCGCCGGGACAGCGTGACCAGCTGGGACAGCACCGACTGCTGGCGGATGCTCGGCAGTGCCTGGGGCTCCGGCCGCGCGAACGGCACGACCGCCGAGCCCTTCATGAACAGGTCCGAGGACCGGAAACGGTTCGCGAGCGCCTTGGCGCCCTTGTTCGTCTGCAGAACGCGGAAGGCGTCGGCCCAGTCGGCCTCGTCGAAGAACTCCAGCGCGTGCTGCGGCGGGCCGAAGTAGGCGACGTGGCCGCCCTTGGCCAGCACCAGCAGGTAGTCGCACAGGTTCAGCTGGGCGACGCTGTGGGTGACGACGACGACCGTCCGCCCGCCGTCGGCGAGGCGGCGCAGCGTCTCCATGACCTCCTTGTCCAGGCCCGGGTCCAGGCCCGAGGTCGGCTCGTCGAGGAAGAGCAGCGTCGGCTGGGTGAGCAGCTCCAGGGCGACGCTCGTGCGCTTGCGCTGGCCGCCCGACAGCTTGGAGACCTGCCGGTCGGCGAGGTCACCGCCGCTCGTCGCGGACCCCGCCTCGTCGTCGTCGTCGATGAAGCGCAGCTGCGTCGCCTCGGCGGCCACGAGCCCGTTCGGCCCGCCGGCCCCGCCCGAGCCCCGGTTCGTGAGGCTGAGCTCGGCCAGCACCTCGTCGATCCGCCGGCGGCGCTCCTCGCTGGTCGTGTCCGCGGGGAAACGCAGCTTGGCGCCGTACTCGAGCGCCTGGCGCACGGTCAGCGAGGTGTGCAGGATGTCGTCCTGCGGCACGTAGCCGATCCGGCGGCGCAGCTCGTCGTACTCGGTGTAGAGGTCACGGCCGGCGTAGCGCACCGTGCCGACGTTCGCTGGGCGGAAGCCCGTCAGCGCACCCAGCAGTGTCGACTTGCCCGCGCCACTCGGGCCGATCACGCCCAGCAGGGACCGGGCCGGCAGCTTGAACGTCAGGTCGTGCAGCAGGCGGTTCCCGTCGCGGTCGACCGAGACGCCGTCGACCTCGAACTCGACGTCGCCGGTCTCGATGTGCTCGGCCAGGTGCTGGTCGGCCACATAGAACATGTGGTGGCCGATCGCGATCACGTCGCCGGGGCTGAGAACCGCCCGGTCGATGCGCTGGCCGTTGACGAACGTCCCGTTCGCCGAGCCGAGGTCGACGATCTGGGCGCCGCCGCGGCCGACCAGCAGCTCCGCGTGTTCCCGGGACGCCAGCAGGTCGTTGACCACGACGTCGTTGGAAAGGCCCCGGCCGATCGACATCCGGCCCATCCGCAGCGGGTGCGTGCGGCTCTGCCCGTCACGGTCGTCGGCGTCGTCCCAGCCGGCCGGCGGCAGGACCGGGCCCATCTGCTGGCCGCGGGGGAACAGCGTCGGCCGTTCGGACCAGGGATCGTCCTCGTCCGGCCGCTGGGGCTGGCGGGGAGCTCGCGGAGGCGCGGCGGGTGCGGCGGCTGCCCGCGGTGGCGGGGTGCCCGCCCGCGCGGCGGGAGCGGCCGGCGCGGCCGCGCTCCCGTTCGCCGGCCTGGCGGGGGCCGCGGGCGTCAGGCGCGGCGGGTTCTCGACCACCGCTGGCCGTGGCGCTGGCCTGTCCACGAGGACCTCGCCGCGCGCCGCGGGAGCGGCGCGCAGGTCGGTCGGGGCGGTCGGCGCGGACGCCAGGGCCACCACGACCTCCGGGCCGTCCACCGCGCCAAGCTGGAAGCGGCACTCCTCGTGGATGCGCACCCGGTGTACGCGCCGGCCGGTCACCCATGTCCCGTTCGTGCTGATGTCGACGGCGGCCCAGCCGTCCGGCGCGGGCTCCAGCAGCAGGTGACGGCGCGACACCTTGGTGTTCGCGACCACCAGGTCGCAGGCAGCCGCGCGGCCCACGACGAAGGGCCGGTCGGGCGGCACGGAGACGACCTGGCCGCCGACGCTGATCGTCAGTCCCTCGGCCATGGCGTTACGAGGCCACGGACCGGGCAACCGGGAACACGTCCGGCACCGCGACTGACCACCGCATGGCGGGCGCGCCAGGCCCGCTTACGCCCGCGAACTGGTACCGGCCACCGGGCCAGCTTTTTGCATACGGCATTGCCGTCCCCCCTCACACCACCGACCCGGGGACCGTCGGGTCGCTCCCATGCTGGCGTGACAGGACCCCGAGCACCATCATTTTCAGGGTTTTCCCCGATCTGTCATACATGCGACAGCCGCGCCCTCGTCGACGAGCTCTTCTCTAGAGGGCCAAAGGGTGTGCGAAAATGATCTTCCTTCGCACGCCCGGCGGCCGTTGTCCCCAGGATCACTAGAGGGCCAAAGGGTGTGCGAAAA
>NZ_MBLO01000265.1 GCF_001854805.1 Pseudofrankia coriaricola
GCGGCCGTTGTCCCCAGGATCACTAGAGGGCCAAAGGGTGTGCGAAAATGATCTTCCTTCGCACGCCCGGCGGCCGTTGTCCCCAGGATCACTGACGGCGGGGTTCGATCCCGCGGCGCGCTTCCAACGCGGGACCGGGCCAGCGCAGCGCCCGGCGAGCCCGGCACCTCCGGCGGGCGGCTGTCGCACCCGGGATACGCCCGCCGGGGACCTTGATGCCAACCGTTATAACGACAGGGCCGTTATAACGACGGGGCCTCGCCGCCGACGGCCCGAAGGTGAAGCGGTTCGTCGTCCGCCGCGACAGCGGCGTCATGCCGCGCCCTGGCGACAGGAATACCGTCGGATTCCACCCGGGCGTGAGCGCGTCTTCGACGGGCCGTCGGAAATCGGACCCGTCGGCGGTGGCCGATGTTACCCCCGCTCCCGACCGGGATTTCCCGGATCCTGGTCGGGAGCGGGGCGTCAGAAATACCAGGTCGGCGCGGGTGCCGCCGTCCGGCACGCCCAGTGTAGGAGGTCAGATCGGCGTGCAGAGCCGTCTGCTCGCCCGCGGCGCCATGGCGCTCGCGGATATGGCGTTTCGCCCGTATTGAGGACCGCTGCTCCACGCCGACGAGCGCCACCAGCTCGGCCGAGCCGGCGGCCTGACGAGCCGGCCGGGACCTGGCGCCGGTCGTCTGGCCCGGTGCCCGGGCCGGCTGGCGGATTTCGGCCCACCCGAGGAGCGGTTGTCTGGCAGGGTGAACGGCATGTCGTCGGCAGCGGGCGAGCGGATGCGGGCGGGCCGGCCGGCCGGTCCGGTCAGGGTGCTCGGCGTGGACGCGTGCCCCGGCGGGTGGGTGGCCGTCGAGCTGGCCGGCGGCGCGTTCAGCGGCGCTCGCTTCGCCGGCGAGCTGCGCGCGCTCGTCGACACGACGACGGTCGCGGTGATCGGCGTCGACATGCCCCTCGGCCTGCTCGATGAGGGCTGGCGGGCCGCCGACCACGCCGCCCGAGCGGTGCTCGGGCCGCGCCGGGCGAGCGTTTTCCTGGTCCCGCCGCGCCCGGTGTGGGGGTACGCCGACTTCGGCGCCGCGAACGCGCGCTGCCGGGCGCTGACCGGCGCCGGCCTCACGCAGCAGACCTGGGGCCTACGGCACAAGCTCCTCGAGGCCGACGTGCTGCGCGAACGGATGCCCGGCCGGCTTTACGAGGTGCATCCGGAGGTGGCGTTCGCCGCGATGGCCGCCCGCCCGCGTACCGATCCCGCCGAGGCCTGGATGGCGATGGTCGCGGCGGGCCGGGAGACCGGCGACCTGATCCCCGGCGACATCCTGGGCAGTGACGTGCGCGCGGTCGTCGCTCGCGGCGGGGTTCCGGCCATGCCCGCGCACGCCCCGCTCGCCCACGCCAAGACGACCTGGGCGGGCGCGGCGCGGCGGCGGGCTCTGCTGCGCGCCGCCGGCGTCGTGCTGCCCGACGACCTCGGCGGCGCGAACCTCGTCCCGCCGGTCGACGTCCTCGACGCCGCGGCCGTCGCCTGGAGCGCGCACCGGATCGCCACCGGCCAGGCCGGCCGGCTTCCCGCCACCGAGCCCGCCCAACTCGACGACCGCGCGGAGCCGATCGTCATCTGGTACTGACCTCGTCACCTGTTGGCCGGGGCCGGATGGCCGGCGAGGCATGTGAGTACCGCCTGGACGGGTCCTATACTTTGCTCGATGTCCGATATAAGTGATATCAGAGCGGCGCTCGGATTTATTCGTTTAATGTTCGTCCTGAGTCCCGACGACATCGCGGCCGCGGCGGCGGCCCGGATCCGTGGACCGGTCGCCCGGCAACGGATCGTGATGACAGTGGTGATCGTCTTCTCGCTGCTGGTCGTGTATGCCAGTGAGGGCGGGCCGACCGTGTTTGCCGTCGTGTTCACGGTGATCCTGCTGGTGCCGCTGTGCCTCCTGCTGTTTGCGTGGCTTTCGCCGCGGCGGCTGGCCAGCTCGGCCGTGGGCAACCAGGTGCGCGACAACCCGTGGCTCGCGAGCCCCATTACCGTCGAACTCTGGCCGACGGGGGTGCGCACCCAGACGGTGACGGCGACCGCGTCGATGAGCTGGCAGCAGTACCCCTTCCGGATCGAGACCGACAGGTTCGTGCTGCTGCTCACCGGACCCGGCCGTTACGCCCAGGTGCAGATCCTTCCGCTCAAAGCGGTGGATGAGGCCGGCAGGCCCGCCCTCATGGCGCTGCTTGCCCAGCACACCCAGCTCATTCCTGATGGCCGTGCGGGGCGGTCACTGTAATGCGCCGATGGTGAAGGTGGTGGCGGGGCCGGGGGCTCCGGGCATGCGGCCCTTCATCGGGACGATGCGGTAGGCCACGGTGATGCCGGCGAGCAAAGGGTCGCTGGTCCAGCTGTAGCCGGTGACCGGCGCCGGCGCTCGGATGAAGTCCGGCTCGTGCCAGGAGACGACCTGGCGCTCGACGACGTACTCGGTTGCGCCTGGTGTGGCGGCCCAGGAGACGGTGGCGCGGCTCTCGCCGGGCCTGGTCAGGACCACGGTGGGTTTGCGGCCAGTCCCCGGCCACGGGATGTGGCCGGGGAGCGGGCCGTAGGGCGCGCCGATGCCCAGACCCGCGAGAGCGTCGGCGAAGCCGCGGGCGATGATCACCTCTCCGTCCGGAGTCGGGTGCGAGCCGTCCCAGGCGTCGCGCAGCGGATCCCAGTCGATGTCCGTGCGGGCGACGACCACCTTGGACGTCGGCGTCGACCAGCCGGGCGCCTGCGCGTCGAGGATCGCGTTGAACGGCGGCGCGCCCGGCAGGTTCATGCTGTTGTCGCGGAAGTCGGCCCTGGTGAGCACATGACCGACGACGAAGTTCATATTCGGGTTCACCCGGCGCGCGTTGTCGATGAGCTGCTTCATCAGCACGGCGGTGTCGGGTGGCTGAGTCCAGTAGGTCAGGTCGTTGGCGCCGATCGCGATAAGCATGACGTCGGCAGGGTGTGCGCGGACCGCGGCCTCGATCTGCGGCACCTCACTGCGCAGCGAGGTCCCCCAGCGGGCGTGGTGCTCGCTGTCGAAGGCGGGGTCGGCGTAGTCGTGCGAGCCGCCCTTGTCGGCGACATTGTCCCAGATGTCGTCGCGGTCGCCGACGAAGTCCACCCGCCCGGTCGCCGTACGGGTCAGGTGCTCGGCGAGCCGGTAGCGCCAGGTGTAGTCGCCGGCGGACTCGTGGGTGATCGAGTCCCCGACGATCATGACGCGCAGCTGGGGCGGGGGAGAAGTGGCCGTCGCGCGGCCTCCGGCCGCCGCGTCGCCGGAACAGCCGGCGACCAGCACGGCGGCGACGAGCGCGATGAGCGCGGCGAGCTGGACGCGGCGCGCGGCGCGGTGGCGCGTGGGGCGGCACCGCCCGGCTGTCCTGCGCAAGCACGTCTCCTCATGCCGACGTCGATATCCGCCTGAATCGGATGGATCGGACGATCGGTCGGCGCTGGCGCCGGAGGTCGCATGACGGCCGAAGGCCACATGACAATGGCGAAGCCAGCGCGGCCGAACGTCCGCCAACAGTCTCAGACCGGGCGACGACCGGCCCGGCAGGCTCATTCTGCCGTCTGACCGCCGCGGCGCCAGCGAGGGTGGCCAACCGCGTGCCGAGAGTGACCGGGGTCTCAGGCGCCCTAGAGGACGAGGGCGGCGATGAGCCAGGTGAGGGCCGCGAGGACGCCGGCGGCCAGCTCGAGGACGAGGCCGATGCCGATCGCGACAAGGGCGGCCCAGGTCGAGCCGAGGGCCGCCCGCCAGTCCTTGAGCCGGACCGCCTCCGCCAGGTAGATGCCGAGCAGACCGCCGATCAGCAGGCCGAGCACCGGGATCGCGAAGAAACCGATGATGGCGCCGACGACACCGAGAAGCAGCGTCGTCGGCGGCGCGCCCCGGCCCGCGGTGGCCTTGGCCGGCAGCACGTACTTGGCCCCCGTGCCAAGGGCGGCCAGCACCACCATCACCGCGAAGACCGCCCAGCGCGCTCCGCCGCCGTCGGCGATGGTCCACCACAGCCCAGCACCGAGGATGATCAGCAGTCCGGGCAGCACCGGCAGGACGACCCCGATCAGGCCGACGGCCATGAGCACGCCGACGACCACCTGCATGCCGACACTCAACGTGCGACCTCCGGGGCCAGGGACAGCCAGCGCATCGTCGGGCCGTCGTCCGCGGAACCTACCCATCCCAGCACGGATATCCCAGAACGGGTGGCGGCACTCAGACCGACGGGTAACCAGCCAAACTCCGCCCACCGCCGCCGTGCGGCCCACGATCCGTAACCGACGTGGGCGCGAGTTCGTCCTGGCGAGCTGTTCGCCCAACCCGGCCACCCGGTCTCATCTTTGTTCGCCCAACCCGGCCACCCGGTCTCAATTGTCCATGAGCCGACGTGGGCCGACATCATCCTGGCGAGTCACCCGCCCAACTCCGCCACACTGGGTGACGGCGCTTTGGCGCAGCGCCAAAGCAACCACGTCCCTGGGCTGGATCCAGACCGGCCACCGCCATATGCCTCGGCCCCGAACCACGTGGGGAGCAGGGTTCCTGCCGGATCGACGGAGCTTGCGGAGTCGATCTGGGAGGTTAGGCTCAGCGCCCGAAACGAGGCGAGCGCGTTCAGCGCCTCGCTCGCTAGAAGTCGTAGGCCCGCTCGCCGTGCAGGGCGATGTCCATGCCCTCGCGCTCCTCGTCGACGGACAGCCGTATCCGGACGAACATGCGGATCACATAGCCGATGATGAGGGTGGCGACGAACGAGTAGCTGACGACCGCGGCGACCGCGAGCCCCTGCTTTCCGAGCAGGTCGAACCCGCCTCCGTAGAAGGCGCCGTCTTCGCCGCCGGTGTCGGACGAGCCCCAGAAGCCGATCAGCAGCGCGCCGAGGCTGCCGCCGACGAGGTGGACCGCGCCGACGTCGAGTGCGTCGTCGATACCGACCTTGCCCTTGATCCCGGTGACCGACGCGCACACGATGCCGGCGATGAAGCCGATGAAGATCGAGCCGACAGGCGTCACGTAGCCGGCCGCCGGCGTGATCGCGACCAGGCCGGCGACCGCGCCGGAGGCGGCGCCCAGGGTGGTCGCGCGTCCGTCACGCAGCTTCTCGGTGAGGATCCAGCCGAGCAGCGCGCAGGCGGTGGCGGTGTTGGTGTTCATGAACGCGAAGCCGGCGAGGGTGTTCGCCTTCAGCGCGGAACCGGCGTTGAAGCCGAACCAGCCGAACCACAGCAGACCTGCGCCGAGCAGGACGAACGGCACGTTGTGCGGCCGGAAGTTGCCGTCCGGCCAGCCGCGCCGTTTGCCGATCACGATGGCGATGGCGATGGCCGCGGCGCCGGCGTTGGCGTGCACCACCGTCCCACCGGCGAAGTCCTCGGCACCGTGCTCGAACAGCCAGCCGGTCGGGGAGAAGACCCAGTGCGCGACCGGCGCGTACACCAGGGCGGACCACAGGACGATGAAGGTCGCGAACGGGCCGAAGCGGAACCGGTCCGCCGGTCCGCCGGTGATCAGCGCCGGGGTGACGATGGCGAACATCAGCTGGAACGCGGCGAAGACGATCGGCGGGATGCTCTGTGCGAGCGGGCCCGCGTACCCGGGTACCTGCTCGTTCATGTGCTGCAGCCCGGCGAAGTGCAGCCCGCCGAAGTAGGCGTTCTGGCCGCCGAAGGCGATGCTGTAGGTACAGGTCACCCACAGCAGGCTGACGATCCCCATACAGAAGAAGTTCTGCATCAGCATGCCGAGGACGTTCTCCACGCGGACCATTCCGCCGTAGAAGAACGCCAGACCGGGCGTCATCACGAGTACGAGCGCGGAGCTGGCCAGCAGCCACGCGGTATCTCCGGTGTCGAGCGCGCCGACGTCGAACGGCATGTCCCGCCTGTCCTGAGGCTTGAGGGGATTCGGTGGCGACCGGCCTCCTGGACGGCGCGGTACCGGATCATCACACCGGCAGGAGACCCAAGGGGGCAGGTTGCGCACCAGCCGTTCCGATGTGGTGTCGTATCTATTTCCGTGGTGTTACGACAGAGATTTGGGCTGGGTTTGTCTTGACCGTCGGTGGGTGGTGTGCATTGCGGGTGGCGTGGTTGCTCGTCCGGCCGTCTGGCGGTGAGGGGCGGTCACTGTCTGTGGTGCGTCGGGTGGGTGACCCACGTCACCGGGTGGGCGCCGCGGACGGCCCGTGGCTGGCTGGCGGCGCCGGTCGTGCCGGGCCGCGCACCCGCCACGCAGTGTCAGTGACGTACATATCGACGTACATATCACTGAGTATGTCTCAAGGGTGCCGTCGTTCCGGCCGGGTCAGCGCGCGACCGGCTGACCACAGCGCGGGAGCGGGTCGACCGGGGTGAACTGCGTCCCGTCCGGGTTGACCTGGACGAAGGCGAGGCAACGAGTGAGCTTGCCGAAATCGGCCCGGAAGTCGATCGGCTGCGTGAGCAGCCCGTCGGCGGTGTAGCCGCGTACCGCCCGCAGCGCAGCGATGAAGCCGGCACGAGTCGGGCAGTCGCCTGACACCTGCAGGCCGCGCAGCATGATGTCGGCCGAGATCCAACCGGACAGGGCCGCCTGCTGGGTGGCCGGCTGCGTCTCAGGGGCATAGCGCGACATCGCCTCCAGGAACTCGCGGTGTGCCGGACGGGCCGCCTCGAACGGCAGGAAGTCGGCGACGAAGTACGCCCCCGCGATGGTCGCCTTGAACACGTTGAGCATTCGCTGGTCGTAGCCCGCCGGCGAGAGGATCACCTGGAGGTTCGCCTGGGCGCCGCGGGCGGCCAGCACCGACTGCCCGAAAGATGTGCCGGTGACCGTGCCGACGAGGACGTCCGCGCCACTGTCCTTGATCTTGCGGCCGAGGCCCTCGAAGTTGATCGGCGCGGTCGCGTCCACCGTCGCGACCACCTCGATACCGGCCGCCTTCAGGCTGGCGGTGAGTTCCGCGGCGACGTCCAGCGATGTCTCGGTGTACTGGGAGACGACCATGACCGCGCTGTGCCCGCCATGGGCGGCGACGAAGTCGCCATAGGTGGACACCGATCCCGATTCCGACAGCAGGTTCGAGTAGCTGAACATGTTGTCGTAGATCGTCCAGGGCTCTTCCAGCGACGTCCCCGTCACCGGTATGCCCTTGCTGTGTAGGAACTCGGCAGATCCGCTGGAGGCCGAGGTGGACTCGAGGATGGCGAAGGCTCCTCGGTCGACCAGCGCCGTCGCGCCGGCGAGGTTTGTCCTCGGGTCGGACGCGTCATCCTCCCAGTCGTAGATCACCTGACGGCCGTGGACGCCGCCGGCGGCGTTGGCGACGCCCAGCCGGGCGTCCACCCCGGCGCGGAACGACCCGAACAGCGACTGGGCGCTGCCGGAATCCGGGAAGAGCAGGCCGAGCCGAACATTGCCGGCGGTGACGCCGGGTGACCCGCACGCGCCGCCGACCTGCGCGGAGCCGGTCTCGCCGGACGTCCCGCAGCCGACGAGGGCGCCCGCGGCGGCGAGAAGCAGGGCGGCGAGCGCGCAAGCCCGGAGCCGGCGGGTGGGCCGGCGGGCCGCGGCTGGGCGGCCCGGATGTCGATGGTCGGGAGGTCGACGGCCCGTGGGCTGGCGGTTCGAGGGCTGGCGGGTCAGGGATCGGGACGGGTGGTCCAGGCTCGTCCTCACATCCCTCACAATGGCCCGAATCGTGCCGCCGTGGTGCGGATCTGTAGGGATCGTGATGTCAGAGCGCCGTCAAGTGTGCCTCTGGTGGTAGTCCTTTGGCTTCTGTCAGCTTTCACGCTGTGGTTGAGGAGTGGAACTGGTCGACTAGGGGAGCCGCGATCGGAGCTTTCGATGGCGACCGTTCGCGGTCGCCGGCCCGCGGCCGTCGCGCCGCACTTGCCCGCCTTCGGCCGGCGAGCGGCGGCGGTCGCCGTGAGCGCCGCCCGCGCTCGTGCGGCCGCCATGGGTGGACCGGGCGCGTATGGTGGCGCAGCGTGGTCACGGGATGCTGCCGGCGACACGGGCGATATACCGGGAAATCGGCTCGTGACACGGCAGGATCCCAGCATGACAGTCGGCTTGGCGAAGGCCGCCCCGAGGATCGCTCCGTGAGGACAGCCCGGTGAGGATGGCATCGTGAGGACGGCACCATACGGCGCCATGAGGACGGGGTCGTGAGGGTAACGGTGCCGCGCGCGGAGTTCGCGGAGGCCGCCGGATGGGTGGCGCGCCACCTGCCGGCGCGGACGGTGCCAGGGCCGGCGGTGGGCGGCGGAGTGCTGATGGACGCCGCGGACAGGTTGACGCTGTCCGCGTTCGACTACCAGGCGGCCGTGACCGCGACCGTGGACGTGACGGCGACGGTGCCCGGCAGGGCGCTGCTGCCCGGTCGGCTGGTCGCCGAGATCATGCGTAGCCTGCCCGACGAGTCCGTGCGGTTCAGCGTCGACGAGGGCTGGCTGCTGGTGCGTGCCGCCGGCGCCCACTACCGGGTGCCGACCCTGCCGCTGGACGACTACCCGGCGCTGCCCGCGTTCCCGCCGCCGGTCGGCCAGGTGGACACGCTCGGCTTCGCCGCGGCCGTCAGCCAGGTCGTCCCGGCGGCGGCCAAGGACGAGACGTTTCCGGTGCTCACGGCGCTACGGCTCGAGTTCACCGGCCGCGGCCTCACACTGGTCGCCACCGACCGCTACCGCCTCGCGGTGCGCACGATCCCGTGGCAGCCCTCGGTGCGGGCACCGGAGGCGGTGGCGCACGTGCCAGCCCGCATGCTTTCGGATCTCGCCCGGATCCCGACCGCCGCCTCCCGGCTCGCGCTCGGCCTCGGCGCGGACGACGACGGCGGCCCGCGGTTCGGGTTGTCGACCGGGTCGCGCCGGGTGGTGGTCCGGCTTGTCGACGGGACGTTCCCGCACTACCGGCGGCTGTTTCCCGAATCGGTGCCGCTGTTCGCGAGCGCCCAGGTCGCTCCGCTCGCGGCGGCGATCCGACGGGTGTCGGTGGTCGCGCCGCGCACAGGCCCTGTCGTGCGGGTCACGCTCGCGGCGGGCACCCTGACCGCGGACGTCGGCCCGGACACGGGCACCACGGCCGCGAGCGAGTCCGACCCGCTGGGTATCGCCTCGGCCACCGACTCGGTGCCGATCGACTACAACGGGCCCGACCTGGTCGCCTGGTACAACCCCAACTACCTGCTGGACGGGCTGGGCGCGGTCGACGGCGACGAGGTGACGATCGGCTTCGCCTCGACAGACCCGGACGAGGCCGCCAGCTCACCGGCCATCCTCACCGGCAAGGACGACCACGGCTACCGCTACGTCCTCATGCCGGTCGTGCGATCGGGTGGTTCCGCGGGACCGGAGTAGATGTTGGGGGCGGGGTGGACGCCAGGGGGGAGCATGTCGGCCGCCGCCGCGTTGGCGACGAAGTCGACGAGGGTGGCGCGCAGCTCGCGGGCCGCCCTAGGCGGCTCGACGTCGCGCCGGTGGGCCAGGCCGATCGTTCGGTGCAAGCCGGGAGGGGCGAACGGCGTCGTCCGCAGCGGCTGCCGGAAGGCCACCATGCTCGGGATCACGGCGATCCCGAGGCCCGCCATCACGAAGCCGCAGACGGCGTCCATCTCGCCGCCCTCGACGGCGAACGTCGGATCGAACCCGGCGGCCCGGCACGCGCCCACCGTGAACTCGCGCAGGTCGTAGCCCCGGCGGAACATCACCAGCGGGCGGTCGCGCAGGTCGCTCACCGCCATGCGGGTGGCGCGCACCGGCGGCGGGCCGTCGGGGGAGGAGATGACAACGAGGTCCTCGCGCAGTAGCGGCGTGGTGGCCAGCGCCGGGTCGCTGCCCTGCAGCGGCAGGATGATCAGCGCCAGGTCGAGCGCGCCGACGGCGAGCTCGCCGACGAGGTCGCGCGAGCCGCCCTCCTCGACGAGCAGCCGGATGCCCGGGTAGCGCTGGCGGAACAGCCGCAGCACCTCGGGCAGCATCCCGGTGCACAGGCTCGGGGTGGCGCCGACACGGACCTTCCCGCGGCGCAGGTCCGTCAGCTCCTGGACCTCGCGGCGGGCGGTGTCGGTGTCCGCGAGGATCCGCCTGGCCAGCGGCAACAGCGCCTCACCGGCCGCGGTGAGTGTGATATTCCCCCTAGCCCGGTTGAACAGCGGGCTACCGAGCTCGGTCTCCAGCGCCCGGATCTGCGCGGACAGTGACGGCTGGGCTACGTGAACGCGTGTAGCGGCCCTGGTGAAGTGCTTTGTCTCGGCCACAGCGACGAAGTAGGCCAGCTGATGCAACTGCACACCCAGACGATAGTCCTGGGCTATTGACACGAGCACTTTCATGTCTTGGACCGGGGGCTTGACGGTCCGTACGTTGCTCACTCGTGGCAGTAGCGACCCCGGCGACCCGGGTAGGGCGCACCTCGGCCGTGGCGACCCTATGGCGATCGAACATCGGCAAGAAGGCAGTGATGGCCGTCACAGGCATCCTCATGCTGCTCTTCCTCATCCTCCATATGGCGGGCAATCTCAAGATTTTCTTTGGCAGGGATGACTTCGACTCGTATGCCCACTGGCTGCGCACGATCGGCAGCCCGGTTCTGCACAACGCCTGGTTCCTCTGGATCCAGCGGTTCGTGCTCCTGGTCGCCATCGCGCTGCACGCCGTCAGCGCCTACCAGCTGAGCAGGCGGGACCTGAAGGCACGCCCGGAGAAGTACGCCCACCGGCTGCGCCCGACCGCGAGCTACGCCACCAACACGATGCGCTTCGGCGGCATCATCATCGGCCTGTTCGTGATCTACCACATCCTTGACCTGACCGCGCTGGTCGCGAACCCGAACGGGGTCGAGGGCGCCGCCTACGACAACGTCGTCGCGGACTTCTCGCACTGGTACATCGCGCTCGCCTACATCGTCGCGATGCTCGCGCTGTGCCTGCACATCGCGCACGGCTTCTGGAGCGCGGCGCGCACCCTCGGGGCCGTCACCAGCGCCACCCGCGCGACCGCGTACAAGGCGACCGCCGGCGTGCTCGCCGCCGTGATCACGCTCGGCTTCCTGGCTGTCCCGATCGCCGTCATGGCCGGTTTGGTGGATTGAGCATGTCTGACACGTTTGGATACACGGTAGGCACGGACCTCGCCGACAAGGCCGCCCCGGACGGCCCGATCGAGACCCGCTGGAGCCGGCGCAAGTTCGAGGCGAAGCTGGTCAACCCGGCCAACCGCCGCAAGCACCGCGTCATCGTCGTCGGCACCGGCCTCGCCGGCGGCTCCGCCGGCGCGACGCTGGCCGAGCAGGGCTACCACGTCATCCAGTTCTGCTTCCAGGACTCGCCGCGCCGGGCCCACTCGATCGCGGCGCAGGGCGGCATCAACGCGGCCAAGAACTACCGCAACGACGGCGACTCGGTCCGCCGGCTGTTCTACGACACGATCAAGGGCGGCGACTTCCGCGCCCGCGAGTCGAACGTGCACCGGCTCGCCGAGGCCTCGGTCCAGATCATCGACCAGTGTGTCGCCCAGGGCGTCCCGTTCGCCCGCGAGTACTCGGGCCTGCTCGACACCCGCTCGTTCGGTGGGGTCCAGGTACAGCGCACGTTCTACGCCCGGGGCCAGACGGGCCAGCAGCTGCTGCTCGGTGCCTACCAGGCGCTGTCGCGGCAGATCGACGCCGGCAACGTCGAGATGCACGCCCGCACCGAGATGCTCGACCTGGTCGTCATCGACGGCCGGGCCCGCGGCATCGTCGCCCGTGATCTGGTCACCGGCGAGGTCTCGACCTACATGGCCGACGCGGTCGTGCTCGCCACCGGTGGCTACGGCAACGTCTTCTACCTGTCGACGAACGCCAAGAACTCCAACGCGAGCGCGATCTGGCGGGCGCACAAGCGCGGCGCGTACCTCGCGAACCCGTGCTACACCCAGATCCACCCGACCTGCATCCCGCGCTCCGGCGACTACCAGTCGAAGCTCACCCTGATGAGCGAGTCGCTGCGCAACGACGGCCGGATCTGGGTGCCGAAGAACCCGGGCGACACCCGCAGCCCCGACGTGATCCCCGAGGACGAGCGCGACTACTACCTCGAGCGGATCTACCCGGCGTTCGGCAACCTGGTCCCGCGCGACATCGCGTCGCGCGCGGCCAAGAACGTCTGCGACGAGGGCCGCGGCGTCGGCCCCGGCGGCCTCGGTGTGTACCTGGACTTCGGCGACGCGATCCGGCGCCTCGGCGAGGCCAGCGTCCGCGAGAAGTACGGCAACCTGTTCGACATGTACCAGCGGATCACCGGCGAGAACCCGTACAAGGTCCCGATGCGGATCTACCCGGCGATCCACTACACGATGGGCGGGCTGTGGGTCGACTACGACCTGCAGTCGACGATCCCCGGCATGTTCGTGATCGGCGAGGCGAACTTCTCCGACCACGGCGCGAACCGCCTCGGCGCCTCGGCGCTCATGCAGGGCCTCGCGGACGGCTACTTCGTGCTGCCCCCCATGCTGGGCAACTACCTGGCGTCCAACAAGCTGGCCCCCGTCGACGCGTCCGCCCCGGAGGCGGTCGCGGCGCACACCGAGAGCACCGAGCGGCTCGCGAAGCTGCTCGCGGCGGACGGCGACCGGACCCCGGACTCCTTCCACAAGGAGCTCGGCGAGCTGCTCTGGGACAACTGCGGCATGGCCCGCAGCGACGCCGGCCTGCGCAAGGCGCTGGGCCGGCTGACCGAGCTGCGCGAGGAGTTCTGGTCGCGGGTCAAGGTCCCGGGTACCGGCGCCGAGCTCAACCAGTCGCTGGAGAAGGCGAACCGGATCGCGGACTTCATCGAGTTCGGCGAGCTGATGTGCCTGGACGCGCTGCACCGCGCCGAGTCCTGCGGCGGGCACTTCCGGGAGGAGAGCCAGACCCCGGACGGTGAGGCGCTGCGCGACGACGACAACTTCGCCTACGCGGCCGCCTGGGAGTTCACCGGCGTCGGCAGCCCGCCCGTGCTGCACAAGGAAAACCTCGAGTTCGACGAAGTGCACCTCGCCCAGCGGAGCTACGCATGAAACTCACCCTGCGCATCTGGCGGCAGAGCGGTCCGAACGCCCAGGGCACGCTCGTCGACTACGTGCTGGACGACGTCAGCCCGGAGATGTCGTTCCTGGAGATGCTCGACGTCCTCAACGAGAAGCTCATCCTCGATGGGGACATCCCGGTCACCTTCGACCACGACTGCCGCGAGGGCATCTGCGGCGCCTGCGGCATGGTGGTCAACGGCGCGCCGCACGGCCCGCAGACCCTGACCACCACCTGCCAGCTGCACATGCGGACGTTCTCCGACGGCGACACCATCGTCATCGAGCCGTGGCGGTCGGCGGCGTTCCCGGTGGTCAAGGACCTGATGGTGGACCGGTCGGCGTTCGACCGGATCATCCAGGCCGGCGGCTACGTCAGCGTCACCACCGGCAGCGCGCCGGAGGCGAACACCCAGCTGGTGCCGAAGCCGGACGCGGACCTCGCGTTCGAGAACGCCGAGTGCATCGGCTGCGGCGCCTGCGTCGCGGCCTGCCCGAACGGCTCGTCGATGCTGTTCGTCTCGGCCAAGGTCTCGCACCTCAACGTGCTGCCGCAGGGCCAGCCGGAGCGCGAGTCCCGGGTGGTGGGCATGGTCGAGCAGATGGACGCCGAGGGCTTCGGCGGCTGCACCAACACCGGCGAGTGCACCAACGCCTGCCCGAAGGGCATCCCGCAGGCGAGCATCGCCCGGCTCAACAAGGAGTACCTGCGCGCGTCGCTGACGCACCGCCGGTAGTGCCCGCGCGAGGTCGCGCGGGCGGTCACCAGCCGTGCGACCCCGCCCGGCGGAATGGCCCGGTCATCCTCCGTGGAGCGGGCGGGCTGGCCTACGGGGCCAGCCCGCCCGCCGCTTCAGGAACCGAGGTGTGACCGGGCCGTTCCTGTTGGGGGCGTTTCGCTGGCGGCTACTGTCGGTACAGTCGCGTTGTACCGGTGTTGAGCGACTTATGAATGTTGAGCGACTTCTTCCGTCGCCGACGGCCACGCGGGCCGCCCCCACGGCCACGCGCCCGGCGGCCCCCTGCGGTTCGGAGGCTGGATCCCGCCCGTGGCGACTGCTCGGTTTGATGGGTCGCCCGCGCCCGGCGACAGGCGTGTCTCGCCTGCCGCCGCGACGGCGGACCCGGTCGACGGCGCCGAGGCGGCTGGGGACGGGGCTGCCGACATGACTCGAGCTGGCGACGCGGCCCGCGGGCCCGACGCGGCCGGTGGGTCCAGGCCGGCTGGTGGGCCCCCCGTGGCTGGTGGTGCCGGGTCGGCTGGCGAGCGGGAGCCGGCTGGTGACGCGCCTTTCTCAGCGTCAGCGCGGCTGGTCGTGGGTGAACGGCTCTCGCCGCGGGCGCGGCTCGCCCGCCTGGCCGGAGGCCCCGAAGGCGAGCCGGCGCCGGCCGCGGAGACAGGCCCCGGCGGCGACGGCGAGGAACGCCCCGCCGACGCGCCGGCCACGACCGCCCTCCCACGCCCACGCCGCAGCCTCGCCCAGGGTGGCGCCAGGGCGGCGCGCGTTGCGGCTGCCCTACCAGGCCCGGTCACCGAGCCGAGCCAGCTCGCTGTGCCAGCCCAGTCCGCGGAGCCGGCCCGGCCCGCGGAGCCGGGCTCGGCCGCGGCGAACGACGCCGCGGGCGTCGATCCGGCCGGCGGGCCAGCCCTTGCCGGCGGCGCCGCCGGGGAGTCCGAGCCCGATGACGCGGCCGCCGAGCTGGACGACGGGGACGGCTCGGACCTTCCACCAGAACTGAGCCCACGCGGGGAGAACGATGAGCGCCGGCGGCGCGGACTGGCGAGGGCGCTGCTCCTCGGGCTCGCGGGGATCGTGTCCTGCGCGCTGTTCCTCGTCATCGGCCTCGGCTACGGCGCGACGAAGTACTACGACTCGCGGGTCGACCGGACCGATCTGAGCGACGGCGACGTCGAGGGCACCCGCCCGCCGCAGATCCCGCATGGCCGGGAGGTCTGGCTGCTGGTCGGCTCCGACGTGCGGACCGGTTCCGATGCGGCCGACGTGGGCGGCGCCCGCTCGGACACGATGATGATCGCGTATCTCGGTGCCGACGAGAAGACGACCCTCGTGTCGATCCCACGGGACCTGAAAGTCAGAATTCCGGCCTATACGGATTCCAAGGGCAAGCGGCACGCCGCGCGTACCAACCGGGTCAACGCGGCGTTCAACGACGGCGGTCCCGCCCTGCTGCTGCGCACTCTGGAAGACGTCACGAATCTGCGTATCGATCATTTCGCCGAGATCGACTTCAACGGCTTCAGGACGATGAGCAGCGTCCTCGGCGGCGTCGAGGTCTGCATGGTGAAGGACCCCTACCGGGACCCGTTCAAGGATGACCAAGGGCGGAGGCGGGTCTCCACTAACCTCGACGACTCGATGTCGGGCTTCCACGGTAAGGAGGGCGTCAACCTCCTGTCGGGCGACAACGCGCTCGCCTTCGTCCGCCAGCGGCATGGCTTTCCGAACGGCGACTACACCAGGGTCCAGCGGCAGCAGGCTTTCCTCGCGGCAGTCTTCCGCAAGGTCAAGAGCGGCGACCTGCTCACCAACCCGGGGAAGCTCACCGGGTTCCTCAACGCCGTCACCGAGTCCGTGACGGTCGACTCGGGCACCGACCTGAACGACCTGAAGGTGCTTGCCGAGCGGATGCAGGCGATGAGCGCCGGCCAGGTCACCTTCACCACGATCCCGCTCTCGGGGGCCACCAGCGGCAGCGGGCAGGCCTACTACGCGCTCTACGACCCGGCTACGGTACGCGCTTTCTTCGCGTCGATCGTCTCCGAGACCGGTGGCCAGGGCTCCGCTGGAACGGGCCCAACGGCGCCGACGGCGGCTCCGACCCCGATCGTCGCGCCGAGCCAGGTCAGGGTACGGGTGCTCAACGGCACGACGACCGGCGGCATCGCCAAGACCGTGGCGAGCAAGCTGCGGAACGCCGGCTACGACGTGGTCGGCTATGGCGTCGCCGACGACCGGAACCAAGCCCAGACCGAGGTGCGCTTCGCCCCGGGGGACGCCGCGGCCGCGAACCGGCTGGTCGCCGATGTCTCCGGCGCCCGTGCCCTGTCCGGCGCGGGCTCCGGGGCGGCCGGCGAGATCGTCCTCGTCGTCGGCAACGACCTCGTCGACGGTGACACCGCCGTCATCGCCTCGCCGGCGGCCAGGGCGTCCGCGGGCACCGCCGCCACGCCGTTCTACACCCAGGCACCGGTCTCCGCCGACAACCGCTGCGTGAAGTAGGGCCCTGACCGCGAATGGAGGCGGTGAGGCGTCTCCCGGTCGCGGGCTGTTCGAAGCGCCGCTGACGTCGCCGCGCAGCGAGTTGGCCGTAGGTTCGATGAGACGGGGTCTCGGACGGGGTCTCGGTGGGCCCTGTCCGCATGACCCCGCGATGGGTGAGGAGCCGAATCCTCGACGAGACGTCGGCTCCCCACCCACTCCGCGAATCTTCAGCGTCCGGCCCGCCGGGCCAGCCGCCGGACAACCGACGGATCTGGGATTTTGCGCTGTCTACCTACCAGGACGAGGTCGTAACGATCTTGCCGCTTGGGCCCCAGCCCATCGCATGTGACAGTGTGCCCCTGTCCCAGAAGGCGGGCGTCTTGCAGTTGCCACCGTTCGAGGGGTCGTCGGGCCAGCCCGAGCCCTCCGCATTGGTGGTGTCGTTGTGAATGTTGCAGCCGAGCTCGTCCCCCAGATTCTGACCCGGGTTGTCGCGAACGGTCTTGCCCCAGACCGACTGACAGGTCGCGCTGTACCAGAGCTCGACCCGGAAGCCGATCCCACTGTCGGTCGCGTGCGTGTAGTAGATCAGGTCGCCGTCGTTGCCGTACCCGCCGTTGATGCCGCAGGGCGGCGAGGGCGGCGCGACGGCCTGGGCGGCGGGCATCGCGGCCCACGAGACGACGGCCGCCGGGATCGCCATGGCCGTCGTCGCGGCCGCGGCGCGTGTTACGCTGCGCAAATTCTTCTCCTTTGAGTTTCGTTTCCACGGCCCGCCGTGGCTGTGGCGGACTCGTGGAATAACGGGATTGCCGTCCCGCCAATATTGGCGGGCCGATTGAGGTCGCCGACGGCATGGCCGACGGGACGTTTCTGGTGAGTCTCCGCATCACGACGTGGACGATGACGGTCGGTGCCGGCCGTGAAAATGAGGCGCCGTTCTACCGCTTTTCGGCGGGCGGGTGCCGGCTCCCGTCGGATTCGTCGCGCGGGACCGTCTCGAAAGGCGACGCCCTGTGTGAGCGTGTCAAGGCGGAGAATCTATCGAAGCCTGGAACGACGGTGTCCCAGCCATGCGTAACGAGGCGACAGAGGAAGCGTAACAGGACCTACCGCGGTTCGCATCGAGTTCGGCGGAGAAAGTAGGCAAGGAGTGCACCGCGAATTCGCTGGTGCTGGTTGTTCGTCACCGGTTGCCGGGGGAGGATTTGGGCTCGGGGCTGGCACCGATCCGAAAAGATTTAGGGGTAGTCGGCGGGCTTGGCCATGGCATACGGGTTGGTAGGATCCGAGATGATCACCATCGTCCGCCACGGCGGCTGGGGCGTCCGCGACTCCGACACGTCAGACGTTGCCTCAGCCAGTACTGCCATAGACGTAACGGATAGGCGGAGTGGGCCCGTAGAAGGCGGTGACCGAGGCGATCCGTGATTGTTCGGTAAAGGTCAGCACGTCGAGTCCGGTGAGGCTCGTCCGGCCGGCGTGGTCCTGGAAGGCCCATTCCAGCCGGGCGTACCTGTGGTGGAGGTCGACGGCACTGGTACGGACGGGGCGGAAGCCGGGGTAGGCCCGGTGAACCTCCCCGATGAGATCGGTGTACTCGTCGAGGCCGACGGCGGTGCCCAGCGGGCTGGCGTACTCGACGTCCGACGCGCAGCAGGCCGCGAGCAGGTCGCGCCGTCGGGTGGGGTCGGGCTCTGTCCAGGCGGACATCCCCTGCGCGAGCAGGCTCGCGATCGTGTCGGTGACGGCGGGGTCGACGCCTATGCCGGAGACGATGTCGTGGCGGGCGACGCTGCTGGTCATGAGGCGCCGAACCGGCGGGCCGCCTCGGCGCGCTGCAGCTTGCCGGATGGTGTCTTCGGGATCGAGCCCGGCGGGAGAACGCGGGTCGTGACCGGCCACAGCCCGATGGTGGCCAGGAGATGGTCGGCGACGGCGCGCTCCACGGACGTCGGATCCGGCGCTCGTGACTCCACGGCTATGCCGAGGCCTTCGCCGAAACCACCCGTCCGCTGGACGGAGAACGCGATGGCGTTGCCGGCGCGAACACCGGGCACCTGCTCGGCGGTCCGTTCGACCTCTTCCGGGTAGATGTTGCGGCCTCCGACGATGATCAGATCCTTCTGCCGGCCGCAGATCACCAGCTCGCCGTCGACGAGGTAGCCGAGGTCTCCCGTGCGCAGCCAACCGTCGACGACCGGGCCGGGCGCGGAGGTGGCGCCGCGGTAGCCGCTGGTGACGGCGGGTCCGCGGACCTCGACCTCACCGACCGTGCGGTCGGGTAGCACGTGGCGGGTGGCCGGGTCGGTGACCCGGATGGTGGTCTCGGCGATGGGCGGCCCCAGCAGGGGCAGGCGCCGGGTCGGCCGCCCGGCGCGCGGCGGCCGGGCGGCGCCGGCCGCCGTCAGGTCGTCGGCGTCGATCTCGTCGACGCGGAGCCCCCCGAGCGGGGCGGGGATCGTCACCGCGAGCGTGGCCTCCGCGAGACCGTAGCCGGGCAGGAACACACGCGGGTCGAGGCCGTGCGGCCGCGCGGCTGCGAGGAACTTCTCGATGACGTCTGGGTCGATCGGTTCCCCACCCGACATCGCCTGCGTGACGCGGGAGAGGTCGAGGCGGGGGCCGAGGGGAAGGAGCCGCGCGGCTACGGCGTACGCGGAGGCCGGGCCGATGATGGTCTGGACGCGGTGGCGCGCCGCCTGCCGCAGCCAGCTGGCCGGGTCGGCCAGATATTCGGTGGGTGAGGTCAGGAAGAGGTCGCACTGACCACAGGTGAGCGTGGCGGCGAGGACCCCGACGAGGCCCATGTCGTGGGAGAGCGGCAGCCAGGACAGCATCCCGCCATGCCGCTGCCCGTGGCCGATCGCGGCCGCGGTGCCCCGCAGGTTGGCCGCGAGGTTGGCGTGGCTGACCAGCACGATCCTGGGCTCGTCCGTCGTGCCGCTCGTCAGCTGCAGGATCACCGTGTCGCCGTCGGCCACCTCGGGGCGCCGCCAGTCGGACACCGGGCCCGGCTCCAGCACCCGGTCGAGCGGAGTCACCGCACGGCCGGTGGCGGCCAGCGGCGCGGCCAGATCCTCGAAGGGCGGGCCGACCAGGACCAGCGACGCTTCCAGCCGATCCAGATGCCGCGCGGTCGCGGACAGGAATGCGTCGACGTCCATCGTCCGCGCCGGGGTCGGCAGCACGGCGACGCCCGCGCCGGCGAGCCAGACCGCCGCGATGGCCGTGACCGCGGCCCGGGAGGTCAGCCCGAGGACGGCGACCGTCCGGCCCGGGCCGATGCCGTCCTCCTGCAGACGGGCGGCCTGACGCAGCGCTACCTGATAGAGCTCGCCCCAGCTCACACGGTCGTCGCCTTCGGGGGAAAGAAAGGTGACCGAGCCGTCCTCTCTACTGGCCCGTTCCATGGCGTCCAGCAGGTAGACCATTTGTGTGTCAGCCTCTCGTGAGGGGTGATCTTCAGGCCCTTGACGGCTGTGCGAGACGGGAAGGACGTCAACCAGCCGGGTGGGACGCGCTGGGCATCGGCGCCGTGATGAGCCGCTCGAGCAGGCGGCTCATCGACACGCAGGTCTCGAAGTTCGCGTTCGCCAGATCGGCGCCTTTGATCAAAATTCCGAACTCGTCGTTCAGCCTCCCGATGAGGCGGATCAGCTCCATGGAGTCCAGGAGCCCCGACGACAGCAGGGGCTCGTCTTCCGGGAGATCCTCCTCGACGTCGACGAACCCCTCCGAGACCAGCATCGCGCTCAACTGCGCCGCATACCGCATTCTGTTGTCTCCACGTGGCGTCATGAGTATGTCCGCGGGCATGGGAATATCGACCCAGGCGCGGCGGGTCGTGTAAGGTTAAATTGTGGTGAAATGTGTCCGCGCGATCGGTGGCCGTCTTTGGTGCGGGCCTTGGCCGCCCTCGGCACCTGAGGCGCGCGGGCGTTTTGTTGTTGTGTGGTGTGCCGAGCCGGTGGTACTGCGCGTCAGTGGTTCCCGGCGCGAGTCACTCCCGTTCGTCCATATCGTCTCGTGCTCCGTCCGCGACGCCGCGGGCGCAAGCGGGTCGGGCGAGCCTGAATCCCGGTTCGGAGCCGTGCCGAAAACGGTGCCCGGCCTTTCGCCAGATCTGAGCGTGCGGGCGGGTCAAATGCTTTGACTTGCCTTGGTGGATGGCGCTCCATTGCTGGCGCCACGGACTGAACCGCTGGCGGACCACCGACGGGGGCCGGGCCGGCGCCATGCCGTCGGCCCGGCCACATCTATACCACGCAGCGGCGCCGCGATGTAGCTGAAGTCGTGCGGCCCTGCCTGTGGGGCATCCATCGGATACCGTCGGTCGTCGCGAGCGAGCATGGCACGAACGCAGTTTCGTGCGCGCGGTGGCTTCGGGAACGCCTGTCACTGATGGTAGCCGTGGGCGATGCCGGATTCAGGGCTCTATCCGCTGGTCAGCCCCTCGGGCGTCCAGCTGGTCCGAAGATCAAATCACGACTCCTCGGCGTGACACATCACGGTGTGTATCTATTAACGGGTCGAGGTGGGCCCATTTTTTGCCAGTGCTACCTACTGGACACGAATCGTCCGCATGTGCCATCCTGTTGACGCAGCGCAGATCATCGCTTAGGCGCAAAGATCATTCGCCCACCGGACGGTATGCAGGGCTTGCGCTCGCTATGGCGCTGGCGTGTGGCAGGTACATGCAGTCGGACAACTGTTTGAGGACCGCGACCATGCAGATGACCCAGGCGGACTTCGAGGGCCTCCTTGCCGCGAGGCTCGGCTGTGAGCCGCCACAGGTTTCGTCCACGGCGGTGCTGGAGGATTCATTCGGGCTGGACTCGTTCAGACGCCTGGAACTCATAACCATCCTCGCCGAGGCGGGGATTGAGCTGACGGAAAAAGAGATCACCTCACTGAGAACCGTCGGGGATCTCTACGATGCCTACAGCAGGGCCCAGGTGCGGCCGGACGACGTGGGTTCGCTTCGTGCCTCGACTCCCGTCGCCCCCGACGCGGACGTCACTGGTTCGGTCATGCCGGCGCCGCGGGCGACGAAGCGTTTCAGGTTCGAGCCGATCTCGCCCGAGCTGATGCCGTTCATGTATCGGATGGCGATCGATCCCGATGTCGGCCACCGGTGGAAGTTCCGTGGGTTCGTTCCGGACTTCGAGAATTTCTGCGCCGGCTTCAAGGCCGGCGCCCTGGTGCAGTTCGCGGTGATCTCGAACGAGACTCGGCAGCCCGTTGGGCAGGTTGTCTGCTACAACTGCGATCATGTGCAGCGTTTTGCGTTCTTCGCGGCGCTGTTCGTGCCCGAGCTCGTCGGCACAGGTATTCCCGTCGAGGCGTCGGACGTGTTCGTTCGGTATCTGTTCGCGACCTGGGACCTCAGGAAGATCTACATGGAGGTCCCAGCCTTCAACTTCGGCTCGTTCAGCAGCGGGGAGGGCCGCCAGTTCGAGGTCGAGGGTATTCTCAAAAATCACAGCTACTATGCGGGCAGGCACTGGGACCAGTACGTCCTGGCCATCTATCCTCCGCCTGAGCACGGTCGGCCGAACGATGGCGGCGGTCGTGTGTTCACCGGAGGTTCCTCGGGGGTCCGCTGACGCGGATTCCTCGCGGGCCTAGGCTGTCGAGGACCTGCCGCAATAGCCATGGGTGGGCAGTTGTCGGGATAGGCACGAGTGTGCGCGGGCGTCGAATTCTGTCGGGGCACCGCCGCGGCGAGGCTGGAAACTCTTTCGTGCTCCGGGTCGGCATGCGGTGCTGATTCGGTGTCGGTCCGACCAGGTTCTGTTCGGACGGTTCGTTCGGCGGACCGTGCTACGAGAAGGAGTTGACGTGCGCGTCTGGCGTGGTGGGTTGATGCTTGCCGGGACGGTGGTGCCGGCCGTCGTTGGGTCGTGGGTGGCTGGTCCGGCGGCCGAGGCGGCCTCGTCCTGGAACTCGGTGTCCGAGTCGCAGAGCGCGCAGCTGGCGTGCAGCGAAAGCGACGGCGTCAAGGTCGGCAGCGCCGACTACCAGGGCACCGAGGTCGGGCAGCTCTGGTATAGCTCCAGCTGTCGTACCGTCTGGGGCAAGTGGCTCGGCGATGACGAGGCGTCGCTGGGCTCGCCTACGGGGTGGCTTGTCCGGTCGGACAACTACAACACCTCGCACGACATCGGCTGCGGATTCGACGGCTGGTGCGTGACGGATCACATCAATGACGCCGGTTACACGACCAAGCTGCAGGTGCAGCTGTTTTGGCACGGCCCGATTGTCTCGACCCCGGCCTATTGACGGTTCGGCCCGACGGGTCCAGCGGCCGGCGCACCGTACATCAATGGGCCGCTGGCTGGCGACAGGTGTCCAAATGTACGAGGAGAGGAGCCGAGATGCGTGTCTGGCGTGGTGGGTTGGTGCTTGCCGGGACGGTGGTGCCGGCGGTCGCGGGGTCGTGGGTGGTTGGGCCGGCGGCCCAGGCGGCCTCGCCCTGGAACTCGACGTCCGAGTCGCAGAGCGCCCAGCTGGCGTGCAGCGAAAGCGACGGAGTGAAGGTCGGCAGCGCGAACGACTCCGTCAGCGGCATGGAACTCGGGCAGCTCTGGTACAGCCCGAGCTGTCGTACCGTCTGGGGTAAGTGGCTCGGCAACGCCGACCATCCCATCGGTCCCCCCAAGGGCTGGCTTATCAGGTCGGACGGCTATTCGACGCCGCATGAAATGTGCTGGGACGAAAATCAGTGGTGCAGCACCATCCACATCAATGATGCCGGCTACACGACCAAACTCCAGGTCGAGGTGTACCCCGGGGGCCCCATCCGTTCGACCCCGCAGTACTGACCGCTGGGTTCCTTCGCGGTACGAGTCGCGGCGGCCACCGCGGGGTTCTTCGGATGCGGTAGGCCGTCTGGGCCGGATCCCCGTTGCCCGGACACAGCCCAATGGAGTTTTCCTGTCGACAACATCGGCTTGGGGCGGAGCCGTTGTAGCACGCGAAACCCGTTCCTTCCGCCGCTCCGTCGACGACAACAGCCAAGATTGCTATTCTTTACTCTGAAGGGTATTCGAGAGTGTCTCCTCGGAATTACGCTGGGTGGACAGCCGTCGCGGCACTGGGCCTGTCCACTTCTTCCCTGCTGGGTGCATCCGTCGCACAGGCAGCCACTTCGTCGGCAAACACTCCGGAGGGAGTCGCCGGTGGGGCGGCGGCCCTTGCTTGCGATGAGACCGACGGCTACAGGGTCTACAGCGCGAACTACAGCAACGCTACGGCGGAGCTTTGGTACAGCCCGAACTGCCGTACCGTGTGGGCGAAGATGCAGGCTTCGGGATCCAGCTATCCTGGATGGGGCCTTCGTGCTCAGGTTATCAGAAGTGACGGCGTCTCTTCTGAATGCCGCCTGGACGGTCCGCCGCCGTGCGCGACCGGCCATCTGAATGACGCCGGATACACGTCTTACGCGAAGGGCCTTTTCGACGTTACACCGGGCGGACAAACAATTTATTGGACCACTCCGTCCTACTGAATCCTCGGGATTCCAGGGCGTAGTTTCGCGTTTTGCGAATCAGGCGGCCAGGATGGTCCGCCCGGGTTCGCCGAATTGATCAGGCTGTTCCACAGCCTGGCAAGGGCACGTTCGGAGAGGTTTTCCCGGTTGCGGCCTGGGAGGTTACGGATCTTTCACCCGGGGTCGCTGTCGAGTCCGCGCCGGACTCCCAGCAAGGTCGTGGCGCGGCGGACCTCGCCAGCGCCGGCACTGCCGGGAATGACTCGGTGAACGACCGCCTTCCGAACAGCGGCTCCTGGCAGTATTACCGGCGCTTTGACCTCCGGCTATTGGGGAAGGAGAGTGGGGACTCGGCCCGCGAGGCCTTTCGCGGAGCGTGACATCGCTGACCCTTTGTCACTGGTCGTCGAGCGAAGGTTGGCCCAGGTCTTTCGTGCCCTGGCCGGATGTGATCGTGGCTGACCTTCCACTCTTGTTGATGTTGAGTTGTACCGTTCGGCCGGGGGTGGCCGCGGCGGGATGCCCTTGCTGTCGCGCGGGGTGGGAGCCCGGCTCACGTCCGAGGCGGCGTTTCTTCCGATCGGCGGGGTGGTCGGCGGGGTGGGACGTCGGTGGGTCGGGTCATCCGGAGCGGGCAGGGCGCGCGAGGTGGTGATCGCCCGGACGGCGAGTGGTGTCCAGGGCGGTGGGCGGTCAGGTGCGGCACGGTCTGGCGGGCGTGGCGGCCGGCGAGCCAGAACAGCCGACGGCGTAGTCATCTCGGTTCCCAGCGCCGCGCTGGCTGGTTGGGCGGGGAGAGCATCTGGGGCCTGGGCGACGAGTCGAGGGCGAGCGCGGCGAGGGCGCACCGGACCTCGCGCCCGCCATCTCGGCGGGCCCACGGGCGACGCCCGCGAGCACCGCCAGGTCAAGATCGACAAATGGTGAAGATGGTGCGTACCGGATGAAACGCCTCGTTTACCATTATCGTCGGGGTACCTGAGGCGAACCGAGGAGACGTGGTCGTGCCAGGAGAAGTGCCGCTTCCCTCCCACCTGAGCCCGCGAGGTGGCAGGCGCGGCCGGCCGCGACGCGGGCGGGTTCCCGGTGGTCGGCTCGGCTCCGGGCTGCTGGCGCTGATCTCCGCCGCCATACTGCTGGTCTGCGCCGGAGGATGGGCGCAGTACACCTACGCCAACGGAAACGTGGGCCACGTCCGGCTCGACCTGGGAGGCGATCGACCGCCCACCGAACGCGGTGTGGCGAACTATCTGCTCGTTGGTACGGACAGCCGCGCGGGCACCGGCGACGAGTACGGCGGCTCATCGGTCGTCGGCCAGCGGTCGGACAGCACGATCCTGATCCACATGGCCAAGAACGGGGAAACGACGATGGTCTCGTTCCCACGGGACACCCTCGTCATCATTCCCGAGTACACCGACGCGGCCGGCAAGACTCACAAGTTGCACAAGGGCAGGTTCAACTCGGCCATTTCCGACGGCGGGCCCTCGCTGCTGGTAAAGATGATCGAAAGCCTTACCGGAATGCGGGTCGACCACTACATCTCCGTCGACCTCGCGGGGTTCAAGAAGATCACCGATGCGATCGGCGGTGTCGACGTCTGTGTGCTGCCGTCGGACTTCAAGGACCACTTCAAGGATGACTTTGGTGTGTGGCGGCTGAGCACCAACACCAAGGACTCGATGAGCGGCTGGTCCGGGGGCCCGGGCATCGTGCATGTCAACGGCGAGCAGGCACTGGCGTTCGTCCGCCAGCGGCACGGTTTCCTCGCGGGCGACATCGCCCGGATCAACCGCCAGCAGCAGTTCCTCGGTGCCGTGTTCCGCAAGGCCACCAGCAGCGACGTGCTGACAAATCCGATCAAGTCGACGGCACTGATCAAGGCCGCGACCGATGCGCTCGCCCTCGACGAGAACACCTCGCTCGATGACCTCAAAGACCTCGGCCTGTCGATGAAAGGCATGGCGGCGGGGACGATGCACGTCGAGACGCTGCCGACGCGCTCGCCAGGACTCGCGGACGGCGGAAATCCGGCGAATGGAACGTTGCCTGGCTACGGCGCGGTACTGCTCTACGACCCGGTCGACCTCGCGAAGATCGTCGTCCCGCTGGGCGGGCATGTCGACGGTGTCACTCCCGCTGGCACCACTGCGCCGGCCACGCCGGATCCCGGGGCGACTCCAGGTCCTGTCACGGTTCCGCCCGCGCAGATCAGTCTCGATGTCTACAACGGTTCCACGAGGTCCGGGCTGGCTTCGACGGCGGCGACCGCTCTGACGCGCGAAGGCTTCCGCGTGGGAAGCACCCTCAACGCCGACCCCCGGAACTACACGACGTCGCGGGTGCTCTATGGACCCGGCCAGCAGCAGGCCGCGTGGACCGTGCAGGCGGCGGTCCCCGGCGCGATCACCCGGGCTGACCCGACCATCACCGGGATCCACCTCATTCTCGGCGCCGAGTACACGACGGTCGTCTCCCCGATGACCGCGGGCGCCACGCCTGCCGCCGGCCCGGCACCTGCCGCCCCACAGGGCCCACCGCCACCCCCCAGCTGCACCCTGTAGACCTCGGCGGCGGACGGGCCCGGCCGGGTGGGGAGAGTCTCGCCGACGGCCCCATCCCGGGGCTTGCCGCCGCCGCCCGACCGCACCATCCGGATTCCGATGTGGCGGATGGTGATCTTCCGCAAAGGTGCTGGGTGGCGACCTGTGTCGTGACGCGGCCATGATTCCGCCTCGTCTGCTGGTCGCGACGACGGTTCAACCGCGTTACGGTGTGGTCCCTACCGGCGGTGGACCCTGGCGTGACTCAGACGTGCATGCCGGACTGGGGCGAGCGGAAGGAGTCCGCCATGGCCGACGTTCCCGACGCGCTGTCCGCGGAGCAGATCGCCGACGGGCTGCGCGGGCTGCCCGCGTGGTCGTTCGCGGACGGGACGATCCGCCGCACGGTGACGGCGCCGACTTTCCTGGCCGGCGTCGAGCTGGTCCGGCAGGTCGCCGAGGTGGCCGAGGGCATGAACCACCACCCGGACATCGACATCCGTTGGCGGCGGGTGACGTTCGCGCTCGCGACCCACGACGCCGGTGGCGTCACGTTCCTCGACCTGGAGCAGGCCCGGATCATCGACGGTCTCGCCGCCGAAATCACCGCGGCTGACGGCGCTCGCTGACGGCGCTCGCTGACGACGCCGGCCAGCGGCGCCGGCGGGCGACGCCCGCTGACGGCTGGCACCTCGACGCCCGCCCCGGGAGGGCGAGGACCCGAGAGACGGTGCGCCCGCCGGCCGAGGGGCGTCGTGGACGGGCGGCGACGGTCGCCGGCGATGACCAGCGTCGAACCCTCCATCGCCACTGTATGTGCGCGATCTTCTTCGGCCAGGTGGGCCACCAGTGGGCGGCGTCGTCGGGCAATAACTCGCCGTGCGCGGTCATGGATGGTGTTGTCCCGCTGCTGCTAATGCCAGATGACGTTCCTGAATCGCCGCCGACCGCATCGGTGCATCCACTGCATGTGCGACTACTGTGAACCGTCTGTGCGGAATCTCTTCGCACGGAATCAACTCACGGAATCAACTCGTGGAAACCGGTCGGCCGGACAACGGCCGAGGGGGCCGGCAGCTAGGGGGACGGCATGGGCGCGAGTCCGCGCGAACCGGGGGAGGAGCCCGCCGGGCGGGATTCGGCGCAAGGCCGAATCTACACGGATGTAGAATACAACCGCTACTCCGTTGTAGACAACGGTCTGCGGGATCTCGACCGTACTTATAGTTCCTCCGGGGCCGGCTCGTCGTCGTCATTCGTCGACAGCGGTCTCGAGGATCTCGGTGACTCCGGCGGTTCTTCGGAGCCTTGGCCGCGCACGTCATCGTCCTCGAGCCCGCCGTCATGGCCCGAGCCTGCCGGGCACCCGCGGCGCCGGCGTGCCGCGGCGGCCGGCGGGACGACCCGGCGGCGTGGCTGGACGGGCGGGCGGCTCGACCGGCGGGACACCGCGGCCGGCCGGAGCGGCAAGGGCGGCCAGAGTGACCAGGGCGCCCCGGTCCGCGAGGCCGACCGGGGCGGCGAGGCCCGTGGTGGCATGCGGCCCGGCGGCTACAACCCGGCGCTCGACGGTCTGCGCGCCATCGCGGTTCTGTGCGTGCTCGGCTACCACATGGCGGCGCTGGGCGGCGGCTACCTCGGGGTGGACGTCTTCCTCGTACTGAGCGGCTTCCTGATCACCGGCCTGCTGCTCGCCGAGCGGGACCGGACCGGCGGGATCTCGCTGAAGGCGTTCTACGTCCGGCGCGCCTTCCGCCTGATGCCGGCGTACTACGCGTTCGTCGTGATCGGCGCTGTCCTGGTCGTGCTGCTCAAGACGCGCGCCGACCAGCTCGACTTCCTCGACAACGCCCTCACCTCCCTGCTGTACGTCAACGACTACTTCAGGGTGCTGCGGCCCGACTCCGGCGGTGCCTGGTTCGGGCATGTGTGGTCGCTGTCGCTGGAGGAGCAGTTCTACCTCCTCTGGCCGGTCGCGCTGGTCGCGATCTGCCGCCGCGAGGCACTCGCCCGCCGGCTGCCCGCGATCCTGTTCGGCGGTGCCGTCGTGGTCGCCGTCTGGCGGGCCACGCTCGCCGACCTCGGCGTCTCCGGTAACCGGACCTACTTCGCGCTGGACACCAGGTCGGACAGTCTGCTGATCGGCTGCGCGCTCGCGGCCTGGCTGCGCGCGTCGAGGCTGGAGGCACGGGAGGGCGAACCACACGCGGGTGGCGCCGCCGGTGCTGGTGCCGGCACCAGCGCCGGCGGGCGGGTGCTCGCGCGCATTCTGGCGGCGCTGCCGGTCGCCGGGCCGCTCGCGCTGGCCGCGCTCGCCGTGGCCGTGCTGACCGTGCCCGAGAACGGCGCGCGCACGACGGTCATGGACCGGGGCGGCTTCACCGGCGTCGCGCTGCTCGCCGCGGCGCTGATCCTCGCGCTGGACCAGGGCAGGCCCACGTGGCTCTTCCGGGTGATCGGGTGCCGCCCGCTTGCCTGGCTCGGCCGGATCTCCTACGGCTTCTACCTGTGGCACTTCCCCGTCACCGGGTTCGCGGGCGACAAGCTGGTCGCGCGGCTCGGCCGAGGCCCGGCGACGGTGGTCGCCGGGCTCCTGGCGATCGGCCTCGCCGCGGCGTCGTACTACCTGCTCGAGGGTCCCATCCAGCGCCGGCGACCGAAGTGGGCCTCCGGCCGGTCCGCTCCCGTCCAGACGGCGGGGACAGCGGGGACAGGGGTGCCGGGGGTTCCAGTGGCCCGCCCGGCGTCCGTGGCCATGCCCGTCGGCGAGACGACCGTGCGCCTGTCGAGGCCTGTCGGGCCCGTCCCTGTCTTCAGCGAGACCACCATGCGCCTGCGCCTCCCACGGCGTGGAAACGACGGCCAGGAGCGGTAGGTGACGGTGCGGGCACGGATGCCGGGTGAGCCCACCCACATCCGTGCCTACACACGTTCCGATGCCACCCCGCGTCGGGAGCATGGTCGTCCGTGTCCGCCCTTGTCGTCCTGCTGGTGGGCCTGGCGGCGGGGGTCGCCTTCCGGCGCACCGGTAAGGCCGGCGCGGACACGCAGCACGCGGTCACGTTCTGGGTGCTCAACATCGCGCTCCCCGCGCTCGCGCTGCGGGTGATGCACGAGGTCCGCTTCCCCGGCAGCATCGTCGCCGTCGTCGCGATGCCCTACCTGCTGTTCGCCGTCACGGTCGGCCTCTACCTGGTCATCGCCCGGCCGTTGCGGCTCGGCCGGGAGGCGGTCTACGCGCTCGTCGCCACGACGGCCGTGGCGAACACGTCCTTCGTCGGCATCCCGATGGTGACCGCGTTCTTCGGCGCTGGCGACGTGCCGATCGCCGTCATCGTCGACCAGCTCGGCTCGTTCGTCCTGCTCAGCACCGCCGTGACCACGCTGGTGGCGATCGCGGCGTCCGACAGGACCCGGGTGGCGCCGCGTGAGATCGCCCGCCGGATCCTGATCGCGCCACCGCTGCTCGCTCTGGTCGCCGGGCTCGCGCTGCGGCCCGTCGGCTACCCGGGCTGGCTGACCGAGGTGCTCACCCGGCTGGGCGACACGCTCACCCCGCTGGCGCTGTTCGCGATCGGTCTGCAGGTGGAGGTGAGCGCGGCCCGGCGGTGGTGGCGCGAGCTGGTCATCGGCCTCACGGTGAAGCTGCTGGTCGCGCCGGCGCTCGTGATCGCCGGTTACGCGCTGTTCGGCGCGCTGGGTGACCGGGCGCTGCAGGTCGCGCTGTTCGAGGCGACCATGCCGCCGATGGTCGCCGGCGCCCTGATGGCCTCCCGGCACGACCTGGCGACGCCGCTGCCGAGCATGCTCGTCGGCGTCGGCGTCCCCGTCTCGATCCTCACCTGCGCCGGCTGGTCGTTCCTCCTGCACCTGTAGGCCCACGCCGCTGCCTCGTGTCACAGGCGGCGGGAACCGGCCTGAACAGTGGACGAGCGGAAGGTGACATCTTTGTCCCCCCTGTCCACTGATGCCGCGGGGTGGCGACAATGGCGCCCGCTGCTCCGCGTACGGCGCTTCGAGCTATGGCATCTCGGGCCGGGCGGTGACGGTGCGTCCGGCCGGTCACAGCGCCGCCGGACCCCAGGTGAGGAGGATGCGACGATGGTCGGTGTGTGGCGGGCTCCGGCGCGCATGGCGTTGGCGGCCGGGGCGGCGGGCGTGCTGTTCGTCGGCGCCGCGGCCTGCGGCGGAGGCGACGACGACGGCGCGCCGGCCGCGACGACGAGCGCCCCCGTGGCGGCGACCAGCGCCGCGCCAGCGCCCGCGCCGCTGACCATCCTGGTGACCAACGACGACGGTGTCGGCGGCCCCGGCATCGACGCGGTCGCCAAGGCCCTCGCCGCCCTGCCCGCGGTGACGGTGCAGGTCGTCGCGCCTACCACCAACCAGAGCGGGACGGGCGGCAAGACGTCGCCGCAGCCACCGGCCCACCACGACGCGACCACGGCGAGCGGCACCGCCGCGACCGCCGTCGACGGCTTCCCGGCGGACAGCGTCAACGTCGCCCTCGACACCCTCGGGGTGAAGCCGAACCTGGTCGTGTCCGGCATCAACCAGGGCCAGAACCTGGGCCCGGTCGTCGACCTGTCCGGCACCGTCGGCGCCGCCCGGGCCGCCGCCACCCGCGGGATCCCGTCGATCGCCACGAGCATGGGCCTCGGGTCGACCTACGACTTCACACAGGGCGCCGACCTCGTCGTCGCCTGGGTGACGAAGCACCGCGGCGAGTTCACCGGCACCGGCTCCGGCACGGCGCTGGCCAGCATCCCGAACCTGAACATCCCGAACTGCGGCACCGCCAAGATCCGCGGCGAGCGCGAGCTGCCCACCGAGCCGACGTTGACGGACATGTCCAAGGCCCTCACGAACGGCCAGGACTGCTCGTCGACCGAGACCCCGGCCGACGAGGTCGCCGCCTTCAACGTCGGCTTCGCGACTCTCACCTCCATCCCCGTCAAGCCCGCGTCCTGACCCGCTCAGCAGGAGCGGCGTAGGAAGGTGATGGTGGCCGCGGCCGCCTCGCTGACGTAGGGCTCCGCGTCGTAGAGGTCGATGTGCGACGTCGTGTCGAGCCAGACGATCTCGGCGGTGCCCGGGGTGCCGGCGGTGCCGGCGGGGCCGGCGGCGGTGGTTCGCCTGTGCATCTCGGCGGCGAGCTCGGGGGAGCAGTAGTCGTCGACCCGCCCGTGCACGATGAGCAGCGGCACGCCGGCCAGCAGCGGGGCCGCGCTGAGAGCGTCCAGCGTCATCAGCGAGTGCAGCGAGCCGCGGGTGACCTCGTTGCGCCAGTGCGGTGACGTCGAGCGCGCGGTTCCGTAGTAGGCGTACGGCTCCGGGCCACCCATCGCCGCCTCGCCGCCATCTGGTGCGACCGCCGGGATCGGCTCGTCATAGCCGGCCAGGAACGACGTGAGCGCCGACCGGTAGACGGGCAGCCCCATGCGCTCGGCAAACCACGCCGGGCTGTTGTAGGCGCCGGCGATCCCGGCCACGGCCCGCAGCCGCGGATCGGTCGCCGCCGCGCGGACGGCATAGCCGCCGCCCAGGCACACCCCGACCACCGCCAGCCGCTCCGCGTCGACCTCGGGGCGGGCGGCGAGGAGGTCCACGGCGGCCCGCAGGTCGGCGAGCTTGCCCTGGCTGTCCTCGTGGCCACGGCGCCCGCCGCTCTCGCCGAATCCCCGGTGATCGAACGCGAGCGTCGCGAAACCGGCGGCGGCGAGCCGCTCGGCGTACCGGCCGACGACCTGCTCCTTCACCCCGGTGAACGGACCGGTCAGCACGACGCCGATGGCGCGGGCGCCGGCGGGGTCGGCGTCGTCAGCGGGGAGGCGGAGCTCGCCGACGAGGGGCACGCCCTCGGCGGCGAACTCGACCCGCTCGACGTCGACGCGGGCGGTGTCGGTGGTCTGCACGCTCGGGGTGGAACTCATCGGCGTCCTCGTCTGCGCGGCCGAAGGAATCGGCACGAATAGCAGGGAATCGGCGGACGGGAGCCGCCGCGCCGTCACCGTAGGACGCACCGGGGCGCACGGACCAGACGGAACTTTCAGGTGCCCATGGGCCGGCGCGGGTGGGACCAGGAGCAGTCGGACGTCGACGCCCGCCCACGCCGCCTTTTCCCAGGGTGGTGACCGCGAGATGCTGGGGACCGTTGAGCCCCGGACCCAAGGCGGAGGAGCGGCAATGGCCCTCGTGATCCCGGACGTGCTGGAGGAGTCCTGCGCGACCCGGCAGGCGCTGGAACGGCTCGCGGCGAAGTGGCGGGTGCTGGTTGTCTACGCATTGCTCGCCGGGCCGCAGCGGCACGCCGAGCTACGCCGCCGGCTGCCGGGCATCACCCAGAAGGTGCTGACCGAGACGCTGCGCGGGATGGAGTCGGACGGGCTGGTCGCGCGCACCGTGGTCCGCCAGGCCGCGCCCCAGCACGTCGAGTACGCCCTCACCGACCTCGGTCTGACTCTGCGTGATCCTTTGGCCGCGATCTGCGCGTGGGCGCTGGAACACCCGGCATCGGCTCCAGCTCTGGTTCCGGCCTCGGAGACGGAGCCGGAGACGGGCGTGGCGGCGGCGCGGAGCGGGGAGTCTCGGGTGCTCGCGCACGCGGCTGACGGTCCTGTCGGCCGGGGCTAGGGTGGGTTGGATGCCACGTCTCCGGGGGTTTCGGGCCAGGCGGGTGGCGTCGGATGGTCATCCGGGGGGTGACGTTCGGCCCATTTAGCTGGACGTCCGAAAGTCGGCCTTCCTAAAAAGGAAAATGGACGGCCGGGCCGAGGCCGGCATGAACGAGGGAACCCGGACAGGGCGCGCGAGCGGAGGAGGACTCCTGGTGGACGGCGAGCGGGTCGAGCTGTCGGCGGTCGAACGTTTGGGTGTCGTCGGCTGTGGCCTGATGGGGTCCGGCATCGTCGAGATCGCCGCGCGGGCCGGCGTGGACGTGCTGGTACGCGAGATCGACGCCGGTGCGGTGGAGGCCGGGCGGGCGCGGGTCACCGCGTCGCTGGACCGGGCGGTCAAGCGGGGGAAGCTGTCCGCCGAGGACCGGGACGCGACCTGGGGGCGGGTGGCCTTCACGACCGACCTGGGCGACTTCGGTGACCGGCAGCTGGTCATCGAGGCGATCGCCGAGAACGAGCAGCTCAAGACCGAGATCTTCTCGACTCTCGACAAGGTCATCGCGGCCCCCGAGGCGATCTTCGCGTCGAACACGTCGTCTATCCCGATCATGAAGCTGGGCATGGCGACGAGCCGGCCGGAGCGGGTCATCGGGATCCACTTCTTCAACCCGGTGCCGGTGATGCCGCTCGTCGAGCTGGTCCCGTCGCTGCTGACCGCCGACGCCACCAAGGACAGCGCGCGGGCCTTCGTCACGGGCCCGCTCGGCAAGCAGGTGATCTCGTCGCAGGACCGCGCCGGCTTCGTCGTGAACGCGCTGCTCATCCCGTACCTGCTGTCGGCGATCCGGATGTTCGAGTCCGGCTTCGCCTCGGCCGACGACATCGACAACGGCATGGTGCTCGGCTGTAGCCACCCGATGGGCCCGCTGCGGCTGTCTGACCTGATCGGCCTGGACACCGTCAAGGCTGTCGCCGAGTCGATGTACGACGAGTTCAAGGAGCCGCTGTACTCGTCGCCGCCGCTGCTCGCGCGGATGGTGGACGCTGGCCTGCTCGGCAAGAAGAGTGGCCGCGGTTTCCACGACTACCGCGGCTGACGCGCCGCGCGGCTGGGACCCGGCCGCGGTGGGGAACGCCGTGGCCGGCCTGGGTAGCAGCAGGGTGAAGGCTTCACGAGCGAAGCAGGAAGAAGGCCGAAGGTGGACTCCGGGTTCGATCTGTACCGGCTACCGGACGAGCACATCGCGCTGCGTGAGGCGGTGCGTGACCTCGTCGACAAGGAGATCGTTCCGCACGCGGCGGACGTCGACGAGCACGAGCGCTTCCCTCAGGAGGCGCTCGACGCGCTGAACCGGGCCGGGTTCTCGGCCGTGCACGTCCCGGCCGAGTACGGCGGCGAGGGCGCGGACTCGGTCGCGACCTGCATCGTGATCGAGGAGGTCGCCCGCGGCTGCGCGTCGAGCTCGCTGATCCCGGCGGTGAACAAGCTCGGCACGATGCCGATCCTGCTCGCCGGGTCGGAGGAGCTGAAGAAGCGGGTGCTGCCGTCGGTCGCGGCCGGCGAAGCGATGGTCTCCTACGCCCTGTCCGAGCGGGAGGCCGGCTCGGACACGGCGTCGATGCGGGCCCGGGCCAGCCGGGACGGGTCGGACTGGGTCCTGAGCGGCACCAAGTGCTGGATCACCAACGCCGGCATCTCCACCTGGTACACCGTCATGGTGGTGACCGACCCGGACGCGGCCCGCAAGGTCGACGGGATCTCGGCGTTCGTCGTGCACAAGGACGACCCGGGTTTCGAGGTCGGCTCCAAAGAGCGCAAGCTCGGAATCAAGGGCTCGCCGACCCGGGAGATCCACTTCACCGACTGCCGGATCCCCGGTGACCGGATCATCGGCGCCCCCGGCACCGGCCTGCGCACCGCGCTGGCCACCCTCGACCACACCCGGCCGACGATCGGCGCGCAGGCAGTCGGTATCGCCCAGGGAGCGCTGGACGCCTCGATCGCCTACACCAAGGACCGTAAGCAGTTCGGCCGGCCGATCGCCGACAACCAGGCCGTCGGGTTCATGCTCGCCGACATGGCGATGCGCATCGAGGCGGCGAGGCACATGGTCTACGTCGCCGCCGCCCGGGCTGAGCGCGGCGAGCCGAATCTCGGCTTCATCACCGCCGCCGCGAAGTGCTTCGCCTCCGACACGGCGATGTCCGTGACGACGGATGCCGTCCAGCTGTTCGGCGGCGCCGGTTACACCCGCGACTTCCCCGTCGAGCGCATGATGCGCGACGCCAAGATCACCCAGATCTACGAGGGTACGAACCAGATACAGCGCGTAGTGATGTCGAGGCAGATCCTCAAGGGCTGATCTTCCTGCTGTTTTCGCTGGTCAGAGGCCCCAGGAGTCATCTGGGAGGTCGGCGGCCGGGCTGGGCTCGCTGACTCTGGGTGTCCGGTTTGGTCCGGCTGCCTCCGGTGGTATCCGAGTGTCTGTGGATTTTCCGTGGATTTCTGCGGGACTCGCGCCCTGCATGGTCGCCGGTGCGCCTKGGGACCCGTCGGGTTCCTGCTCGGCGGCGAAGGAGGCGTCGATGAGCCGGAGCGCGCGCTGTTCTTCGCCGACGACGCACTTCGCGTAGACCGTGAGCAGCACGCGAACGCTGTGCCCGGCCCATTCGGCGACCTGGGAGGGTGGCACGCCGGCGTTCAGCCAGCGCGATACGAGGGAGCTCAGTTGACGGAATCCTGATCTGATCGTCCGCGGCCGGACGTGCGGCCGAATCCCTGTGTTGGAGCCGGCCACAGGCCCGCGCGACTTAGCCCATCCGCCAACCGTCGGGTGGATCTACCTTCCTATTCTGATCCATCACCTCCCGGTGACAGGAATCGGTCCTGGATCTCCTTCGCCAGGGCAGGTCGATCGCTTCGTTCAAGAATATGGGCGAATTTCGTCGCGAACACGTTTCTCGCGCCGATCTCATCCGGGAACGCGTGCTCGACTAGCTGTACGGTGAGGGGAATACTCGGACGTGTGCGCGGCTGCCCGTCGCCCGCGCCGCACGATTCATCGGGCCCGTCAGTTTCATCGAGCGCACGCAGCAGTCGGCGAACCGGTTCGATCGTACCGACCGCTTTGCCGAGGTCAGGCTGTTGCGCGAGTTGCCACAGCAGAGCGTCCCGAGGGTTCGTCCACACCCGCTTGCCGAGGTGATCGAGCTTGGCATCTGCCAGATCGACCTCCACTCTCCAGGCGGATAGGCTGCGCCACCGCTCGGTGGTGTCCTTCTCGACCCGCATCTGCACGTCCTCTACTCGCACGTCCGACACCCTGCCGCCGGGGTGGGTCGGGATGGTCCCGCGCAACCTCATCGTGACCAGTTCAGCCACCAGGGCGGGATCTCCAACGGTCACCACCTTCGCGGCCTCACGGGCTCGATCGAGTACCAGGTCACGGACGAGAAGTTCGTCCGACCCAAAGCGTGGGCCAGGAGGTGCCTGCCATCGCGCGGTGTACGAGAGCACGAACGAGAAACCCGGCGTCGCGCTGGATACCGCGTCGACGAACCGCTCGTTCTGGTCAGACCGTTCGGCGGGGATCACGGCTGGTGGTGGTAGGACCGGAGGGATCGCTGCCGGCTGCGTCGCGGTCACTCGGGACCAGCCGTACAGCGTGGCCGCGAGAGCCGCGCCCGCGAAGAGCAGCATCCAGCGGGGCATACCGATGAGCACGGTGATCACGAGGCACAGGGAGACAGTCACGCCGGCGACAGGCAACCAGCGCCCGTACCGGTGTCGCTCCATCAAGAAGATCATTCCTCCGCCCTTCCGACGGTCGAAGTTCCGCCTTGGTGCGCGGGCACGGATCCGGTTAGCAGTTCGTCGGACTGCGCAATCCGTTCCAGCAGCTGGAAATGGGCGCGGTTACGGGCCAGCGAATTCCCGGTCACGGAGCCGCGTGTGGCGGCCAGCGCGAGGGCCGACAGCCGATTCTGCAGGTCGACGCGCCGCCCACACGCGGCCGCCAGGATATCGAGGATTTGACTCGAAGAGGATGTACTCGCTGAGGTGAGCCAGTCTGCCAGCCGTGCGGTCAGCGCACCGCTGTCCGTCCTCTGTTCGAGAGCCACCCGCCAAGCCCCGGCCAGACCGTCAAACGTCGTGATCGCTGGTCGTGGTTCGTTAGTGTCGAGCCCCGGGCCGAGATTCGAGGCTCCGCTGAAGATCTCCGGATATGCGCTGGTAAGCCGGTCGACGCTGGCCAGCTCGAGGAAAACTCTGATGGCATTCCGGCAACGCCGCTCGCGCCGGCCGATCGGCGACGGCTCCTCGCCGTCGGTAGGATCGTCCACCGATGGTCTGTCCGCAAGAAGCCGCAGCACGCGGGTCAGCACGAGGCGGTGGCGATCCTCCTTTGCCGCGAGGTCTAGGAGAGCCTTCACAGCGACGTCCCCGACCGCTTGCTGCTCATGGCCGAGGAAATGCATCAGGCGGGTGGTCGCCAACTCCGGGCGGGACAGCCCCAGCGGATCTAGACAGAGCGCGATGACCGTCCTTGCGCCGTCGAACGTCAGACGTGAGCCCTGCGACCATTCATAGAACGCACTGCGGACTTGCGAGCCGATCGCCTCGTCATCGAGACCGAGTCGAAGTATCCAAGCTGCGGCGGCGATATGTGCCGGGTTGGAGACCTTCATCCAGCGCATGCTCAACCGCAGCAGGTCGTCGACGGCTGCGCTGGCGAGCATCTGTTCGGCGATTCGATTCGCCAGTAGTGTCGCCGCCGCCCGGCCGTCTCGCTGCCTCCGGGCGAGCCCGTGGGCCAGACCGTCGAACCACGTGAGATAGACGTCGACTAGGTGGGGGTGCTGGGTCCAGAAGTAGCGTCGGGCGGCGACGCCGTACATAGGCTGCGCGAATCGCACCTGGCTTGTCCGGGCTACCGAGGCGTTACTCGCGACAGCGCCGACGGAACTCAGCCACGAGTCCAGATCCTCCCGCTCAAACGGATGTGGCTCCCTGCTTGGTGAGTCGGCGGGGCCACAGATCCGGATCAGCTCCCATTCGGCGAGGGCGATCACCGGGGCGGTGGATCCCTCCAGCATCGCGACACTGGCCAGGCGGATCCGCCATGCCGTCTCGTTTTCTTGAGTAGGGCGCATCTGCTCCGCGAAGCTGTGGAAAATGGCGACCTCGTTCCCGGTCACCGCGTCGAGGGCCAACGGCAGCCACTTCGACGGACTTGAGCTCTCCCCGCGCGTTACACCGAGCGGGCGAGGTGCGCCCTGTGCGAGACGGCTGACCATCTCAGTGGGGAGTCCCTCGAGGCGGCCTTCCTGATCGGCACTCCGCAGATCCGACTCCGACAGATCGACACCATCGGCTCGTAGATGACGTGCCAGCACCGCTACCGGGTCCGGCCGGCCGATCCTGACATGGCAGATGCCGAGCTCCATGGGGAGGACTTGCAGGATGCGTTTTGACACCACGATGGCGAGCCACGCGGGCCGGGCAGCGACGGCGACGGCGAGATCGAGCAGCCGTTCCGTGTCTTTGCGCCGCAGAGCCCCAGCCGTTCGCGACAGGTCGAGCCGTAGCCGCTCGCCCGGCTCGATCTCATCGGAGCTCGGCCATGAGCCGCCGCCATCCCGGAGGTCCTCGGGAGTCGCCAAGTCCCGAATGATCTCCGTGGATGAGGCGGCAGGGTGCCGCAGTGGCAGGTCGCCGTCATCAACGTCACCCTGGACGTGAGCCTTTCCGCCCACGTCCGTGTGGTCCGCATTCGTTCTGTCGGCCGCCGTGACGGACCATAGCGCCATCGTTGCGGCCGCGAGCCGTCCGCTCCCGGCCTCGCCGGTCAGTAGAACCACGCGATGTTTCCTGAGTGTCGCGACCGCCTCCTCGTACCTGTCTGGAGGCGCGAACCGCAGCGACAACCAGCGTATGTCCCGCGTCCGGGAAACTTGCTGGCGGTTACCCAGCCTCTGGAGGAAACCGTCCCGTGCCTCCGACATGAGGATAGCGAAGGTCGGCTGATTGATGAGACTTCCGATATTTCCGCCGTTGACGGTAGTGTTATTCTGTGTGCCCTGTTCTTGAACGACCCCCCGATTGTCGCCGCCGAAGACGGGTCCCGCCTGGCCGACGTCGCCGACGCCGGCCATTCTGATTGACGCGCGTTCGCCCAGGTCGGCATCGATGGCGTCGCTGTCGGCATCATCGAGGGAACCATCGCTATCTGAGGCACCGCGGTCACCTCCGTCGTATGATTGCTCGCCGACAAACCCATCGCCACCTCGCGAGTAGTCGCCGCCGAACGCGCCAGGGTCGCCATCGCCGTACAGCAAGGCCCCGACGTCATCTTGGTCATCCTGCGCACTGGGTCTTTCGCGGTGGTCGGTTTCTTGGGGCGCTGGGTCGTCGGATTCGGCCGGGCTCGTCATTGGCTGTTCTCTTCGTGACCGTTGGCACCGCGAGTCGTGTCCTGGCTTTCAGCGGCATGGGCCCCGCCCACGTCGCGTGCTTCGCGGGCAGGCTGGGTGTCACCCTCATAGATGCTGCCGGCCACGGTGTTACCGGAGGTGACGTCACGGACGGTGCTGCCAGCGACGTAGGCGCCCACCGGGCCGGCGAGATGAGGACCGGAGGTGAGGGAGCCGTGATTGTCACCGCCGAACACGGTCGAGGCGCTGCCGACGTTGCCGACCCCTCCGACACGGACATCCCGAGGCGCGCCTGTTCGACCAGCTCGACTACTCCCTGCCGTCGGCCCACCCGGGCTGCCGTCGCCGCGATCGGGTCGGGGGAAGGCCTGCGGGTTCGCGGGTTCGTACGGCGCACTGCCAAAGCCCTCCGCGAGCAGCCGGCCGGAGGTCCGGGGCACGTGCAGGTAAGCGATGTCCCGGTACGTCTTGACCTCGACCGGCACCCGATGGAACAGGCTGTCGGGCATTGCCGCATAGCCCGTCAGGACCGCGTCCTCGTACACACGGGCCGAAATAATGGCCGCGACGTGGGTCGCCGACGGGTCGGAGCGCTCCAGCAGCGCACGTACGGGTGCGGCGTCAAGCAGCCGATGGGTGGCGACCCGCGCGGCGCCGCTGCCGTCCGAAGCCTGGTTGCGACCGGAGTCCGTGACAGGCCCGAGGTTGACGCTCACCCGCATCCGCAACGGTTGCCCGGCCCCCGAACGGTGGGCGCCCCGATGGTTACGGTCGGTAAGTTCGTTTTCCAACGCCATAAGAAAGGGGTTGAGGAGAAACGGCGTGAGGGTCGGATCATAGCCACGAAGCCAGCCGTCACCGCTGGCCTGGTCGAACCGGTCCGCGTCGACGAGGTGACCGAGGTCGCCGCGGCAGAGCGCGTCGTTGAGAATGTCGGGAATTGCTGCGGTCAGCGCCTCGTGGTCGACGCCACGCCGACCACCGAAGTCTTTGATGTCGACCGCCAGCATGACCGCATAGGGCGGCAGGGCGCGCGGGCGGCCCGGGGTTGGTGAGCTGAGATCCGGAAGCAGTGTCACGCCGTTCCTCCACGTCGAGGCGAACCGTTGTAGGCAGCCTCGACGTCGGCTTCCTCGCGAATTGTCCAACCGTGGACAATCCGGCTGTGTCCTGAATCACCGATCGAATCGCTGGCCAGGGTCGGATTCGAGCCATCGGGCGACGCTCTGCCTGCTACGCGAGGTGTGGTCGGCGGCGAATGACCATCGTCAGCCTGTCTGCCATGCACCCGGAGGATTCAGGGTGCGTCCGCCCTATCCATCCAGCCTGTCCGCTTGATCGGAGGCGACACGGCGTAGGGCGACCGGATCCGTGACCAGGATGCGGGGGCCGGACCCCAGCGCACCGGCCGTTCGCAGCCGCCGCAGATTCTCGGCGACGGTGCTGCGAGCGAGTCCGAGCGCGGCCGCGATACCCGCCTGAGAGAACGGGATGCGCCGCGGGTCGGCGAGCTCCAGACCGGCGAGTTCGAATGTCTCCACCAGGAGCCATGCGATCCGTTGCCCGGCCGGCTGCAGAGTCACGCGTGCCTGGTCCTGCACAGACTGAGCGATGCGGTCGAGCAGGTACTCGGTGAACACCCCGAGCGCGTCGTGCTCATCGAGAAATCGCGTGAACGTCGCCGTCTCGATCCGGTGCGCGACGCACCGGTCGAGTGCCTCCACCGACGCCGTCCGTCGACGGCCGGCACGCCACGCTCCGCTGCCTCTGGTCCGATCGGAGAACATCGTGTCGCGGGCGGCCTGCGTCCGCTGTGCCGGTGGCCGCTGCGCGGTCGCCCGCTCCGCCGGTACGTCACCCCTCTGCCCAACTCGGCGATTCCGTTCGGGTGACCAGGCGGCGACCTCGCCGACGACGTCCCCGTCGCCACGGATGGCGACCAGGACCTCCGAACCGTCCGGGCTTCCATGGAGGACCTTCACTCGACCTTGCGTGAGGACGAGCAGATGCGTTCCCAAATCCCCTTGACGAAGGAGCAGGCTCCTCGGCGTGTACGCACGTCGGACGCCCCGTTCCAGTAACGCCGACCATCGGTTGGCGCCAAGAAGGGCACACAACCCGCGCGGTTCCAGAGCACGCGCCTGACTCATCTGGCGGGTGTATCAAGCAGACGCCTTCTGGCCACGATTCCATCGTCCTCCCGATTTGTTCACGCGATGACCGGATCCACTATGCCGCATACGAGCAGATTTTCCCCGGAAATGGCCTTTCGCCCGAATGGCGACTAACATCGGACAGGGAACACCTGGGCGGGGCGATCGGGCTGGCGATTTCGACCTCGCCACCCTCCGCGGCACCCGTCGCTGGACGATCGAGTCTCTGCGCGTGCCCGACGCCTCGCTCGGTGCGAGGCCCTCGGCCCGTACCCCGCTCGGCCAGGTCGGATCCGTGCGACGCCCTGTTCGTAGTCAAGATCGGCCGCTGGCGTGGGCGATCTGCTGAACAGGCCTTCTCGCGTGGGCGTCGGTTGCGGTGCTCGGTTGCTACTGTTCGGTGTTCGGTATTGACCGAACACCGAACGAGGTGAACGCTGGTACCTATGGACACGGAGGCCCTGGTGGTCGACGCCCTTCTTCAACTCGGGGTCGAGGCCCGGCCACCGGGCACCGGCGCTGATGGTGGGGTCGATCTCGTGGTCGATCCGGCCGGTGTCGCGGTTCCGGTCGAGCTCAAGCGCCTGTCGCTGGTCTCCGAAGGCATCGCCACGCAGCTGCTCGCGGCCAGCCGCACACCCAGTGGTTCGGGTGGCCCTGTCCTGATGGTCGTTGCCGACCGGGTGACCGAGGCGGCGCGGAAGCTGCTGATCGAGCAGCGGGCTGGTTACTACGACCTCCGCGGCCGGATCGCGCTTCGTTCCATCAGCCTCGTGATCGACGCCGAGGTCTCTCCGATGGTGACAAACGGCGAGCGGTCGCAGGGCCTGAGCGGCAAAGCCGGGCTGGAGGTCGGGGTCGAGTTGCTGATGGAGCCGCGCGCGGGCGTCGTCGTCCGGGAGTTGGCACGCCGGCTCGGCCGGTCCGCCAGCACCGTGTCGCAGGTGCTCGCGGCGCTCCGACGTGATCATCTTGTCGACGCCACGAACACGGTGACGGACTCGCGGCTGTTCTGGCAACTGGCCGAGCGCTGGCCGACAGGACGCACCTACCTCGCCAGCCCTCCCGATCCTGGTGACACGACAGGCGTCGGCAAAGCCCTGCGGTTTGGGCTCCACAACGGGGAGGACGAGACGGGGTGGGCGTTGACCGACACGGCCGCCGCTGTCGCGTACGGCGCTCCCGTCGCTGTTCGCGCCGACCAGATGCCCGACTTCTTCATCCCGGATCACGCGGTATTGCGGCGCGCGACCACGCTCCTTGGTAGCGCCACGACCCCAGCCCAGGCGCAGGCCGCGGTGCGGGTCGCTCCCGTGGCGGCTGCCTGCGCTCGTCGCGTCGAGCTGCTGCCCGATCGGTGGCGGTGGCCGCTCGCGCACCCGCTGTTCGTCGCCCTCGACCTGGCACAGGATGAGGGTCGTGGGCGCGAGATCCTTGACGCCTGGCTGCCAGACCCGAGGTGGGCGCGTGTCTGGTAGCCGGGTCGCTTTCCTGGGTGACGCCATGGCCGGGGTCGTCCAGGCCGTCGAGGAAGTGCGCACGCTCATCGGCCAGCCACCGGTCGTCGTCGGCGGACTGGCGGTGCTGTGCCGGCTCTCGACCACGCACCGAGCGACGGTCGACCTCGACGTCGTGGACCGGCTCTGTGGGACGGCCCCGCATCTGGAGGTGCTCCGCGCGGTCGCGGGCGCGAAGGCGGTAGAGCCCGCTGGCGTGCTGCTGCCCACTCCGTATGGCCAGGTCAAGGTGGACGTGCTGGAGGTACGGCAGGTCGAGCTCGACCAGCCGAGCGACGATCCCGGAGACCGCCTGCACGCCGCCGCGCACGCCTGGGCGAACGACACCGCCACCGAGATCGCCATCGAAGTGATCCGGTCGACCGGTGATCGCGTCGAGGTAACCACGCTTGTCGCCGAGCCCGGTCCGATCATCGCGATGAAGCTCCAGGCGGTGATGAACCGCCCCGCGAAGAAGCAAGGCACCGACCTGCTGGACATCCTCCGACTCGCGCTCGACGACACGGCGCGCGCGGTCGCTCTGGCCCAGCTCGCCACCTGTGACGCGTCAACCGCCGCTGACATCGCTCTTCACGTCGATCTTTGGCTCGTCCGCCGCCGGGACCAGGCCATCCAACGGATCCACGGCGCGGGCGGCCGAGACCTCACGATCGACGACATCGATCTCGTCGCCGAACTCCTTCTCGACGCCTGCGAACGCCCTTAGCGCAGCCGGAGTGTCAAGTCAACTTGACACTCCCGCGCGAGACGGCTCGCGCGCTGTTCGTCCGGGACCGGCGATCGACTGGCTACGGCGGGCTCCTCACAGGCCCTTCTCGTGCGGGCGCCCCCGTTGTGGTGCCCCGTGATGGCCGCCGTTCGCTGTTCGGTATTGACCGAACAGCGAACGGGGTAGGGCCTCCGCGAGGACCGATTTGCGGCGATGTCATCTGTGATGGCATTCGTGATGACCTCTGTGATGACTGGCGCGTCCACGTGGTCGGTGCCTCGGTGCCTCGGTGGCGAGGGCTGGTTGAACTCGGCCCGATCGCGACCTACCTCGACGCGCGGTACCTCATGGAGACTCCGGTGCCGTCGGGCGGGACGAGCGCCTTGTGGGGATCAACGGCCGGCCGGCCATCCAGGCGGCCAGTGCCTCCCGGTCGACCAAGCGCAGGCCGTTCCTGCGGCCGAAGTCGGCCGCCGCGTCGCTGAACCATCCCGACGTCACGAGGACCGCGTGGTCGGCGTGATGCTCGGACCAGGCGCAGCCGTTGAACTCACGTACCTCCCGCGGCGCGACCGTCCGGCTCCGGTAGCGCTTGCACTGCACGACAACCCGCTCGCCGCGCAATGTCCGACCGACCACGTCGGCGCCACGGTCGTTCGCGCCGCCGACCACCCGCACCGCCACCAGGCCGTCGCGAACCAGCAGGTCCGCGACGTGCTGCTCGAACTCGGAGGGACTCATCCCGTCGACCGCGGCGACATCTTTGAGCTGCCGGGTGCGCCACACCCGCAGCCAGCGGGCCGCGGCAAGGCCGGCGAGAACGAGAAGCAGTACGGCGAGCAGCCACCAGCCCAGCGCCCTTGCCCCCGCGCCGATCAGGAGAAACCCGACGACCCCGAGCGCGATCCCACCCCAGGTCTGTTGGCCGCGGGTCCGGCGCCGGCTCCGCCGGCGTCGCCTGGCTCGGACGTATGCCGGGCGGCGGGAAGGGCTACGTCGTCCTGACACGACAGCCAGGATGAGACAATTTGCTTCACAGCTGTGCGCCTTTTGCGATAAGTCGGTCCCATTCACCCCCGTCCGATCCGACCGCTGGGGAAGATCAGCGCCCTCGCGTGTCGCGGTGGGCTCCGCAACGGCATCGACGATGGCCTGCCAGCCGCAAGGGAGGGTCTCGACTTCGAGATCACCAGAAGCTGAGCAGACAGCTCGATGCGGCGCGATGGAACGCCGGCCAGAGGGGGGTCGTAGCGGCAATCCGCCGGAGTCGTGCGTAAGTCCTGGTAGAGGGCCTGTGGTGGATCGGCGAGGACGCCGCGTACATCCGGCGTCGCTCGGAGCGTTACGCCGGCGCGACGGATATCGAGCCTTGACCATCGAGGCGGCCAAGGACCCGCGTCGCGTCGTACGTGACCCCCGATCCCAAGAGCGAGCTCGGCGCGGTCCGGCTGATCGGCTACTCGCCGAGCGCCGGCTTCGTCCTGACGGTGATCGTCGACCCGGTTGACCATGCCGGCGTCACAGCCTGGAAGACCCGCGGCGCGGACCTCCGGGCCCACCGTGGGTGGGAGGCCTGTGATGGATGTCCGACATCCTGCCGGGGGCCTGGCGCGTGGTCGCGGCGGCGAGGTCGGCGAGAAGGTCGGGGAGCACGAGTTCCTCGTCGATGCGGATGGCGTGCTGCTCGAGGGCGGATCGCAGTTCGGGATCCCAGGCCGCGTCGACGGGCCGGCCGGTGAGCTCGCCGCCGCCGACGGCGAGTGCGGTCCGGTAGGCCTCGGTATCGAAACGCCAGGGCTGCCAGGTGATCCGTTCCAGCAGGCCGTTGGCGATCCGCAGGCCGCCCCAGTCGAAGTCGCCGTGGTAGACGAACCGGGCGCCGTCGCGGGTGAGTGTGTCGAGCAGGCTGAGGACCGCGGCCGACGGTTGGCCCGACACGCAGACGAGGGGCGGGGCGGTGGCGCCCAGCTCGTCTGCCGCGCTGGCAAGCACGATGGGGTTCTCGCAGAGGAAGACGGTGCGTGCGCCGACGCCTAGATCTGGCTGGTGTTGGCTGTGGCTGAGCTGGCGCAGCGTGAGCACGCAGGGCTCCCCGGCCTCGGTCGCGGCGGCGAGGATCCGCCCAGTCGAGGTCGCGGAGCCGCCCGGTATGCCCAGGCACAGCACGGTCGACGACAGATCGTCGCGGTGGACCCCGACGGCGGCCCAGGCAGCTCGGCGGCCCACGGCGGAGCCGTCGCCGGTCGGGCTGGAGCCGCCCAACACCCGGACCGCCGGCAGCGCGAGTGTCGTCAGCGGCCGGCCGTCGTCCAGGGCGTGGGCGTCGCCGACGCAGGCCGCGGCCAGCCGGCCGAGCGCGATTCCGGGCGAAGGCAAAGCGTCGAGCACCGCTACGAGCCCGCGGACCAGGGTGACGGCCGTCTCCGGGGTTCCCGTCAGTCGACCCAACGTGCCAGTGCCGTCCAGCCAGCTCAGCCAGGACATGAGGATCGGTCGCGCGGCGACGAGCTGGTCCAGCGGCGCCCGCGCCGCCGACCAGGCCGACGCCTCGGCGGCGGCCTGCGCGGCCAGATTTTCGACGGGCCCGGTCAGCAGGTGGATGGCGTCGGCGAGCCCACCGGGCGCCGCGCCGCTGGCGCGCAGCAGGGCGTCGACGTCGTCCAGGGACACCGACAGCGACGTGCCGGCACCAGCGCGGCGGCCGAGCAGCAGTTCGGCGGCCCGCCGCTGGTCCGGACTGGCGTTGCCGAGGGTGGCGACGCCGGTGAGCGGTCGGCCCTGCTCGAGGCGGCGCCGCGCCCGACTGACCAGCCAGCTGGTGTGCTCGCCGCCCAGCAGCCGCCGCAGCCGCTCGCTGTCGCCGGTTGGCGGACCCGAGGCGTCGGCGCCCATCAGCCGAACGGAAGCAGGGCGTCGGCGGCAGGCGGGGCGTCCTGCGCGGTGCGCGGCGGCTCAGGGATGTGTGGCACCGGCCGCTCCAGGCGGGTTCGGGCGCTGCCGTCCCAGCGCCAGGGAGTGACGAGCACGGCGTCGACGCCGTCGCGGCGGGAGAGCTGGGCGATCGCCAGGCCGGGTACCTCCGGGTAGCAGCCCCACTCGCGTTCGCTCGTCATGACGACGTCCAGGTCGAACGCGGCGAGCAGGCCGAGGCATTTGGCACGGGAGTCGTCGTCGACGCCCGCGAAGGCCTCGTCCAGCGCGATGAGGCGCGGCGCCCGCTGGCCCCCGGCGGAGTCGTAGAACGAGGAAGCGGCGGCGAACAGGGGCACCGAGGCCGCGAGCACCCGCTCGCCGCCGGACGCCGGGCCGGTCGCCGGGCGCCACACCCCGTCCTGGAAACGCTGGACGGCGAACTCGTGCCAGTGCCGGTAGTCGAGGGCGCGGGTCAGCTGCTCGGCCCAGCCGCCGGTGGCATCGGCGCTGTGCTCCCTGCTGATCTCCTCCTGGAGGAAGGCACCGACCGCGGCCCGGTCGGCCGCGCTCCACGCGTCGGTGGTCTGGCGCAGCAGCCGGTCGCGGACCGGGCCCAGCCCGTCGGGCGCGGTGCGGGCGGTCCGCCACTGCAGCCGCAGCCGCATCCCGGTCGAGGTCGGCCGGGTCTCCAGCGCGGCGTTGATCTGGCGGACCTGCTCTTCGGCGGCGCTGATCAGCTCCTGCAGCGCGCCGGCCACCTCGTTGACCAGGTGGTTCTCCAGGATCTCCCGTTCCTTCGCCGAGAGCAGCAAGGCTCGCTGCTCGGTCTCGGTGACGAGCGCCGCGACCAGCGCGGGGACGTCCTGGCGACGGCCCTGGAACAGCACGTCGACGACGATCACGCCGTCGGTGACGACCATCCCGACCGTGTGGCCATGGCGGGACAGCGCGTCGGTGAGGACCTTGTGCTCGGCCGACACCCGCTGCTGTACCAGCTCCCAACGGCGGTCGGCCTCGTCGACGCCGTCGAGCGCGGCGTTGACGGCCCGGGCGAGTGCGATCGCCGGGTTGGGAGCCCAGGACACCGCCGGATCGGGGATCTCCAGGCCAGGGACCGCGACCGCGAGCAGCCCGGTCGCGGCGAACGCCCGCAGCCGGTCGACGGCGGCCTCCCGGTCGGCCGCGGCCTGTGCGATGGAAGCGGCCAGGGCCTCACGGCGGCCCTCGGCCCTGCCCCGCTCGTCGAGTGCCGCGCGCTCGGCCGTCCGGGCCGCCTTCTCTTCTTTGCGGCAGGTGCCAAGGTCCGCGTCCACGGCGGCGAGCTTGCGGAACAGCTCTTCGACGGCGGCGCCGGAGTTCTCGACCAGCACGCGGTGCCGTTCGGTCGCCGTCTCGGCCTGCGCCGCGGCTTCTGCCTGGTCCTCGAGAGCCTCGGTGTGCCGCCTGCCCGCGTCGTCGAGCTCGGCGATCGCCTTGGCCTGCGTCTGACGGGACCGGGCGAGAGCCTGCGCCGCCGGCCACAGACCGGCGAGCGCCGCCCGGTAGTCGCCGAGAGCCGCGCGCACGGCGGCGAGCGCGGCCTCGTCGGTGGGCAGCCCGACGTCGCCCGCGAACTCGGCCGCCGCGGCGTGCGCCTCGTCCGCCTCGGCTCGGCGCAGGCCGAGGACGGTTACCGCCTGCTCATGTTCGAGATCGACGCGTCGGCGCGCCGCATGCTCGTGGGCGAGCGCTGCGTGCGCGTCCCGCAGCGCCGTGTCGGCCGGCAACTGGCCGTGCTCGTCGGCGAGCGCGCGCTGCTGGTCGGCGAGCCCGGCCGCGGCCGCGGCAAGCGTGGCCAGGCGCTCGCGCAGGCCGTCCGCCTCGGTACGCAGACGGGCTAGCCGTTCCCGCCGGGCCGCCTCCCGCGCGCCCTCGCCAAGGTAGGTGGCGGCCGGTTTGTGCCACGACCCGGCCAGCACCCCGTTGCGGAAGCGGCCGTCGACACTGACCCAGGTGCCGCCGGTGTCCTCCTCCAGGCCGACCGCTGCGAGAACCCGCGTCAGGACAGCGTCGTCGAGCGCCGCGGCGGACTGGTCGGCGCGGTCGACCGCCGGCACGAGCACCGCCGCGAGGGTGCGGCCCGCCGCCGGCCGGTCGGCCGCGACGAGCACGTCGTCGGTGACCGCGTCGCGCAGTTGGCCGTCGGGGCTGACCCAGGCGTCGAGGATGCCGGCCGCCTCCAGCGCGGCCTCGATACCGGCCCGATGTCCCGCCGGTACGTCTTCCGTGAAGTCCACCGCCTTCCACAGCGGCGCCCCGGGGCGGCCGGTGCGAGCCGGCGCCGAGCGGGTGTACGAGGTGGGCGGTGCGTCGTGACCACCGGCGACGAGGCGTTCGATGTTCTCGTTCAGCGCGGCGAGCTCGGTCCGCGCGGTCTCGGTCTCGGCCTCGACCGCGGCCTGCCTGCGGCCGAGCGCCGCGGTCGCGTCGCGTGCCGCCTCGTCGACGGCCGTCACCATCGGGCTGCGGCCGTCGGGAGTGTCCACCCACTCGGCGAGGGCGGCCAGCGTCAGGTCCTGGTCCGGCAGCCGCAGGCGCACGCAGCGGCGCAGATAGGAGGCGGCCGCCTCCAGGAGCTGGTCGCCGCGCTGGGTGACCTGGTCGTCGGCGGCCGCGATACGGGTGGCGACTGCCTGCTGCTCGCCGATGATCCGGTCCAGTTCGACGCCGGCGGCCACGGCCGCGGCCGCGGCCACCGCCGCCGTGCCGAGCAGCCCCTCCAAGCTGGAGACGGCCCGCCGCTGGTCGGCGAGGATCGCGTCGGCCGCGCGGCGCGCCGCCGGATACGGCGGCTCCTCCCGTTCCAGCTCGCCGAGCACGCGGGCGTGCCGGTCGCCGGCCAGGGCTGCGTCGGCGGACCGGGCGGCGTCGTCGGCAACGGCGGCGAACGATGCCGCGTCGCTGTGGACGGCGCTCTGGGCGTCGGCGAGTTGGGCTCGCCAGCTCTCGACGGCCCCGGCGGCCTGCTGGCTGTCCCGCGCTCGCTGCGCGGCGAATCGGGTGAGTCGGCTGGCCTCCTGCTCGGCGAAGCCCAGCGCCTTGGCGTCGCGCATCTCCGGGCTGTCGCTCAGGGCCTCGCGCCGGGCCGCGAGCTGTTCGGCTTCCCGCGTGAGGGCTTCCAGCCGCGTGACCGCGGCGTCGAGCGCCTGCTGGGCGCGCTCGCGGGCGGTCTCCGCCTCGGCCAGCTCGCGGCCGTGCTGCTCGTAGCGGCTGTGCGCCTGGCGCGGCGGCGCGGCGAAGCGCCTCGCCGCGACCTGGGCGTAGCGGCCGTAGTGGGTGAGGAACGCCTGCGTCGCGGCCTGTGCCTCGGTGAGCGCGCGCAGTACCTCCCGCTCCTCGTCCAGCCCGCGGAACGCCTCGGCGACAGTGGTCACGAGCGTAGGGTCCAGCGGTGCGAGCGCCTCGGTCAGCGCCCGGGAGAGCAGCTTCTCGTCCGGCTTCTTGGACAGCTGCGGCTGGCGGAGCTGGATGAGCAGGTTGACCAGCGTCTCGTAGCGATGGGGCCCGAGGCCGAACAGCGCCTCGTCGACGGCTCGTCGGTAGTCGGACGCCGTGTCGTACACCTGCCCATGGCCCTCGACGACCTCCTTGAGCTTGTCCCTCGTCAGGGCCACCCGGGGTCGGGCCGACGAGGGTGAAGTCGGCGCCGACCCGCTGGCTCGTGACGAAGAACCAGTGACGGGCGATCCCACGGCCGGCGACCGCCTTCAGCCCGGCCCCGATCGTGCGGTACTCGGGCGTGCCGTCCTCGCCGAGCCGGCCGAACTCGAGCCAGCTGTAGCCGAGGCGTTCTGGATGCGGGTGACGGCCGCCGAGGAGGAGGTTCCACTCCATCCGCTTGTTGCGGTCGCCGTCGGGTTCGACCCGGTGCGGGGCAAGCTCCCCGTCGAGCAGGAACGGCAGCGTCAGCGCGAGCACCTTCGACTTGCCGGTGCCGTTGTTGCCGCGCAGCAGCAGCCGCCCGTCGTGGAAGTGAAACTCCTCGACGTCGTAGTAGAAGAGGTCCACCAGCCCGGCGCGCAGCGGCTGCCACCGGTCCCGGCGCGGCACCGCTGGTGGCGCCGAGATCCCGCCAGCGTTCAGCCCTCGGCTGGCGGCGGGACTGGTCAGGACCTGCGCCGTGCTGCTCACCGACGGTCTCCCTTGTTCTTCGGCGCAGTGGCCGGGCGGCCGGCACCGCCGGGCAACCGGTGGGTCTGCCGATCGCTGATGGTCGGCGCGTCGAGGGCGAAACGCGCGATCGCCGGCCGGGCGAGGACGGCGGACGGCTCGTCCAGCTCGCCGGGTGCGTCAGCGACGAGGCGCAGTGCGCGCAGCTTGTCGAGCGCGGTCGCGAGAAGCTCGGCGTCCGCGCCGGGCTCGCTGACGCCGCGCCGCCAGTACGAGGAGTGCTCGGCGGCCTGCTGGCGGACGTAGGCGCGCAGCCGGCCAAGCGGCACCGGCTGGCCGGCGCTGGCCCGCTCGGCCAGGTACTCGGCGACGAGAAGGGTGACATGGCCGTCGGTGCGCTGTTCGGGCATCCGCACGTCGGTGAGCTCGTCCTCGGGATCGACCATCGCGATCCCCTCGGCCCGCATCTCCGTGACCAGCCCGGTGGCATCCTCGATCCGCCGCGTGATCGCGTGACGCTGGCCGACCAGATAGGCGCGCTCGTCATCGGCGAGCTCGTCGTAGTAGACCACCGGCTCGTCCAGCAGCCGGCGGGTCAGCCGCTGTCGCAGCGCCCGGTTACGCAGGTCGTCGGTGTCGGGCACCGGTTCCGCTGTGAGCTCGGCCAGCCTGGCCTCGAACGCGGCGGCGTCGATGGTCGACGGCCCGCGGGTGCCGGTCAGCATCGACGCGAGCACCCGGCGGTGCACGTCGTACAGCGCGTCGCCGCTGTCGGACAGGTAGGCGTCCTCGTCGCCCGCGACCCGCTCGAGCACTCCGAGCGAGAGCAGCAGCCGCACGACCGCGACCAGATCCGAGCGTTCCTCGCGGCGGCCCAGGGTGAAAGTGATCCCCGCCGCGGTGAGCTCCGGGTCGCTCGCCGCGACCAGCACACCTTCGGCCAGCCGGCCGAGGGTGATCTGGGCGTCGGCCGCCTCCAGCACCGACAGCGCCAGGCACAGCAGCACGTAGCGGCGACGGCCGAACGGCGCCCTGCCTTTGCCGTCCCGGGCCGGATAGGTAGCTTCCGAGGTGGTCGCGACGGTCTTGAACAGACGGGCCGAGTCCGCGTCGACGACGAGGCGCCAACCGGTCTCGGACGCGAGCCACTCCCGCAGCTCGGCCGCGTGCCGCCGGATCAGCCGCAGCACCTCGTCGTCGGCGCCGGCGGTGCGCAGCGGGCCAGCCAGCAGCGCGCGCAGCGCCCGGCGTCGCGCGGCACGGTTCTCGGCCGCGAGCGGTTCTAGCTCCATGGTCGACTACCTGCTCCGACGGGTTCCTGCTCGGCCCGCGAGGGCGACGGCACGAGGTGGGCGAGCCCCATCCGCTGGGGCGGGACCGCGACGGCCGCCAGATCGACGATCTCCACGACGTGCTCCGGACCATGCAGCGTTCCGTCCTCGGTGTCGACCGTCACGACGCCGCCGTCCGGCACCACGGAAAGCCGGATGAGGATCGTGCCGTCGCTCGAGGTCGTCGTCACCTCATCGTCACCAGGAAGGCGCGCCGCGAGCGCATCGCCGAGCAGGCTGAGGAACAGGCGGAACACGTGCCGGTCCAGCGTACCGAGTTCGGAGAGCAGCACGGGCCGGTCGGTGGCCAGCCGGGCGCGGGCGGCCGCGGCCTGCTCGGCCTCCGCGGCCGCGTACTCCTCGAGCAGCCGGCGCTGCGCCGCCCGGTCAGCGACCCGGTTGGGGACCCCACGCCGCTCGTAGGAGCCGGTCCGGCGCAGCTGCGGGCTGATCCGCACCGGCGGTGCCTCCCGCCAAGGCGTGCTCGGCGCCGGTGTCTGCGCCTCCCAGGCGGCGACCGTCTCCTGCGTGACCGTAAGGTGCCGAGCCGGGGAGAGCCCGAACGCGGCCCGCCACAGCCGGTGCGCCGCCGCGTCGTCCGGCGCCTGGGCGAACCAGCGGGCGAGCGTACGAAAATCCGCCGACCTGTCGGATCGCCCGGAGCGCCGCTCGTTGAGCGCGGCCACCGTGTCGATGAGCTGGGTGATCGCGGTGACGGCCGCGCCCCGCAGCAGGCGGGCCTGAGAGGGATGACCGGCATCCGAGACAAACCAGTCCCGAAGGCCGCGCCACCGGTTGCGCCAGCCGGCCAGCGCCGCGTCGACGGCCGCGTCGTAGGCCGACCCGGGGACGGCCTGCCGGTCGGGGCCGCCCGGCTCGGTCGAGTCCTCCTCGCCAGGCAGCCGGTCCGGCAGGGCGTCGCTGGCCTCTCGGCGGGCGACGACGAGCAGCAGCCCGGTGACGTCGACCTGTTCCAGCTGGCCCAGCAGGGTGGCGATCTCCGCGCCGCGGTTCGCCAGGTCGGCGATGAACCGGTTGATGTAGTCGATGAGCCGCTGCTTGTAGGCGACGAACGCGTCGACGTCACCGTCCGAAAAGTCGATCACGCGACGTAGCGAAGCCATGAATGCCTGCGCGTTGTCGGCCAGACCGGTGAACCGCTCGGCGAGCCCGAGCACCAGCAGATGAACCTTGGCCGGGTCCAGTGCCGATCGGTCGAGCGACGCCAACTCCAGCAGCGCGCGCAACTGCGAGGCGATGTCCTCCAAGGCGACGGACTGCAGGGCACCGCGACGGCCGATCGCCTGCTCGTAGACCGCGATCGCCTCCTCGGCCGCCTGCCCGACCGGGGTCAGCTGGTAGAGGTAGCGCGCCCGGTGGAAGTCCGCCACGGTCGTGACCCGGCCCGTGTCCGGGTCACGACGCAGGTTGCCCCACTCGGCGAGCTGGTCGAGCACAGCCGGCATCGACTCGGCCGGCACGGCGCCGCCGACATCCGCGCTGACATCCTCGGGCCGGAGATGGACGATGAAGCGGTCCCGCGCACGGGCGAACGCGGTCAGCACGTCCCGGTACAACGCGGCGTTGGGCGCGCCGAGGTGCGCGAACGGCTGAGGACCGGCGGGCGGGCCCGGTGTGACACCGCCGCCGGTGGCCCGCACTCCAGCTTCCCCTTGGGCGACCATGAGACCAGTATCCCGACAAGGTCCGACAGCCCGGTGGGCAGACCAGTCATCAAGCGGCTACCGGCAGCGAGAGCGCGCGACTGCTCGGCCCGGCAGCGACCTGTCGAGGCCACGATGGAAGCCATGACCGGACGCTACATCGGTGAGCCCGTCGTCCGTCTCGCCGCGCGGGTCGTGCTCATGCATGCCAACGGCGCTGTGCTTCGTAGAGCTCGGACCGGTCGGCGGGCGGTGCGCAGGACGACGCGGTGCCGACCGCGAGTGCTCCCACAATCTGGCCATCGATCTCAGCGACACGGACGGCGTCCTCGTTGAGCCACGCGCGAAGCCGGTCCACGAAGCCGGGTCGGGCAGAGAACGGGGTCGCACCCCACTGGCCGTCACGCCCCCTGGATCACGAGCCATCGCACCGCGTCGTCGAACAGTGCGATCCATCCGTCCAGGTCCGCCGCTGCGCCCTTGCGGACCGTCACAGGTTATGGCGCAAGCAGATCGACGGTGGTTCCGATCGCTTCGTAGGTAGTGGCGGCGCGACGGTCGAGGCTGAGCAACGTCGCGTCGTGTTCGGCGGCGGTGAAGGCGATCAGCGCGTCGTAGGCCGGGCCGCCGAGGATCTGGTTCGCTGCGACCGTGGCAAGGAGTTCCTGGTAGCCGGTCTCCGACAGGGTGAGGAGCGGGTCGGTGAACCGTTCGGTGAGGAAAGCGTGCACGATCGAGGGCTGGGCGCGGTGCGGCGGGGGCAGTCGGATCAGGACGGAGTAGGTCTCGACCGCGGCGTGCGCGATCAGGCGTGGCTGGCTGGCCATCGCCTTGCGGGCGATGGCGTGATGTTCATGCCAGCTGGCAAAGGCTGCCACCACCACGCTGGTGTCGCACGCGTTCATCGCCGGGTCCGTTCCAGCGTCTCGCGGACCAGGTCGGCCGTCAGCACTGGCATCTCGGTGTCGGCGACGGCGACCAGCCCGTCTCCGTCGTCCACCAGCCGCATCGGCGTGGGAGCTGGGACGATCTCCAGGCGTCCGTTCCGTTCCGCGATCTCGAGGGGCTGGCCGGGCGAGAGCCCGAGAGAGTCGCGTAGCGCCTTGGGGACGACGACCCGGCCGGCGGCGTCGATGGCAGTCCGCATGCCAGAAAACTACCACTCGCCTCGCCAGCGATTCTGGCTCAGCCCCGCTCGAGCCCGCGTCGGAGCCGGCTCGCCGTCATGACGAAGGTCCGGTCCTTCTACCTCGACATCCAGGAATGGGCACTCGAAGACCCCTCCTGGGCGCCTTGGGCGGTCCCCTGCCCGGTCCGCCGCGGCGACACCGTCGGCATGGCGAAGGCCAACGCCAGACCACCGCCGCGATGCATCAACGGGTCCGTGACCGCCTCCCGCACCTGCCAGCTCTGGTTGACGCCGCCGAACGCGACCTCGCCGAGCAGACCGCGCTGCTCACCGCGGCGCGGGCGACGGCGGTGGGACAGACCCTCGAGCACCACGGACAGTCGTTCCGCCGGGTCGTGGCCAAGTCCTACGCCCGCGGCGGGGCGAACGCCGGTCCTCCAAGAGTCCTGATCGAGGACACCGCCGACGGCGAGCTGATCGACGTGACCCGCGGCGAGGACGAAGCGTTCTGGGCCTGGGCCATCATCGAGACCCTCCGACACAGCGGTGTCCGGATCGAGGAGCTGCTCGAGATCACACACCTCGCGTTGGTCTCCCACCGGCTGCCGAACACCGGCGAGATCGTCCCGCTCCTGCAGATCGTGCCGTCCAAGAGCAACGAGGAACGACTCCTGCTCGTCAGCCCGGAACTCGCCAGCGTCCTCGCGACGATCGTGACCCGGCTACGGGCCGACAGCGGCGGCACGATCCCGTTGACCATCCGCTACGACGCCAACGAGCGCACGGAAGGGCCGCCGTCGCCGCACCTGTTCCAACGGCGAGTCAGCTGGCGGTCCGAGGTGATCAGCCCCCGCACCGTCGAGAACCTGATCAACCGCGCGCTCGACCGGGCCGGCCTCGTCGACGCCGCCAACCGGCCCCTGCGCTACACCCTGCACGACTTCCGCCGCATTGTCTTTGCTTAGTTGTCGTGTTGCGATTACGCCCAGCAGCCAGCGAGAGCTGGGTGTTTGCGTTTTGCCAGAGGCCGTGTGGTGTTTCTATGGTCTCCGGTCATGATCTTGAGCTTCTTCGCGTCCCAAGGTTGGGATAGCTGGGACGTCGAGCGTCGGCCGCTGATTCCGGAGCGGATGCCGGTGCTGGTGGATGACGATCTGCGGTTCGAGGACGGTCCAGCGCACCGCCAACGAGAACCGGATCCGCGCTGCCATGGACCGGCTCCTGCGCGGCGAGATCCCGCCCGGTGGCCGCTGCGACATCACAACCCTGGCCGTCGAGTCCGGCGTCGACCGCACCGCCTTCTACGGCACCCGGCCCTACGCCGATCTCCGCGCTGAGTTCGAACGGCGCCTACGGACCCTCCAGCAGGCTGGCGATCAGCCCGACCCGCGCGACGCGCAGATCACCCGCCTCAAGACCGAGATCATCGGGCTGAAGAACCGTGTGGTCGAGTCAACCAGCACGATCAACGAACTCACCGAGTTCCAGACCCAGGCCCTCGCGCGACTCGCCGCTCAACACGACGAGATCATCCGTCTGCGGGCCGCCGCCACCTCCGCCAGCCGAGTCAGCCGACTTCCGCAACGGGCAGCGACCATCGGCTCTTGCAACTGACCGAGCGACCAGGCCGACAGCGAAGCGGCGTCGGTGTTCGGACAAGGCAAGGGGTCGGCCAAGATACGACGGAAACCGGCAACCAGTGATCTTGAGTTGAACTTGCCGCAGGTGAGGTGCTGGGGCGGATCGGCGTCGGCTGCCCGACCAGGGACAGCGATGCGCAAACGCAGCCGGAGGCCCGATCTTGTGTCACCGCTCGCAGTGGACTTCTTCGCGTACCCGCTCAGATCGGTCAACGGCGCACCTGATAGCGCAGGTGAAGCACCCGGTTGCCCTGAATCGTCACGTCAGGATCCTCCAACAGGTGCTGCGCGTCGACCGACCCGAAGTAGCGCTTGCCGGACCCGAACACGACGGGTACGACGTCCATGCGCACCTCGTCGACCAGGCCCGCGGCAAGCACCTGGCCACCGACCTCGCCAGCGGCGACCTCGACCACGCGGTCACCCGCAAGCTCCTGCGCCTTGGCCACGGCTGCCTCGACGCCGTCGACGAAGTGAAACGGCGCCTCGGGGTCCCAGCCCTCGGGCTGCGGCCGGTGCGTCACGACGACCACGTGGTCGATCCCGCTCGGAGGCTTCCCGTCCCAGCCGTCCGTCAGGTCGAAGACGTGGCGGCCGACGACTGTCGTCCCGATCTGGTCCCAGTACGGCCGGATGTAGTCGTAGGACGTCTGCGACACCTTCACCTCGCCGCTCTTGTCCAACGGGACGTCACCGCTGGACAACCAGTCGAACAGCGGTCCGGGCTGGTCATTCTCGTCCGCGATGAAGCCGTCCACCGACACCGAGCTGTACATGACCACCTTGCCCACGGGGCTCTCCTCTGCTCGGGGTGCCCCCAAACTAGCGAGTCGTGAGCTGTCGCTCTTGTAAGAAATCAATCGGCCGGCAGCGACCAGCCGTCCAGCACGCTGCCGGGATGCTCGCGCAGGAAGCGCCGCCGTACTTCGATGTACCGGGTTGGAGTGAGCCCGGTGAACGCCCGGAACTCGTGGCCGAAGTGGGCCTGGTCGAAGTAGCCTGCGCCAGCGGCGACGTCGCCCCAGTCGATCGGTTCGGCGGGGTCGATCGCAAGCACGGTCGCGGCAAAGCGTTGGGAGCGGGCCAGCCGTTTCGGCGTGACACCGATGAGCTCCTTGAACCGCTGTGCCAGATGAGTGCTGCTGACACCGGCTGCCACGCTCAGGTCGCCGATCGCCACCGCCCCGCTGGTCGCCGCGATGACGCTGCTCGTATGGCGGACCAGCCCCAGGCCGGCGGTCTCACGCAGCCGTCGCGTCAGCTCCTCCTCGAGCAGCGTCAGCATCTCGTGCGGTCCGTCCGCCGTGGCCAGCCGGTCTCGCAGCTCGGCAACGGCGGGCCGGCCCCAAACCTGCTCTACCGTCACCGGCCGGTCACACAGCTCGGCCGCCGGCATCGGCAGGAACGGCGCCAGCCCCCACGGCTTGACGTGCGCGCCGACGGACTTGGTCCAGAGTGGGTAGCCGAACTCCCACGCGCGGGTGGGCGTGGCGACCACGCAGCCGTCGGCGTACTCGGCCGTCTCGATGTCGGTGCCGGCGCGGATGCGGAACGGCGCCCCGAGGTTGACGATGAGCAGCGGCGCCGGCGCGGGCGGCAGCGTCAGCCGGGCGTACGGCGGCGCACCCTCCAGGTAGTAGAGGTCGTCGATCAGCCCGTCCAGCGGCGGTCGCGGCACTCTGGACACGTACTCCACGCGCACAGCATCGCCGACGCCCCGCCGGCATCGCGCGCCGGGATGATCCAGCCGCGCTGCCGCCAGCATCGAGCCGGCGCCGATCCCGGACGAACGCCCGGCCGCGGACATTCGCGTGGGATACGCGTGCTGCGTGAGAGATGGAGGTCCACAAGCTCGAGCTCGGGACCTGCGGCCGTCCCTACGGCACCCCCGGCAAACACGAGCACGCCTGCTTAACCGAAATAATCTTGAGGTAGGTTCGCGTCCAGTTCGAGAGCGTTTGGTAGCGCAGGGTGACAGTTGGAATCTTCGCGGAGCATGACACTCGGGCGTGTCGCGGCGACTGCTGCAATGCAGCGCAAGGCGGCAGCCTGGCTGTACCGCTTCGCGACAGATGCGGACGTTCGATCACGTCACGTATGCGCGCTCACGGGACGATGGCCAGCTGTCCATAGTGGACTCGGTCAGGAGTGTGTGATGGTTTCGGTCGCGTCGTTCCAGCGCCAGGGCACGTGGTGCCCGCGCAGGTGTACCCCACCAATCCACCGGTTGATGCCGTTGAGCGTCCCGTGGTCCGCCACGCCAGCGAGCACCCGTGCTCCCGTGTCGGTCAGGCGCAGGCTGGTTTCGCGGTCAACCGGATGGTCCGCCGGCTCGGCGTGAAGGAGCGGGATCCGGGCGTGCGCCATCCGGTCCATCATCGCGAAGGACCAGCTGTCGCCCAGGTACGGGCGCGTTTCCCGCGCGGCGGCGCGGACGAACGCCGTGCCCGCCGCGGCTGCGCCGTCGGCGACCGCGGCCAGGATCCGCCGTTCGGTCAGCGACAACCCGTCGCGGGTCGACGGGTACTCCCTGCTGAGCCGGTCGAACGCCTCCCCCAGGAACCGCAGCTCACTTGAGCGACTGCCGGCGATGGCGGGCAGACCGTCTGGCGTCGGCGCCCGGAAGGCGGCCCACGCATCGGTAGCGAGCTGGAGCGCGGCGGGGGTCAGCCGGGCGCACGCGTTCGTGGCGGGTAGTTCGCGCAGTTGCTCGGCGGTCAGCTCGCCGAGACCGCCGAAGCGGGCGATGCCGGGGTGTTCACCGATGCAGATCAGGGTGATGCGCTGCGCCGGCACGCCGAGGTCGGCGAGGCGAGCGAGGATCTGGATGATCTGGAGCTGGTCGTACAGATCCGCCTCAAACCACAGTACGTACTCGCCGTCGCGGTTGGCCGCCAGGGCCCGGTCCCGCTCGGCGAACATGTCGGAACCCTCCGCGCGGTCGTCCACGTGCGCCCCGACCAGAAAGGCGGCTCTGATCTGGCGGAGCTCCTCGGAACCCACCGCCGGCACCGGCCCCTCGTGGAGCGAGTCGCGCCAGTACAACACCCGGGACGCGAGCCCGGTCCCGGGCAGATCCGTGGAATCGCCGTTGCTCACGTGCAGAGCCGCCAGCATCGCCTGGTCGGCGGGCACCGGTAGGCCCGGCCGTTCGGCCAGGACCTGGCTGCGGGCGGTCGCGTAGGCCTCGCCGGTCTTGGCCATTCGGGCGCGTACACGCTGTTTGAAGTCGGCCTTCTTGGTCATCGTTCGTCTCCCGCGCCCCGTCGCAGATCCCCCAGCGACCGGTGCGGCGGGCGCACGATCGACAACGAATCGCCGGCCGAGAGGTAGACCTCCCTTTGCCTCCTCGGGTGACCCGGCTGGGGCGGGTCGCTGGAGGTTGGGCGCGGACGGACGCCCTCGGCCAAGATACCCACTCCGCCGGCAGTCGCCATATCAAACATGAGCGGATGTACGGACGGTTTTGTGGATCAGCCGTTGGAACTCGACCTTCCCACGGCCGGACCGAATCGGAGGGCTCCAGGTCTGCTCGAACACGTCGTAGGCGGCCACCAGCGGCAGGGCAGCCTTGCCCGCCCGGACCCGGAGGATGATCGCGGTCAAGATCTCCCCGAGCTCTGGTGAAACCAGTAGCAGTCGCTCCGCATCGGTCTTAGCGGTCTTCTGCTTCGCGGGCACGAACCGCTTCAGCCGCCGTTCCTGCGAGGATCGCGGCGACCTCCGCCACCAAGGCGCAGTACGGAGCGGCGAAGGCTGCCGAGGTCTATCTCGCGTCGGCGTTCGCTCGGGAGCTGGCGCCCTTCAACGTGCGGGTGAACACGGTCAGCCCGGGTTCGATCCTGTTTCCTGGGGTGGTTGGGAGCGCTATTCCCGGCAGAACCCGGAGAGTTTCGACGAGTTCGTGCGGCGGGACTTTCCGGCGCAGCGGCTCGGGACCGCCGGCGAGGTCGCCGACGTGGTCACCTTCCTGCTGTCTGCCGGGCGGCGCGGGCCTGGGTGTGCAGGGCCGCGTAGAAGTCGTCGGACGAGCCGTCCTCGCGGATGCCGGCCGCGACCAGCCAGTCGTGGACCTCGGTGGCGTCATCGGAGTAGGCCGCGCCACGCCACCGGCCGATCTTGACCTTGAACAGGACGACGTCGTCGATCGCGCGGATCCGTTCGTGTGGGGTGTCCGGGTCGGCGAACTGCTCGGTCGCCTTGGCCAGGAGGGGATGGCCGACCTGGTCGAGGGGTGTGTTGGCCGGTGGGACGGGCAGGCGCAGGTCCTCGCGGAGGCAGCGCAGGGTGGGTCGGACGGGCATTGGGTCAGGTCTCCCAGTCTCCGGCGCCGCCGAGTTGCTCGATCCGTTCCGGGGACAGCCCGGTCAGCGCCGCGACGCTCGCTGAAAGGGAGCCGTCGAGGACCCTCATCGAGGCGACCATCCCCTGGCGGATCTCCTCGCGGCGCTGCTCCAGGTAGATCTGGACGGCTTCGGCGACGAGGTCCTTCTTTGACATGCCGAGGAAGTGCGCCGCCTGCGAGATCAGCTCATCCGTCGCCGGGTCGACCTTCAACGGCGCCTGACGGCGCGGTCCCACGGTTGTCATGGCTGCCTCACCTCCGACACCAGAGTACCTAAGTACCTCAGGATGAGGTGAGTCGAGGGCAACCCTTCAGCCTGTGCGCTCCCGGCATCCCTTGGGTCATCGTGGGCGGCATCGTCAGAGCTCTCGTGGGTGGAGGCGTCGATCATCGGCGCGGGGTGCCGTGGCGATGTTTCCAGTTAGGCGACAGGGCGCACGGTGTCGTGCGCGAGGGCTGGGGCTGTGCCGGTGGAAGCGTTGATGCGGCTGTTGGGGGACCGGCGGGTGGTGGCCGGACCGGCCGCTGTCGGGAGACAGCCCGGGGCCGCGCGGGTGCCGATTGGGGACGTCGACACGGAGCTGGCCAGGCGTCAAATCGCATCGAGGCGGAACACGCGTGCCGAGCGTCGGCAGCCGGCCCCGATTGATCGTCGAGCAGTGCCCAGAGCGAACGGCCCGTCAGCTGCTCCAGCTCGACAGTCTCCTGCCGGACGATCAGGCCCTGCGCCAGGGAGGTGCGCACCCTCTCGCCGAGATGACCACCGAACCACTCTTCGGCCCACCCGGCCACCTCAGCCGACGCCGGGGGCTGCGAGAGCCGGTGTTCCGAGGCCAGGGCGAGCTCGCAGAGGTGGCGGCACGGCACGACGGCAAATGGCAACCTCCACCCCGGCCGGCGAGTTGATCTCGATGAGCTCCGACGGGTACCTTTGAGGTACTGGAGGTACTGAGGTCCCCTAGCGGGAGGAGGTAGACGCGGCGCATGAACGATCAGACTCCCCGGCAGGTCGCGGTCAAGGTCTCCCCGGAAGGGGACAAGCTGATCACCAGTGGCGCGCACTACCTCCACATGAGCAAGAAGGATCTCGTCGAGGCCGCGGTCGTGTTCTACCTGGACGCCCGCCGTGAGGAGATGCAGGCCGGGATGCGGGAGTTGCTGCGCGAGCTCGACGGTAGCCGCGCGTCGCGGATCGCGATGCTGGCAGGGATGACCCGCGCCGAACTCGACGCCGTCGGCGGCGTCGACGAGGACGACTGATCGTGGCCCGACGGGCTCGCCCCACGCTGCGCTGCCTGCGAGAAGATCTCGCCTTGCCGATTCCGCGCGCGGACACGCCGTTGGAGGACGTCGATCATCCGCTGCTCGGCAAGGCCAGCGACCGCTTCGCCGACGACGGCACGCCACAGGAACGGATCGTCGCGATCGACGATCTTCGGCGACGGTAGCGCCAAGGTCCTCGACGCCGAGCCCCTGAGCCTCCTGCCTGGCGCCACCGACGCCGCCGACCACACCCTGGTCAACCGTCCAGCGACGACCAGCCGGATCGGCCGCGTGCTCGATCTCGCCGCCGGCTACGAGACGTCCTACGGCATGGAACTCCTTGCCAGCGTCCACTGGATCTCCACCCACGACGTCGCCGACCCCGCCGACGCCGAGCCGACGATGCACTTGGCGTAGGCGGTGAGGAGCACGCGGACGCTGTGTCCTGCCCATTCGGCGACCTGGGTGGGTGGTACGCCGGCGTTCAGCCAGCGCGATACCGCGGCGTGCCGCAGGTCGTAGGGCCGGCGGGCGAGCGGCGACGCGGCTTCGGCCGGGGTGAGTGCCTGCTGGCGTGCTCTGCGCCAGGCGGTGAGGTAGGTCGACATCCTCACAGCGCCGCCGGTGGTCGACCGGAAGATTCGACCGTCAGGTGTCGTGCCGAACTCCTCGATATGCCGACGCAGCAGCGCGACCAGGTTGGGGCGGAGCGGGACCTGACCTCGATCGGGGTCCTGCCGGAGGCCCATCATCGGGCGGGTGTGCCGTCGGCCAGCATGGTCGCCTGCCAGCCGGCGGGGTCCGGCCGTCCCGCGCCGCGGGAGAGCCGATACCAGAGCAGGCGGTCGGGGCGAACGGTCGCTGTAGGGGTGTGCCGTGACCATGACCAGATTCTCGTGGTGCTCGACGACGCCGAGGTAGGCCTCGTCGACGGGGGCGATCAGGGTGAAGTCCACCTGAGCAGCCAGAGCTGGTAGCGGCCGAAACGTCCGGGAAGCCGGTTCCATGTCGTCGACTTGCCCTACCTGGTCGAGCGCGAACAGGCCGTCCTCGACCGGTTCGCCGACCCGCACGTTGTGGAGCGCGAGCTGTTCGATCTCGTGGCCGGCCGTCCACGACTCCAGTTCGAGATGGACGGTGGGATGTAACCGCGTGGGGGGTGCTGGACATGAACAGGATGACGCCCCGCGGAAGGACTGTCCCTGTGCCTGCCAGTTCGGCCATGCCCTCGTTCGAGGCGCTGTTCCGGGAGCACCGCGGGGCGGTCCTGCGGTTCGCGCAGCGACGCCTTGGTAGTGACGAGGCCGCCTGGGACGTCGTCTCGGAGACCTTCCTCGCGGCCTGGCGGCATTGGCAGCGCCGACCCGCCGCCTCGGAGGAGACCCGGGCGTGGCTGTACGCAATCGCCGGCAATGTCGTGCGTAACCAGCGCCGCGCGGGGATCCGACGGCTACGGCTCGAAACCCGGATGGTCGGGTTCGGGCTGGCCACGGACCCGACCGCCCTGACCGATGAGGACATCGCGATCCTCCACTTCCTCGACCATCTTGAGTAGCCTTGTGGTAGTATTCCAGTTGCGAATAGTCATCGATTTGTAAGCTGGCGTCCCCGTAATACTACTCAGCCGACTCCTGGTGCGCAGAGCACTGAGGCGCTGCGAGTAAATCACCCCGGCGCCCGGCCAAATATTATCAACACCCTCTCTGGGGTTAAACGCGGCCATAGCCTGGGTCGAATCAATACCCATCAGAAAAACTGCGTCACTATGATACGTCTCTGGATGCTCCCCGAAGCCTTCGGGCCTGTTATCGATAACAGCCTGGAGCTGGGTGCGGGTCAGTACCAAAACCTTGATAACAGGACTATCCAGCGTAAACTTTCTTAGGAGCATGGCTTCGATCCTTTGACCTGACCTCGCTACGCCCAGGTCCGACCGCAAGATCACGTTCCCGCTCTGAATATAAGTGGTAACGTCAGTGAAACCCTCTTCCTCCAGGTAAAGTTTGAGTGCTGCCATGGGTACGAGATTCTTCCCACCCACATTTATGCCACGTATAAGAATTACGTAGGTATTCATTGCCTTCACCATACTTGTGTGCTCCCTGGCGACACTGATCGGCTGTCAGAGAGCCCGGCCGACGAGCTCACCATGACGAACGTCCGGTCCTTGTGGAGCAGCGCGCTCGGCTCGGTAGTGCCGTAGATGAACGCTGGCTGCCGGCGTCGTGCCTTCAACCGGTCCGAACGCGCCGACCGGCAGCCACACCCGCCGCGGCCCGCTCGTCCCCACCAGCTGGCCGACGGCGAGCGGCTGCATCGGCCGGGGCGACGCGGCGAGGGCCCGGGCGGTCCGGCGGGGACGCGGTCGTGGAGCGCGGATGGCCTTGAGAGGCGTGTCCCTGGCGCGCCGTTCACGGTCACAGAGACAGGCTGGCCCGGGACGTAGATGTAGTCGAGGACGGCACCGTCGGTCTCCTCATGTTGCCCGTCGGACGGTTGCAGTCAGGTTGTGCGGGGGGCCGGATGTGATCTCGGTGCCGTCTGGCCGCCGTGGCCTGCATCGTCGATGGTTGCTGGGCCTCAAAGCGTCCTGCTGAGTTAGATGGGTGTGGCGCCGTGGGCCGTGGCGATGGCGTCGATGCGGGTGGCGAGGTCGAAGTCGGCGGCGGTGAGGCGGTGGCCGGCGTCGTGGGTGGTGATGGCGAAGCGGACGGTGTCCCAGCGTAGGTCGATGTCGGCGTGATGGCCGATGAGACGTTCGACGTCGGCGACGTGGACGATCAGCGCGACGGAGCCGTGGTAGCGGAGCCGGAAGGCGCGAGTGATCTCGTTGCCGGTCCGGGTCCAACCGGGGTGGTCGGCGAGCTGGGTGGTGATCTCGTCGTCGGTGAGCGGGGCGGGCACGTCGGAAATGGTCACGCCTCCGTTGCGGCGAGGACCTCGGCGAGGTCGGTGGCGACACGGGCATCTTTCCATGGCTCGGGATGGCCATGCCGCCGCGTGCCAATTGTTGATGGGGTCTCAGGCGTGGCCGTTCTGGAGGTAGAGGACGTTTCCACTGTCCAATGAGGTCAGGGCCGCTTGTACGCGTCGCCACTCGTAGGGGCGGAGGAGCCGCGCAGCCTCGTGCGGGGAACAGAAACGGACAGCGGCCAGCTCAGGGTCCACCGGACGGAGATGTTGGGTTTGGTCGGCGGACAGCGTGCCGCCGTTGAACACGAAGGCCAGGAGGTCGTCCCAGGGACCGTGTGGTGATACCCAATCGACGCAGAGCAGTTCGCCGATATGCAGGTCGAGATCTAGTTCTTCCTTCAGCTCTCGACGTAGCGTCTCTCTCGGCGGTTCGTTGGCTTCGGCCATGCCGCCTGGCAGGTCCCAGTCTGGCTTATAGGTCGGGTCGACCAGGAGCAGGCGGCCGGTCTCATCCCGGATGACGGCGTCGGCGGAGACCCGCTTGCGTGCCTGTCGGGCGTTGCCCTCGGCGAGGTGCGCGAACTCGGCCGGGTCTCGGCCGCGATAGCTGTCTTCCCACTCCTGTTCGATGCTCACGACGCCTCGGCTGCTCGGTGGGCGGGCAAGGTGGCTGTCACGCGATCGAGGAAGTCATCGACAGCCGTCACGCTGCTGTGCGGTTCGAGCTGGCGGCCGAGTCCTCGAAGCTGGTTGACCACGCGGTCCGAGGCCAGGCGTGTCGCCGCGTCGAGCACCTGCGCGCCGGTGTCGCAGGCGGCGTCGAGATCACCGCGCCCAAGGTGGACGGTGGCCAGGGTCAGGTGGGTGAGGGCTCGGCTCCGTGCCCGGTCCGGAGTGCGTAGCTCCAATACCCTCAGCGCCTGACGTTCGGCGGCGTTCCAGTCGTTCAGGTCGCGCAGGCAGATGGCGGCCTCGGCTGCGAGCGCTGCTTCGTCGAAGGGGCTCAGCCATTCGTGCCCACCGGCTGTCGCACGGTTCAACTCCTGCTCGGCGTTCCACAGCGCGGCCAGGCACTCGGACGACGCGCCTACAAGCGCGTTCCCCCGGGCCTTCATCGCGTGCAGCCGGCTACGTAGCTCCCCGCACTGTTGGTCATCCGGCACCAGCGCGAGGCCCGCGTCGGCCAATCGGACGGCTTCGCGAGGATGGTCATTCTCCAAGGCTAGGTGACTCTGGCTGACGAGCGTCTGAGCGCTCAGCGCTTGGTCGCCGGCCGCGGTCGCCAGGCCGAGGGCCTGGACGAAGTGCTGGGCCGCGAGGTCGCCTCGGTTGTCGTCGTGGGCAAGCCACCCGGCCATGTCGGCCAGCGAGGCCGCCGCAGAGAAGACAGCCGACGGCGGATACGCATGGCCAACGAGCTGCGGGGCGACCTCGGTCTGGATGAACCTGACCACGACGGGGTACAGCCGGCCGCCTCCGAGCTGCCGGTCGGCGGAGCGGAAGGCCAGCGCCGCCGACCGGATCGTCTCCAGCGTTCCACCCGAGGCGAATACCGACGTCGACGGCTCGACGCGTGAGGGGACCTCCCGCCGCGTTGCGACGGGTGCTGGTCGCAGTCGTGGTTGTCCAGGAAGGTCGAACCACAGGAGGTGAGGCGGTAACCGCAGCATCCGGGCCCAGTGCGTCAGCCGGTCAAGGTCCCGGACCGGCGGGCCGCTTTCGATCCGACTCACCTGAGCCTGGGTCAGGCCGAGCCACCGACCAAGCCGTTCCTGACTGATGAGTCTGCGGTGGTGAGGGTTCATGCGGTACGCCACAGACACCAGCCCGATGTGCTGGGCAGCAAAGGCGTCGCGGAGTTGATCGGTGTGCCAGAACTCGTCCGGGAGCTCCGGCGCCTCGTCCTGTTCCAAACGGCCGCGGTGCAGGCAGCGGGCACAACGGGAGCCAGCGTTGTCGCGTGCCAGACGGCCTCCGCAGGAGTGGCAGTACCGGCCGGGTGCGGCGTCCATATCTCGCCTGACCTGCTCCTAATTGTGGTCGTCTGGGTGTGCTTGGCCGGCAGTGTAAACCTCGCTGATTACGGTGAGTGGGATTCCAGCGCCGTCATGTATGGGCGTCATACGTGGCTCGGCATGGCCAGCTCCCTGTGACCCGCGCACGCTTGGGCCAGGCGCCCGGGGTCGAGCCAGGCAAACTTCTCGGCCTCGGGTGTCAGCCAACGGCCTGGCGGATGGAGGCAGCTGTGGACATAAGACCGCCCGCGACATCACCCGGTAGGTGTCGCGTGCGGCGCCAGCTTGGACCGCGGACACTCGCGCTCGTCGACCACGGCGATGGCCCGGCACTCACGTGGGTCAGGCTCTATCGCGACGACGGCCACAGTCATCGCGACGCCGAGAAGGCCGCTTTCGCCGAGGCCGACCCTGACGGCGGCCCGACCGGAACCGAAGAACTACGGCGCGGGGTGGTGAACGCGTGACCGGGCGGGGGACCGACGTCAGGTCGGGACCGGTGGCGACGGTGAAGGTGTCACCGGGAATAGAAGCGGCCCATCTGGCGGCGCAAATAGCGGACCTGCCAAGTGACTCGGTTTTCATAGGTGGATTTGGAGACGTCGGCGTCGTGCTGGCCTTCGGTCCGGCAGACGGCTCAGCTTCTGAACGGGAGATCCTGGCGGCCGTCGTCGGGACACTGACACCGCAGATCTTCGCCCGGGTGATATTGACCCGGCCATGACACGCGCGCCATGTCGATGATCTAACGATATTGCGGAGAGGCTGCCGGGCGGCGCTGCCCGGACACCGGGTCTTCCTATGGAGAGCCATCATGAGAAAATAGCCATCTCTCGTCTACCGTATGAATCTTCCACTCGGAGCCTTTCTCATGCCGCTATCCGCAGACCGCTGGATGATCGAGCACCCCGCCTGGCTGCCCACGGAGAAGGGTGCACACCGCGTGTGCCTGCTGCCCAGCGGCGCCGCTCTGGCCGAGGTGGAGCACGGAGCCCTCGTGCTCACCGCGCTCGACGGCGACGAGACGGAACCGGCCGGGGACGTCTTCACCCTGCCGGAGGGCGCCGCCACAGACGTGCCCGAGCTGGCCAAGGAACTCACGGGACTCGGCCAGGTGGGACGCCTACGCAATCCCTCCCTGTGGGAAGCACTCGGGACCGCCATCATGCGCCAGGTCATCCGAGCGGCCCAATCCAAGGCACTCTTCCGCGCGCTGTGCACAATCCATGGTCGGCAGGTGACGTTGCCTGACGGCAACTCTTACGCCCTGTTCCCCACGGCCGAGAAGATCCTCGAGCTGGACGACGAACAGTTCTCCAAGATGGGCCTGGCCTTCAAACGACCTGTGTTGCGATCCGCGGCCGCCGCGTACGTCACCCACGGCGACGACTGGGCCCGTCTTTCCTCATCGGAACTGGTCGACGAATTGCAGAGTGTTCGCCGTGTCGGACCGTGGACTGCCGGAGCCGCGGTCGCGGACTACACGAATCGCTGGGACCTGTACCCCTACGCCGACCTGGCCGTACGCACCTGGGTCGGGCGCGCTGCTCCGTCACACTTCTGGTTCCACAACGAGCGTGCGTTCGGCGCCCAGTGGCGCCACCTGGCCGGCGAGCACCTTTCCTCTCTTACCCTCCTCACCCTCGCCTGGGGATCGCAACATGGAGACATCGGATGACGGCGCCGTCCTGGGCGCCGACCTGAACCGTCCACTCGACGCCCTGTTCGTCAACGCCCCGCTACGTGACTACAGCCACCGACCCCGGGTGAACGACTTCACCCTGCCGGTTCTGGGTATGGCCTACATCGCGACCTACGCGGCAGCTCAAGGATTCAATGTCGGCGTTCTCGATGCCGAAGCCATGGGCCTCGGCATCAAAGAGACGTACCACCTCGTCAACCGCCTCGGTCCACGCTGGGCCGGCTTCAACCTGCTCGCCCCCACCTACGAGGTAAGCGCCCAGATCGCTGCCGGCCTCGATTCCGGCATCATGGTCATGGTCGGCGGCCACCAGGCAAAGGCTATGCCCGATGCCATCATCACCGACCCACGCTTCGCGGCGCTGGAGGCCCTGGTACTCGGCGAAGGCGAGACGCGCGTAGCGGAATTGCTTCGAGACAGACGGTCGCGTGCGGACCTACCCGGCGTGATGTGGCTCGATCCCATCCTGCGCAGACCCGTCACCGGCGGCGGTCCCGGAGCCGGCCACCATCTCGCCCCGGACGTGGACCGTCTGCCTTTCGTCGACCGTCGCTTCCTGGTCAACGACCCCTACCCGGCCCCGGACGGCAGGGTGGAGGCCAACATGGTCGGCGCCCGAGGCTGCCCGTATGACTGCTCCTTCTGCGGCGCTGCCGTCAGCGCCAACCCGGACATCACCATCCGCACCCGCACGCCCGCCGGAATCATCGCCGAGATCGAGGCGCTCCACGCCGCCCACGGCGTGACCGCATTCCGCTTCGTCGACGACCTCTTCCTCGGATATGAGCGGTTCATCCGCGAGTGCATGGGCGCCTTCACCGCCGCCCGCCTCGGTGACCGCTTCGTCTGGGATGCCACCGGCCGGATCAACGTCCTGCATCGGGCCGACGACGCCCTTCTCGACCTACTCGCCGCCAACGGCCTGCGGGAAGTCGCCCTTGGCGTCGAGTCCGGCAGCGAACGGCTGCTCAGGTACATGGGCAAGCGGATCAGCCCGGAGATGACTCGCTCCGTGATCCGACGCCTCACCGAGCGCGGGATCAACGTCAAGGGCTACTTCATCCTCGGCTTCCCCACCGAGAGCCGGGAGGAGCTGGCCGCCACTGTCCACCACGTCCGGGAGCTGTGGGAGGAGGCTGACCGCAATCCGGGAGACTTCCGGGCCTCCACGTTCGAGTTCCGTCCGTATCCCGGCACGCCGGAGTGGGACCGCCTCCTCGCCACAGGACGCTACGAGCCCGCGCAGCTGCTGGCCTACACCGCCGTGGACCTCACCGAAGGCGGTCTCGACGAAGCGATGCGCGGCCGGGACGAGTTCAACTTCTCGGTCAACATCCAGTTCGGCGAGGCCTCCGTGGACGAGGTACGGGCCGCCCTGGTGACGCTGTCCCGCGACCAGCACGCCCGCTCCAGCATCCTCCGATGAGCCGGGGCTTTTTCTCGCCGTCGACGGACCCAGAGGCGTAGCCAAGAGCACCGTCACAGCCGCCCTGGCGCTACCGCACCGTCGCTGCCGAACTCGGAGGCACCGGCCACGGCCTTCTGGTGCACGACATCGGGACTCAGCCGGGCGACGACGTGGCCATGGTGTCGGCGGCGTCGGTGCTGTCCCTGCTGGCCGGCACCTGCACCGCTCTGTCCTGGGTAGCCCGTACCAGGGAGTCGTATGTCTCTGCGGTGCGCACTGCCTCGATCCCCAAGGACGTGACGAACGCTGCCAGCTCGTCCTGGACGACCGTGGCCGGCTGGTCGTCCGGCATCATCCGTTCCAGCTCCAGGAAGGTCCCTACGCCTTCGACCTCATCCAGGCACAGTGTCGTGTCGCCATGCCGGCCGGTCCGCCGGGACTTCGCGACACGCACTGTGGCCCGATAACCCATATGCAGGATTGCCTCGTGCATCTGCTGACGGTTCACGACCTCCGTCTCGTACTCAAGGCAGTCTTGCGCATTCGTGCCAGGCTGCTTGAGCGCGAACCAGTGGCGGCCGTCCACCGTGCGCAGCCGCAGGAAAGACACCCCGATCTTGCTGTCGCCGAACGACCAACCCGATGGGGCATAGGCCTGGTCATCCTGGTATACCGCCGCGCCGAGGTGGATGCCCCGGACTCTGAGAGCGGCGAGCAGCGCTTCGGCGTTCTCCACGGAATACTTGACCTCGACCTCGCGCACAGCATCTCCCTTTTGGACCGCGGAGCAACGGGGGCAATTATAGCGAGAGAGCTGTCAAATTGAGTGATGGGGTAGCGGGAAACTATTCTCCGTGCACACTCTTGGCTCGCGACTGTCGCGCATTCAGTTTTATTGTTCAGCGGATATGGCATCAGGTTGCCTGGCGGGGTGCATGCCCACTTGGACCGCTGCGGCCGTCGCCTCGCCGTAGGCGTAGCTGGTCGTCGGTCCGTCGCCCTGGACTGTGGGGTTCAGAACTCGGCCACCTGCGCTGATCTGGGCTTTTATGCAGCTCGTTCGTATTCGCTGATCAAGCCGCCGAGGACGGGTCGGCGCTTGATCCGTTCGGTGGTGAGGTCGGCGATGGGGTGATCGGGCCGTGGCGGCTTGAGATCACGGCTGCGGTGGGGTCGTCGTCCGTTGTAGTGGCTCGCATATTCGGTCAGGACGGCCCGCAGGTGCCTCTCGTTGAAGATCAGCATGCGGTCGGTGGCCTCGGCCCGGGTGGTGCGGACGAACCGTTCCGCGTAGGCGTTTGCCCGTGGAGCTCGCGGTGGGATCTTGACCGCGGTGATACCCGCGTCGGCGAGGACCGCGTCGAACGAGGCGGTGAACTGCCCGGCGCGGTCGCGGACCAGGAAGCGGAAGTCGGCCGCCCGGTCCCCCAGGTCCATCAGGAGGTTGCGATCTGCTGGGTGGTCCACAGCCCGTCCGGGTGCGCGGTGACGCCGACGAGGTGGACGTAGCGGGTACCGACTTCCATGACGAACAAGCAGTACAGGCGGCGCAGCGTCACGGCGCAGTCGACGTGGAAAAAGTCGACGGCCAGCCTCGTCGAGGCCTGGGCATGCAGGAACTGCCGCCAGGTCGTGTCGGTCTGTCGTTCCGGCGCGGGAGGGAGCCCCAAGGTCTTCAGGACCCGGCGAATCGTGGACGCCCCAACCCGGTGACCGAGCTTGAGCAGTTCGCCCTGAATCCTTCTGTACCCCCAGGTCCTGTTCTCGGTCGCGAGTCGTTCGATCAGCGCGGCGATCTCCGGCCTGACCGGCGGTCGTCCGGTCCGGTGGGGGTAGGTCCACTTCCGGGTGACCAGGCGTCGGTGCCACCGTAGAACGGTGCCGAGCGTGACGATCCGGTGCAGTCGAAGCCTTCTCGGTAGGAGCCGGATCAGCGCGGCGAGCAGGGCCCGGTCGGCCCAGTCCCACCGTGGCTTGGGCTGGGTACGCCGTAGCACCACGACCTCGTGCCGAAGGATGAGTAGCTCGATGTCCTTGGATGCCGACGAACGGCCAAGCAGCACCAGCCAACCACAGACGCGCACGAAGATCAGATAGAGCAGGCGTACGGCCATGGTCGACCATCATGCCGACGCCCATCCCGCCGTGCCGGCCCAGGTCACGGGCTCAGGCCGACTTCTGGCACCCCACAGCCACCGCGGCCCGACTGCCCCCTCGCCGACGCGCCCAAAGAACGGATCAAGCGCCGGCCAGTCCTCGGCGTCTTGATCAACAACTATGAACGAGCCGCAAAAAAGCCCAGCTCAACGCGGGTGACCGAGTTCTGGAACCCCACACACGTCCCCGCTGCTGCGAACGTGACGCCCCGGCAGCGACGCAGCCCAGTGGACCTGCCCACCGTCAGCGCTGTCCAAGGGCCGTCGGCCAAGCCCTGAACTTCAGGGTTGGCAGCTATATGTCTCCAAGTCGGCCGTTTGGGGAGGTTCAGCGTGGAGTCATTGTCCGCTTCGGGCCTGGTCGAGGGGCTGGCGGTTCGCCGTGGAATGGTCGCTTGCGCCGCGTAGGACGGTGTCGCGTGACAGCGCGAGCGCGGCGCGGGGGCCGGCGCTGTGCAGGATGTTCTGTGGTATCCAGATCAGACTGAACAGGCACCGCGCTCGCATGTCCGCGGACGCTCCCTCGATGTGGAGGTCGCCGGCCTGGGTGCCCTCGGCCAGTAGGGTCTTCACCTGCCGTAGCTGGGTCGGGAACGTCCAGGTCAGGTCGGGACTGTCGGGTGGAGCCTGGCGGATCCCGGCGTACTGGATCTTGAATTCGTCGCTGAACCGGTCCATGAGGTTGATGTCGAACCACATGAGGGCGTCGAGCTTCTCAAGTGCTGTCGAGGGGGACCGGAGCACCGCACGCCAGCCGGCGGTTATGTTCGCGACGTACGAGGCCATGATCGAGACGAGCAGGCGCTCCTTGGACTCGACGACGCGGTAGACGCTGCCGGTGCTGAGGTTGGCAGCCGCGGCGATGTCCCGGACGGTGGTGGCCTCGTAGCCGCGGCGCCCGAACTCGGTACGGGCGGTCGCGTGGATCAGGGCCTCGCGGTCGTACTCGTCGACGCTGGTGTCCTCGTCCCAGGCCGCGACCACCTTGTTGACCGCGAGGAAGGCAGGTGCCTGCTCCAGGGCGTCGTCTTCGGGCGGGCTGGCCGCGATGCCGTCGAGCAGGATCCGGCACTTGATGGCTGCCATGCGATCCCCGCCGGCGCTGCGGTGAGAGACACCGACGCCGACATGAAGCATGCTCTGGCACAGCCGGTCGGCCAGCAGCGCCAGATCGACACCAGGCCTGAGGTAGCCGCTCTCCCAGCCCGCGCGCAGAGCCTCGAGCATCGCGGTCTGGATCAGTGTCGGTGTCCGCGCGGCGAGCTGGACCAGCTCCTGGCTGGACCCAGCTGGCGGTTCGTACAGCGTGAGCAGCAATGCGGCCCGATGCCGTACCGCGCACGACGCGATCGCCTCGCCGAGCGCCAAGATGATCTTGGCAGCCGGTCGTGCGTTCGACCGCCGCAGTTCGTCCAGGGCTGTGTGGGCGACGTCGTCGAGCTCGGTCTGGTAGCGCCGGACCAGCTCGACGATGATCGCGTCTTTGGACTCGAAGTGGTGGTAGAGGCTGCTCTGGAGGATTCCGCAGGCGTCGGCGATGTCCTTGAGCGTCGTCCGCACACCGGTCGAGGCGAATAGCGTCGCGGCCGCGTCGAGGATCTCGGCCTTACGCGCCCCGTCCTTCGACACCGCTCTGCTCCTTTGGCGACTCCTGACGACTCCTGACAGCGACGGTACTGAAGGGGACGCCGAGACCCCGGCACGGACCTCGCGGATCAGCCCGCGCCGCGTTCACGTGCGGACGCGAGTCCCGGCAGGCGGTCAGGAGGCGGTCGGTGTGGACCGGGATCAGACGGGCGGGCCGTCCCAGCTGTCGACGGCGATGACCTCCTCGAGTGGGCGTCGCCCCGCCGGGCGGAAGGTGTGTCCGGCCCGCAGCCGGCCCACCGGCAGCAGGCAGCCCTGTACGTAGCTTTCGGGAATGCCGAGCAGGTCTCGGATCTCCTTCTCACGGTGGAGGTGGAGCGTCGTGACGCAGGTGCCGTAGCCACGGGTGTGCAGTGCGAGCTGGAAGTTCCACACCGCAGGGAAGATCGAGCCGTACAGCGTCGCCTGGTAGAAGGAGTCGCCCCCTTCGGTCCGTGTCAGGTAGGGCTCGTAGCACGGGATCACCAGGAGCGGGACCTTCGCCAGGTTCTCGACCAGCCACTCGGTCGAGGACATCAAGCGGCCGAACGGGGTCTTGCCCTCGAGCATGTCCGCCACGAGTTGGCCGCCGGTCAGCTGCAGGTAGGCGTCTCGGTACAGCGCGGCGATCCGTGTCCGGATGACGGGATCGGCGACGACCAGCCAGCGCCAGGACTGCTGGTTGGAACCATTGGGTGCCTGGAAGGCGACGCGTAGGCAGTCGCGGATGTCGCGGGAGTCGACCGGCGCGTCGAGGTCGATGGACTTGCGCGCCGATCGGGTCGCGGTGAGCAGGTACTCGATGTTCATGGCCGTCGGAGTCAGTGCGAGGTGGGGAGTCGCTGGGCGAGGTCGAGCACGCTTACGGGCGCGGTGCCGTGCTTCTTGAGGCGGGCGGAGGAGCGGTAGCCGAGGTCGACGTCGAGTGCCTGGCCCCGCAGCGCGCCGACGGTGGCCCGCTGCCTGGGTAGCTGCCCGAAAAGGTCGAAGGAGAACAGGCGCAGCGCGTTCTCGTGTGTGATCTTCGCGATGTCCTGGTCGGGTAGTCCGTCGAGGTAGTGGTTGATGGATTCTGGTCCGAGTGGCCAGGTCGAGTCGGAGTGCGGGTAGTCGCACTCCCAGGTGATCATGTCGAGGTTGAGTTTGCTTCGGCTCTCGATGCCGAACTCGTCGTCGATGAAGCAGGTGACGATGCGTTCGAGGAACAGCTCGCTAGGGAGCTTGTCGCCGAAGTCCTGGTGGGTCCAGGCCCGGTGCTGTTTGTAGACGCGATCGACGCGCTCGAGGAAGTAGGGAATCCAGCCGATGCCGCCCTCGGACAGCGCCAGGGTCAGGTCGGGGAACTTCCTCAGCATCGGTGACCAGACCAGGTCGGCGGCGGCCTGCACGATGCTCATCGGCTGCAGGGTGATCATCGTGTCGACGGGGGCGTCGAGGGAGGTGATGACGACCTGGGAGGAGGAGCCGATGTGCAGGCAGACGACGGTGTTCTGCTCCGAGCAGGCCTGCCAGAACGGGTCCCAGTGCTCGTTGTGCAGCGACGGGTAGCCGAGCTTTTCCGGGTTCTCGGAGAAGGTGACCGCGTGGCAGCCCTTGGCGGCGACGCGGCGGACCTCGTCGGCCATCAACGCCGGGTCCCAGATTGGCGGCAGGGCCAGCGGGATCATCCGGCCCGGGTAGGTGCCGCACCACTCGTCGATGTGCCAGTCGTTGTATGCCCGCAGGACGGCGAGCGCGAGGTCCTTGTCCTGGGCGCGCGCGAAGTACTGGCCGCAGAACTGTGGGTAGGAGGGGAAGTTCATCGAGGCGGCGACCCCATTGGCGTTCATGTCGCGCACGCGTTCGTGGATGTCGAAGCACCCGGGGCGTATCTCGCTGAACTTCGTGGGCTCGGCGCCGTACTCGTCGGGGGGTCGGCCCGCGACCGCGTTCAGGCCGACGTTCGTCGCCTTCTGTCCCTCGAACACCCAGGCGTCGGTGCCGTCGTCCCGGGTGATGACCTTCGGCGCCTGGTCGGCGTACTTCGCGGGAATGTGGCCGTCGAACATGTCGGGTGGCTCCACGACGTGGTCGTCCACCGAGACGAGAATCAGGTCATTGATGTTCATGGTCTGCTCCTTGCGGGTTGAGCTCGTGGACGAGCTGCGAGCCGACTTCTCGCAGGTAGCTGTCGGGTCCGCCGAGAAGTGCGCTCCAGCTCAGCAGGCGCTTGAGGTAGAGGTGGCTGTCGTGCTCCCAGGTGTAGCCAAGGCCGCCGAACACCTGGATGGCCGTGTCGCCCACGGTGGCGAGGCGCCCGGCGAACGCCTTCGCGCGCAGCGCCGCCCGGTGGCGCTGTGCGGGCGTCGCGGCGTCCGCCGCCCACAGCGCGTGCAGGACGCCGCCGCGGGCCAGCTCGACGGTCTCGTACATGTCGACACACAGGTGGGCTACGGCCTGGAAGGCTCCGACCGGCTGGCCGAACTGCCGGCGCACCTTGGCGTGGGCGACCGTCAGGTCCAGCAGGGCGCGGGCCGCGCCCAGCGCGTCGGCCGCCGACGCGACCAGCACGTCATCGACGAGGGCCTGGATCGCCTCGGCGGGCGCGGGGCCGAGGCGGCGGGCGGGAGCGTCGTGGAGCGTTACCCGGAACACCTTGCGGGTCTGGTCGATCGACCGTCGCGGTGTCACGGCGACATACGGAGACGAGGTGTCCACGGCATACAGCCCGGTGCCGTCGTCGTCGCTGGCCAGGACGAGAAGGACGTCGGCGGCCGCGGCGTCCGCGATCTGGGCGATCTCGCCCCGCAGCGTGACAGCATCACCGTCGGCCGTGGCCGTGGCCGCGGGCCGAGGCGCGGCGGGCTCCAGGGGGCCGACGGTCGCGATGGTCGAACCGTCGGCGATGCCCGCGAGGAGCTTGCCGGTCTCGCCGGCGGTGGGCACCCGGGTGAGCGCGCGGGTCGCGGCGACCGCGCTCGACAGCCACGGCCCCGGGTGCAGCCCGGCGCCCAGTTCATCGAGGACCACACCGGCCTCGACCATCGTCATGCCGGCGCCGCCGTGGTCGGCGGGGACGAGCAGCCCGGTGGTGCCGAGCTCCGCGAGCGCGAGCCACCCGGCGTCGGTCATGCCGGTCGGGTCGTCGAGCAGGGGGCGTACGTGGTCGGCGACGCTCGCCTTCTCCTGGAGGAAACGGCGCACCGTCGCTCGCAGCGACAGCTGTTCTTCCGTCGGTTCGAGGTTCATCGCCGCGGCAGCCCGAGGACGCGCCCGGCGGTGATGTTCTTGTTGACCTGCGTCGTGCCGCCCGCGATGGTCAGCGCACGGGACGTGAGACGGAACTGTGCCCACCGGCCGTCGGCGCCGTCGGCGCCCAGCAGGTCGAAACCCAGCGCCGCGATGTCCTGCCCGAGCTCGCCCCAGACCGTCTTGGCGAGGCTGGCGGAGGCGAAGCCGTCGGCACCCGCGAGGCTCGCCGATATCGAGCGCTTGCAGAGCAGCTCGAGGTAGTCGACCCGCACGGCGAGCTCGCCGAGGCGGCGCAGGGTCACGGGATCGTCGAGAGCGTGCCGGCCATCCACCTCTGTCTTGGCGAGGTCCGTCACCAGCTCCTCCAGTCGTAACCGCTGCTCGGCGTAGAGGCGCGCGGCGCCGGCGCGTTCGTGGCTCAGCGTGGTGGTGGCGACCTGCCAGCCGCCGTTCAGGGGACCGAGCAGCGCGTCGGCGGGCACCCGCACCTCGTCGAAGAACACCTCGGCGAAGTCCGCGTCGCCGTTCAGCGCGACCAGCGGCCGGGCCTCGATACCGGGAAGGTCCATGCGGACGACCAGGCAGGAGATGCCCCGGTGCTTCGGGGCGTCCGGGTCGGTGCGCACGTACAGCTGGCACCAGTCGGCGTGGTGGCCGAGCGAGGTCCAGGTCTTCTGGCCGGTGACGACGAAACTGTCGCCGTCGCGCACCGCGCGGGTGCGCAGGGAGGCGAGATCGGAGCCTGCCTCAGGCTCCGACATCCCCTGGCACCAGATGTCGTCCGCGCGCGCCATCCGGGGCAGCAGCGCGTGTTTCTGGGACTCGGTTCCGTACTGCATGATCGCCGGCGCGATGTTGTTCAGCCCGATGACGTTGACCGGCAGCGGTGCGCGCGCGCGGATGGTCTCCTCGGCGTACACGAGCTGCTCGAGCGCGGTTGCTCCGCGGCCGCCGTACTGCGGTGGCCAGGCGACGGTGGCCCAGCCCGCGTCCGCGAGGGCACGGTTCCACACCCGGACTGTCTCGAAGGCGTGTGGGTCGGCTGTTCCGCGCCGGGCGGCGTGGATGGTGTCGTCAGTGAGGTTCGCGGTGAGCCATCCGCGTAGTTCGGTCCGGAACCGCTCGACCTCCGGTGGAAACGAGAAGTCCACGTTCCCCCTTTCCGTGCCTGCTCCGGCTGAGCACGCCGGCCGGACCATACGGCCGGAACGACTATTCGGTCAACCTTGGCCTGCTGGCGCGCGGACGGCCGGTTGGCGGTGTGCCTAGACCCGGGTGTGGGCCGGGAAAGGCCTGTGTCACCGAGAATAGATGCAGGTCCTGGCCTGGCTAGGCCGTTGGCGGGGGCGGGTTGGCTTGTGGTTGACGGCGGCGTCGTCCGACTCTACGGTGCGGAACAACTATTCGGCCAGATGCCTGAGCGGCCGGGACGGAGGCTCGCCGTGTCAGTCGTCGACACGCACGCGATGGCCGCGGCTCGCGAGGCGTGCCGCCAGGAGCACCGTCGGGCACGGACGCGCCGACGCATCGCATCGGGGGGATGCGGCGGCCGCGGACGCGGTGCGTGCTGACCGGTCTCTTGTTCCGCTCGTATCGATCACCAGGGTCGCGGCCCGGGACACGGAGCGGTCGGGAGTGGCGATCCCGGCGGGCTCCGCTTCGATCACGCCGTGCACATCTGCCTCGGCATGCACCTCATTCGTCTCGAGATGCGCGTCGGGGTCAACGCGCTGCTCGACCGGCTGCCCGACCTGCCTGACTGCCTGCCCGTCCTGTTCCGCACATCCGCCTGAGCGGGTCCACCAGGACAACCTCATGGCGACCATGAATTGGAGAGACAGATGCGGCTTCCGAAGATCCCGGCCGGCCGATCCGCGCACCTGCGGGGACGGCCGGCGACCGGCACCTACTTACCCACCCTGGCCGCGTTGACCGCAACCCTCCTCCTCGCCGCCGGCTGCGGCGGCGGCGGTACCGAAAAACCGGACAACGCCGCAACCACCAGCGGCGCGGACACCACCGCGGTGCTCGGCCCAACAGCCATGGCGACCGGCGAACCCATTCGGATCGGAGTCGTCACCGAAGGCAAGACCGCCATCGGCGACGAAACCATTCAGAACAGGGCAGCCCAGGCTGGGGTCAAGTACCTCAACGAACACCGCTCCGGACTCTCGGGACGGCCGATCAAGCTGGTCGAGTGCACCACTCAGCTGGACCCCGCCAAAGGCACCGACTGCGGAAACCGCATGATCGAGGAAAACGTCGTCGCCGTCCTCATCGGCACCACGGCAGTCGTCCAAAGCATCTGGACACCGCTCGCGGCGGCCAAGATCCCCGTCATGCTCTACGGCACGGGCGACGAGGCCCTCCTGACCGACAGCGAGTCCACCTTCGTCCTCGCCGACCCCCTCTTCCCCGTCGTCGACCTGCCACTACAGATCGCCAAGCGGGAACACGCGGACAAGGTGACGTCCATCGTCATCGACGTCCCGGCCGCCCTCGCCTCCCAGACCACCATCGCCCCGCCACTGTTCAAGAAAGCCGGGATCGACTTCAGTCTCGTCACGGTCCCCCCCGGCACCGCCGACATGACCCCACAGATGCAGAACGTCGTTTCCCGTAACCCCGGCGTCGTCTTCATCGCCGGGAACGACGCGTTCTGCATCAGCGCGATGAACGGCCTGCGCGCGACCGGATACACCGGGACGATCACCGCCGTCTCGCAGTGCATCACCGACGCGACCCGCACGGCCGTGTCCGCCGAGACCCTCGACGGCGTCATCATCAGCAGCTACTCGCCGATCGGGACCGACAATCCCTCCAACCGCCTTTACAAGACCGTGGTTGACACATACGGCAAGAACATCGACCCTAGCATCGCGGACGGCCTTGCCATGTTCACCGTCCTCGCCGGCTTCCAGACCGCCGTCGGCCACATCTCGGGCGACATCACTCCACAATCCGTCGCCGCCGCCATCAGATCAATGCCGGAACAGGAACTTCCCGGCGCGGGCGGGCTGCGATTCCGATGCAACGGCAAGGCCTATCCGGAAACCCCCGCGGTCTGCCTACGCGGCGGGCTGGTAGCGACCCTTGACAAGCACGGGGATCCAGCCGCCTACGACGTGTCCGGCAACACGCCGATCGGGAACTGAGCCTGGCCGCGCCCCACCGTCCGTCCGCGGGATCTCCGCCGAGCCCGCGGACGGACCGATCACCGGGCTGCGGACTGCGCCTGTGCCCTCGAATCGGCCGCGGTGCAGCGTTCACCGGACCACATCTACTTCACAGAGGCTCGGCCCTCGCCCGTCGACTGCTTCGACGAGATCATCGCGACCTGCGTGCAGGCAATCACCAAACTCGCTCTGCCCGTGGGAACTGTTCCGTAGACGCCCGTCCCGGAGGCGGGGTCGCTCCCAGGCCTGCCCGAGTATCAGCCCTGGACGTGGCTGGCGGGTTCGCGGCCGGTCTGGAGGCGTTCGCTCGCGCCGCGTAGGACGGTGCCGCGTGACAACGCGAGCGCGGCGCGCGGGCCGGCGCTGTACACGATGTTCTGCGGCATCCAGATCACGCTGAACATGCATCGCGCTCGGATGTCCGCGGACGCGCCCGCAAGGTGGAGTTCGCCGGAGCCCGCACCCTCGGCCAGTAGCGACTTCACCTGCCGTAGCTGGGTCGGGAAGGTCCACGTCAGATCGGGGCTGTCGGGGGGAGCCTCCCGAAGTCCCGCGTACTGGATCTTGAATTCGTCGCTGAAGCGGTTCATCAGGTTGATGTCGAACCACATGAGGGCGTCGAGCTTCTCGACGGCGCTCGACGGGGACCGCAGTATCGCCCGCCAGCCGGCGGTGATCGTGGCTACATAGGAGGACATGATCGAGACGAGGAGGCGTTCCTTCGACTCGATGATGCGGTAGACGCCGCCCATGCTGAGGTTGGCCGCTGCGGCGATGTCCCGGACAGTGGTGGCCTCGTAGCCGCGGCGCCCGAACTCGGTACGGGCGGCGGCCCGGATCAGGGCCTCGCGGTCGTGCTCGTCGACGGCGTCGTCTTCGTCCCAGGTCGCGATCACCTTGTTGGCCGCGAGGAACGCGGGCGCCTGGTCCAGCGCGTCGTCCTCCAGCGGACCGACCGCGACGCCGTCGAGCAGGATCCGGCATTTGATCTCTGCCATGCGGCTCCCGCCGGGGATGCCGTGGGAGACGCCTATGCCGATGTGCAGCATGCTCTGACACAGCCGATCGGCGAGCAGCGCCAGATCGATTCCGGGTCTGATGTAGCCACTCTGGCGGCCGGCACGCAATGCCTCCAGCATGGCTGCCTGTATCCGGGTCGGCGTACGCGCGGCAAGCTCGACCAGATCCTGGCTGAAGAGAGCTGGCGGCTCGTAGAACGTGAGCAGCAGGGCGGCGCGATGGCGTACCGCGCAGGCCGCGATCGCCTCGCCGAGAGCGATGATGATCTTGGCTGGCGGGATCACGTCGGGCTGTCGCAGGTCTTCCAGGGCTGCCTGGGCGACGGTATCGAGGTCGGTCTGGTAGCGCTCGACCAGCGCGACGATGATCGCTTCTTTGGACTCGAAGTGGTGGTAGAGGCTGCCCGGGTGGATGCCGCAGGCGTCGGCGATGTCCTTGATCCCCGTCCGCACGCCGGTCGAGGCGAACAGCGTCGCGGCCGCGTCGAGGATCTCGGCCTTGCGCGCCCCGTCGTTCGACACCGTGCCTTCTCCTTTGACGACTTCTGACGACGGTACTGAAGAGGAACGCCGGCACCCGGCACGGCCGTCGCGGATCAGTCGCGGCGCCGTATCCCGGCCCGCGGACACGAGGCCCGCGCCATCACTGTGGGGGACACGGTCCCGGCATCGTCACGGCCCGCGGGCACGAGGCCCGCGATGCCGGCTAGGAAGCGGTCTGCGCGGACCGGCTGACGACGAGGGGACGGTCGTAGGAGGCGTCGGTGTGGTCGCGGGCGACGGTTTGGATCTGGGCCAGAAACGCGAGCGCTTGGCTGGTGAGCTGGTCGGGCAGCGTGGTCTGCCATTCGACGAGGCATACCCGGGCGACGATGCCCCATCGTTCGTCGCGCCGCTCGAGGCGGTCGACGTAGCGGCCGCCGACGATGGTCAGCGGTGTTTCGGCGTCGGGGTAGCTCGCGACGAACAGGTAGTAGGTCTCGGCGTGGGCCCGGTCGCCGTCGAGTTCGACGCTGTGGTTTGCCAGGTAGTGCTGATGGCGGGCCTGGTCGGCGTGGTAGGAGAAGGCCCAGTCCAGGAAGTCCTCGACGGCTCCGACGAACGCTCCATGGTCGTCGATGCCGTCGTCGTGGTAGGCGGAGCGTGCCAGCGCGCGGTCGAGGCGGTCCATGCCGCGGGCGTAGCGGTGCATGCAGTCGAGGATGGCGGCGCGGTCGGCGAGTTCCCGTACGGCCGCCGTCAACGCGCTGTCAGGCGTCAGATCTTCGATGGTCACGGTACCTCTCAGTTCTGTGAGGCAGGTGCGCCGGCGGCGCGCGCTGCTCGACCAGGGGCGCTCTGGGCCAGGGCGCCGACCGTGGTCGCAAGGTCAGGTCGGACGGGTGGGCCGTCCCAGCCGTCGACGGCGACGGCGTCCTGCGTCGGGCGCCGTGCCGCCCGCACCGTCTCGAAGGCACGAGCAGCCGCCGACCCGCGGCGACCGGCGTCGACGACATCGGCGGTGAGGTTTCGCGGCGAGCCACCCGCGTAGCTCCGCCCGGAACCGTTCGACCTCCGGTGGACACGGGAAGTCCACGAGCCCCTTCCGCTCGTGTTCCGACTGGCCATGCCGCCCGACGTTACGGCCAGAGCAACTTTTTGGTCAACCGACCCTGGGCGTCGAGCTGCCGGCCAGTCGGCGGCGCCCGGCGGCCACGTCCGAGCGTCAACTTGTCCGGCTCTCAGCAGCAAAAGTACTGCTATGTGCGCATCCTTGGTGCGGTCGAGCAGGGTTCTGGCTTCTGGTTGACGGGGTCGACCCCGGCCTCTACGGTGCGGAGCAAGTATTCGACCCAAGGGTGGGCAACCGGAACGGAGGCTCGTCGTGTCAGTCATCGACGGCCGTGCGTTGGTCGGGGATCGCGAGACGTGTCGCCCGTCGGCGTGTGGGCGGCGCCTGGCCCGGAGCCTCGCCACCAGCCACGTTCGTGACCACGGCGCAGCGCCCACCACGGGTCTAGCCCGGGGGGTAGACGAGTTCGACGCCTGGCGTCGCCGTCGGGGTGGGACGGCATGAGCGGTACGGAACTGGGCGGCCTGAGCCTGCTCGCCTCGGCCATCTCCGGCCGGACGCTGCGGGTAGCGCCCGCTGAGGCCGGCGAGGGCGCGTGGACGGACGGTGCCACGGTCTTTCTCGACGCCGGTGCCGGCCTGGGCCCGCAGGTTGAGGCGCTCGCCGTCCAGGCGTCGCTGCTGGCCGCGGGGAGCCTGGCACCCGTGGTGCTGGGGGAGCTTGCCCGGCGCCCGGCCCTCGCGCAGCGGTACCTAGCCGTCGAGGGCCACCGGGCGTTGGCGGCGAACGAGGATCTGCTTCCTCGATTAGCACGGGCGCTCATCGACCGGAAGGTCGCCTCCTGTGGCGCTTCGGCGTCCGCGTCGCTGGCCATGGCCCGCGGCCGGCAGCCGCTCGACGCCCCGCCCGAGATCTTCGGTGTCATCCATCCGCGTCGGGTGCTCGCGTCGCAGGCGCGGGTTGAGGCCGACGTACCCACCAAGGACGTCGCCGCGCGACAGCGGCGCGCGGCAGAGCTCGCCGAGCTCAAGGAGGACGAAGAGGCCGGGGCCGTTCTGCATCTGCTGGCAAGCCCGGTCGGTGGCGGGGGTCCGATCGGCCGCCTGCTGCGCCGGATGCTCGGCGCTGCCCGCTCGCCCGGCGGTGGACCGGCCGGCGCGGACGCGCCGACGCATCGGACCCGCGCTGGCAACCGAGGCGGTCGCAACGCGGCGCTGGCCAGCGCGCTCGCGGTTCCGGCCTCCGTCGCCTACGCCGTCCACCGCCAGGGGTGGAGCTATCCCGAGTGGGACGTTCACCAGCGGGCCTACCGCCTGGACTGGTGCACCGTGCGCGAGCCGCCACCACGCTCCCAACCGGATGCCGCGGTCGCGCTGCCGAACGGCCACGCCCTGCGACGGCCGCTGGCGCGCCTCGGTGTCGGCCTCGACCGCCGCGTCCGCCAGCCGCAGGGCGACGACCTGGACATCGATGCCGTGGTCGACACCCGAGTCGCGCTGGTGGCTGGTTCGGCGCCCGGCGAGGCGGTCTACGTCGACAGTGTCCGTCGCCGCCGTGACCTCGCGGCCCTCGTCCTGCTCGACTGCTCGGGCTCGGCGGCCGAACGTAGCGCCACCGGCGAGTCGGTGCACGAACACCAACGAGCGGCGGCCGCCGCCCTCGTGAACGCGCTGCACGATCTCGGGGACCGCGTCGCGCTCTACGCCTTCCATTCCCAGGGCCGGTCGGCGGTCCACGTGGAACCGGTCAAACGGTTCGATGACGGGCTCGACGCGCAGGTCCTGCGGACCCTGGCCGGCCTGGTGCCCGGCGGATACACGCGGCTCGGTGCGGCGATCCGGCATGGCGCGTCCGTGTTGGAAGACCGGGGCGGGACGTCGCGGCGGCTTCTGATCGTGCTGTCGGACGGCTTCGCCTACGACCACGGCTACGAACGCGAGTACGGCGAGGCCGATGCCCGGCACGCGCTGGCCGAGGCCCGGCGGCGCGGCGTCGGCGTGGTCTGCCTGAGCGTCGGCGCGGGGACGGACGCGGCGGCGCTGCGTCGGGTGTTCGGGCCCGCGGCGCACGCGACGGCTCCCGACCTCGCACAGATGAGCCAGGTCGTCGGGCCGCTGTTCCGCTCGGCACTGCGCTCGGCCGAGTCCCGGCGCCGCGCGTCCTAGCCGTCACCCGCGCACCGCACCAACCACCGCAGACGAAGGGAGTACGACATGGGGCACGCAGGTCGGCCCTACTACGTGCCGGTCGGCAACGAGGAACAGGTCTTCAGGGCCGCCTACCGCCAGAACCTCGCCATCCTGCTCAAGGGACCGACGGGCTGCGGGAAGACCCGCTTCGTCCAGGCGATGGCGCATGACCTGAACCGGCCGCTGGTCACCGTCGCCTGCCACGACGACCTGACGACCGCCGATCTCGTCGGGCGATTCCTGCTGCGCGGCGGCGAAACCGAATGGGTCGACGGCCCGCTGACCAGGGCGGTGCGGGAGGGCGCCATCTGCTATCTCGACGAGGTCGTCGAGGCCCGGCAGGACACCACTGTCGTGCTCCACCCGCTGGGCGACCACCGCCGCCAGCTCCCGATCGACCGCCTCGGACTGACCCTCGACGCCGCACCCGGCTTCTGCCTCGTCGTCTCCTACAACCCCGGCTACCAGAGCGTCCTGAAGGATCTCAAGGACTCGACCCGCCAGCGCATGGTGGCCATCGAGCTCGGCTTCCCGCCGCCCGATGTCGAGGAGAAGGTCGTCGCGGCCGAGGCCGGCGTCGCCCCCGACACGGCCTCCCAGCTCGTGGTGCTGGGCCAGGCGATCCGCCGCCTCGAAACGCCGGGGCTACGTGAGGTGGCGTCCACCCGTGTCCTCATCGCCGCCGGACAGCTCATCGCCGAAGGACTCACACCGCGCGCGGCCGCCCGCGCCGCCGTCGCCGGCCCGCTCACCGACGACCTGTCGCTGACCGCCGGTCTCGCCCAACTGATCGACGTCTACCTCGGCGAGGATCTCGCCCCCGCCAAGGCCTGACCCCCGCGGCCGGCTGACATCACCAGCCGATCTGCTCACGACCTGCCCCGCCACGTCACCTCCGTCCTCAAAAGACGGGGCTGCCGCGCGGGCACGAGGTCGACCGCTAAGGAGAAGCGTCATGTCCTACGAAAGCACGGCCGAGCCGATCAAACTCGGCTACCTGTTCGACTTCCGGTTACCGGACCAGTACCCGCAGGAAATGCGGGACGACCTGATGAGGCCGTTCGAGCTGGTGTTCAGCGAGGGCCTGAAGCAGGGAATCCTCGACCGACCGGTCGAGATCGTCTTCCGGGAGGTCGAGGGCCTCCCGAAGGGGAGCATCAAAGCGGTCATCGACGCGTACGGCGAACTCGTCGACGAGGGATGCCTCGCCGTGTTCGGCCCGGCCATCACCGACAACGCCGTCCCGACCCGCGAGGCCATCGAGACCCGCTTCCACGTCCCGGCGATCAGCTGCACCGGCTCCGAGGACTGGCTGGGGGAGTGGACCTTCGCCCTCCCGCAGGGGTCGATGACCGACGAGCCCATCTTCTGGGCGGATCTGCTGGCCAAGGCGGGGCACACCGAGGTCGGCGCACTGGTCGAGCAGTCCCTGGTCGGCCAGAGCTACCTGGGCAGCTTCCGCATCGCCTGCCGCGACCGCGGTATCCGGATCGTCGCCGAGGAGCCCATCGCGCAGACCGCCCAGGACATCGAGAAGGCGGTAGGCCGGCTCCACGCGGCCAAGGTGCAGGCGATCGTGCACTGCGGCTTCGGGTTCGGCGCGGTCCACGTGAATCCCGTGCTCGCCGCCCTCGGGTGGGACCCGCCCCGTTACATGGGCACCGCCTTCCAGAACGCGTGGATCAGCCCGGTGATGTGGAACGCGGTCCTCGGCTGGACCGGCGTCGACCAGTACGACGAGGCCAACCCTGTCGGCCAGAGGTTCCTCGACCAGTTCGAGGCGGCCTACGCGCGGCGCCCCCAGTACTGCGTTCCCGTGATGAACCGGGACTTCGCGACGGTTCTTTTGCGAGCGTTCTCCGATGCGCATCCGCTGACGCCGCGAGGCGTCAAGGAGGCGCTGGAGCGAGTGAAGATGATCCCCGCCGCGGCCGGCGCTCCCGGCACGCGCATCTCGTTCGGGAAATGGACCCGCCGCGGCTGGATGGGAGCCGGCTATCTGGTGGCGCGGACTCTCGACCCGGACGGCACGAACTCCCAGCTCATCGGCCGATTCGGCGAGGAGTAATCATGACCGGGACAGTCGCACCACTCGCTGACACCGATGCGCCCACCATCGTGCGACGACGGCCCCCGTGGTGGATGGCGTTGATCCTCCTCGGGCTCAACATCGGCGTCATGGTCGCGCTCTACAACGCCCGCCGAGGCGCGGAATCCAACCGGATCGCCAACCGCGACGTCGTGGGGGCGCCACGGCCGGTCAGATTCCTGTTCGGCAAGTCCGATTGGCTCGTCATGCAGGAGATTGGCCTCGCCCTGACGGCCATCACCGTTGTCGTCGCGATGGTGCTCTACTGGCAGCGCTACCCCAGGCACCCGGTCCTGCTGATGCTGATCGCCGCGACATGCATCATCTGGCAGGACCCGATCATGAACTGGGCGCCCTACGCGGTCTACAACCCGCAGCTCACGCACTGGCCCGAGACGTGGCCCGTGGCGTCACTGTCGCCCACGGTCGAGCCCTTCATCGTGATGGGCTATCTGACCTTCTACGTGGGCCCGTACTTCCCCGCGATCTGGATTCTGCGGAAGATCCAGGCCGGTCGTTCGCCCGAGTCGTTCGTCTGGCGTCACCCCCTCATCACCCTGGGCGCCATGATCTTCGTGATCGGGTTCGTCTACGACGCGATTCTTGAGGTTTTCTGCGTCCGCACCGGGCTGTACATCTACTCGCAGGTGATCCCGTTCGGGTCCCTGTGGGCGGGGAAGCCCTACCAGTTCCCGCTGCTGTGGGAATCAGGTCTGGTCACCCTGGTGATGATCCCCGCGGGTGTCCTGCTGTACCGGGACGACACCGGGCGCACCAAGGCGGAGAAACTCGCCCAGCGGATACGGATCTTCGCTCGCCGGCCGGCGCTCGGCACGTTCGTGGTGATGTTCGCGATCCTCAACGTCGCCTACTTCGCCTACGGCGCCGGGTTCGCCGTCATCCGCGCCACGAAGTCCGCCACGTCCGTCGCCTGCCCGTGGCCGTACCCCGAGGCGAAGGTCTACGACCCCAACGGCTTCTACGAGGGGGCCGGTCAGCCCGGGCCCTACTTCGAGGGCAACTGGTCCGGCTGGGAGAGCGCACAGAGCGGACGCCCTGACGTGACCGCACCCGCGGACGGTGGCCGTTGCGGGAGCGGGAATGGCTGAGCCATCGACACCGGCCCAGCCTCGCAGCGTTGTCATCACCGGCGCGTCCCGCGGCCTCGGACTGGCCTCGGCCGCTCATCTGTACCGGCAGGGATGGCATGTCCTGGCCGCGATGCGCGCACCCGACGTGGGAATGGCCAGGTTGCGGGAGGCCACCGGTGCGACGCTGGATGACCCCAGGCTGACTCCGGTCCGTCTCGATCTCGACGACCCGACCTCGATCTCCGAGGCCGCTCGAATGATCGAGAAGGCGGTCGGGGCGCCCGACGCCGTCGTGCACAACGCCGCCCTCATCGTCGTCGGCTGCGTCGAGGAGATGCCAGCCGACGTCTTTCGGCAGATCTTCGCCACCAACGTCCTCGGGCCGGTCCGCCTCACCCAGGAGTTGCTGCCGGCCATGCGCGCCGCCGGGCGTGGCCGCATCGTCGTGGTCTCCAGCGCGGGCGGCGTCCGCGGAATGCCCACGACCAGCGCCTACTCCGCTTCCAAGGGAGCGCTCGAACGGTGGGCCGAGGCCCTCGCGGAGGAGATCGCCGCCTTCGGCCTCGGCGTCACCGTCCTGGTCGCCGGCACCTTCAACACCTCGCTGGAACAGACCTTCACCTACGCCGACAGGGACGGGCCGTACAGCGAGCACCACGCCAGTCTGGGGCGCGCCGGCGAACGCGTACTGCGCTCCGTCAGCCCCCCGGAGAACTTCCCCCCGGGACTCACAAAGGCCCTGGGCGACCGCGCTCCATTCACCCGCCACGCGGTCGGCAACGACGCCCGCATGCTGCTCGCCGGCAAACGCCTGATGCCCGACCGGATCTTCCGAGCCCTCGTAGGCAAGACCCTCGGGCTGCCCCGGCCAGGCAGCCTGCGCGACCACCCCCACCGGCTCGCCACGGTCACCCCACCCTCCGACGAGAGCGAACGCCATGGCTGACAGTCCGACAGTCGGCTTCGAGACCCGGATGCTGATCGACGGCGCGCTCGTCGACGGGGCCGCCGGAGTCTTCGCCAACATCAATCCGGCGACCGAGCAGCCGATCGGCGAGGTCGCCGACGCGTCGAAGGCGGACATGCACCGCGCCATCGACGCGGCTCGCCGGGCCTTCGACGACACCGACTGGTCCACCAACCACTCCTTCCGGCAGCGCTGCCTCCTCCAGCTCCAGGCGGCCCTCGAAGCCGAAAAGGAACAGCTGCGCGAGGAACTGATCCTGGAGGCCGGCTGCCCACGGCTGGTCACCCACGGACCGCAGCTGGACGCCCCGCTGGCCGACGCGCTCACCTATCCCGCCAAACTGATCGACTCCTACCCCTGGGAGACCGACCTCGGCGAGGCGTACTCCGATCTCACCCGGCAGGTCTGCAGGCGAATGGTCTGGCGGGAGCCGGTAGGAGTGGTCGGGGCGATCGTGCCGTGGAACTTCCCGTTCGAGATCGCGATCCACAAGCTCGGCCAGGCGCTCGCGACCGGGAACACCATCGTGCTCAAACCCGCGCCGGACACCCCGTACACCGCCACCCGCCTGGGCCGGCTCATCGCCGAGCACACCGACATCCCCGCGGGCGTGGTCAACGTCGTCACGGCGTCCGACCACCTCGTCGGCGAGGAGCTCACGCTCAGCCCGAAGGTCGACCTGATCTCCTTCACCGGCTCCACCGCCGTGGGGAAGAGAATCATGGAAAAGGGCGCCGCGACGATGAAGCGCCTGTTCCTGGAACTCGGCGGCAAGTCGGCCACCATCGTCCTGGAGGACGCCGACCTCGCGGCGGCCTGCCTGATCGGCATCGCCCCCTGCATGCACGCTGGCCAGGGCTGCGCCATCCCGACCCGGATGCTGCTACCCAGGTCGCGCTACGCCGAGGGCGTCGAGCTGCTGCGCGGCATGTACGAGGGCGTCGTACCCGGCGACCCGCAGGACCCCGGCACACTATGCGGCCCGGTGATCTCGGCGAAGCAGCGCGAGCGCGTCCGCGGCTACATCCGGCGGGGCATCAACGAGGGCGCGAAGCTCCTCGTCGGCGCCGCGGACGGGCCAGCCGTCCCCGACCGGGGCTTCTACGTCAGGCCAACCCTGTTCGTCGACGTCGACAACACGATGACGATCGCCCAGGAAGAGATCTTCGGCCCCGTCCTCGCGGTCATCCCCTACGAGGACGAGCGGGACGCCGTCCGCATCGCCAACGACAGCGTCTACGGCCTCGCCGGCAACGTGATGTCCGGCTCGCTCGAGCACTCCCTGGTGGTCGCCCGCCAGCTGCGCGCCGGGTTCATCGGAGTCAACGGCGGCGCTCCCTACGGCGCGGACGTCCCGTTCGGCGGCTACAAGGCCAGCGGCGTCGGCCGCCAGAACGGCCACGCCGGTTTCGACCAGTACCTCGAGATCAAGTCCGTCGCATATCCGGCCGGCTAAGGAGACCCCCAGCATGCAGCTCTACGACGACCTCGAGGACTTCGGCAGCTTCGACGACGCCGTCGCCGGCGACGTCCGGGACCCCTACCCGGAACTGGCACGGATGTGGCGCGACGAGCCCGTCCAGCGCCTCGACATGTCCGACATGCCGCACGACGACGCCAAGCCGATCTTCTTCGTCTACCGCTACGACGACGTCGCCCGCGTCCTGCGCGACAACGAGACCTTCTCGTCGTCGATCATCCTCGACGCCTTCGGCGATGCCCTGGGCAAGGACGTCATGCTTGGCATGGACGAGCCGGCCCATCGCCGCCACCGCGGACTGGTCGCCGGCGCCTTCAGCCAGAAGGCGATCGCCCGCCGCGAGAACGACCTCGTCGACCGCGTCGCGAACGACCTCATCGACCGGTTCGCCGACAAGGGACGCGCCGACCTCGTCCCGCAGTTCACGTTCCCCTACCCGAGCCAGATCATCGCCAGCCTGCTCGGCCTGCCCCGCGAGGACTACCCGCAGTTCCAGCGCTGGTCGATCTCGTTGCTAAGCATCCTCACCAACCGCGAACGCGGCCTCGCCGCCTCCGAGGCGCTGCGGAAGTACTTCATCCCGATTCTCGCCGCCCGACGCGACGAACCTCGCGACGACCTGATCAGTGATCTCGCGGTCGCCGAGATCGACGGAGAACGGCTCTCTGACGAGGAGATCTTCTCGTTCCTGCGCCTGCTGCTGCCCGCCGGTGTCGAGACCACCTACCGCTCCACGGGCAGTCTGCTGTTCGGACTTCTGTCCCACCCCGACCAGCTCGACGCGGTGTGTGCTGATCGGTCGCTCATTCCTCAGGCCATCGAGGAAGCGATCCGGTGGGAGCCTCCGCTGGTGCTGATCACGAGGGTTGCGACCCGGGACACCGAGCTGTCCGGGGTGGCGATCCCGGCGGGCTCCGCGGTCATGCCGATGCTCGGCTCGGCCAACCGGGAAGCCGACCGCAACCCCGACCCGGACCGCTTCGACATCTTCCGCACCTCCCACCAGCACATCGCGTTCGGCCACGGCGTGCACATCTGCCTCGGCATGCACCTCGCCCGCCTCGAGATGCGCGTCGCGGTCAACGCCCTGCTCGACCGGCTGCCCGACCTGCGCCTCGACCCAGCCGGCGACGACCCCCACATCCACGGCCAGGTATTCCGCTCCCCAACCTCGCTGCCCGTCCTGTTCGACGCAAAAGCCTAGGGGCAGCGGACGCCACAGCTTTCTCCTGAACCTTGGACGGCGCCGGGACAGCGGCCACCACTCGACGAGGCCGGCCGGAGGTCGGCCCTGACACCTGCGCCGCACGACCAAGAACTGCCTGCCTTGTCTCCCGCGACGAACGAGGGCGCGGCCGTCGCGCCCCGGCCGGGCCGGGAGGCCGACCACCCTACGGCGGTCGTGCCGCGACGGCAGACCACAGATCCTCGTGTACCTACAACCGAAAGGGTCCTCATGGGCAAGCTCGACGGCAGGGTCGCCTTCATCACCGGAGCCGCCCGCGGCCAAGGCCGCAGCCACGCACTCCGCCTGGCCAGCGAGGGCGCCGACATCGTCGCGATCGATCTCTGCGAACAGATCGCCAGCGTTCCCTACCCCCTCGCCACGCCGGAGGACCTCGCCCAGACCGTCAAGGAAGTCGAGGCCCTCGGCCGCGGCATCGTCGCGGTCAAGGCGGACGTCCGGGAACGCTCCCAGTTGCGCGCCGCGCTCGACCAGGGGCTCGCCCGATTCGGCCGCCTCGATATCGTCCTCGGGAACGCGGGCGTCTGCCCGTGGGAGGACATCTCGCTGTGCGGCGGGTTCGTCGACGGCACGGACATCGACCTCATCGGCGTCATGAACACCGTCGCGGTCAGCCTCCCGCACCTGACGGCCGGCGCCTCGATCATCCTGACCGGCTCCACCGCCGGAATGATGAAAGGCACCACCGAGGCGCTGGGTAACACCGGCGGAGTCGCCTATGCATGGGCCAAGCAGACCGTCGCCCGCTACACCGAGGTCCTCGCCCTGCAGCTCGCACCGCACAACGTCCGGCTCAACGCGATCCACCCGACCAACGTCAACACCGACCTCCTGCAGAACGACCGCATGTACAGGACGTTCCGGCCGGACCTGGAAAACCCGACCCGCGAGGACGCCGAACTCGCCTTCCCAGTGCTCCAGGCCATGCCGATCCCGTACATCGAGCCGAACGACGTCAGCTCGCTGGTGCTGTTCCTCGCCTCCAACGACGCGAAGTACATCACCGGCCTGAACCTGCGCATCGACGCCGGCGGCATGCTCAAGGGCACCCCAGCCTTCTAACTGACACCGGCGAGGGAGATCCCCGGGCGGTGCGCGGCCTGCGTGACGGAGGCTCGAGCAGCAATCAGGCTCGAGTACAAGCACCATCAGGTTCAGGCCGAGCACCAGCTCGGGTATCCGAACGACCGCCAGGGAAACCAATCGGGCGCACAGCGCGATCCGCCGGACTGCCGAGACGCCTACTGCAATGTTCCTTAAAGGCAGTAGACAAAGCGGTGGCGGAGTGTGCGGGTGGGTGGTGGCGGTCGTCCCCAGACCCATGGTCTGGCGTGGGTGTTGAGTTGGGTGGTGGCCGTTTCGACGGCGTGGGTGATCTCGTCGGTGTCGGCGAAGGTCTGGCCGGCGAACGCGGCCCGGCGTAGCAGTCGCCACCAGCCTTCCTGCAGGTTGAGCCAGCAGGCCTTCTTCGGGATGTATACCTGCTGGATGCGTGGGTGGCGGTCCAGCCATCCGCGGACTTTCCGGCTGGTGGGGGTGGTCAGGTTGTCGGTGACGACCCGGATCGGGCCGCGGGGGTTGGCTCGGGCCAGTTGGGTCAGCAGGCTGATCCAGCCGTCGCTGTTGCGCGCTGGGGCGCAGTAGGTGATCTCGGTGCCGTCGCGGAGGCGCAGGGCGCCGAAGACCCAGGTCTTCTCGCTGCCGCGGGAGTACTCCAGGGGTGCCTTGATGCGGTGGCCGTCGGGTGACCAGCCCGGTGCGGGTGGGAACGTGCGTGGGATCACCGGGCCGAGTTCGTCGGCGCAGATGACCGTGGTGCCCGCGGGCGGATGGGCGGGGATGCGGATCCGCGGCGGGGGAGGACGCGGTGTCCGACGTCGAGAGTGAGGAGTGCCTGTTCGGGGTGGTGAGCTTCGCCGATCCCGGCCACACGCGGGCGTTGGCGGTGTGTCTGCCGTTCGAGTCGCTGACCGCTGCTCGTGCCTACGCGCGTCGCCAAGGCTTGGCGCACAGCCTGGTCAGCCCGTTGGCGTTCGACACCACCGCCGACGCGGCCGTCGACGGCGCCGTCAGCAACGGACAGGCCGACGCGGCCCAGACCGGCACCGAGCTGGTGATGGCGTCCGCTGGCTGATGCACTGCCCTGGGCCGGCCACTCGCTGATTGCTGCCGGAGCGATGGGGACCTGCGCGGTCTTGGGGCCTGCGATGTCTCCAGGGGTGTCCCGCGCGATGCGTGCAGCGGCGCGAATACGTCGCGATGTCATTCGCGATGTCTCTTGCGATGTCGTCCGCGATGACAGTGGACAGCAGCGTCAGGGCTTTCGGGCATCCGTGGTGCCCGGGTCCGGACCGCGCGGGTACCGCCTTGGCGAGCGGGAGACGACATGGCGCGGCCCGATCCCGGCCTGGCCGTGCTGCTTCGCGCATCGAACGGCACCTCGAAGCGATCGCTCGCCAGCTCAGCCAGCGCGGTCAGACCACGTAGTTGGCCCGCTGGCCGCTAGCCCCGGCCGTGGCCAGTGGCGCCGTTTCTGAGGGCTTGTCAGATGGTCAGCTGCCCGCCGCGGAGGTTGGTGACGTCGCAGGCTTGGTCGTAGTCAGCGGCGGCGGTGGAGTCGGTAGGCCGGTCGCCGAGGGCGTAGCGGGCAGGATCGGCCGCGTCTGAGGCGGCAGGGGAGCCGTAGGACAGACCGGCCAGGCGATGGCGGTAGCGCTCGACCCGGCCGGCCGCCTGATCCCAGGCCTCCACGTCCGGACCAGCGGGGCGGGGGCCGAGGAGCGCGGTCAAGTAGCGGGCGGGTTCGGGTCCCCGCACGGGCCAGGGCGTCGACGGCCTGGCGGTCAAGCGCGGCGTCGAGCCGGGCCAGTCGTGCCTCCTGCTCGTATCGCGCCGGCGTTCGGGCGTGCGGCGCGACGACGGGGACTCCGTCCGAAGTGATGGTCACCTGGGCGCTGACGGCCGCGGTGAGCGTGTCGGCGAGGTCGCGACGTTCGGCGGCGAGTTCCGTCGTCGGCCTGGTCGCGAGGTAGTTGGTCTCGGCGAGGGCTAGCAGACCGGTGACCTCGTTCCATTCCTCCTGGGCGGTGCGCGGCGCGGGCAGGACGTAGAGAGCCGGGTCGATGCCGGCCTGCTGGCAGAGATCGCTGACACGCCTGTCGAGGACGGCCGCGCCGGCCCGGATCCCATCGAGAGACCCGTCGCTGAGTGCCTCAGCCAGCGCGGTGGGCGGATGACCGACGTCAAGGAGGGCGTGCAACCCGGCGACAGCGCGCTCACGGGGAACCGCCTGGCCAGAGCCGGCGAACCGAGCCCGGATCGCGGCGGGGAGGGCAGCGGCCCAGTTGTCGGCAAGCCGGGCGGCCTGGGCGCGATGCCGCAGCCACGGATCGCGCGTCTGATCGTCGGCGCGACTGCCGGGTGGCGGGCCGGCCAGGTGCGCCGGAGCTGGAGGCTGTTGGCGAGCGTGGTAGATCGCGAGGCCGGCCACGGCGTCGTCCCAGACGGCCTGGTCCGGGCCAGCCTCCGGGCAGGGGCCGATCCGCGCGAGCAGGCCAGCGGGCGGATCCGCGAGTGCGGCGCTGCGTAGCGCCGCCTCCGCGCCCAGCTCGGCGCGGCGCAGCAGCACCTGGCGCGGAACGTCAGCCGAGCCCGGCGCGGTCGCCGGGCCTTCTGACGTCGGCACCGCGTCAGGCGCGGACCGCGGGTTCGGCGCGGCGCGCATCGGCGCGGACGGCGCGACTGGCGCGGTCGGCGTGGTGCCGCTCGGCGCGTTGAGCGCGCCGTTCGCGCCGGACACCGCGCCGATGCCGGTCGCCGCAGGCTCCGGCCGGCTGGGGCGATGACCGGGCGGTGCGCCGAGGCGCAGGGTGGTGAGCTCCGCGAGGGTGTGCTCGCGGGATAGCCAATGCGCGGCGGCCGCGATCGGGTCACGCGCGCCGGCCGGGCGCTCCTGCTCGGACCGGTCGAGCCGGCCCGCGAGCCGGTCGAGCGGGTCACCGGTCGTATTGGGCACGGCGGGTAGCCAGGTCTCGTCGTCGTCGCGAGCGTCGAGATCGTCGCGACGCAGCACGTAGGCCGCGACGTCGCTGCGGGCGCGCGACAGCATGACGTACAGGCCAGCGCGGCTGGTGTCGTCGGGGACGACGGCGCGGGCGGTGTCCATCGTGGCGCCCTGTGCCTTCGCGGCGGTGAGTGCGTAGGCGTGGGCGAGGCCGCCGTCGCGGCCGTCGGCGAACTGGTGCGTGAGGTACTCCCATGGGACCTGGACCGTGCCTTTGCTCGGGAAGTACACCGTGACCGACTGCGCCGCTGGGTGATCCGGGTCGATGTGGACGGCGGTGACGGTTCCGGTCGTCCCGGTCCGGATGTACGCCGACCCGGGCCGGCCCTCGGGCACCAGGGTGTGGCCGGTCTGGGTGAGGGTCACGACCTCGTCGCCGACCTGGAAGTCCCGCCCCGCCAGCGCCAGCACCGGCCCGGTGAGCGTGCCGTCGGCGGCGAGCAGCGCGCGGGCCGCCTGATTGAGCATCTCGACGTCCCGGTGCCGCTCGGCCATCATCCGCGCCGCCGCCGCCGCTCCGGGCGCCCGGCCGCGCCAGCGCGACGGTGGCGCGCCGGAGCCAGGCGCCGGCGCGGATCCGCCAGAGTTCGCGCCGACGACCGCGCCGTTGCTGGCGCCCGCTGGCGAGTCCGCGCCGTTCGCGCCGACGGCCGCGCCGCGGTCGGCGCGGTCGCGCTGGCGGCGTTCGGCGTACCAGTCGGCGACGGCCCGCGCGAGCAGCGCGTCCGGGTCGTCGACGAGACGGACCTTGCCATGGGCAGCGAGCCGCTCAAGGGCGGCGCGGGTGCCCACCCCGGTATCGGTGCGCAGCGCGCCGAGCGCGGCTCGCACCGCGGTGAGGTCCGCGCCGGCCTGCCGACGCACGGTCGTCAGCGTCGGCACGTCGGCTGTCTGGGCGACGAGGTGCGCGAACCATCCGCCGGCAGCGACCGAACCGAGCTGCGCCGGATCCCCGAGCAGGATCACCACCGTCCCCGTCCGGCTGGCGAAGTGGAGCAGCCGTTCGGCGTCGCGGGTCCCGACCTGGGTCGCCTCATCGACGATCAGCACCGAACCAGGCGGCCACACCGTGGCCGGGTCGTCGACCCGGCTGAGCTTCTCCAACCAACTCGCCACGACCCGCGCCGAGATCCCAACCCGCTCGGCCAGCTCCTCGGCCTGCCGACCGCCGTGGGCGGTCGCGAAGACCTGCCGCCCCGCGGCCTGCACGATGCCGGTCAAGAGCCGCATCGCCTCCGTCTTCCCCGTGCCCGCCGCGCCGACCGCCAGGCGCACCAGGTCCTCACCGATCAACAGCCGGCGCACCAGCTCCACCTGCTCGCCCGAAAGGAACGACTCACCACTGGCGCGCGCCGCCGCGCCGCTGAAGCCTGGACTGGCGGCGCGGACGGGCGCGCCGTCCACGCTGCCTCGACCCCCGCTCGCGCCGTTCGAGGCGGCCGTGCTTGCGGCAGCCAGGTGGGCGGTGAGCATGCGCCGGTCCACGAGCCTGCGCGGGGCCGCGCCGAACGCGACCTGGCCGGTGCGGACCAGTCCGGCGAGCCGCTCCTCTGCGGCGAGCAGCCCCTCGACCGTGTAGAACGGCTCCGGTTCCTGGCGGCGGCGCTGCCCGGGCGCGGTATCGACAAGCACGGCGACCCGCGGATCGGCGAGGAACCGGTCCGTCAGTCGCTCCACCGCCGCCACATCCAACCGGTCCCCGCCCCACTCGGAGACCCGGCGCACCACATCTCGGCGCGCGAACGTCGTCGTCTTCTCGGTCATCCCTGCCGGTCCGGCGAGCAGATCGAAAAGCCCAGCTACGTCGGCGTCGTCGACCGGCTGAGGTCGGTGAATCCCCGGCGCGGCCAGCGCGCGGACCTTCTCGACGCTCCACCCCGCCGCCGTCAGCTTCTCGACCTGGAGCGCGCGGACCGCGGCGTCGGCGAGTACCCGCTTCGGCGCCCGGGACTCCCGCTGCGCGACCGCCCTCGTCGCACCCGACGGCTCCAATCCGCCGGCCACGAGCTGGGCGAACTCCTCCTCCACCTCCCGGTGCCGCGTCGAGAACGCCGCCAACAACTCGACCGGAAACCCGGCCAGCTCTGCCACCCCGTTACGCACCGGCCCCCACTGCAGCCCGCGCCGCTCTGACAACTCGGGGCGCAGCACCGCGGCGCCGACGAACCCGGCCGTCCGGACATGCGCGAGGAACACCTCCCCGTCGACCGCCCGCCAGTCCCAGCCCGTCACCGCCCGGCCGGCCCCGGTCTCCGGCCGTTCGCCGTCAGACCCGGCCGGATCGGAGGGAACAGCCACCGCATTGATCACAATGTTGTGGACATGCAGATGCGCCTCGACCGCCCGCGACACATCGTGCCTGTACGACGCCACCGCCAGGCCGAACGCCCGCCGGTTGCGCCCGCCGACCATGCCGAACGCGGCGTGGCGCTCCAGGTAGCCGATCGTCGCGTCGACCGCCGCGTCCAACGCCGCCGCCACATCCGCCCGCAACGCCTCGTCACCGAACGCCCACAGCAGCGAGACGGACTTCGGCGCGGCGCAGACCACGTCGTAACCGAGCACCGTCGCCGGCGGCACCCGCGCCGCACACCACCGCTCCAACATGTCCCGCCGCACCCGCCATCGCCCGTCAGCGCCGCGTACGCCCGACAGTTGAATGCCGCCCGAGGAGCCGGCCCTACCTCTGGCATCCTCCGGAACCTCACTCGTCCGCGGTTCGACGTCGTCCGCCGGCCGCTCGTGTTCGGCAGCGGACGGCCGATCTCCGACAACAACGCCTCCGGCGGGGACCGGCTGGTCGGAAGTGGCGCCGGCCTCGGAGTTGCGACTGACGAGCGAACGCAGATGACTCACGCTCACCCCAGCAACCGCCGCGGCCTCAACCAACGTCAGCAGATCGTCACCACTGCCGGATCCGGTCCCGCTGCCTGCAACCGGAGGAGCAGACAACCTTTTGGACCTGCGATCGGGGAGGTCCGTATGCCGTGCCCGCGCCGCTGGATCAGGTCCGGTCAGCAACGGCCGGTTCGTCACGGCATGTCGGCCCCGCAGCAGCCGGCTGAGCGCCTCACCAGACACCTCGCCATGAAGGCCCACCAACTCCGCCAAACGGCCCCGAGCACGGCCCACCACTTGGCCCCGGTCGTAATAGCCTGCCAGGCCCGCACTGGCTGCCTGCCCGCCCTGCACATGGGCGACGACAGCCCCCGCCGCCTTCGCGAGATCCTCCGGATCTCGTACCCGCTTCCGCAGAACTCGGGGCGTTGCAATCACCGCGGCCCCCGAACAGCGGCGGCGCGACGACCCGAACGATGTGGATGGGAGACGGAGAGAAGACGGCACGGCACAGGTCGCTCCGAACGCCGATGAACACCAGCCCGGCCCGGCCGGGAACCGGCAACGACAACCCGTCAGCCTGAAATCCCCGAACATCGCTACCGTCATCGCCAAGGCCCTCTCACCGGCCACCGCAAATGCCCCCGCGGGCTCGGTGCGGGTCACCGAGCCCGCGGCCATCGCTGGCATGTCGCGTCGGCACACCCCCGGAAGCACTCGCGTAGTCACCGCAGCGAAAGCCGAGGCGCAGGCAACCGCGTGGCGGTGACAGGCGGCCGACGCGCTCGGTGGCGTCGACCTGCTGGTCGCGGACCATCGCCGGTGTTCGGTGACGAGCAGCGCCGTGTGTTCCCTCCCGAGAACGGGCAGCAGGTCGGAGCCTGTCGCTGTCTGCTACATCGAACAGATAGTCATTCTCTGCGGTGCGAACAGGTTTTTCGCCACCGCCTCGCGGTGGACTATCTCGGATCGCTGGTGCAGGTCGATCCGGCCCTGTTCGCCGGCTATTCCTGGACTGGCCGGACTATCAAGTACCAACGCGCCCAGATCCGCGGTGAGTACGGGACCCGCGGCCCGACCGAGGCTGACGAAGAGCGGTGGGCGCAGTGGCTGGCCGAGGAAATATGCCCGACAGAAACGAACCGGGAACGGCTGGCCAGCGCCCTGCGCAGCCGCTGCCGGAGTGAGAAAGTCGAGCCGCCGGCCGTCGGCCGCCGGTCAGGTAGACCGGATCGTGGCCTCAGGCTGCCGGCAGTTTGATGACGCTTCGCCGCGGTGACTGCATTGGCGAGTCCTTTCGGTGATCCGTCAACCGTTTGCTCAGACGGGAAGTTCGGTGATGCTGAGAGCGAAGTTCAAGTTCCCCACCCCGTGGTTGGCGAGGCCCACCGTGACCACGCCCGCTCCTTCCAGCCAGTGCGCCATTTTCAGGCCGCCGACGTCCAGCGGGCGCAGCCCGAGGCTCTCGATGAACGCCTCCACACTTGCCTTGGCCTGCGCATTATCGCCAGCGAGGAAGACGTCAGGCCGACCCTTCTCCAGGACATGACGGAAGATGGTGTTGAACGCCTTCACCACGCTGGCGCTGGCCGGGGCCGCCTTGGCGACTTCCTGCGCGATCGAGGTCTCCTCGCGGTGGGCTAGCCCGTCGAACGTGGAATTGAAGGGATTGCTGATGTCGACGATAACCTTGCCCGCGAGAGCGTCTCCGTACTGGGCGACGACCGGCATGACACCGTCGTACAACAGGGCCACGATGACGATGTCCCCGGCCGGGGCGGTGCCCCATTCTCCCGTCGTGGCGCCGCCGCCGAGAGCCTTGGCCAGGTCGGTGGCCTTGGACTGATCGCGGCCCATGACCTCGACGGTGTTGCCGCCCGCTACCGCCCGCGCGCCGATGGTGCGGGCCATGTTCCCGGTGCCGATGATGCTGATGTTGCTCATGAGATGTCCTGCCCTGGTTGTGCGTTGCTCGGTTTAGATGGCGGTGGTGCCGCCGTCGGCGACGAGTTCCATACCGTTGACGTAGCTGGAGTCGTCGGAGGCGAGGAAGAGGGCGGCGGTGGCGATTTCGTCGGGGCGGCCCATCTGGCCGCGGGGGATGAGGGACTCGAACTGGCGTTTGGTGGCCTCGTCGAAGAGTTCTTCCTGCTTGGCGGTGGCGACCTGGCCGGGGGTCAGGACGTTGACGCGGATGCGGCGGTCCTTCAGCTCGTTGAGCCAGACGCGGGCCCAGGCCTGCTGGACGGCCTTGCTGCCGGCGTAGACGCTCCAGCCGGGGAAGGCGCCGAGGGACGCGTTGGAGCCGGTCATGAGGATGGAGCCGCCGTCGTTGAAGAGCGGGAGGGCCTTCTGGACGGTGAACAGGGTGCCGCGGGCGTTGAGCCAGAACGCCGTGTGGAAATGGGCCTCGGTGATCTCGCCGAGCGGGGCGGGCTCGCCCACGCCGGCGCTGGCCCACAGCACGTCGAGGCTGCCCTTCTCCCACTTGACGGTGTCGTACAGGCGGTCCAGGTCGTCCAGGTCGGCGGCGTCGCCCTGGACGCCGGTGACGTTGCGGCCGATCTGCTTCACGGCCTCGTCCAGGGCGTCCTGGCGGCGGCCGGTGATGAAGACGTGCGCTCCCTCGTCGACGAACAGCTTCGCGCCGGCCAGCGCCATGCCGGTGGTGCCGCCGGTGATGACCGCTACCTTGCCGTCAAGCTTTCCCATGATCGCTACCTTGGGTCGGTGGTGCCGTGCGCACCTGGGGTGACGGTGTTATGTACACCGATCTGTGTGCTTACGGTATCGGGCGGACGGTCGGGACGCAAATTATGTACACCGGTCGTTACCCAGCTGGGGTACCGTGGACCCATGACGGAGTTGGAGATGGGCCCCAAGGGCCGCCGCCGCGGCCGGGGCGCCCGCGAGCGCATCCTCAGCGTGTCCCAGCAGCTGTTCCGCGAGCAGGGCATCAACCGCACCGGCATGGACCAGCTTTGCGCGGCGGCCCAGGTGTCCAAGCGCACGGCCTACCAGCACTTCACCGGCAAGGACGAACTCGTCGCCGAGTACCTGCGCCGGTTCGACCCCTCCGTGCTGTCCGGCGTGTTCGACCGCACCGACCTCACGCCCCGCGAACGGCTCCTCGCCGCCTTCGACATCCCCCCCACCACCCCCCTGTGCCCCTACATCGCCGCCGCCGTCGAACTCCACGACCCCCAGCACCCCGCATCCCAGTACGCACGCGACTACAAGAAAGCCGTCGCCGCGCGGCTCGCCGACACCGCCCGCGAAGCCGCCGCCGCCGACCCTGAACAGCTCGGCGAGCAGCTCGCGCTGCTCATCGACGGCGCCGCGGCCCGCACCCGGGTCCTCAACGCCGACGCCTTCCCCACCGCCGCTGCCATCGCCGCCGTCCTCATCGACAACGCCATCCCCGCCACAGCCAGCGATGACCGGCGACGGGAGGACGTGTCAAGTTAACTTGACACTCCGCGGCCGGGCTGGACGCGCTGCCGGTCGCGCGGCTGCACCCGCTGGTACGCGACACCAGCCGCCCGGCACCTGGCCCGGACCTGCTGGCTTTTACGGAACTGGCCGCCCGCCTGCTGAAGGCCGCAGCAGAAGCCGCCGGGGAGACCGGCGACCCCCGAGGACCCAAGGCTCCGGCACGTTTGAAGTTTGACCGGCCTGTCGGGGATTGTCCGTTTGTGGTCTGGCTGGCTTGTCATGGGAAGCCGTGGAGGTCGAGTG
>NZ_MBLO01000266.1 GCF_001854805.1 Pseudofrankia coriaricola
GGTGGTCATGGTGTTCTGGTAGGCGTCCATCACCGGAGAGCCCTGTGCGGCGACACTTGACATGATCGACATTCCGGCCATGTCACTGCCTCGCTGGGCGAGCAGACCAGGGCTGAAACCGGTGGCGCTCAACGCCACRTTGATCTTGGCTCCGAGGGCCTTGGCCTTCGCGTAGATGTCGATGAAGGGGGTGGACTGGGCGGCGCCGATGAGCGTGTCCGCGCCGGAATTTTTCAGCTCGGCGGCGACCCGGGCCGGGTCTGTGACCCCTTCGGTGWAGGTRACCTCGTYGACGATCTGGATGCCGCGTTTTTGCAGGCTGGGGACGAACTGCATCGCGAGGCTGCGGGATGCCGCGACGTTCGGGTCGACGACGACCAGCGCCTTGCTGCCGCCCTGTGCCTTGACGAAGTCGCCGAAGACGGAGGTGCCGCCGGTGTTGAACAGGTTGCCGGCATGGAAAAGGTTGGGGTGGTTGCTCCAGGTGGCGCTCGTCCCGGTTCCGGTGACGGGGATGTTCTCCTTCTCGAGCCAGCCGGCTGACTTGTCGAGGACGATCGATGTGGCGATCAGGCCGAAGGCCCGCTGGGTGTCGACCAGGTCGTGCGCGACCGTGGAGAAGGTCTCGGCGTCGGACTGGTCGTCGCCCCACACCAGGTCGATCTCGCGGCCGTTGACGCCGCCACGGGCGTTCTGCAGGTCGATGCGCGCCTCGACGCCGCTGCGGGACGCCTTGAACGCGGAGGCGATCTCGGGGGCCCCGGTGTCGGGGTAGATGAGGCCGATCTTGATGGAAGCGGCGGTCACGCCTGGCTCCTGCGTCGGGCAGGGATTGGCAGCGCTCGTATTCGAGTTCGACGATGTGTCGCATGCGGCGAGGGCGGTGGATAGCCCGACGGCTATGGCGGCGATCGTCGCCGAAGCGGTACGCATGCGCAGGCAGCGAAGGATCATGAAATGCCGTCTCCCATTGACGTTTCTATACGAAGCGCGACAGCCTGGGCCTTGTCCACCGACGGCCGGTCCGCACACTCCAGGGCTGCGATTCTCCAACGCGCCGACCGTGGCAGATCTTGATGGGCCGGCAGGTGTCGGCGATCTGGACGGGTCTGGCCAGCCGGCGGGACGGGCAGTGGCTATGGGCGCGGGTCGCGCTGGAAAGGTTGCCTACAACAACGAACTCTGGCTCCGTCTCACATTCAGCGGTAACAGAGAGTAGATAGGCATTGTGATCTGTTATTCCCGTCGGATCGCCTAATGATGGTGGTCTTCGGTGTCGCCACCGGCGCGGGACGCGTGATCCATCAGCGCGCCGATCCGGACGCCGGGGACCAGTCCAGGTTCGGGTGGGTTCATCCTCCACCATCCGCCGTCAACAGATAGTCACCACTGAAATTGCGACTGAGTGGAAGATGGGCCGAAGCCGATCTTGAAACAGCCCCCTAGCTGACCGAGGTCACGCCTGCGAGCAGGTCACCGAGGGCAACCGTCTCGGGTAGGTCCGGCCATTGCTGTTGGAGGTCAGCATGAAGGCGGCTGATGCGGTTGTGGGCGCCTGAGCAGCACGGCGAGCACCGCCCGGTCCGCCCAGTCCCATCTCGGCCGCGGCTGGGTACGGCGCAGCACTGCAACCTCGTGCCGAAGGACGAGAAGCTGGATGTCCTTGGATGCCGACGAACGACCGAGCAGCACCAGCCGGCCACACACCCGAACGAAGATCAAATAGAGCAGGTGTACGGACACAGCTGACCATCGTGGCGGTGGGCGGAACGTCGGATCGTCCCAGGTCACGGGCCCAGGTCGACTTCCAGCCTGGCACCCCACAGGGCGTGCCGCACGCGACGTCGTAGGAGTTACGAAGCGGCGAGCGTCGCGGCTGCGGTCGCCGGCGTTTCCTCCAGCACGATGTCGAACCCGACGATGTCACGGCTGCCGATCTCGTAGGTCCGCGTGCCAGTGTCGTCGAGGGTGCTCGCGAACGCGTCCGGCGCGCCGAGGAGGTCGGCCTGGTCGATCTGGCGGACGACGCCGTCGAGGTCGCCCACGCCGAAGACCGCGCTCACCACGCCGGGGCCATACCGCTCCAGCGGGCCGGCGAGCGGGGCGGAGGGGTGCGGTTCGACGTACTCGATCTCGAGCCCGCCCACCCTCATCCGGAACCCCTTCCCCCACGCGCCCGCGGGGAGGTTGTGCGGCGTACCGCGGCTGGCGGGGGCGACGAGCGACGTCAGGTGTCGTCGAGTCGCCTCGAGGTCGCCGACGACGACCCGCAGCCGGAGCAGGTCGTCGACGAGGTCGTCGACGACCGGCCGGGGCTGCACGAAGGCGGGGTACTGGAGCGTCTGCTTGGCGAGGTACCGGAAGTTCGGTTCTAGCAGCTCCAGGTCGAAGCCCAGCAGCGAGCGGGACCCCATGAAGTACAGGTTCGCCCGCTCGTCGACGGGCTTCGTGTTGTCGGGCCCGTAGTCACCGAGGGACGGGATGAACCACGACGGGCCGGCCATGAGCGTCGGGGCGCCGACGGCCGCCAGCAGCTCGTGGGCGTGCTCGGTGTCGTCGACGTAGTAGTTGAGGTTCGTGACGCAGGGCCCGACGTCATCGAGGTACCGCCGGTGGACCGTCCGCTGGTCGAGCGGCTCCGACGCGGTGAGGGGCTGGCAGAACTGGAACACGGCCTTGCCGCAGCCGAGGTGCTCCACGGCGAAGACGCCCGCCAAGGTCGTGTTGAGGTCCGCGGCCAGCCTCTGCTCGATCGGGCCGGCGCCGAGCACGGTCGCCATGAACGAGGTGGCGCGGCGCAGGTCCTGGACGGTGAGCTCGATGTGGGCGCACCCGTAGAGCAATGTGATGCTCACGCCGCGTCCCAGGCGACGTGCAGCGTCTTCGGGCCGCGCAGGCCGGCACCGAACACCCGGGCCTCCTCGGTGAGCCGGAGCCTCGGGAGCCGGTCCAAGAGCAGCTCAAACCCTGCAGTCATCGGACCTGCACTTCCAACCTCGCCGTTGCCCCGGCACCAGTACACGTCATGTCTGCCGCCCGCTGGGGCAGCCCGTCTCCGCGCGTTCGGCCAGGACCTTGCCCGTAGCGGCCAACCTCCGACTTGGGATCGCCGCATCGGAGCTGTGCCAGGCTGACGGCATGAAGTGGGTGTGACATCCCCTCTTTCCTCCCCGGCCAGGCGCGTCGCCCTCCCTGAGGTCGGACTCGCGATGTATGCACGAGCCCATTTTGTATACAAGATGACGCCGACGCGCAAGGGGCGGACAGGCTCTTGAGCGGGCTCGCCGGTGATCGTACCATGGTCTTATAGCTTATAAGGCTTTACCATTTGGCCGTCGAGGGGCACTCCTGCATGACGTGGCCGTTCGCGGTGGATCAGGGTCGGGGTGGCGTCGATCACAGGTCGGCGAGGGGGCGGGCTTGGCCGTAGAGCGGGCCGGTGCCCAGGTCGCAGCCGGCGAGGGCGAGTTCGCGTGCCTGTGTGTGGTCGTTGATGCCGGTGGCCGTCACGATCAGCTCGAGGCGCGCGGCGGCGGCGAGGATGGTGTCGCGAACCTGGCGGATCTGGGCGCGGTCGGTGGCGCCGGTGTCGGTGATGGAGTGGTGCATCCTGATCATTCGGATGGGTAGGACGCGGCAGGCGGCGAACATGTCCGCATTCTCGCCGACTCCGTCGAGCGCGAGGGCTGCGCCGCGGTCGGTGAGAGGTAGTAGCGCGGGGACCGTCGCGGCCAGGTCCGCGCCGCCGCGGGTGCCGGCGAGCGTGAGGATCAGGGAGCATGGGCTGGGGCCCGGCAGCAGCGCGGCGATGTCGGTCAGCGGCGTGCGGTCGAGGATCGCGTCGAGGGGGATGGTGACGAGGACGGGCACGGGTGCGGAGCATCGCTCGGTGGTCGCGAGGTCGCCGCAGACCCGTTGGAGCGTGAGCTGGAGGAGCCCGTCGGCCAGCCGGGCTTCGTCGGCGAGCTGGCGTAGCTGTCCGGACGGGATCTCGCCGTGGCCTGGATGGCGCCAGCGTGGCTCGGCGTCCGCCGCGACGGTCCGCCCGTCCCGGAGGTGGACGACGGGCCGGTAGGCGACGTCCAAGGTGCCGGCGTCGTCCTCGCCGTGCAGCAGGCGGGTGAGGTCGTCGGACATCCGTGGCGCGGTGTCGATCATCGTGAGGTCGGGGCGGTAGACGACCAGCTCGCCTTTCCGTTGGCGCTTTGCCGCGTACATGGCGAGGTCGGCTTCGCGCTGTAGGGTTTCGGCGGCATCCGGGCCGCCGTCGCGGCTCGCGAGGACCAGCCCGAGGCTGGCGCCGACGCGATGGCGGTGTCCCGCCAGGGTGCAGGGTGCACGGATGGTGGCGGCGAGACGGCGCGAGAGTGACTCGGCCCCCGGGCCGTCGCGGCTGTTCTCGAAAATGACCGCGAACTCGTCACCTCCCAGCCTGGCGACGGTGTCCCCCGATCGGACGCCGTCCCGGAGCCGGCGGGCGGTGATCCGTAGCAGCTCGTCTCCGGCGGGGTGACCGAAGGTGTCGTTGACCTGTTTGAAATTGTCCAGATCGCAGAACAGCAGCGCGAAGGGGCGGTCGTCGCGCTGGGCGAGAGTGTGCCGCAGGCGGTCGGTGAAGAGCGCCCGGTTCGCGAGTCCCGTCAGTGGGTCGTGGGAGGCCTGGTAGTGCAGATCGCGCCGGCTCGCCTGGACGGAGGCGAGCAGCCGGGCGTTGTCCCGCAATGTCAGCACCTGCCGGATCAGCACCACCACCAGCAGTCCGAGCAGACCGTCCCGCTCGACGCTGCCGATGGGCGTGCCGGCGATCGTCTGGCCGACGGCCAGCGCGCCGACGGCCCCCAGCGCCACGTACGGCAGAACCGCGTGCATCCGCAGCGTCTGAGGACGGGTGTCGTCCAGGTCCGAGGGTCGCGCCGCCCGGATCGGCACGAGACCGGACAGGAAGATGAGCAGCCAGCCCACGACGAACCCGACGTCCGTGACCGGCACGGTTCCGCGTCCTCCCGCGGCGATGTTGAACATGGCGGCCGTGAGGGTCAACGTCAGCCCGGCCATGCCGGCCCCGAGCAGGCCGAGCGCGAGCCCTGATCGTGGCCGGCGGACGGTGCCCAGCAGCAGGACACCGACCAGGAGCAGGAGACTGCCGAGCGTCGCCACGATCGGGAGGGTGAGTGTCCGGATGTCGATGTGCGCGCTCCGCGCGATCGGTGTCAGCAGCACCGACCACAGGAGTGTGGCCACGGAGCCGACGACCGCCAGGCTGTCGAGAGCAACGATCGCGTACCAGTAAGAGCCGCTGTCGTCGGTCCGGCGAGCGTTGAGCGGGTCGGTGGGGAATGCCAGCACGCCGGCCAGCGCCAGCACGGCCGTCAGGACGAATCCCGCTGCCGACGCCGGGAGCTGCGGGGGAAACGGCTCGCCGTGCCTGAGGCCGAGCTGGGCATACCACGCCGAGGCGGCCGCCAGCACCGCGGCCGCTGGCGCGATGATCAGACGCCAGCGGCGGTCGGCGCCCCGGGTCCGCCAGCCGGTCCAGGCCATGCAGACCGCGGCGGCCAGACAGCTGGCCGCGTTCGTCGAGCGGACGATCAACGTGGCCGCCGTCGTGGGGACAGTCACGGCGCAGATCACCACGGCGAGGGTCAGGACGGCACACGCCACCGCCACCGACCACCACCGCAAGCCAGGGCCGCCGGTCATCGAACGCTTCCGCGGGTACATCCGCGACCCCGATCGGTCCGCTGTCACGGGTCGGATATCTTCCGACACTCACAGTAAGTAGCCGCGCCCGGCCTGTTATAACCCGATGGGTCATCGACACCGACGCGACATCGTCGGCGAGGCGATCTGGCCGTCGGCGGCGAGCGCGTCCCGCGCGGCACGGGTACCCGACGAGCGCCTCCGGGCACGCCCTCGCGGCTCGTCTGAGCCCGTCGCGGTCAAAGCCGCACGCGTTGAACGAACCGACCTAGGAGATGTTGACGATGGAGCCGCCGCCGTTCTCGATCATCACGGGAATGGCCTTCTGCATGCAGAGCAGGACGCCGAAGAAGTTGACCTCCGTGTGGACGGCGTACTCCTCGCTGCTGAGGTAGTCGACGTCCCATTTGCGGCCGGCGACGGTCGCCGCGTTGTTCACCAGGACGTCGATGCGCCCGAACGTCGCCACGGTGGCGCGGGCGGGCCCTCGTCGACGGCCGCATTCCGTCTCTGCCTGACGCGGATCACGCGCGGGTGCGTGTATACAATATCGTGATTCGTATACAAACGTGGTAATCAAGCTCTTGACGGTGAAGTTACGGTAAGCGAGCATACGCTCGCTGTGCTTCACAAGAACTTGTGATCCGAGGGCGGCCGGTGCGCGGGGTGACTGGGCCACCGGGTGCCGGCCCGACGGGCCGCGGCGACCAGATCGGGGGTGCGTAACGGGAGGGGAGTTCGAACCGCGAGAGCACATCTCGTGGCTCATCAAGCAGGCCTTCCACTACACCCGGCGCGCCGCCGACGAGGCGATGCGCGCCCACGGCGTCACCTCTGCCCAGGGTGGCGTCCTGATCCGGCTCGCCCAACGCCCAGGGCTCTCGGCCGCCGACCTTGCCCGCCTGATGTTCATCACGCCGCAGGCGGCCCAGCAGACGCTCACCGCGCTGGAAGGCCTGGGTCTCGTCGAGCGAAACGGGCGCGCTTGAGCCCTGACGCCCGATCTCCGTGGCCGAGGACCTGGACGATGTCGTTGACAACCTGCAGTCTGCCGCAGGCAAGTGGTCCCAGCGAGTTTTGAAAGGTAAAATTCATGTCGCGAGCCGCCGCGTTACGGGATGGCTCCGCCGTTGACGCCGAACAGTTGTCCTGTGATGTAGCTGGCTTCCTCGGAGCAAAGGTACAGGCAGGCGGCGGCGATGTCGTCGCCCGTACCCAGCCGGCCGACGGGGATGCGGCTGGCACCCCCGTCGCCCGTCGGATCGCCGATTTCGACGCGGGCCTGGCGGTACATCGGGGTGTCGATCATGTGGGGTGCAATGGTGTTCGCCGTGATCCCCTGCCGTGCGTACTCAAAGGCGATCGCTCTTGTCAGCGTGATCACGCCGCCCTTGGACGCGGCGTAGTGCGCGTGGTTGGGGGTCATGATCTGGGCGGCCGATGACGTGATCGTGACGATGCGGCCCCAGTCGGCGGTGACCATGTCGGGGATTGCCGCCTGTAAGCAGTGGAACGTGCCGGTCAGGTTCACCGCGAGGACACGGTGCCATGACTCGAGTGTGATCTCGGTGAAGGGATGAAACGGCGCGACCGCGGCGGAGGTGACCATGACTTCGACGGGTCCGAACTCGGCGCGCACCTTTGCCAGCGCCTCGTCGACCGCGGCTCGATGGGAGACGTCTACGGCGCACGCCATAGCTTTCGCGCCGCTTTCCTGTAGGCCTTCGGCGGCCTGATGGGCGAGGTCCCCATTCACGTCGAGGATCGCCACGCGGTGTCCGCGGCGGGCAAGGTGCTCGCTGATGGATAGTCCCATGCCCGAGGCGCCGCCGGTGACGGCTGCAACTCGGCTCATGGTACCTCTTCCTCCCCGGCCAGGCGCATCGGCTCTCCCTGAGGTCGGACTCGTGATGTATGCAGGAACCTATCTTGTATACAAGATGACGCTGACGCGCAAGGGGCGGACAGGCTCTTGACCGGGCTCAGCGGTGACTGTACCGTAGTCACATAACTTATAAGGATTCGCTCGTTCGGCCGTCGAGAGGCACACCTTGCGTGACCTGGCCGTTCGCGGTGGATCAGGGTCGGAGTGGCGTCGAACCGCGGTCGCGACGCGAGCCGGAGCACGGGAGGGGGCGGGCTCAGGATTCGGGAGGATAAGGCCGACGGGACAGCGCGGCGGCCCAGACGAGCGTGACGCGTGAGGCGGACGCGCATGAAGCCGGCGGTACTCGACGTGTGGGAAATTATCGATGCCGTTCGTGAGCGCATCATCCCCGGCGAGTTTCTGCTGGCCGCTTCGTTCTCCATTCAAGCAACGCGAGAGGATCGCAAGCTGTGGGGACTTTCACCGAGTACAACAATCATTTTCTGAACCATGTCGAGCTGCTGCACCGCTCTGGCGAAGGTCAGCTCGCGGCCCTGTTGTTCGAGACGCTGGGTTGCACCGTCCTAGATGTCACGAAGGAATTCGGGGCGAGGTCGACGTACCTGGCTGTCTTTGCGGAGGCGAGCGAGCTCGATAGGCTCAACAACGTTCTGTACGTCTCCGAGATCGGCGAGTCGCAACTGCAGCTCGAGGACGTCCTCAGGCGCAGGATGCAGGCCGACGACGAGCTTCGCGTCGCGCTCGAGCAAAACGATCTGGTACGGAAGAAGCCTGGTCATGTCGCGCATTTCGGGCTGCGGTATCCGGACCTCGACGAGCTAAAGACGGTGCTCGACCGTCTCGAACACAAGCTTCCCGCCGAACTCGCCGGTCGCGTGACGGTGTACCCACCCTTTCCGGTCGGGCTCCGCTCGCTCGGTACCGAGGTCCACCAGGCGTTCCTCTACACGGATGTCATCGGTCCGGGTTTTTACCCGTTCGGGCAGCTCATTGAACTCCAGGCGCAGCAACCGCTGAAGGATTAGCGCCGCCAAGACCATCGACCTTGTCGCGGTGGCCGGCGACGCTCAGGCCCAGCTCTTCCGGGACTCGTCGCTGTGAAGGATCTGCCCGGTTAGGGTCTCGGCAGTCTGTTGGGTGAAACGGCCTGGACCTGCGTACCGACCGCACGTCGGTGCCGAGATGATCAAGCGGGCGCTTGAGGGGCCCTGATCTTCTGGCGGCGGTTCGCCTGAGTGTGGTGGGCGGGAGAGCGTCGGTCGGGCGTCAAGGCTCGAGCGCGGCATAGGACGGGTCGTTCCGGTCCTGGGATCCGGACACCGGCCGAGCGCGGCCAGCACCCGCCCCTCGGCCAGCACCGGTGGCTCCGCTGTGCGAGGCTGCCGAGGAAAGCCCCATCGCCGCCATCGGCGGGCGGTGCGGGCCGGAGCTCCCCGGCGTCCACCCCGGGGCGTGGCCGACCCCGATGCCGAGCAGAAACCGGTCACCGAGCGGCGGACAGCGACGCGTACGACGCGGCCCTCGGCCGGCGGGCGCATTGTCCTGTACTAGCTGGAAGCGCTCGGCTTCTGTGGCCGCGGTGAGTCGAGGCCGTTCGTTGAGGGTGGCAGGCGGATCGCCCGTGACGGTGACCTGCCGCTCAACACCTCTGGCGGACCAGCCGCTCCGGGTCATCAACCTGAAGGTCAAGGCGCGCTGCGTCGAGGCTGGTGCTGGTGCCGTCGAACGCGGCGCGCAGGTCGCGCCCCGCGCCACAACGGTGACCGGTCCGAGGAGTTTGTCTGGCCGCAGCGCGTCGCGGGTGGTCGCCCGGCGCAGCGACCCCGGTCGGCGGGCGCCCGGCGCGCCCCCGAAGCGTTCATGGACAGCTGCCCTGGGTGGCGATCGGCTCGTCGTGGGGTAACCGGACATCGCTCGCCAATGTATACACTGACCCTGGTACTGTATACAAGGCTCGGTGGAGTGTAAGAGGCGAGCCCGGGCGATCCCGCTCGGGCGGCGACAGCGGTGGCGGCCAACATCGACGCGACCTACGTCTCGCTGGGCTGGCGGCGTGTGGTCGTTGTGCGGTTCGAAGCCGTCAGTACGTCCGCGCGGGCACAGCGCAGACAGGAGGTCAACCGGTGACGTTCGTCGGCGAGTGGGCGGCGAGGGTCGAGGACCGGCGGCTGTTGACGGGGCGGGGAAGGTTCGTCGACGACCTGGTCGCGATGGTCGTGGCCGAGAGCCGGTACATAGCGGAGGATGGCTGCGACCTGGCCGAGGTCGACTACGACCCGCTGCCGGCGGTGACCGGGTACGACGCTGCCCTCGACAGCGATGCACCGGCCACCTGCGACGAGCTCGGCGACAACATTCTGGACGCGAGTCCGCCCATCACCCTGAGAGACGTCGGCGCCGCTTTCACGCAGGCAATGCCGGCATGGCAATCCCCTTGGCGCCACGTTCATGGACTACCTGCTTCCGACCGCTACCGAGATCCCAGACGTCGAAATCGAACACCTGCCCTCCGATAGCCTCGGCGACTTTGACTTCGACTTCCACGGCGTCGGCGAAGGCGGGGCACTCGCGACGGTGACCAACGCCGTCGCGGATGCGCTGTTGCCCCTGGGCGCCCGGGTCGACCAGCAACTACCCCAGCGACGATCCTCGCGCTGGCCGACCTCACCTCCTCCCGACGTTCGCCCACCAGATGGCTGAACGGACAAGGCAGGCCAGGCGGAACCGGGTCAACGGGGACCGGGATTACTGCTCCGGTGACGAAGGACACCGGCCCGAGGGGAGAAGGCGGGAACCACCGCCTTCTCCGTCGCCTAGCCGGGGCGCTTCAAGGGCGTTGTAATGGCGACGACAACGGTCGACGTCGTCCGCGATGTACCCGTCCTCGTGTGCGGCAGTCGAGGGTCCGCGACCGATCGCGTCGGCCGCGCCGGACTCTAGCCTCTTATAGACAGTTGTGTAAGACGAGATCGCCATCCGCCAGGCAGGGTGTGTAGCTCGGCTGCCCGGCCAGATTCGATGTAAAGGACTGATGTGCATGGACAAGCTCGACGGACGCGGCGCGGTGGTTGTCGGGGGTGGCAGCGGGATCGGGCGCGGGATCGCCTTGGGTCTCGCCGGTGAGGGGATGCGGGTCCTCGTCGCCGACATCGACGCCGAGAATGCCGGGGCGGTACGCGACGAGATCGCCCGTAGCGGTGGCGACGCGCGTGCCGCACGCGTGGACGCGACCGATAGCGATTCGGTGGCGAAGCTCGCGACCGCGGCTGCGGATGATCTGGACCGCGTGCACGTGTTCGTGAACACGGTCGGCGTCCTCACCGACGCCGCGGTCACGACCTCCAGCGAGCAGGTGTGGGCGTGGTTCGTCGAGTTTCACCTCATGGCGGCCGTGCGCATGGTCGAGGCGTTCCTGCCGCTGCTGCGCGCGCACGACGACGGGGCACACATCGTCCTCACGTCGTCGATGGCCGGTATGGTGGCGCTGCCAGCGGAGCAGACCGGCGGCATGAACACCGGCGTGTACACCGTGTTGAAGCACGCCGTCGTGGGGTATGGCGACATGCTGCGGCACGATCTGACGCCCGAGGGTATCGGGGTATCGGTGCTCTGCCCCGGGGCGGTGGCGACCAGCCTGGTCTCGACCACCGCCCGGCACCGCCCGGAGCGCTTCGGCGGGCCGATGTCCGACCCGATGGCGGGCCGCACGCTGCCGCCCGGCATGATGCCGCCTGGCATGATGCCGATCGAGGCTCTGGGGCCGATTGTCGTGCGGGGCATCCGGGCGAACCGCCCATACATCTTCACCCATCCCGAGATGCAGGACGTGGTGCGCGCCCGCCAGCAGCAAGTACTGGACGACTTTGAGTTTTCTGCGGAGACGTGAGTCGCGTGGCAATGGTTCCCGCATCATTGGTTCGGATCGGGCGCACGGGTGTTCTGCATGACGTCAAAGGCGGTGCCGGTCTGGTCGACACGGACGAAGGTGTAGCAGAGGCTGGGCTTGCCGAAGCGGCTGAGGTCTGTGGTGCTGGGATGGCGGACGGGTGCGTCGAGGTCATCCGTCGCCGACGAAGCCACGCCGAGGATGGCATGCAGTGCGCCGGGTCCGACATCGATATCGGACCCGGCGGGACATCGGGTTGCCATCCCGATGGGCCGATCATGCGAGGTGACCGACGTGGCGGGGTGCGTCGTGTTCCTCATGTTGCAACTGTCGGCGTGTGTGAGCGGAAGGCCGTTGACCCCGACGGCGGTACCTGTGCCTCGTCTGGCTGGTTCAACCGGCCAGGCGACGGCTGGGCCAACTACGTGCCGTACGCCCTGCTGGACCGCCTTGAGGAGCGGTGACTTGAGCCGCCGAGTCGTCCACGTCGAAGGCAGCGGCATCCATCTCGACGCGGAGCCGGGCGAGACGATCATCGAGGCAGCGTGGCGCCTCGGCTACTACTGGCCGACCGTCTGCTGGGGCCAAGCCGAGTGCACAGCGTGCTACGTCAAGGTCATCGAGGGTGCGCACCAGCTCGGCCCCATCCCGCCTGACGAGCAGGACGCTCTCGACCACTGTTTGCCGCGCGCTGCCAAATATGGCCCAGGCGAGGCGCGCTTGGCGTGTCGCGCGGAAGTGCTCGGTGAGGTGACCGTGCAGAAGACCGGCGTACGGCCGAAGTGACCCACGGTTCCTTGACGAGCCCCGCGGCCACCACTCGTCACGGCACGCGGCCAGATCGGCCCGTCGCGCGTCAGGGGTAGCCCGGCGGAGCCGCTCCGTACCGCGATGGCGCGCGCCTCTCCTGGGAGGTCTACAACGTCATGGCGGAGGGCGGGTGGCTCGGCATCGCGATGCCCGAGGGGTTCGGCTGGGGAAGGTGTGGGATCACCGAGGCCGCAGTTCCTTCCCCAGGGCGGCGGCCGATCTGAACGTCGCGTTCGGCCTCACCGAGCCCGACGCCGGCACGGACACGTCACGCATCAGCACCCGGGCGGAGCCGGACGGGAAGGGCGGGTATGTCCTGGGGGGCCGCAAGGTCTGGACGTCCAAGGCGCTCGAGGCGCAGGTCGTGCTGCTGCTCGTTCGCACTGGCGGAGAGAGGTTTCAAGGGCTTGTCCTAGTGCTGGCGGACCTCGATCCCGATTACGTCAAGATCCGCCGATCCTCAAGATAGGCCGCAACGCAGTCGCCCCGTGCGAAGTCGCCTATGACGATCTCCCCGAGTTGCGGCCGGGTCGGCTCAGTGCTCGGAAGGCGCCGCCACGCCGAGCTCGGACGGCGACTGGGACCTCGATGGCGGTGTCACCTCATGCTGGGGCAGCTTCGCCATCGGCTTGGCGATGGTGGGGTCCTTGGCTGCCTCGATGATCAGCTGCTTGGTGCCGTGGTCGACCATCGCCGCGCTGAAGCGTGCCGCGTGGACCGTGTTGAAGGATTCCGTCTGCCAGTGCGCCTCGTTGATGAGGAAGACGTAGTAGCCGTAGGTCAGGTAGGCGGCGAAGTGGTGCATGGTCTCGTCCAGATCTGGGGGCTCGACGCCGTTGCGGCCCAGCTCGGCGAGATAGTGGCCCACCAGTGCCCTGTCCCAGCGCCGTCGGTCTGCGACGTCGAGCGAGCACGTGATCCAGTACGCGAGCTCCAGGTACGGCGGCTCCTTGCGCGGGGGCGCGTCGAAGAAGCCGGGGGTGCCGTCGGGCTCCTCGAAGACGTTGCCGAGGTGCATATCGCCGTGGACGATGCAGTTCGGCAGCACGTCGCCGAGGGCCGCGATGTAGTCCAACGCCAGCTTCGCCCACTCGAGGTCGTGGAACTCTTTGGAGCTCGCTGCACCTCGGGGCATGCCGACGAAGCGCTGGAAGATGTCCGGGTGGAGGTACCCCACCAGGTACATGTAGGTGCGGAACATCGCGGCGCCGTTGTTCGCGACCCCGACCCACCGGCCGTCGGGCTCGAACTGGGAGCTCGTGTCCCAACGAACGCCCGGCTCCAGTTCGGGGCTGTTCCAGGTGGCCGCGTGTAACTTGGCCAACGCGGACAACGTTTGCGCCACCTGGTCGTAACGCAGAGGTTTGAGCCCGTTGCCGAAGGTCACCCCACGCGGGACGAGATCCTCCATGATGATGATGGCCTGCTTGCGCTCGGCGTCGATGTCGGCGAAATAGCTCTTGGGCACGTTCAGCGGGAGTACCGGCCACACGTCGCGGTATGCCAGCGCTTCCATCGCGTACGTGCGGGCCCGGTCGCGGCTCCACGCCTCGAAGCCGCCCTTCAGGATGACGGTCTCGGGAACGCCGGCCTTGCGCCCCGCCTCGTCGACGTCGAGCCGGATCCGTACGACTGTCGTGAAGCCGTGCCGGACCGTGAGGATCTCGAAGTCCTTGACCGTGATGCCGGGGAAGCTCTTCGAAAGGGCGGTGGTCAGCCACGCCGCATCGATGTCCTCGATGTTCAGCGGAAGCTGGAACGTGGATTCGTCGAGCGTCACGCTCTGTGTCCTCCCCGATGTCGTCGCAGCGGGCTCCCAGCTGCGCAAATGAAACGAGACGGTAGCGTTTCAAACCTAGGTCGCCGTGGTCGCAGCGTCAAGGCGGCCCGCCTCACCCGCGTCGAGCCCCTGGAGCCCGCTAGGTGGCCTCCGAGCGACGATGTGCCCGGGCCGTCGCACCGTTCCCGCTGCCGGATCGCGACGCCACGCCGGCAAGCACGGTGTCGACGACGGGCGCGATGTCGGCCCGCCGCACCCGGGACTGGCCGACGACGCGTCGGTAGATGAACGGCGACATCAGGAGGTCGGTGACCAGCTCGATGTCGAGCTCCGCCGGCAACTCACCCCGGCCGATGCCACGGCCGATCACCAACGCGTACGCCGAACGCTTTGTTCGGATCATCTCGCTCTGGAGCACCGCGAGCTCCGGGTCCCGGGCAGCTGCGTCGACGAATGAGGAGAAGACTCGGCCGCTGCCGGGATTGCTCAGGTAGTCGACGAGTTGCTCGAGCAGACCGATCAAGTCGCCGCGAACGGATCCAGTGTCAGGCTCGACGGACGGCCGCTGCAGGCTCCAGAGCGCGGCGTAGATCAGCTGGGCGCGCGACCCCCAGTGGCGGTAGATCGTCGCCTTGCTGACGCCGGACACGGCAGCGACCGCTTCCACGTTCAGGCCATCGACCCCCCGCTCGGCGATGAGGTCGACCGTGGCGGCCAGGACCGGGTCCTGCGGCGTGCGTTCACGCGGCGACATGGGCTCAGGCCTCGGAGGTGTGGGTTGTCAGGACCATGTGTGAGACGATACCGTCTCGTTTCACGAGGATGTCGGCAGCGGGGCATTGGGCCAGTCGGGGAGGAATCGTGCCGCACGGGCAGCAGCGAGCGAACGAGTACGCGGATGTCCTGCAGGGCGTGCGCCGGGTGGCTGCGGAGGCGGCTCGGCGTGCCGCTGAGATCGACGAGATGCGATCGTTCCCACAGGACCTGTTTGATGAGTTGGAGGCCACGGGAGTATTCAAGTCGCTCACCCCGAAGGCGTACGGCGGGCTCGAGCTGTCGCTCGGCCAGGCGAACCACCTCATTGTCGAAGGGGCGCGGGCCAACGGCTCCCTGGGTTGGCTGCTGATGATCGGGCTGTCGCAGGGGATCGGTCTTGGGATGTTCCCCGAGAAGACGGTAGCCAAGCTGCTCGAGGAGTTCTCCGACCTGCGCACGCGAGGTGTCTTCGCTCCGAAGGGCACAGCCGTCCCGACCGACGGGGGCTACGTCGTGACGGGTCAGTGGCCCTTCGCCAGTGGCGGGCCCAACCCGCACTTCGTGGGCGGCAACTGCATCGTCATGCGCGATGGCAAGCCCAGCATCCTGCCCGACGGTGCGCCGGAGCTGGTCATCGCCATGATGCCGGCAAGCGCAGTCGAGCCGCTCGACACGTGGCACGTGCTCGGGATGCGGGGCAGCGACAGCCATGACTACGCGGCCAGGGAGGTCTTCGTCCCCGAAGAGATGACCATCAACATCGTCACCGCGGCGAGCTTCTTCGACACGCCGCCCGCCCGCCTGCCGATCCGGGTGGCGCTGGCCACCCAGCACTGCGCGGTCGCGCTCGGGCTCGCCCAGGGAGCGCTCGACGAGCTCACCGAGCTGGCCAAGACGAAGAAGGCAGCCATGAACCCGAGCGCGGTCCTCGCGGCCGACCCGGTGTTCCGTCACACGCTCGGCGAGCAGACGCTCCGCTTCACAGGCGTCATGGCGATGTTGGACCAGGTGACCGCGGAACTCGAACGGGCCGGAGCCGAGGAGCGCGAGTTCACGCCGGAGGAGACCTTGATCGGGCGGACGATGGCGGCCTACATCACCGCCGAGTGCGTGAAGATCGTCGACGTTGCCTACACCTACGCGGGCAGCACGTCGGTCTACAACACGTCGTCATTGCAGAGACGCCTCCGCGACATCCACGTCGCGACGCAGCACGTCGCCGCCACCCCGGAGGGCTACCGGGTGCTCGGCGCGGCCCTCGTCGGCGAGAAGCTCTCGCCGACGGAGCTGTTCTGAGCGCTGGCTGCCACCGATGAAGCCACAGCTCACCATCCCGGTGTTCACGCTCGCTCCGGACGATCCGGGGACCTGGCAGCCGATGCTCGATCGGGTGCGCGCCGCCGATCGGGCCGGCGTCGATCGGGTGATCCTCACTGGCGAGCACGTCGTCTTCGGCGAGAACCTCGGGGCCTACACCCGCCCTGAGCTGGGCGGTAGAGCGGGCGGGAAGCAGATCACCGGGCCGGACGGCCACTACCTCGAGCCCATCGTCACCATGGCCATGTTCTGCGGCATGACCTCACGGATCCGGTTCGCCAGCAACATCCTGCTCGCGGCGCTCCGCCGCCCGATCGTGCTCGCCAAGTCCGCCGCCACGTTGGACGTGCTGTCCGGCGGGCGGCTCGACCTCGGCGTCGGCGTGGGATGGCAACGGGAGGAGTACGGGGCCGCCGGGCTCGACTTCGGCACGCGCGGGCGGCTGCTCGACCACACGCTCGAGGTGTGCCAGCTGCTGTGGAGCGAACAGCGCGCGAGCTACTCATCACCCGAGTTGTCGTTCGAGAACATCCACATGATGCCCAAGCCCGTGGACCCGAACGGTGTCCCTATCTGGATCAGCGGCACGGTCACCCCTCCTGCGATGCGGCGGCTCGCGCGGTTCGGGACAGGGTGGATCCCGTGGGGCGACGCCGCTGGTGGGATCGACGCCCTCCTCGAGGCAATCCCGAAGATGCGCGACGCGGTGGCCGCCTTCGGGCGAGATCCCGCGGAGCTGCAGGTCGCCGGGACGCTTCCCACGGTGGCAGACAAGGACGGAACGCCGGCGATCGAACCGACGATGGAGGGCGTGGCTGCGCTGGTCGAGGCGGGTGTCACGGACCTCCGCGTCCAGCTTCCCGTTCCCGACGGCGCGAAGGCCGCCGAGGAGTACCTCGCGGAATGGGTGGCGGGGTTCCGCGCGGCCACGGCGTAGGCCGTTCCCAATCGTGCTGAGCAGGAGGTAATTGTGCGCAAGCTCGTTGCCGGTGTCGATGCATCCGGCCGTTCGTACCTCGTCGAGGAGGAGACGCTGAAGCTCCTCCCAGTTCCCGACAGCCCAGGGTTTTCCGCAGCAGTCGCGGGTGCCACGGCGTCGTCGCCCCCGCCACCACGTCCGCAGGGCCAGGGCCTCATGGTCGATCTCGGGGTCGGGCCCGGACTTGTGGTGTGGATGGTCGTAGAGTATGCACCCGATCTCGTCTTCCCGATCCACCACACCGACACCGTCGACTTCGACATGCTCGTCGAGGGCAGTCTCTCGCTCGTCCTCGACGACGGCGAGCATCCCCTCGAACCCGGAGACGTACTAGTCGTCAACGGCGTCGATCACGGGTGGAAAGCGGGGCCCGAGGGCGCCAAGCTCAGCGTGCTGTCGCTCGGCTCTCCGCCTCCCGGGTAGCAGAGAGGATGCGCGCCGTCATGTGAAATGCGCGCCGTGGCAGGTCGCGAGCTGGCGAGCACCGGCTTCTCCATTGGCTCCGGGGCTACCGCTGGTCAACTTAGCTCCCGGGCCACCCGCGGGCCAAGCTCTATCTTTTCTTTTTGATCGTTTGCAATATTGACACGACGATCGTCGAGATCGCGGAGGGAGAGTTGTCATGGGAGTGGCCACGCTGTCTACGGACGTGCAGCGTCGGATCTACAGGCTAATGGCGCGCATGAAGGCCGTGGATGATCGCCTCACCAAAGGTATCCTCAGCGGGGAGTTCATCGCGATCTACTTCTCGCACCGCGGGCAGGAAGGTGTCGCGGCCGCGCTGGGGGCGGCGCTGCGCGAAACCGACCAACTCGTGACGACCTACCGCGGCGCCCACGACCACATCGGAAAGGGCATCCCGCTCGTCGACCTCTTCGCCGAAATCATGGGCAAGGAGATCGCGCCTGCCAAGGGCAAGTCCGGCACCATGCACATCGCGTCGCCGGAGACGGGCGTCATGCTCTCCACCGGCATGGTCGGTTCGGGCATCCCGGTGGCCGTCGGCCTTGCTCTGGCCGCGCAGCTGGACGGGAGCGACCGAGTAGTGGCGGTGAGTTTTGGCGACGGTGCCACTAACACCGGCGCCTTCCACGAGGCCGCCAACATGGCGGCGCTCTGGAACCTGCCGCTGGTCATGGTCTGCCAGAACAACCTCTACGCCGAGAAGACGCCCACCGACCACACTATGAAGATCAAGAAGATCTCGGCACGGGCCACGGCCTACGACATCGTCGGGGTCACGGTGAACGGCAATGACCCCGACGAGACCTACGCGGCCATGAGCGAAGCCGTCGAGCGGGCTCGCTCCGGTGGCGGGCCTACGCTGGTCGAGGCCCTTACGTTCCGCTTGCGCGGTCATGCTATCGGTGACGACATGGTGTACATCCCCAAGGAGCAGCTGGCGGAGGCCGAGAAGAACGACCCGTACCCGGCCTATCGCCAGAGGCTCATCTCGAGCGGTGCATTCAGCGAGGACGAGCTCGCCGCCATCGAAGCCGAGGCCACGGCTGCCGTGAACGCCGCCGTCAAGACCGTCGCGGCTGCCGAATTCCCGGCGGTGGAGACGCTGATGGAGCACGTGTACGCCAATCCCGAGAAGGCACCGGCCTGAGTCGGTGCTGGGCCGCAGTAGATCGAGAATGGAGGACCAGGTGCAAGAACAAGAGATGACGATGCTCGGGGCCATCAATCTCGGCCTCGACCAGGCTCTCGCCAAGGACGGCAAGGTTTTGCTGTTGGGGGAGGACATCGCCGATCCCGCGGGCGGCATCATCGGCGTCACCAAGGGCTTATCGACGAAGTACGGCGCCGACCGGGTGCGTGATACGCCGATCTCGGAGGCCGCGATCCTCGGCGCCGCGGTCGGCGCCGCTCTTGCCGGCTACCGCCCGGTCGCCGAGATCATGTTCGTGGACCTGATGCCGATCGCCATCGACCAGCTGCTGAACCACGCCGCGAAGATGCGGTTCATGACGGCGGGCCGGCTGACGCAGCCGCTCACGGTCCGCACGGCGACGCTCGGCGGGATGGGGATGGGTAACGGCGCGACGCACAACCAGACGCTCGAAGCATGGTTCATGCACATCCCGGGCCTGAAGGTCGTGATGCCGTCCAACGCGGCTGACGCCAAGGGGCTCCTCACCACCGCCATCTTCGACGACGACCCGGTGCTGTTCATCGAGACGGGAGCGTTGTACGGGGCGCGCTCGAGCGTGCCGCTCGGCGAGGTCGCCATCCCGTTCGGCCAGGCGAACGTCGTCCGGCCCGGCGAGGACGTCACGATCATCAGCTACGGGCTGGGCCTCACGCAGGCGGTGGCCGCGGCCGAGGCACTGGTGGCCGAGGGCATCAGTGCCGAGGTGATCGACCTCCGGACGCTGCTGCCGGTCGACTTTCCGACGGTGCTCGAGTCCGTGGCCAAGACCCGCCGGGCGGTGGTCGTGCATTACGCCACGCGGTTTGCCGGCCCCGGCGCTGAGATCGCGGCCGCCATCCAGGAGGAGCTCTTCGGCCAGCTCGCGGCACCGGTGGTGCGGATCGGCGCCCGGTTCACGCCGGTACCGCAGGCCCCGACCATCGAGGCCGCGGCCTACCCGAACGTCTCCGACGTCACCGATGCCGTCCGGCGCGTGATGAAGGGTGTTCGAGAGGTCGTCAGCTGATGGCAGAGTTCCCGATCCGCATCCCGAAGGTCGCCATGACCATCACCGAGGCGACGCTGCTCGAACACGTCGTCGGGGAGGGAGCGACTGTCAACGAGGGCGAACCGCTGTTCCTGATCGCGACGGACAAGGTCGAGACCGAGGTCGCCTCGCCGACCTCGGGAGTCGTCCACTGGAAGTCGGAACCCGACAAGACCTACGACGTGGGCGCGCAGATCGGCTTCATCCAGACCGCGGACTAGCGGACGCACGGCGAACCGTCCTTGACCGAATTGTTGACGAGGCAAACGGGGAGGTTGCAATGGTGCAGGTACTCGCTCAGGAGACCGGGGTCGATACATCGGAGGTGCCGTTCGCCGTCACCGACCGGGCGAAGGTCCCGCGGGAGCGTTACTACGACAAGGCGTTCTTCGACCTGGAGAACGAGAAACTCTGGCCGCGCGTCTGGCAGATGGCCTGCCGGCTCGAGGAGATCCCGAACGTCGGCGACTACACGGAGTACTGGGTCGCCAGGTACTCGGTGATTGTGGTGCGGACGAGCCCGACCGAGATCAAGGCGTATCAGAACGCGTGCCGCCACCGGGCCACGCAGCTGGCCGTCGGGCGCGGCTCGTTCCGCGGTGGCCAGATCGTCTGCCCGTTCCACGGCTGGCGTTGGAACCTGGACGGCACGCCGTCGCTCCCGCTCTACGGCGCGCAGGGGTTCGAGCCCCGCTGTCTCGATGAGGACGACCTCAGGCTCATCGAGTGCCAGGTCGACACCTGGGCCGGCTGCGTGTGGATCAACATGGACCGCGACGCGCCGCCGCTTCAGCACGCCATGCGCCCGCTGCCGGAGTTCCTCGATCCGCTCCGGATCGGCGACATGCGGGTCCACTGGTGGAAGAGCATCCGCCTGAATTGCAACTGGAAGATCGCCATCGAGGCGTTTATGGAGGGGTGGCACGTCATGAGCACCCATCCGCAGCTCACGATGGGCGCCGGAGAGGCGTTCCCGGCCGACTTCCTCGACATCCAGCACTCCTATGAGAACGGTCATGCCAGCCTCGAGGAGGGCCACGACAAGGAGGTCGCCGAAGGCCTCGGGCTCACGGCGCAGGCCGAGGTGGAGAAGACCCTCGGCTTCCTGCGCCTGACGTGCGATCAGCTGCAGGCCATGGTCCTGCCCAAGGACGTGCAGGTGGTCGAGTCGCTGCGCAACATCGACTGCGCGCCGGAGGAGTTCTCCGGGAGGATGATTCAGGCGATGTACGCGTGGAACACGGGGGCGGGCATCAAGCTCCCCGACCCAGAGCCCGAGATCCTCGCCCGCTGGGGCAGCCAATGGTTCATCTTCCCGAACTTCATGTTCCACCCGTTGTTCGGGAACAGCATCTCGTACCGGGCCCGTCCCGACGGCGACGACCCGGAGCACTGCTTGTTCGAAGTGTGGTCACTCACGCTGTTCCCCGAAGGCCAGGAGCCCGGAAAGCCGACGTTCGATGGCGAGTTCGCCAAGGACGACGAGGCGTGGCCACGGATCCCACGGCAGGACTTCAGCAACATGGAGCGCCAGCAGATCGGCCTGCACCAACCCGGCTTCACGACCATGCGCCTCGCCAAGAAGTTCGAGGACGGCATCGCCAACTTCCACGCGTACCTCGACACGTACCTGGCTCGCTGAACGGCTGCGCTCGACCCGAGCACAACGTCGAGGTGCTCACGGGGCTTGGGCTGACCACAGATGAGATCGACTCCCTCGTCGAGGAGGGGGGGCCGATCGGCGATCGGCCTTCCTGAGGATGACCGGTCCGTGTGGCCCGACCGGGCGGGACGAGCCGGCCGACCTGCGCCTCGCCCCGCCCACCGCCGTAGCCGCACACCTGCCACCGCATCGACGACGAGAAAGAACGGCGTCATGGAATCCAGACTCGGGTCGGCGCGGCGGGAGGCGACATGATCGACCTAGATCAGCTGACGCCGGACGGCGAGCAGCTTCGGCATGCGTTCGGGTGCTTCCCGTCCGGTGTGGCGGCGGTGTGCGCGATGGCCGACGGGGTGCCGCTCGGCATGGCAGTGAGCTCCTTCACCTCCGTGTCCCTGGTCCCGCCGTTGGTGTCGGTCTGCATGCAGGACACCTCCACCACATGGCCGAGACTCCGGCGGTGCGCGCGGCTTGGCCTGAGTGTGTTGGCCGAGGATCATGACGCCGTCTGCCGGGCTCTCGCTCGGAAGGACGCAGACCGGTTCGTGGAGATCGACTGGACGGCCGGGCTGAGCGGAAGCGTCTTCGTGCACGGCGCGAGCGCCTGGTTCGACTGCTCGCTCCATCAGGAAGTGCCCGCTGGCGACCACGCGATCGCCCTGCTTCGGATCCACGGACTGCGCTCGGAGCCGGACATCTCTCCGCTGGTCTTTCACGGTAGCCGCTTCCGCCGGCTAGCCGCGATGTGACTCCACCGCCCGGAGCCGAGCAGATCGCAGGACAGGAGACAGGTGGATCCGATCGGTTTGCCGCAACCAGTCGGCCCGACGCTTCCGTCAAGGCCGAACGCATCACAGGACCCGGTGCGCCGGTAAGTGCCGCCAACGAGTCGGTGAGCCGCAACGCGGCGGCTCATCCTCGACACCGCCGAGCGCATGGTCGTCGAGCAAGGTGTCCCGGTCCTCGTCGTCAGGACCGACGGGTCTGGTTCCAGGGCACGTCCCTGTCGACGCGCGGCTCGCCCGGAAGCCCGAGGAGCCGCTCGCCGATGATGTACCGCATTATTGCGTAATCGCTGGTCAGGCTGACTGGCGCGGGGCGAGGAGTGCCCGGGCGTTGTCATGCATGATCTTGCGGACGCCGTCCTCGTCGAAGGTATCGAGGTAATCCGCGAATGACGCCGGCTCCGCCAACCCGTCGGTGTGCGGATAGTCCGAGCCGAACAAGATGCGGTCCACACCGATGGTGTCGGCCAGGCCGGGGATGTCCTCGTCCTCGAACGGCGTCACCCAGAAGTGCTTCTTGAACGTCTCGATCGGGTGCTCGTCAAGGTCGCCCTGGCCGAATTGCTCGAGATCGCGCAGCAGGTCGGGAAGCCAGGCGCAGCCCAGCTCGATGGTGGCGAGGCGCAACGTGGGGAACCGCTCGAAGAGCTTGCCGTAGATGAGCGCGGTGATGGTGGCGTGGGTCGATCGGTCGGGTCCGGCGATGATGCGGTGCAGCGGCGGGATGTTGCGGGCCGGGATGTTGACGTTCCCCCAGCCCCAGACCTTGGCCATCTCCCACCGGTAGCTGTCGTCGGCGGCGTGCCAGACGACCACCACGTCCGCCTCGGCAACGGCCGCCCAGAACCGGTTGTAGATCTGGTCCGCGGGCGAGCGACCGGCGACGGGACCCGTCCGCACCATCACCGCCGGTGCCCCCCGGGACACGACGAACTCGAGCTCCTCGATGGCGCGGAACGGGTCGAGCAGGGACACGAGCGGGACGCCGTAGATGCGGTCCTGGTAGTTGAACCCCCAGTCATCGTCCAGCCAGCGGTTGAAGGCGTGCAGGTTCGCGTAGGTTGCCTCGACGTCGTCGGCCAGGAGCGCCTCGACGCTGACGGCGAACGTTGGGAAGAAGAAGCTCGCCTCGAGACCCTGCTCGTCCATGCGGGCCAAGCGGGCGTCGCGGTTGCGATACTCGGCGCGGGCAGGCTCGAGGTCCGACCGCTTCTGGGCGGCCACGCCGGCCTCACCCTGCTTGAGGCCGCCCGGCTTGCCGACCAGGTTGAAGGTGTGGTCGGCCCCCACGAAGCGGTTCATGCGGTCGCCGAATACGAGCCGGCGCGCGCCGTCCTCCATCCGCACCCATCGCGGCGCCTTGTGGGTGATCCGCTTGTCGGGGTACCGCAGGAAGGCGTCCTCGGGCTCGTAGTAGTGGTTGTCGGCGTCGAACAAGCGGTAGCCGAGCGTCGTCGGTTCCTGCTTCGGATCGGTCATCGTGTCCACCCGAATCTTCCATTAGTTTTAAAGTATTACCATAGGACAGCAGCGTGTACCAGTCAGGACGCTGCGAACGTGACTGGGAGTCTCGATCGGGTGACGCGGCGACACGCGGGTGAGAGCGGGGGCCTACCTACCGAAGCGAACGGCGCGGGGATCGACGCGCTCGTCTGGGTCGACGCCTTCCCGGTAGATGCGCTGGATCTCGGCGTGAGTCGTCATGGCCGCGGCCACGCCGGCCTCGTCTCCTGCGGCGACTAGCTCGGTGATGCCCTCGTGCACTTCGACGGCCGCCAACCGCCCGTGCACCTTCGGGTACTTGCCGTGCCACACCGTCGAGGTCACCCATGTGCGCATGTCGGCGTGCCAGATCGACGCGAGTGCCCGAGTGAGGAGCCGCAGCGTGTCGTTGTCGCATCGCTGTACCAACGTCGTGTGGAACTCCAGCATGGCGTCGTTGAACGTGAGCTCGTCGCCATCGGCGAGGTTCCGCGCTTTGGCGTTGATGGCCCGTAGCTCGCGGACGACGGTCGACTCGCGATCCGAGCGTCGGGCGCACGCCATGCCGCACAAGCGCTCGAGCATGGCGAGCGCCTCGGCCACGTCGCCCTTGCTGGTGCCCCCGCTGCGCAGCACCAGGGCGATGGTGTATGCGGCCATCCGGGCGTTGGGGCGGTGCACTACGGCACCGCCGATGCTGCCACGTTGGACCTCGATGAGGCCTTCGGCTTCGAGGACGCGGAGCGCCTCTCGCATCGAGGGGCCACTCACGCGGAACTGGTCTAGGAGCGCGTCGAGCGGAGGTAGCCGCTCGCCGTCCTTGAGCTCGCCTTCGAGCACGAGTTCCCGGATGCGATCGGCCACGACGTCTGCGAGCCGCGGGAGGTGGACCTGGCCGTCGCCGACTCGACGCTGCTTCGACGTCTCCTCGGGCTCCATGGACATGAAGATTACAAGGGTTTGATGTCATGGCGAACGACCCTTGGCCGACCGGCGATCGCGTGCGACGGGCGCGCGCTGTCGGGGTGTTGCAATACTTGTAATATATACTAGTATTTCGGTTGGTTCGTCGCAGCAGCACACGAGAGGACTGGGAGATGACCACCGCCGAGGAGGCGCTCGACACCAGCGACGTCGACAAGCACATCGGCGAGGAGGTCGGGGGTGGCCAGCTGAAGGAGCCGATCGCGCTCATCGACGTGCGCCGCTGGGTGCAGGCGATGAACTACCCGAACGCGCGGCACTTCGACGAAGAGGCGGCGGCACGGTCGCCGTTCGGCGAGATCGTCGCGCCGCAATCCTTCACGGTGTGCTGCGATGTCGGCCACGGTGCGGTGCCGGCGGTCGTCGGCAGGATCCCGAACTCGCACGTCATCTTCGGTGGCGACGAGTTCTGGTTCTACGGCCCGCACATTCGCCCCGGCGACCTCGTCCGCGTGAGGCGCCGGTTCGACGGCTACTCGATCGCCGAGACCAAGTTCGCCGGGCCGACGATGTTCTCGCGGGGCGACACGACCTACCTCAACCAGCGCAAGGAGGCGATCGCGAAGCAGCGGTCGACCATGGTGCGTTACCTGCCGGAACTGGCGCGCAAGCGCGGCTACTACGACCGGGACGCGGCGGACGCGCCCACGTGGACCGACGCCCAGCTGCAGGAGCTCGAGCGGCAGCAAGTCGAGTGGGCGCGGTCGGGCATGGGGGGCGAGGGGCCGAGCCAGGTGGAGGTCGGCGACATGCTGCCCGTCCGCCCGATCGGCCCGCACACCTCGGCGCAGTTCGTCACGGAGTACCGCACGTTCATGTTCACAGTGTGGGGCAGCCACTACATAGAGGGCCACTACTACGGCAACGACGCCGGGTTCCTCCCGGACCTGCTCGGTGCCGAGGGTGACGGTTCGGACCCTTCGATGACGATCGGCCTCGATCGTGGTCCGGCGAGTGGTCACACCAACGTGGGGAAGGCGAAACTGGTCGGGCTCCCACGCGCCTACGGCTACGGCAGCTCGATCGGGGCGTGGGTCCTCGACTACGTCGCCTACTGGGCAGGTGACAGCGGGTTCATCCGCCACGCGAAGGTGGACTACCGGTACCCGACCTTCGAGGGTGACCTGGCGATCGTCCACGGTGTGGTGCAGGAGCACCGGTGGGAGCCGGCGCTCGGCGTGCACCTCGCCAAGGTGGGGATCACGATGACGAACCAGGACGACGTGCTGCTGGCCAAGGCGTTCGTCGACGTGCAACTGCCGCCGGCATGACCTCGAGCGGCGTCATCACCTTCACCGGTCCCGATCCGGCCACCGAGCCCGGGATCGGGGCGCTCACCTTCGGGGGGTTCCTCGACGAGCTCGTCGCGAGGTTCGGCGAACGACCCGCGCTCGTGTCCTCACCGTCGGGTGGTCGTCGCGTCGAGTGGACCTATGGAGAGCTGCGCGAGCGGGCACGGGAGGTGGCAAAGGCGCTCGTGGCCGTCGGTGTCGACCGCGCGACTCGCGTCGGCGTGCTGATGGCGAATCGGCCGGAGTGGATCGCCGCGGTGTGGGGCGCGGCGATGGCCGGAGGCGTGGCGGTCCCGTTCAACACCTTCGTCGAGCAGCGCGAGCTCGATCATCTGCTCCGCCACTCCGACGTGTCGGTCGTCATCGCACAGACAGAGTTCCTCCGGCACCGGTTCGTCGACGACATCCTCGAGCTGTGCCCGGAGGCCCGCACCGCGGCGCCCGGGGGTATTCGCTCGGCGGACTACCCGTTCCTCCGCCGCGTTGTGCGTCTCGACGGGGAGCCGACCGGGGCGTTGCAGGGGTGGGACACGTTCGTGGCGGCGGGTGCCGACGTACCCGACTCGGTGCTCGACGGGATCATCGCCGAGACGAGGCCGATCGAGGACGGCGTCATCATCTACTCCTCGGGGACGACGTCGTTCCCGAAGGGCGTGCTGCACCGGCACCGAGGGCCGATGCTCCAGTGCTGGCGGCACGCGCACCGGGAGCAGTACACGACCGACGACCGCGTGTACTGCGGGCTGCCCTTGTTCTGGACCGCCGGGTTCGCGGCCGTGCTCGGGGGAACGCTCGGATCCGGCGCGTGCCTCGTGCTCCCGCCGTATTTCGATGCCGACGACGCCCTTCGGCTGATCGAGGAGGAGCGTGTCACGGTCGCGCAGATCGTGGGGGCGCACGATGTGCAATTGCAGGCGGCCTACCAGCGGTTACCGCGGGACATCTCGTCGATACGGCGAGACGTGCACCGGATCACCGGCGAGCCGGCGCCCGGTGGCGCGCCGCGCCCGGCCAACCAGGCCAGCTACGGCAGCAGCGAGACATTCACGAGCATCACCGCTATCCCCTACGACGCGCCGATCGTGCAGCGACACACCTACGGACGGCTGACCGCGGGGTCGAGCATCCGGGTCATCGACCCCGAGACGGGCGAGACGCATGGCGTCGGCGAGGAGGGCGAGATCATCCTCAAGGGCCCCAGCCTTATGCGGGGCTACGTCAAGGTCCCGCCGGAGGACCTCTTCGACGCCGAGGGATTCTTCCACACGAGCGACCTCGGCTGGTTCGACGAGGACGGTCTCCTCCACTACACGGGGAGGCTGAGCAACATGATCAAGACGAGCGGGGCCAACGTGGCGCCGCTCGAGGTCGAGGGAGTCCTGCTCGGCCACCCCGACATCGCTCGAGCCGTCGTGGCCGGCGTGCCCGATGCGATCGCCGGTGAGATCGTCGTGGCCTGCGTTGTGACGCATGCTGGCGCAACGCTCACCGAGGATGACGTCCGCCAATGCCTGCGCGGGTCGCTCTCCAGCTTCAAGATCCCGCGCCGGATCCTGTTCTTCTCATCCGTCGACGACCTGCCGCGGACGAGCAGCGAGAAGTTCAACCTTCCCGCTGTGCGTGCCCTGGCCATCGAGCTGTTGGCCGCCGAGGGCTGACTGCCCCGATCCGTCCCTCGAGGAGGAGGAACCATGTCCGACGTCGTTCCCATCGGTTCGTTGCCGCCGGTCGGCGAGGTGCCCGAGCGGATGCTCGCTCAGCTGATTCGAACGGAGCGCCTCGGCGATCCCCGTTCCGCGTTCCAGATCGAAGAGGTGCCGGTGCCGCGCCCTGGGCCGGGCGAAGTGCTCATCGGTGTCATGGCTGCGGGCGTGAACTTCAACAACGTGTGGGCGGCGAGGGGCGTGCCCATCAACGTGATCGCACTGCGCCAGAAGGCGGGCGAGCCGTATGACTTCCACATCGGTGGAAGTGACGCATCGGGCATCGTGTACGCGGTCGGCGAGGGTGTCGAGGACATCGCGGTCGGCGACCATGTGGTGACGCATCCCGGGTCGTGGGATCTGAACGACCCGTGGGTGAAGGCGGGTAAGGATCCGATGCTGGCACCGTCGGCCAAGATCTGGGGATACGACACCAACTTCGGCTCGTTCGCCCAGTTCGCGCTTGTCCAGGCCCATCAGGTCATGCCCAAGGCGCAGCACCTGAGCTGGGAGGAGGCGGCGGCGCCGAGCCTCGTCGGCACCACTGCATACCGGATGCTCTACGGGTTCGCCGGCAACACGCTGACCGAAGACGACGTGGTTCTCGTCTGGGGCGGCTCCGGTGGACTCGGTGGGCAGGCGATCCAGCTCGTCAAGCACGCCGGCGCCCGGGCGGTTGCCGTGGTGTCCGACGCTGAGCGGGGCGAGTACTGCCGCAAGCTCGGCGCGGTCGGCTACCTCAACCGCACGGAGTTCGACCACTGGGGCGTCGAGCCGCACTGGGAGGACGCCGAGGGCCAGAAGAGGTGGACGGCCGGCGTTCGCAAGTTCGGGAAGACGTTCTGGGACGTGCTCGGTGAACGTCGCAACCCGACCATCGTGTACGAACACCCGGGCGAGTCCACGATGGCCACGAGCATCTTCGTGTGCGAGCCCGGTGGCATGGTCGTGATCTGCGCCGGCACCACGGGCTACTCCCCGGTCGTCGACCTCCGCTTCCTGTGGACGCGGCAGAAGCGGCTCCAGGGCTCGCACGGCACCAACGACCAGCAGGCCTACGCGTACAACGACTTGGTACGGGCCGGTGCCGTCGACCCCTGCCTTGGCGACACCATCCGGTTCGAGCAACTCGGCGAGGCGCACCACAAGATGGGCGAGGGCGAGAACGTCTTCGGCAGCAAGGTTGCCCTCGTCGGAGCGGCCGAGCCAGGCCAGGGCCGCACCGCGGCTCGCTGACCGGCTGAGAGAGGCGAGTAGCGATGATCGTACCTGGCGATCTCTTCGAAATCGGCTTGATCGTTCCCGACATCGAGACGTCAATCGAGCAGTTCCACAAGGCGTTCGGCTACACGTTCGCCGTCGTCGTCGACGGCGTGCTCCCGACGCGCGACGCCGACGGCGACACGGTGCCGCCGATGCGGATCGCCGTTTCGCGCGAGGTGTCGCCGCAGATCGAGCTGTTGGAGGCGGTGCCGGGAACTCACCTCGTCGCGCCGGCCGGCACGGGCCTGCACCACCTGGGCTACTACGTCGACGACCTGCAGGCGGCCTCGGACGCGCTGGCGGCTCTCGGTATCCCGTTCGCGCGCGGTGGCTTCCACGAGGACGTCTTCCCGGCGAGCTGGGTATACCACGAGATGGCGGACGGCACCGTGATCGAGCTCGTCGACCGGCAGTCGGCGCCGGCGCGCGCGATGCTTACCGTGGGACAGATCCCAGACTCGCCGATGATCGAGGGTGCCACACCGCTGGACGACGGGTGGAGGCCCGCCAGTCACTGAGCCCTCCGATGGCGCGGGCCGGCGGCGAGAATGACGCCGCCGGTCCGACGGTCAGCGGGCGAGGTGGGTGTCGAGGTGGGCGTGCATGTTGGCGATGCCGTCCTCGTACTCGCTCGCGAGCCGGAGCGCGTTGAAGCCGGGTGTGCGCAGGCCCCGCTGCTGCCGCTCGATGTTGCTGAAGTCCTGGCGGGGGATGAGGGGCCAGGCCTCGGAGTCGGCGGCGTGCACGCCGCCGAAGGCCGGCTTCCCAGGCTCCTCGCCCTTCGGGTAGCCGGTGACCGAGAAGAGCTCGAAGAAGCAGTGCTCGGGGTCGGTGCTGTCGGGCCGGCTGCGGTAGACGAGCGCGTTCCCGAACTGGGGCAGCATGAAGTAGTTGGGGAACATGAAGTGCACGCCGCCCCAGCGCGTCCACGCCTCGGAGGGCGGTGGGAACGGCGTGCCGGCCGCGACGTTCCACTTGTAGAGCGCCTCGATCATCTTTATCGAGAACTGGCCGGGTTCGTAGTCAATGGTGCGAAGGCTCTCCAGGACGTGCATGTCCTTGTCGAGGCACATGGCGTTGAGCCCCTCGCAGAGCAGGCGCAGCGACTCGATCACCGCCTCCCGCTCCCCGAGGCCGGTCGAGATGCCCCCCTGCGCGGCCACGTCCGAACCGCCGGACCTGCCCTGCAGGTGCATGTGGCCGTTTGGGTGTGAGTAGTAGGCGACCTTGTCGGACGAGTAGCCGTCGTTGGCGCCCAGGGTCAGCTGCGGGTGGGTTCGCATGACGTGCCAGGCCTCCAGGAACGCCTCCTGGGCCATCTTCCAGTTGGCATTCAGGCGTACGGCCTTCCACCAGTGCACCCGCATGTCGGCGACGCCGAGCGGGTCGAGCAGGCTCGGCATCGGGTCAAGGGCTTCCAGCAGCGGCGGGGCGTTGCGGTCCATGTTGATCCACACGCAGCCACCCCAGGTGTCGGCCTGGCACTCGATCAGCGCGAGGTCGTCGGGATCGAGAACGCGCTCCTCGAAGCCCTGTCGGCCGTAGAGCGGCAACGACGGTGTGCCGTCGAGGTTCCAGCGCCACCCGTGAAAGGGGCAGACGATCTGGCCGCCACGGAAGCTGCCGCAGCCCACCGCGAGCTGCGTGGCCCGATGCCTGCACGCGTTCTGGTATGCCTTGATCTCGGTCGGGCTGGTGCGCACGACGACCACCGAGTAGGGGCCCACCGAGTACTCGGCATAGTCGCCGACGCCGGGGATCTCCTCGAGCCGACAGGCCATCTGCCAGGCGTGCGGCCAGAGCTTCTCGTTCTCCAGGTCGAAGAACGCCTTGTCGTAGTAGCGCTCACGTGGGATGAACGCGCGATCGGTGATCGCGAATGGAACCTTCGAGGTGTCGATGTCCTGGTCAGTCGCCAGCACTTGCGTCATGAGACCTCCACCGTCGCGCCCCGATCGGTCGACCACCGCGCCAGATGCTGATAATAATAGATCATTGTAATATATGGTACCGATCCACGGTGCGAGGGGAGTGCGGTGGACGTCGAGGTGACGCAGGAAGAGCGCATGCTCAGGGACGCGACGAGGGCGTTTCTCGAGTCCCGCTCGCCATTGCCGCGGGTGCGGGAGGTGGCGTCCACCGCGTCGGGTTTCGACCCGAAGCTGTGGGAGGAAGCGGCGTCGCTCGGGTGGCTCGGCATGCTCGTGCCGGAGGTGCACGGGGGCGCCGGCATGAGCGGTGACGGCGTGGTCGCGGCGGCGATCGTGGCCGAGGAGCTGGGCCGGATGTTGCACCCTGGGCCATTCCTCGCCGTCAATGTGGTGGCCGATGCCGTCACCCGTGTCGGGTCGGAGGCGCAGCGGGAGGCGCTGCTGCCGTCGCTCGTCGACGGAACCGCCGTGGCGACGTGGGCCGTCGCGGACGGGCCGGGATGCTGGGACGAGCGCGACGTGCGCACCGTCGCGACCTCGCGCGGGGACGGCTACGTCATCTCCGGCACGAAGCGGTGGGTGCAGGATGGCCAGAACGCCACCCACCTGCTGGTGACGTGCCGGCGCGACGACGGCGGCACGATCCAGCTCCTCGTGCCGACCGACGCCCCGGGCGTCATCGTCACACCGCTGGAGACGATGGACCTCGGGCGCCGCCTCGCCGACATCCGGTTCGCCGACGTCGAGGTGAGCGCCGGCGCCGTGCTGGGCCAGCGACGCGACGCGGCCGTGGATGTCGCCCGCCAGTCGCGCCTGGCGATCGCGCTGCAGTGCGCGGAGTCGGTCGGGGCGACGGCACGCATGCTCGACAAGACCGCGGCGTACGCCAAGGAGCGGATCGCCTTCGGGCGGCCGATCGGTTCGTTCCAGGCCGTGAAGCATCGCCTCGCCGAGGCGGTGACGTTCCTGGAGGCAGCGCAGGCTGCCACGTGGGCAGCGGTGCGGGCAGTGGCGACCGACGCCGCCGATGTGGTGCGCGTGGTACACGTGGCGAAGGTGTTCGTCGGGACTCGGTGCCCGCACGTCGTCGAGGCGTGCATGCAGGTACACGGCGGCATCGCGATGACATGGGAGGACGACTCGCACCTCTTCCTCAGGCGGGTGCAGTCGAACCGGATGCTGTACGGCCCGCCGGCGTGGCACGCCGACCGGTTGTGCGATGTGGTGGGGGTCGCGAGCTGATGCCGGTGGATCCAACGGACGTCGATCTCGATCATTTCCGGCACCGGGCCGGGTTTGGCTCGCCGAACACGCGCCGCGAGCGCTCACTCATACGCAGCAGGAGCCCGAGTACTGGGTCGAGGCGCGTGCGTTCCAACGACTGCGGCGCGAGGCGGGGTTCGCCGGTATCACCTGGGACGAGCGCCACGGGCGCCAAGGGTTCACGCTCGAGCACCAGATGGCGTTCAACGACGAAGCCGAACGTGCCGCCGTCGGACGGACTCCAGATCACCCTCGCGATCCTCGGGATGACGTTCGTCAACGCCGCCTGGCTAGGTCGCGACGGCCCCACCAGCTCCTTCTCGGCTGTTGGTTGTGTACACCGCCAAAGTTGTATACACTGCTGCCCGGGTTGGTATCACAAACAAGGTGGTATCTGATGACCCGCCATCGGTTCGGACATCGGTCCGCCGAAGCGCCGCGGGCGGTGCCGGGCGCCTTGTTGGGATCAGAGCCAGTCTCCCTGTTTCGGAGTGTGGGAGGCTGGAGACAACGCCGCAGATCTGTTGGGAAAGGACGAGAATATGGCGACGGTTGCCGAGCCGAAGCTCACCACTGGCGAAACGAGTCTCTATATCGATGGTGAACTGCGAGGCGCCGCCGGGGGCCGTACCTATGACAATATTAGCCCTTGGACCGGAGAGATCGTAGGCAAGGCCGCCGATGCATCTGCCGAGGATGTCAGCGATGCCATCTCGGCTGCCCGCCGGGCCTTTGACACCACCGATTGGTCAACCGATCATGCCAAGCGCCTGGAACTGGTGACGAAACTCTACGATCTGTTCTGCGCAAATACGGGCCGCTTGATTCAGCTTGCCCGCGACGAAGCTGGATCGACCATCTTCATGGCCAAATATATCCAGACCCTCCAGGCACTTGCGGGCTACAAGGACCTCATCGACGCGTTCGCCAAGGTGAACTGGATGGAAGATCGCGGCAAGCGTGGCCCGGAAGGACGCATCAGCCACCGCATCAAGGTGCGCGAGGCGGCAGGTGTGGTTGGTGCAATCACGCCGTTCAACGTCCCCTTCTACGTCAACATCGAAAAGACCGTTTCGGCCTTGCTGGCGGGCTGCACGGTCGTGCTGAAGCCCGCCCCCGACACGCCTGCTCTCGGGGCGATCTGGGGCGAGATGGCCATCGAGGCGGGCTTTCCGGCTGGCGTGTTGAACGTCGTGACTGGCAGCGATCCTGCCTTGGGCGAACTGCTGGTCATTGATCCCCGCGTCGATCTCATCACCTTCACCGGCTCTTCGGCGGTCGGAAAGCGGATCATGGAAAAGGGGGCATCGACGCTGAAGCGTGTGCTTCTCGAACTCGGCGGGAAGTCCGCTAAGATCATCCTTGACGACGCGGAGGATTTCACACACGAGGTGGCTTCGTCCGTCCTTGTGGGCCATTCGGGCCAGGGCTGTACGACACGCACGCGTTTGCTTGTGCCCAGGAACCGCTATGCCGAAGCGATCGAAGTCCTGAAATCGACCTATGCGGCCTATGACGGCAAATGGGGCCATTACGAAGACCCCCAGGATCTCATGGGCCCGGTCATCTCGCGGCGGCAGATGGAACGCATCAAGGCGCATATCGATATCGGCATACAGGAGGGCGCGACGCTGATCGCCGGCGGACGGATCAGTGCGGCGAAGCGGGGTTTCTTCATCGAGCCCACATGCTTTGCCGATGTGACCAACGACATGACTATCGCGCGAGAGGAGATCTTCGGACCTGTCCTTGTCGTCATACCTTACGAGGATGAGGATGACGCTGTGCGCATCGCCAATGACAGCGAATACGGGCTTTCGGGTGAGGTATCGTCCGGAAATATCGAGCGCGCGATCAAGCTCGCCGCTCGGTTCCGCAGCGGTACAGTCGGCATCAATGGCGGCCGCTACGTCGATGGGGACATTCCCTTCGGCGGTTACAAGTCGAGCGGCCTCGGCCGCGCTTGGGGTGTCGAAGGCATCGAGGAATATACCGAGACGAAGATCGTCGCTTATATGGTGCCCGGCGCACCTATCGGCGCCTGAGTCAGTAACTCCATTTTCCGGTCAAGAAGGTTCCCCGGCGCTCCTGGGCGCGTTCGTTCATTGGAAATGTCCGAGGATACGGAGCGCCGCGTCCTGGCCGAAGGTGCGATCCGCTTCTACAACCTCGGCGGCCCCAGAAACTCCTGGCGCTCGCTGGCCGCTGAGTTTCGCTCAGTGTGCCGACCTCATCATCGATTCGTAGAGGGTTCGATACGAGTCGGCCGCCGAGCGCGTGCAGGGTCCGGTGATCGCCTGCCGGCGGGCCGCATCCGAGACGTTCCCGGTCACGCCCCCCTGGGTCTCCTCCACGGTGACCCGCGGGTCCGTGCCCGCCCACTCCGCCGCAAGCGCGATCCACTCCCTGGCCGTGATCACGTCGTCCCCGCACCAGTTGACGGTCAGCGCCGGTGTCGACGCGGCGTCGAGGAGCGGCTCGAGCTGGGCCTTCATGTCCTCGACGTCGATCGGCGAGTGGGGGAACGGATCACCGGGCAGGACGACGGGCCGATCACCGAGGACGCTCGCGACGTAGAGGCCGGGCAGCGACCGCGGGATGCCGGTGAACGTGTTGAGCCGGGCAATGACAACGGGCAGTTCGAACGCGAGCGCGCAGAACCGGGCCACCGACTCCTGGCCGAGCTTCGACGCAGGACTGGTCGACGCGGTGTGGCCCGCTGCCCCATTACCCACCGGATCGTCCTCGGTAAAGGCGTGCCACGGATCGGAATTGGTGGAATACACCGCCGTGCTCGACATCACCAAGGCGGCCTTTGCCTTGCGGCAGTGCTGCAACAGAAGACCGGTGCCTTCCACGTTGACGCGTAACACGTCGTGCAGCCGGGAGAAGTCGCCGCGCGCCCAGGCAAGATGGAGCACATAGGTGAAGTCGTCCGGCACGCCCTCGAAGCCACCCGAAGAGACGTCGCCGGCGCAGGTCATGATGCCCGCCTGTTCGAGGTGCTCGCGCCGCTCGCTGTCGCGGAAGCGAGCGAGTCCCCATACTTCGTTCTCATTGGCGAGGAAGCGTGCTAGGGGCCCAGCCACGCTCCCCGTGACCCCGGTGACGAGGATCTTCTCACCTGACAGCAACGGTCCCTCCAAGTGCTTCATTAGGGTATACAAGGCTCAAACCAAGGCGTGAGGCGAGGTGGAGCGTGAGGTATCGAGTCGTGCACTGCGGCACCGGGAACGTCGGGGCGCTTGCGCTGCGAGCGATCCTGGATACTCCCGACCTCGAACTCGTCGGGCACTTCGTGAGCACGCCGAGCAAGGTAGGACAGGACTCCGGCGAGCTCGTCGGGGCCGCTCCCGCGGGGGTCAGGGCGACCGGAAGCTGGGACGAGCTGCTCGAGCTCGGGGCCGACTGCCTCACGTATTTCGGCGACGCCATCGGCCGAGAAGACGAAGCGGTCGCCGACCTCGTCCCTTTCCTCGAGCCCGCGTCAACGCGATCCCTGCCGTCTGCGCTGCGCCGGCTGGCCTTCTGACCTTCCTCGACGTCCCGCGCTACTGGACGCGCAACACCTCGGCCCGCCACCGTGGGTAACTCGACCCGTCAGCGGTCGAGCGGAACGTCGAAGCGGTCGGCGTAGAAGGCGAAGCGCTCCCGTAGCCCGCCGACGCTGAGCCCGAAGTCCTCAGCCGTGTAGGTGTGGTTGCCGTAGCGGTCGCGAGGGTTCTCGGTCCACCATCGCGCCATGCGCTCCTCGACGGCGGGCGCGAGGGGCTCGCCGAGCGAGGTGTACAGTTCGCGCACCGCACCCACGGGGTCCCGCTGGAGCTCCCGGAATCCGAGGTCGTGGAACCGGTTCTCGCGGCCGTTGTCCCGGAAGGCGATCGTCCGCTCGAGCGCCGTTGCCCACACCTCCGTGGAGATGACGCCAAAGTACCTCGGGTCCGGGTGGTCTGTGTGGCCGGCGGCGAGCGTGGTGTGTAGGTCCGCGAGGGACGGGACCACGCTCGATACGTCCCGGTGGGTCATCACGAACTGGGCGTCGGGATACACCTTGTCTAGCGCCTCGATCCCCACCATGTGGCCAGGAGTGCGCAGCCGCCACCGGTTCGGCGGCGTCCTCCACTGGAGGAGCTTGAGGACGCGCTTGTGGTAGCGGTACGCGGGCTCCAGGTCGGCCTGAAGCAGCCAGCGGCTGTAGCTCGGCACCTTGTGGCCACCGTCGAAGAGCTGCGACGTGAAACCTAGGCCGAGGAGGGGCAGGCACTCGGCCGGGCCCTCGGCCGACAGCGGGAGCATCGCCCGCATCTTCGGCAGCATCTCGTCCTGCCGAGCGAAGAACGCCTCGGCCTGGGCGATGCGCGGGTCGCCGGTCCGCGCCGGGTCGGGCGGCGGCGCCGGAGCACTCGACTCCCACCAGCGCAGGAAGCGGATCGCCGGGTCCTGGGCGAGAAGGTGCGCGAGGGCAGTCGTCCCCGTGCGCGGCAGGCCGAGTTGGAACACCGGCGCCGGCACCTCTTGGTCGTCGATCTCCGGATGCTCGCGGTAGCACTCCTCGATGCGCAGGCGCATGGTCAGCGAGCCGACGATCATGCGTTCAGCCGTCTGGCGCCCCCGCTCGTTGAGGTCGGCCTCGACGTCGAGGGCGTCGACCAGAATCTCGAGGCCCTCGCGGAACGAGTCCTCGCCGAAGTAATCGAGGCTGGTGGCCGCGCGAGCGGCGTCCAGCAGCTCGGCGACTCGCACGGCGCCGCCACCGTCGGCTTGTCGCGGCGTCACGGCATCGCCTCCTTCGCCATCGAGATCCCCACCCTACCAACGGGTGTATACATCACCACCAGTCGTGTATACACTCATCAACTGGCTCCTGAGAGGGGACGACCAATGCGGATGAACGACATGATCCTGATGAGCGTCGACGACCACACCGTCGAGCCGCCGAACCTGTTCGACGACTTCATCCCGAAGAAGTTCGCCGACCGGGCACCTCGCGTGGTGTCGGACGAGACCAGCGAAAAGTGGATCTTCGGCAAGGGCGAAGCCCGCAACGCCGGCCTGAACGCGGTCGCCGGACGACCGCCGGAGGAGTACGGGCTCGAGCCGGCGACCTTCGCCGAGATCCGCCGTGGCTGTTACGACGTGCACGAGCGGGTCAAGGACATGAGCGCCAACGGCGTGCTCGCCTCGCTGTGCTTTCCGACCATGCCCCGCTTCTGCGGGCAGTTCTTCGGGAGCCGTGCTGACCAGGACCCGGAACTGGCGCTCGCGGTGGTCCGGGCATACAACGACTGGCACCTCGACTACTGGGTCGGCTCCTACCCCGACCGGTTCATTCCCCTCACCATCCCCCCGGTGTGGGACCCCCACCTCATGGCCGAAGAGATCCACCGTACGGCGGCCAAGGGGTCGCACGCCGTCTCGTTCTCGATGAACCCCTACGGCCTGGGCCTCCCCTCCCTGCACACCGATCACTGGGACCCGTTCTGGGCCGCCTGCCAGGACACCGAGACCGTCGTCACGATGCACATCGGCTCGGGGAAGATCGACGTCGTCACCTCCCCGGACGCGCCGATCAACGTCGAGATCACCTGCTCGGCGATCAAGCTCTACCCCACCGCCGCGGACCTCGTGTGGTCACCGATCTTCCAGAAGTTCAAGAACTTGAAGATCGCTCTGGCGGAGGGTGGCATCGGCTGGATCCCTTACTTCCTCGAGCGCGCCGACTACGTCTACAAACGTCACCATGCGTGGACGCGCCCGAACCTCGGGGGCAGGCTCCCGAGCGAGATCTTCCTCGAGCACGTGATCACATGCTTCGTGGTCGACGACTTTGGTGCCAACAACATCGACCGCCTCAACGAGGACATGGTGACCTGGGAGTGCGACTACCCGCACTCGGACAGCACGTGGCCCGAGTCTCCCGAGCTCGTGGCTGACGCCATGCGCAACCTCACCGACGCCCAGATCAACAAGGTCACCCACGAGAACACCATGCGGCTGTTCGCGTTCGACCCGTACTCGATCCGGCCCCGCGAACGGTGCACTGTGGGCGCGCTCCGCAAGGAGGCCGAGGGCCACGACATCTCGACCGTGTCGCACGGCGTGAAGGAGGGTCGTGGCCGCTCGCTCGCCCACTTCACCCACGAGCTAGCCGAGACCAAGTCGACGGGATGACGGCCCCTGCCCCGCGGCCGCGGCGACCTTAGTACGACCGACTCGCCGTGCGCTCGGCCGTGGAGCACCTACCCGGAACCGGCGCTCCACGGACCTGGCGCGTCGAGACAGCCGCGGGGGACAGCCATTGGCCAGGTCCGACTTAAGGGGAACGATGGCAACGTTCTTGTTCGTGCACGGGGGCTTCCACGGCGGCTGGTGCTGGAAGCGAATGGCCGACCGCCTGCGCAAACTCGGCCATGAGGTGTACACGCCCACCCTCACCGGGCTGGGCGAGCGAGCGCACCTCCTCCGGCCCGACATCGATCTCGAGACCCACATCGCCGACGTGATCGGCGTGCTCGAGTGGGAGGATCTCCACGACGTCAACCTCGTCGGCCACAGCTACGCCGGCGCCGTGATCACCGGCGTGGCCGACCGCGCCCGGGACCGGGTCGGCCGCCTCGTGTACTTCGACGCGCTGTGGCCGGAGGACGGCGAGACAGTTGGCTTCCTGATCGGTGGCGAGGAGGCGACGGCCGGCGTGCTCGCCAACGTCGCCGACGAGAAGTCGGCACCGCTGCTCGCGGCCGGGACGCTGACGGCACAGATGATGGGCATCACTGATCCGGACGACCTTGCGTGGGTCGCGGCGAGGCTGACACCGCAGCCGCCGGCCACGCTCACGCAGCCGGTCCGGCTGAGTGGACCTCTCGACGTGCCGGTGCTCGCCGTGATCTGCACCGCCTCACCGCACACGGATCCTGGCATGAAGCTCTCGCACGAGCGCGCCCGAGCGGCTGCTGCCGTGAACCCGTCGGTGCAGGTCGTGACCGTCGCCGGTCCGCACGACGCCATGATCACGCACCCGATCGAGTCGGCCGACCTGCTGCACCGGGCCTCGGTCGGACCAGCTCGGAGGCATCCTGATCGCGCGTCGGGCGAGCGTTCATGAGTGGCGACGCGCTTCAGCAGCTGCTCGATCGGCAGGCCATCGCTCATTGCGTGCACCGCTACGCCAGGGGAATCGACCGCGGCGACGCTGAGCTGGTCGCCTCCTGCTACCACGCCGACGCCATCGACGATCACGGAGGGTTCGTTGGCCTGGGACGCGATCTCGCCGGCTGGGTGTTCGGCAACCTGGCCAGGGTCGTCACCACCCAGAACCACATCACGACGCACAACGTCGAGCTGGACGGCGACACTGCCCATGGCGAGACGTACTACCTGGTCATACGCCGGGATCTCTCTGGTGCCGTGATCTCCGTCAGCGGGCGGTACGTCGATCGGTTCGAGCGCCGCGGCGGCGAGTGGCGCATCGCGGCGCGCCTCACCATCGTGGATTCGATCACCGAACCGCCTGCCGTCGACATGAGTGGGCGTGCCGACGCGCCCAGCCGCCGCGACACCACCGATCCGTCGTACCAGCGGCCATTGGTCCTCAGGACAACAGTGCAGCAGCCCCACCCGTGACCCCTTGAACCACGCGCGACTCGGTTGTCGGCTGACCCTCGACTAATTGTATACAACGCAGCCGGCTTCGCTGCCGGCTGCGTTGAAGGAGGGAACGTGCTCGAGCTCACAGGGACCACGGCGCTCGTGGCGGGAGGAGCGTCAGGGATGGGCGCCGCCGTCACCGAGGCGCTCCAGCGCCAGGGCGTGGAGGACATCGCCGAGGCCGTGCTTGCCCTGTTCGCGCTGGGCTGGGTGACCGGCCAGACGCTCGTCGTCGACGGCGGGCTGACGCTCGTCTCGAGTACGGACCTGCCCGGTATCACGCCGCAGGTCCTCTACCAGCGGCACTGACCGCGGCCTCGCGAGGAGCGACGCATGGAGCTGTTGGGCCCGAAGACCCCGGTGATCGTAGCCGGCGGCGCCACCGGTATCGGGCGGGGAACCTGTCTGGCGTTGGCGGAGCACGGTCGGCCCGTCGCGGTGTGGGACATCCAGGGCGACGCTGCGCACGAAACGGCAAGCGAGTGCCGCGATCGGTTCGGTGTCTCGACCGACGTCCAGGTTGTCGACCTGGTGGATGACAAGGCCGTCGAAGTGGCCGCCACCGCGAGTGTCGCGGCGCTGGGCGGGGTTGGCGCGTTGGCCTACTGCGCCGGCATCAACGCGTGGGCAGAGGGCCCCCATGAGGTCGCGTCAGGAGCTTGGGACCGCGTCATGGGCGTCAATCTCCGCGGCGCAGCGGTGCTCATCCGGCTGCTCATCCCGGCCCTGAAGCGCGCGAATCCAGGATCCGCCATCGTCGTGACGTCGTCGGCGAGCACCTTCGACGGGTCGACGTGGCGTGATCCCGCGTATCTCACGTCGAAGACGGGCCTGGTCGGCCTCGCTCGCGCCATGGCGCGTGGGCTCGCGGAAGACGGAATCCGGGTCAACGTCGCCACGCCTGGCACCATCGACACGCCGCTGCTCCGCGAAGGTCTCGCCTCGAGCGGCGGGACGGTGGGGGACACCGCGAAGCTCGTGCCGCTCGGGCGCGTCGGTGATCCGTGGGACGTCGGGCGCGCCATTCGGTTCCTTCTGAGCGACGAGGCGTCGTTCATCACCGGAACGAACCTCGTCGTCGACGGCGGACGCACGAGCGCCGGTTGACGCGGCGCGCACGCAGCCCGCAGAGTTGTATACACCCATCGGGATCGATGCAGAGGGGACTCCTATGACCGTGACTGGCCTGGCAGGATCCGTCGCCTTCGAACGCGTGAGCGGCAATATCGGCGCGCGCGTCCACGGTGTGGAGCTGGGGGTGAAACCGCAGACCCCGATCGCCGACGCGCTGAACTCCGCGCTGCACGAACACGGCGTGCTGTTTTTCGACTTAGGCCGAGCGATTGAGGCTGACGAGTTGCAGTCCTTCGGCGAGGTGTTCGGCAGGCCCGAAGCGGCGTACGCCTTCCAGAAGGACAACAGCACCGGCGTGCTGGACAACGCGACCACACCCATGGGGGAGTACCGGACCAATGTGTGGCACACCGATGGCAGTGCGCTGGAGCGCCCGCCCCAGGCGGCGCTCCTGACGGCGGTCGAGGTGCCCGAGGCTGGTGGCGACACGATGTGGTCGAGCATGTACGCCGCTTGGGAGGCGCTCTCCTCGCGCTACCAGCGGCTGCTCGACGGCGCCGAGGTGCTGCACAGCACGTTCCGGCTCCCGTTCATCAAGAAACCGGCCGGCGCCGTCCATCCGGCCGTCCTGCGCGACCCGGTGACCGGTCGCCGGATGCTTTACGTCAACGCCAACTACACCGAGCGAATCGTCGGCATGGGTGACAGCGAGAGCGAGCTGGTGCTCCGCCATCTCTACGAGCACGTGAATACGCCCGAGTTCCACGTGCGCCTGAAGTGGCGCCCGGGCGTGATCGCCGTGTGGGAGGAGCGCGTCACGCAGCACCGGGGCGTCGCCGACTTCGTCGGCACCCGTCGCATGCGCAGGCGGACCGTCGAAGGCGACGTGCCCGTTGCCTGACGGCGCCGTTGCGCCCGCGTCGAGAGTTGTCGATGACGTTTGGGAAGAGGGAACTGATGGGTCTGCTCGACGGCAAGACCACGATCATCACGGGGGTGGGCCGAGGCATTGGCAAGGCCACCGCCGAGGTGTTCGTCCGCGAAGGCGCTCAGGTGCTGGGGGTTGACATCAGCGGGGCCGAGAAGGACACCGCGGCCGCGCTCGGCGGGTCGGTCGTGCCCTGCCACGCCGACCTGACCAAGGAAGAGGACATCGTTGCCATGGTCGCGGCCGCCGAGGAGGCGTTCGGCCGCGTCGACGCGCTCGTGAACGTGGCCGGCACCATCGGCGGCCGCGGGGGTCAGTCGTCCTACCTCAGCGCCGAGGAGTACGACCTCATGATGCCGGTGAACCTCCGCGCGGTGCTTCTTGCATGCCAGCACGGCATCGAGGCCATGCTGCGCGGCGGCGGTGGTTCGATCGTCAACTTCTCGTCGGTCGGTGGCATCAACGTCGAGAGCATGGCCCCGGCGGCCTATATGGCGGCGAAGGCCGGCGTGCACGCCCTCACCAAGGCCATCGCTGTCGAGTACGGACGCCAGGGTATCCGCGCCAACGTTGTCGCCCCTGGCTTCACCCTCACGGAGCTGGTTCGCGACGTGAAGTCCGACGCGATCGAAGCGCTGAAGCGCAAGTCGGCGCTGGGCCGGCCCGGCGAGTGTCGGGAGCAGGGCGAGGTGGCCGCCTTCCTCGCCTCCGACCGCGCCTCGTTCGTGACCGGCGCGGTCATCCCCGTTGACGGCGGCTGGTCGGCACAGCTGCCCTAGGAAGAGGAGTCGCCGATGCCCCCCATCGTGTTCACCAACAACCTCGCCGAGCCGGTGGCGCCCGGGGTGGTCCGCTCCCGGCTCGAGCCGGGCGGCAAGGACGGCCCCGGCGGCGCCGTGCGCGACTCGGACCAGCCGGGTGGCGCCCTCTGGAGCCAGGCCTTCTTCCTCGGCCGCCCGGCCGACGAGTGGCGCATGCTCATCCCCGACATCCGCATGGCGCCCAATCAGGTCTGGCCGCTGCACTGGCACGACTGCTGGACCGCGGTGGTCGTGCTCGACGGCAGCCTTCTCATGGGCGACTGGTGGATGGGGCCGGGCGACGTGCTCATCGCCGAACCCGGGGTCGAGTATGGGCTGCTGCTCAACGGGCCGAAGGGCTGCGAGCTGCTCGAGATCTTCGCCCGTGACATCCTCTCGCCTGGCGGCTACGGCGCGGAGTACCGCGACCATCCCACGCTGCGTTACCTCAAGGGCCTCGACTCGATCGAGTTCGTCTCACGCCCACCGCGCCTGGTCGAGAATGGCAAACGGCAGATCGTGCCGATCGACGGGACTCCGGGCCTCACGAAGGGCCGCCTCAACGGCGATGCCCACTTCGACCTGGGCGAGCCCGACGATCCCGAGCGGGGGATCGTCTTCGACCGCCGGCTGGTGGCCGGCGCCGAACTCCCCGCGGTGGCCGTCCCCGACTGGCGGGCGACGCTGGTGCTCGACGGCTCGATGACCGTCGGCGACGTCGAGTTCGCCACCAACGACATGCTCCTAGTCGAGCCCGAGGCGAAGGTGCCGAGCATCACCGTCGGCGCCGGCGGTGTCCACCTGCTCGACCTCGCCCGCACCGCGGCCGCGCTCGCCCGCTGACGCCGAACAACCAGAAGGGGCCGGATGGGCCGCGTCGCCGTCGTGACGGGAGGGGCGTCAGGGACACAGCCCACCCCCCTTTCCGGCGCAGAAACGGCCTGTTCGGCGGTAGCCGCGGATGGACCGGCACGCGGTCGGTGAGCTTGTCACCGCCGCTGTCCACCCGCACAGACTCGTGCCGCCCGCACCCACCCCGCAGCGGCGTCGGCGTCGTCCTCGGGCACGCGCTGCGGTCGGCGCCAGCCTGCCACGCCTACCCATGCCCCGGTGACGGCATGGGTAGGCAAGCTACCCGTCCGAGCGTGGATCCTCTGGGGAAGCGCTCTACGCAGGACGAGGACTCCTCGATGCGGTTCGCCGCATGCGGACGCCGTGAGCGGCCACGGTCGCGACCCGGTGGAGCTGCGGATCGCGACCGCGCTCCCGGTGGTGCCCGCGGAGGCGCCGGCGATCGGGCCGACGACGGAGCAGGCAGCGGAGTTCCGTGACGCCGCGGCGGCGGAACGTCACCTAAACTTTAAATCATAATAATACTTGACACATATTGAGACAGGACCAATCCTTGTGCTCCACGCCCGTATGACGTGGACCACAAGGGGGAAGTGACGTGATGGCTCCGGGACGGACAGCGATCACCCGCACGAGCCGGCGATGTGCCGCTGTCGCGCTGCTCCTGGCGGCCGCATTGCTCGTGGCGGGGTGCGGCAGCGACGCCGCCAGCGGGAACGACGTCACCGGCACCACGGCGGAGGCCGGCGATCGCTTGCTCGGTACCCCCAGGCCCGCGACCAAGGCGCCGATCTCCATTGGGTTCATCACCGACGGTGCGGGAAGTGCGGCGGTCGACCACAGCAACGAGCTGCTCATGTCCAAGGCGACGGTCAAGTGGCTCAACGAGTACCGGGGCGGACTTGCCGGGCACAAGATCGAGCTGACCATCTGCGACGCCGGCGGTGACGTCGCCAAGTCCGGCGAATGTGCCACGCAGATGATCCAGAAGGACGTCACCGTGGTCGTCGGCGGACAGCTTGCGAACGACGGTGCGGTGTGGCAGCCGCTCCACGATGCGGGCGTGCCGCTGCTGTTGTACGGCGCGACGGACGCGGGCGCGCTCACGGACACGGCGTCGACGTTCTCGCTGGTGTCGAGCATAGCGATCCAGGTCGAGGTGCCGTCCGCGGTCGCCAAGGCGGACCATGTGACGAAGGTGCGGACGATCGTCGTCGACGTCCCGGCCGCCGTGACCTTCTACAAGACCATCGCGAAGAACCTCTTCGCCGAGCGGGGGATCACCGATTTCGGCTTCGTCGCGGTGCCGCCAGGTACCGCCGACTTCGTACCCGTGATCTCCCAGCTCGGGCAGGAACCGGGTGTGATCTCGATCATCGGCAACTCGGCGTTCGTCATCGGGGTGTTGCGAGCGCTCGGCGCGCTGGGCATCGACACGCCCGTGACGTCTCTCAGCGAGGGCATCACCGACGCCGTCCGCAAGGCGATCCCGGCCACGCAGCTCGAGGGCCTCGTCATGTCGGCGACGACGCCGGTCGGCGACGACGATGACAAGGGCATTCAGCTGTTCAAGGCGGTCGCGGAAAAGTTCGCATCCGGCCACGTCGACCTGTCGCAGACCGACGGGCTCGCCACCTTCAACACAATCACGGCATTGGCCCTCGTGCTCGAGGATTTCTCCGGGGAGGTGACGAGTGAGTCCATTGTGAGGGCGCTGAAGTCCGCGCCACAGATGCCCCTCCTCGCCGGCGGTGGCCTCGAGTTCCGCTGTAACGGCAAGGCCGTCGCGCTCACGCCGGCGGCGTGCTCACGAGGAACGCTGATGATCACCCTCGGGCCGGACAGCCGGCCCACGGCCTACAAAGTCGTGGGCAACACGCCGATCCCCGACTGAGCCGGGCGCGATCGGAGGCAACGTGGAACACGTCGCAGCATTCATTCTTGGTCTCGGCGGCGTGAATTCGGCGCCTGATGCTCGGGTGGGCGGGTGAGTACGTCCGGCACGAATAACGATAACGTGCCGGGTCGGGTTCTTCGGCTACGGCCGCGACCACGCCGAGTACCGGCGCACCTCCGACAGTTGGCGGATCTCGAGCGTCATGACACGCGCGTCCGCGTCGATCCGTTCGAAGGAGATCTGCCCGACGTTCCTTTGTCTGACCAAGTGTAGGAGGTCGGTCCGTGAAAGCAACCAAGGTCCGCCGGATGTGGTTAGCAGCAGCGCTGGTTGCACTGCTCTTAGCCGCCGGCTGTGGGAGCGGCGGCGGCGGTGGCACGGAGGCGCCACCGGGCGCCACCAGCGACGAGGCCATTCTCGGCCCGATGAACCCCGCCACCGGCACGCCCATCAAGGTCGGCGTGTTCGGCGAGGGCCGCAGTCCCGGGATCGACAACAGCTTCGTGCCGTCGATCGCCAAGGCCACGGCGAAATGGCTGAACGAGCGCAAGGGCGGCTTCGGTGGGCACCCCATCGAGCTGGTCACCTGCGAGAGCGACTTCGACCCCGGCAAGGCGCTCGAATGCGCCAACACGTACCTCAGTGAGAATGTTGCGCTCGTGGTGCTCGGCGGCTCCGCCAACGTGACGCAGTTCTGGCCGATTCTGCACAAAGCCAAGATCCCGGTGGTGCTGTACGGATCCGCCACCCCGACGCTCATGGAGGATCCCGACTCGACGTTCATGGTCAGCAACCCCTTGGCATTCATCGACTTCCCGGCGGCCGCGGCGAAGGAGCGGAAGACCAAGCGCGTCGACGCGATCGTGCTCGACGTCCCTGCCGCCACGGAAATCTACGGGAGCCCCAGCACGCTTGAGCGGTACAAGGATGCGGGTGTCGTGCTCAACGTGGTCCGGGTCCCGTTGGGCACGCCCGACATGGCCCCGCAGGCAGTTCAGATCGTCCGTGACAACCCGGACGGGGTGGTGCAGGTGGCGGGGTACGACAGTTTCTGCATCGCCGCCTTCAACGGCCTCCTGGCTGCCGGGTTCAAGGGCACGGTCGCACCGGTCGGCCCGTGCATTTCCGACGCCACCCGGAAATCGGTGCCCGGCAGCTTCCTCAAGGGCATGAAGGTGGTCAGCACCGGACCTTTCGAGATCAAGGACGACTCAGACATGAAGCTCTATCGGGCGGTGGCCGACCACTACAACGCCGGCACGTTCAACCGCGCCGAGCCGGTGGCAATCAGCGTCTTCGCGACCATGGCCGCCGCCAACGCCGGACTCGTGGGCATGAAGGGTGAGGCCACCCCCGCCAACATCATCACCACCCTCAAGTCCATGAAGGAGACGAGGCTGCCGGTTGGCGGCGGCCTGAGGTTCCGATGCAACGGCAAGGCGGTGCCGGGGAACCCGGCGCTGTGCGTCCGCGGTGCGCTCATCGGCACGCTCGGCGCAGATGGCTTCCCCGAGAGCTACACCCCCTTCAGCAACACGACGATCGGGAACTGACCCGAGATCCCGGGCGGCGGTCACACAAGAGAACTTGACGGATGCCGCTCCCTAAAGGTTTCGCTCCGGAGGTCCGAGCGAGCATCTCGTCGGGCGAACTGGCGGGCGCTGTCGCTGCCGTTGCTACGAACCGAATTGACGAGCAGCGGCAGCGCTCGCCGGCGCCCGACGGGTTCTCGCAGACCCGGGGCTGGGGCATGGGAGGCTCGGTCTGTGCGCGATCGATACCGGTCCAAGCGCCGGGAGCTACCGCTGGTGGGGTGATACCGGACCGGGCGCAATCGAGACCGAGGTGTGGATCATGCCGGAGGGTAAGAAAATCTTGGTGACCGGAGCGACGGGACAGATCGCCGGCCCGATCGCCGAGAACTTCGCCCAGAACAACGAGGTCTGGTGCGCGGCGCGGTTCAGCAACCCGGCCCGTAGGGCGGAGCTCGAGGCCATGGGTATCAAGACGTGCATGTGGGACATGGGGTCCGGCGACTTCTCGACGATGCCCGACGACTTCACGCACGTGGTTCATTCCGCGCTCAACGTCGACCCCGGCTACGACACGTCGATCACGAACAACGCCGAGGCCGTGGCCTTGCTGATGCAGCACTGCGGCAAGGCCGAGGCATTCCTCCACGTGTCGAGTTTCGCCGTGTACAGCAAGCACCAGGATCATCCGCACCATGCGTACGCCGAGACGGACGCGCTCGGCGGATACGCGCCTTACCTGCCCGCCTACCCCGTGATCAAGCTCGCGTCCGAGGCAACCGCGCGCGCCACGGCTCGAATGCTCGATCTGCCGACGACCATCGCCCGCATGAACACTGGCTTCAGCTGGACGGGCCACGGCGGCATGCCCGTTCGCTTCTATCGCATGCTCGCGGAGGGCAAGCCCGTCCCGGCACCGATCGACTTCGACAACATATGCTCGCCAATCAGCGGTACGGACATCGGCGATCAGGCCCATCTGCTGCTCGAGGTGGCGTCGGTCCCGGCGACGATCGTGAACTGGGCCGGCGACGAACCGGTCTCTGATCCTGAGATGTGCGCGCACATCGCCGAACTCACCGGTGTCGAAGCGAAGTTCGCCCGGGGCGAGTTCCACTTCGACGGCACCATCTCCGACAACACTCGCCGAGAGCAGCTCATTGGCAAATGCTCCCTGCGCTGGAAGGACGGAGTGCGCGACACCTTCGCGAGGCTCGGCATCATCAGCGCCTGACAGCGGTCGGTTACGCACTGTCAGTCCCGGTCGCCCTGGACGTGCGTGGAACCATCAGGATGACGGCGCTCCCGCGTTTCCTATCGATGATGAAATGCCCTCCGTAATCGTCACCCCCGCGTCGCGTGCGAGGTTGCGGGTATCAGCTTCATCGGGAACACAATTGTTCCTGATGCCGTCGCCTACCGGAAGGAGATCCTGTGCCTGATTGGGAGTATGCCACGGATGTCGTAGTCGTCGGATCCGGTGGGGGGTTGTGCGGCGCCGTTACCGCGGCGGTGCACGGGCTCGAGACCCTTGTCATCGAGAAGGAGCCGCTCATCGGTGGGTCGACGGCGATGTCGGGCGGTGTGCTGTGGCTGCCGAACAACCCTCTGATGCGGGCCGAAGGCGTGCCTGATTCGTTCGATGAAGCCATGGCGTACTTCGACAGTGTCGTCGGCGAGGTGAGGCCGGCGTCGTCGAAGGAGCGCCGCGCCGCCTACATCAATGAAGGCGTCAACATGATCCGCTTCCTGCAGGACCTTGGCATGTCCTTCCGCAGGTGCGAGGGGTACAGCGATTACTACGCCGAGATGCGTGGCGTCGTGGGCTATAGCTCGCGCGGCCGGTCCATCGAACCGACGGTCACCGACGGCAACGAGCTGGGCCCCTGGCTTGCGAAGCTGCGTCCCGGCATTGCGGCCTCGCTCGGGGTCGTCGTGTTCACCGGTGAGTCCGCCGCGCTTCAGACCATCAAGCGTTCGCCGAGGGCGGTGACGACCGCCGCCAAGGTGGCGGCGCGGACGGCCGCGGGGAAGTTGAAGGGCGAGTCCCGGCTCGCGAACGGCGCTGCGCTCGTGGCTCAGGCACTGAAGATCGCCATCGAGCACGAGGTGTCGATCTGGACGGAGACCCCGCTGGTCGACCTCGTCGTCGAGAACGGCCGCGTCACTGGCGTAGTGGCCAAGCGGTGCGGCCGCGACATCCGCATCCGCGCCAACCGCGCTGTGTTGCTGAGCTCCGGTGGGTTTGCCCAAAGCGCCGAGATGCGCCAGCGGTACTCCATGCAGCCCAACTCCGGCGCGTGGACCGTGGCCAGCCCTGGCGACACGGGTGAGGTCATCGAGGCGGCGATCCAGTACGGGGCGGCGTCCGATCTGATGGACGACGCCTGGTGGATTCCGGCCTCGGTCATGCCGGACGGGCGGCCGGCGCCGCACGTCGGCGAGCGGAGCAAGCCTGGCTCAATCATCGTCGACCAGACCGGTGACCGCTATTTCAACGAAGCGTTGTCGTACATGGAGGCGGGCCGCCAGCTGTACGCGCGGAATGAGTCGACTGGCGGGAAGGCCGTCCCGAGCTGGCTCATCATGGACGGCCGGAACCGCTCGCGTTACCTATTCTCGTTCCAGCCGAACACGCCCGACGAGTGGATCTCGAGTGGGTACATGAAGCGAGCGGATACGATCGAGGAGCTCGCACGGCAGTGCGGCATCGATCCGGTCCGGCTGTCCGCCACCGTCGATCGGTTCAACGGCTCCGCCCGCCAGGGCGTCGACCCCGACTTCCACCGGGGCGAGGGTGCATACGAGCGATACATGGGCGACGCTCTGCACAAGCCGAACCCAGCACTCGGTCCGGTCGAGAAGCCGCCGTTCCATGCCGTCGCGCTGTACCCCGGTGACGTGGGCACCAGTGGTGGCCTGCTGAGCGACGAGTTCGCACGCGTGCTGGACACCGAGCAGCGGCCCATAGCGGGTCTCTATGCCACGGGCAACTGCACGGCGACGGTCATGGGCCACGCCTATCCGGGTGCCGGCGCCAGCATCGCCGCCAGCTTCGTCTTCGCCTACATCGGGATGAAGCACGCCGCCCAGGTCGCGTCACGATCCCGGTGATGACGTACCGGCCAGGCTCAGGCGAGCCGAGCCGTCCACCCACCGTCGACCGGGATCACCACACCGGTCACGAAGGACGCTCGTTCGGAGAGGAGGAAAGCGGCAACCTCGGCCTGCTCTCGACTTTCACCTCCCCGGCCGAGCGCTGCTTTGCTGGCCATGTAGTCCACGATCTCCGGTTTTGCGGACCCGTAGAAGTCGGTTTGCGTGAAGCCCGGGGCGATGACGTTCGCGCGGATGCCCTGCTTGCCGTACTCGACAGCGACCGCCTTGGTCAGGGTGTTCATGGCGGACTTCGTCGCCTGGTACATGGCCGCCACCCGTTCCTGTACACCGAGCGAGGCGGCCGAAGAGACATTGACGATGGCGCCGCCACCGCTCTCGAGCATGGCTTCGATGCCGTACTTCATGCTGAGCACCAGGCCTCGAAGGTTCAGCGGCGTCACGGCGTCGTACTCTTCCAGGCTCAGGAACTCACCTCGTCGGCCGCCATGCACGGCGGCTACGTTCATGAGGCCGTCGATCCCGCCGAACGCGTCGCGCGCGGCGCCGAACATCGCGGCGATGTCGCCCTCGACGGAGACGTCCGCGTGGAACGGGACCACCGCGTCCCCGAGCTTGGCTGCGACGTCGTCCTCGGCTCCGCTGATGTCGACCGCAAGCACCTTCGCGCCCTCCCTCACGCACACCTCGGCGGAAGCCTTGCCGATGCCCTGCCCAGCGCCCGTGATCACTGCGACCTTGCCGTCGAGCATGCCCACGTCGTGCCTCCCCTGACTCAAGACTGTTGCATGGCTATCGGCAGGACTCTTGCCACAACTATTGGCAAGACTGTTGCCATGACGACCATTCTCTATGTCCCACCGTCACGCTGTCGAGTGCGTGCCGACCGGGGCTTGACCGAGATCGTCGGCTGGTCCCGACGTTGGACGCTTTCTTCGGAGGTTTCGACATGATGACCCAGGCCGAGCGCGAGGCCGCCTACGAGCGAATCGTTCGGGAGCTCGCGGTGGATCGCATGGGCACCGAGCCGGATGCGCCCCCGCTTCCGCCGTGGGCGGGGACGCCATCACCCCGGGCCGGATCGACGCTGCCGATCGAGGCCGAGATCGCTGGTGTACAGATGATCGAGTATGGCGAGTTTTGGGCCCGTCCCGGCCTCGATCTGCGTACGCGGAGCTTCATCACCCTCGCCGCTCTACAGGCCACCCGCGGCATGTACAAGCAGCTATACCGTCACGTGAACATCGCACTGAACCTCGGCATCACCCCGAACGAGATCCATGAGACGTTTCTCCAGGCCGGTTGCTACTGCGGGCTGCCCGCGGTGGAGAACGCGGCCGACGTCGCCACCGCCGTGTTCGTGCATCGCGGCATTCTGGCCCCCGGCGACGGCGCCACCGTCGAACCGAAGGCCCAGATGGACCACCAGGACCGCCGGGCGGCGATGGCGCGCGTGGCCGCCGCGCTCGGCGTGAACCGGGTCGGTCTCGGCCCCGACGCCCCGCCGCTCGTCCCGTTGCCCGGCCCACTGGCCCAGATCAGCTCCACGCGTGGCGAGGTCGAGGGGGACCTGGCCATGATCGGTGCCCAGTACGGCTATGGCGAGCTCTGGGGCCGCGCCGGCCTCGACCTACGCACGCGCAGCTTCATCACCATGGCAGTGCTCCAGGTCGTGGTCGAGAACGACCAGCTCCACATCCATGTCAACAACGCGCTGAACCTGGGTATCCCCGCCGACGAGATCCACGAGGCGATCGCCCACGTCGGCATGTACGGCGGTGTCTCCGGCTCCCACAACGCGGGGAACGTCGCCAAGGACGTATTGCGCCAGTGGGGCCTGGCGGCCAAGTGATTACTGGACGCCGGGCTCTTCCGGGAGGGAACTGATGTACGACCTACTCGACGGAGTGAAGGTGGTCGAGGTGGCCTCCTGGCTGTTCGGGCCATCGTGTGGAGTCGCGCTCGCCGACTGGGGGGCCGACGTCGTGAAGGTCGAGCCGACCACGAACGGCGGTGACCCCTACCGGGGCTTCTTCCACGCCGGCCCGGTGAACCCGACCATCGAGCTCGCCAACCGAGGCAAGCGCAGCGTTGCCATCGACCTGTCAACGCCCCTCGGCCACGAGGCGTTGCTGCGCTTGGTGGCCGACGCCGACGTGTTCGTGACCAGCCTCCTGCCGGGACCTCGAGGCCGCCTTCGCGTCGACCTCGAGAACATCCGCGCCGCGAACCCGTCGATCGTGTACGTGCGGGCGAGCGGGTACGGCCCCCGCGGGTCGGACGCGGAGACGCCCGGCTACGACGCCGCCGCCGCATGGGCCCGTGGCGGATTTGCCGCGTTCCTCACCCCGCCGGACGCGACCGCCCCCATCCCGCCACCCGGCGGCATCGGCGACTGCGTCGGTGGCCTGAGCATGGCGGGTGCCGTGGCGGCGGCGCTGTTCAAGCGCGAGCGCACCGGCAAGCCCTCGCTGGTCGACATGTCGCTCCTCGCCAGCGCCGTATGGATGAACGCGACCGTGCTCATGACACACGCCAACCCCGGTCCCGACGGCGTGGCGATCCACCGGCGCGATCGCTTCGACACGCGCAATCCGCTGGTGAACAGCTACCGCACGAGCGACGGACGGTGGATCGCCCTCGTCGTGCTCCAGCCCGACCCGCATTGGCCGAGTTTCTGCAACCACATCGGGCGCCCGGACCTCGTTGAGGATCCACGGTTCGTCGACTTCCACGGTCGCATGACGAACGCCCGCGAGCTCGTCGAGCTGCTCGACGCCGAGTTCGGGTCACGGACCCTCGACGAGTGGCGCGAGCGGCTCGCTGGTTTCACCGGCGTGTGGGATGCCCACCAGTCGCCGGAGGAGGTCCTCGACGACCCCCAGGTACTCGCCAACGGCTACATCACGCCCGGCGACGCGTCTGGCCCGCCGCTGCGCGCTGTGGCCTCGCCCGCCCAGTTCGACGGAGGGACCCTTGGCCCCGTTCGGCGGGCCCCCGAACACGGGCAGCACACCGAGGAGATCCTCCTTGCCTGCGGGTACTCATGGGACGACATCCTCGCCATGAAGGAGGCTGGCGCCGTGCTCTGACGTGGTTACGACCGCTTCGGGACGTGGTGCGCACGTGGCGTTAGTCGGTGTAGGCGCCGGCCGCTTCGGCTCGAAGGGCCCTGACGGTGCACTTCTCCCGCGGCCGGCGCGACTCCCTCCTACGTCCGCACGGCCCGGGCGAAGGCGGCAACGCGGTCCCAGAGCACCTCGCGGGTGCGGGCGAAGTTGTGCATGTGGCACATCCGCGGCACGACGCACACCGAGACGTCACGGGAGCCTCGGTACGCGGTGGGCTCCGCCCACGGGTCGGGCACCACGTCGATGTCGCCGCAAGCGATCAGGACCGGCACGTCGATGGCGGCCGCATCGTCGGCGACCACGCCGGGCGCCATCATCGAGGCCGCGGCTGCCGGCCTGGCCGCGGAGCGCCAGCGTGGCAGGGCATCAGCCGGCGAGCCGAGGTCGGCCTCGACGAGCTCCGCTTCTTCGTCGGCGGCGTGGAAGCAGTAGCGGATGAGCGCGAGGTTCTGGGCCACGGCGCCGAGGGCCCGTTCGGCGAACTCTCGGAGGTCAGCGCCGCGGGGCGGGGCGGGGACCGTCAACCGGCTGCCGTCGGGCGCCGGGAAGTTCGAGCCGATGCCGCTCCAACCGAGGAACCCGACGGCGTCGAAGGTGCGGTGACGGGCCTGCTGCACGGTGAGGAGACATCCCCCCATCGATTGCCCCAAACCGATCACCCGTTCGACCGCGACGGGCGGTACGCCGTCGGCCAGCGTGCCGTTCCGCAGACGGTCGACGACGCTCGATGCCGTGGCGTCGTCTGCCGCGGCGAGGCGCTCGAAGGTCAGGTCGAAGGGGTCGCAAGCCGTGCTGTCACCCGCGCCGAGATGGTCACAGGCGACGAACGCGAAGCCTTGCGCTGCGTGGTACTCGGCCTCGCTGTAGCCGGGCAGGAGATCGATGTCGTAGTATCCGCGGCTGTAACCCCCACCGGGGTAGGCGACGAGGACGGTCAGCGGCCCGTCGACACGCTCGGGCAGCCACACCGTGGCTGCGGTCCGCAGCGCCCCATCGAGGTCGACGCGGGCGCTGACGTCGACGATCACCTCGTACGACCGGGCGGCCATCAGTGCATGTCCAGCAGCTCGCGGACCTCAGCGGCGGTGGCGACCTCGCGTCCCATGTTTTTGGCCATCTCGACCACACGGGTAACTAGCTCGGCGTTGGTCGGGAAGCCTAACTCCGGGTACGGGTAGTCGGCCACGCCGATGACGACGTGACCGCCCGCCTCGATTGCCCCCGCCAGCACCGGAAACGCGTTGCAGCCGATCACGCTGACGAGCCAGTGCCAGTCCGCCCCGGGCGGGAAGAAGTCGAGCAGCGAGTACAGGCCCTTGATCGTCGCCGGGTGTCCCAGCCCTCGGAACCTGTCGGCGTACACCGGCAGTTCGGCCAGCAACGGCTGCTCGTACACACCCATCTCGAGGAACGCCTCGGTCAGGCGCAGGGCGGCGACGTTCCACAGCATTGGCACGGGCTTCACGCCGACCGCTCGCACCTGCTGGCAGATGTCGATGAGCGCTCCCGTCGTGTTCGAGTACACCCGGTCCAGGCTGCCGAACTCCTTCCGCTCCACGTCGTAGAGATCGACGTTGCATGTGAGCATGTCGATCGGGACGCAGTCCGGCCTGGTCGCCGGGTCCTTCGCCAGCTGGACGATGTGGCCGACCCGCCCCGTGCTCTGGATGATGTCCGCACCGAGCGTCGGGAACGTGATGAGGTCGCTCTCCTCCCTGATTCGCCGTACCACCTCGCCGTAGCGCTCCACCGCGATTGACGGCGCTCCGGTCGCTGGCTCCGTGGCGTGAAAGTGCACGATCGACGCCCCCGCCCGCCAGCACTCGAGCGCCGTCTCGGCGATCTCCTCGGGCCCGTACGGCACGTGCGGGCTCTTGTCCCGGGTCTGGTACTCGTTGGCCCGCACTTCGATGATCAGCTTCTGCTTCGCCACACCCAACCCCTATGCTCGGACTCGGCACGGCCGGCCGTCGCGTCGCCCCGACCGGTCGCTTAGTTGTATACACCGGAGATGACCGGCCCCGTCGTCCGTCCGGCGCCCACCGTCGACGAGCTCAGCCGGGCCTTCTGGACCGGTGGGGGCCACCGGCCAGCTCCTCATCACGTCCCGCGCCGGCCGCGGACGGCTGTCATTGAGGGTGAACTGCCGCTCAACGCGTCGGGCGGGCAACTCTCCGAGGGTCGCTACGTAGGCTTCGGCCACCTTCACGAGGTGTGCCAGCAGCTTCGCTTCTGGGCCGGCGACCGCCAGATGCCCAGCGCGAGGTCGGCTAGGTCAGCGGCGGGGGTGGCCCGCTCGCCCAGGCATTCCTGCTGACCAACGCACCTCACTAATGCCGCCGGCGAACCTTATGTCGGGGGACGTGCGCCTCAGCGGCGCCGCCTCTCGGTCTTCAATTCCGCCGGGTGGGTGTCGATGGCTCCCGATAGCGGGTGTCGACGACGCGCCGCCATCCGAAGGCGACGTAGGCGCCATCGATGTTCGCCAAAACGGCAGCAGTAGCCCGACTCGGATCGCGGGCAGCGATCGCGTCGACGATCTCGTGCAGGGTCTTGCGGCGCTCCTGTCGTTTGTCCTCGGCGCTCTTGGCGATGGCATCGATGGACGTTGCCCACTCGATCTTCCACCGGACGGTTCGCATGAGGGCGATCAACGTCTCGTTCCCCGACGCCACGGCGAGCTGCTCCGCGAAGCGACCCTTGAACCTGCGAGCGTCGTCGTATCGCCCCTCCTGGCTAGCCCCCTCGGCTTCGTCGAGGATCTGCTTCAAGAGGGCGAGATTTTCGGGGGAGCACCGAATGGCGGCCTGGGCCGCTGCCAACGGCTCGAGGGCTGCCCGCGCGTCGAGCAGGTCATGGGCCGCCTGGGAATCGAGCTTGGCGACGAACGTGCCGCCGTAGCGCTCGGACCGGACGAATCCCTCGGCGGCCAGTTCTCTGATGGCCTCTCGTACCGGAATGCGCGAGACCCCGAACTCCGCGCCCAGCCATTCTTCGGCGAGCCGTCGGCCAGGCTCGAGCTCGCCGCTGATGATCCGGTTCCGCACGGCTCGGACGAGGTCCTGCACGTTGCTGCGTGTCCCAGCGCCGTTGCCGCGAGGCGGCGGTGTCATGTCGTGGTCCTGCTCTCTGGAGGTCGTTGTTCGAGGAGCTCGAAACGCAGGCCGTTCAGGACGTGGCAGCTGAACGTCTTCGGCATCTCCCCGGTCGGCACCGACCCCGACGATCTCAGTCGGGCATCGCCCCGCCAGCCGCCAGCAGTTTGTGGGCGTGCTCCAGATTCGGCACGACGATGCCGACATGGTCGAGGTCCGGATCGATCACCAGGGATTCGTCCGCCGGACCTGAGCCGAGATGACCATGTCCACCACGAAACCGTTCCCCCTTCCGAACCGGACGGCCTATGCTCCTGCGGGTGAGTGTATACACCCGTGGGGCCTGGCTGCAGCCGGGTCGCGGAGGAGGCGAGATGGCGACAACGACGATCGATGTGGAGCCGGTCACACCCGCGGTGGGCGCCCTGATCGGCGGTGTCGATCTGCGCGAGCCGCTCGCACCCGACGCGGTCCAGGCGATTCGCCAAGCGTTGCTCGACCACGGCGTCGTGTTCTTCCGCGGGCAGGACCTGACCCGCGAACAGATGCGCGCGTTCGTCGTGAACTTCGGCACGCCCATCCCCGAGCCGCTCGGTGGCGACAGGACGATGGACCCGATCGGCGAAGGGAACATGCAGGCCACCAAGCGCGGCACGGCGGTGTGGCACAGCGACACCACCTACGTCGAGCATCCGCCCGGGCTCACGGCGCTTCGGGCAATCAGCGTGCCGCCCACGGGCGGGGACACCTGCTGGGGAAGCATGCACGCCGCCTACGACGCTCTGTCGGCACCGCTGCGCGAGTTGCTCGACGGCCTCACTGCCGTGCACTCCGTCGAGCCGGTCATTGCGCGCATGGGTCTCGCCGCGATGGTGCGGGCCGAACGGTCGCCCGACAACGCCTTCGAGTTCACCCATCCCGTCGTCAGGGTGCATCCTGACACCGGGCGCACGGCCCTCTTCGTGAACGAGGGGTGGACTACCCGGATCGTCGAGCTCAGCCTGGCCGAGAGCGCAGCGATCCTGGCGCTGCTGTTCGAGCACGTGAAGTCGCCGGACTTCACGATGCGCTGGCACTGGACGGACAACGCCTTGGCGCTCTGGGATAACCGTTCCGTGCAGCACTACGCCGTGCCCGACTACGACGCGGCAAGGGTCATGCAGCGCGTGGTGCTCGCCGGCGAACGCCCCGTCGGTCCTCGCTGACAGCGCTCCCGCACCGAGCCCGCGGGCATCACGGTATGGCGCCGCCGTTGACGCCGTAGGTCTGGCCGATGATGAACGAGGCCTCTTCGGAGACGAGCTACCTGTAGGGCAGCGGCGATGTCGTCACCGGTGCCCTGCAGGCCGACGGGGACGCGGCTGGCGCCGGCGTCGCCGGTCGGTTCACCCCAGCGCGCGATGCCCTGGCAACAGATCGCCGGGCTTAGCTGGGTGCAGCTGTACCTCCGACGCTGAACGCCCCCAGTGCCAGTTCTGTTGCCGTCTTCGTGGCCAGCTCGGGAGGCTCGCCGCAGACCAGGACGGGGACGTCGCGTACGACGTCGATCCTTGCGGTCGCCGTCCCGGTACCGGTCGGCCCGTGCCAGGCCAGCTCCACGGTCGCCGATCGCCCGCCGGCCGCGATCTCGGTGCGTGCTGAAGTCAGGGCGTGGTCCAGCCAGGCCCAGCCGAACCGTTCGAACAGCTCCCGTTCGGCAACCTGCCCCCAGGAGTCCAGTGCGGTGTTGCCGCGATAGTGGCCACCCAGCGGTGGCCTCCCGTACCGGCGCACGATCGCATCGAGGGCTTCGGCGTCGAGGAAGCCCCAGGCCCGGCCGTCCGGCAGCGTGAACCCGGTCGGGGCGAAGCGGTGGCCGCCGGTGTGGCTGCACCGGCGAACGCGCACGCCAGTCCAGACCGCGGCCACGTCCAGCGCCAGCCGGGTCCCCAGGCGGGCGCAGCAGCGGTCCCGCGCACCGTGCCCGCACAGCAGCACCTCGGCGGGGGCGACCCGCCGCCCGGTATCCGCCCACGGCGCCTCGATCAGGCGGGCGACCGAGTCGGCGAGGTTCCCGGAGGCCACGACGTGGTCGGTGCCCACCAAGCGGCTGGAGTCCACCCGGCGCCAGATCGTCACGCGTACGCCGTGTCCGGCGCCTGGTCCCGGCTGATCACTGGCAATCGCGGCGTCCGCGGGGAAAGTGGGGACGGCCACCTCGCCGACCGGGCCGCCGGGGTCCAGGTCCGGTCTGACCGCGAGCAGCCTGGTGCGGCGAAGGCCACGTCGCTGGAGGTCGGCGAAGGCCGGTATCTCAATGACGTCCTTGGGCCAGGGCGGTGGTACCTCGATGAGGACGAGCGTGTCACAGGTAAGTGCGGACCCGACCGGGTCGACGTTCTGCGCGCGTGTCCACGGTGCGCAGCGGTAGGACAGCGCCGGGAACGTGGAACTGACATTCATAGCGGCACCTTCCGTTGTCCTCGATCTCTTCTCGAGGCGCTCCAGACCAGGCGATCCAGCGACGCCAGGTGTCGCATCGACGAGCACGTCGCTCATGGCCTGGCCGACGCCCGTGTCGGATCGCTCGGTAGCCGATCCCTGCTTCGTCGCGCAGGTGGAGGTAGCGGGTGCCTCGCGACGTGGGTCAGCGGGGGCGGATAGCCTGCCGGAACGGCCGGTTCTTGTCAGTCGAAGGTTCTCGGGGGAGACCGAGGATGCGCTCGCCGATGCCGTTCTTCATCACCTCGGTCGTGCCGCCCGCCACCGAGGCGGTGCGTCCCCTGAGGTAGTCGAAGACAGCGCGGCTGGCCGTCTCGTCACCGGTGCGCCAGGCCATGACCCCCTCGCCGCGTAAGATCAGTTCGATCTCCCGGCGGCGTTGCACGGTCTCGGCGCCGAACATCTTGGCCATCGTGCCGGCGGCGGGGTGGGCGTTCGGATCCTCGGCCACCCGCGTGGCGAGCAGACCGGACACAACATTCCCGACGACGGCTTCCGCGACGAGCTGGCGGACGGCAGGATCGCCGCCTCGGCCGGTGGCGTTGACGAGGTTGATGAGGTCGCGCGCCGGATCAGCCTCACCGCCTCGTTCTGCCTGAAAGACGGGCCCAGTACGCCCGGCGCCGGAGGTCATCGCGCGCGAGTGGTCGAACATCGACGTGGCGACTTTCCAGCCACCCCTGTCCTCACCGAGCAGCGCGTCGGCCGGAACGGTCACGTTGTCGAGGAAGACCTGGCAGAACTCGTCGTCGCCGGTGAGCTGCTTCAGTGGCAGCACCGTGATGCCCGGTGCGTTCAGTGGCACGATGAACGTGGCCAGGCCGGAGTGCTTCGCGACGTCCCAGTCGCTGCGCGCGAGGACTACGGCGTAGTCGGACCATTGGGCGTACGAGCTCCAGACCTTTTCGCCGTTGAGTATCCAGGTGCCGCCGTCGCGTTCGGCGCGGGTGCGAAGTGCGGCGAGGTCGGACCCGGCGCCTGGTTCGGAGAGGAGCTGTACCCAGAGTGCCTGGCCGCGCAACATCTCTGAGAGATAGTGCTGCTTCTGCTGTTCCGTGCCGTAGTCGAGCAGCGTCATCCCGAGGATGGCGAGAGTGATCTGGAAGCCGACCGAGGGCAGCTCGTAGGGGCCGGCTTCTTCGTTGAACACGGTCTGGTGGGCCGGCGTGAGGCCCTGGCCGCCGTACCGTTCGGGCCAGGTGATGCCCGCGAATCCGGCGGCATGCTGAAGTATCTGGAAACGTCGCGTCTCGGCCCAGTACTCGGGCTGGTCCTCGGTGCGGGTGAAGTGGTGTGGTGCGTGTTCGGCGAGCCAGGCGCGGGCACGGGCGCGGAAGTGGTCGAGGTCGGTGTCGTTCGGGTCGACGGGCATCAGGCTGCCACCCCCACGACGTCGCCGAGCCGGTCGCTGTGCCACTCGGGCGTGCCGTAAGGCATCCGGTTGGACTGGACGCGGCGTAGAAACAGGTGTGAGTCGTCTTCCCATACCCACCGTTTGACCGCGGAGACCAGGTAGCCGTCCTTGTGCGGTGTCGCGGTTGTGCGGACAGCGCTCTCGTCCCAGCAGCCGGGTCCATCGGCGATCGCCAAGGTAGCGACGGTGGACCCGCTGGTCAGCTGGGGGAGCAGGGCCTGTCGCTCGGGGGTGATGGCGTTGTCCATGGTCAGGCGTGACCTCTCCGTTCGCCACGGCGCTGGTCGAGCATCTGTGTGATCGCGCGCCGGTTGGGTTTACCGCTAGACAGGTAGGGGATCTCGTTCTGACCGAGCAGCTCGATCATGGTGGGTACCTTGTACGAGGACAGCGCCCGACGGCATGCGGTGAGCAACTCGACGAAATCGATGGTGTGCCCGTTCTCCGGGACGACGCCGGCGACGACCTCCTCGCCGTACTTCTCGTGGGGTACGCCGGCCACGAACGAGATACGGACGCCCGGCTGGCCGTTGAGGACGACCTCGACCTCGGCCGGTGCCACGTTGGCCCCCCTGGTTTTGATCATATCTTTAATTCGGGCGGAGAAGAAGTACCGATCGTGTTCCATGTAACCGAGGTCCCCGGTGGCATAGAACCCGTCGGGGGTGAACACCTCCTCACGTTCGCGTTTGTACAGGCCCTGCATGAGACCGTAGCCCCGGACGTGGAACTCGCCAATTTGACCGTCCGCCACCTGGGCACCGGTCTCGGGATTGACGATCCGGCACTCCATGCCGGTGACATTGCTCCACGGGCCGAACGTCTCGGTCATGCCGATTCCGGTCGCCATATGGCCCCGGCTGCTAGGGCCGCCCTGCCACGGGCGCATGGGCAACTCACGGATGGTCGGGATCACGCTGGCGACGTCGGCGTCCCCGAACAGTGACCGCATCGCCTGCGGGCTGCCCAGGATGCTCGATGCCCGTTCACGCTCGCCGAGTTCGAGTGCGGCCGCGGCGTTCAGCCGCTCGAGCGTCAGGATCGCCGCGCCGCTGTGCAGGGCGGAAAGCACCTCCTGCACGCCACCGATCCAGAAGAACGGCATCAGGCTGAGGACCCGCCCAGGGAATATCGCGTTCAACGCGGCGTTGGCCCGCGGAGAGGTTTTACGGACCACCGCGCCCTGGGAATGCACGACCGCCTTCGGATCGGCCGCGGTACCCGACGTGAAAACCACCACGGCGGGATCCGCCGGCGCCACCTCGTCCTCGACCGTGCCGAGCAGCGCGTCATCGATCCCGTCTACCACCTCGCCGGCGCCATCGGCCGACACGTCGAATCGTCCCGCCCACACCCGGGAACTACCACCCAGCAACCAGACAGCCCGCAGATACGGCGCCACTGGAATCCGCAGGCGACCAGCATCCGCTGAATCAAGCCCAGGCAGCGTTTCCTCCAGGAAATCCTCATGGTCCTTTCCGAGGATCGTCGGCGCGGAGAGCAGGAGCGAAACATCACCAATACGCATCGCCGTACGCAGCTCCACCGGCCGGTAGATCGTGCTGAACGGCATGGCCATTGCCCCGACCCGGGTGACAGCGGCGAACGCCACCACCCACTCTGGGCCCGACGGGAGATGAATCCCTACCCGACTACCCTTACCCACACCCGCGGCCAGAAGATGCTTCGCCAGTCGGCGTGACGCCCCTTCGAGCTGACGGAAAGACAATCGCCGGTCAGGTAACACCACATAGTCACCGTCACCGAACAACGACGCCGCGCGCCGGACGATCAGCGGGATCGTCGGCCGACAGGGCTGCTCGGGTGAGGTCATTACCGCCGGCCCTTCAGGTCCGCTCTCTGCCATTCATCCAAGTCCTTTGTGATCTGGGCGCGCCGCCGCTGGTGCCGTCGAGCGCGTGAAGCCGGGCCCATCGATGACGTCAGGCTCACGGAGAGGCGGGGCCAGCCTAGCTCCGCCGCACGCCCCGCTTCTCGACCACAGCGCCGCCGGTGACCTCGAGCCGACACGCCAACCGGATCTCCCCGAGGCGACCCGCTCGTGCTCCCAGAAGAGTGCGGATCGCGTCCCCTTCTTCGCTCTCCGGTGGAGCAAGATTCTCTACGCCATCCAGTACTCTGACATGGCACACGGCGCACTGTGCCTGCCCGTAGCACACCGTGGGCCAGTCGAAACCCTCGCGCCAGGCCGCTTCGATGAGGGTCTCGCCCGGGCTGACCTCGATGGTCACTCCGAGCGGCTCAACTCGCACGACTGGAACCGCACCGCCGACGCCACGCTGAGGATCCATCTCGGAGCCCCAGGTCAATCTTTGCCGGTGGTCCGCACCGTGCCGCGTGCCGTCAGAGGCGGCAGAACGCGCCTATTCGCCAACCTGGACCTCCACGAACTGGTCATCCGCTCCGACTGGCGGCGGATCGGACGAGCGGACACGGGTGATGACGAGCCTCGACCGCCATGTGTGACGTTTCTACAAAGGATCTACACGCGTCAGGCCATCGCGGTGGAACGGTCAACGTATTAAGGAGCCTGTCCCCTGGGTGCCGCGCTGGGGCTACTGCTCAGCGCGCAAGGTACCTGTCGAGCTGTATGTGGCTGTTGGCGATGCCGTCCTCCCACTTCCGCGCCAGACGGGTGGACTTGAGTCCAGGCATGTGCAGTCCGCGCTGCTGACGCTCGATATTGCCAAAGTCCTGCCGCGCGATTAGCGGCCATGCCTCGTCGTCGAACTCGAACACGCCGTCGAACTTCGGTTTGCCCGGATCGTGGCCCTCCGGCTGCAGCGTCAGGGACCACATCTCGAAGTAGCAGTACTCGGGATCGTCCCGGTCTGGCCGTGACCGATAGGTGATCGCGTTGCCAAAGAGAGGATGGATCTTGAAGCTCGGGAAGATAAACCACTGGCTACTCCAAAGGCCGAGCACAGCCGGGTCCGGATCGGGAAGCTTGATTCCAGCTCCGGCATTCCAGGCGTACATCGACTTCACGAAATTCTTCGAGAACTGCTCCGGCGGGCAGGTACGAAGAGACTCTGCGACGTGGAGATCCTTCGCCAGAACGCTGGTCTGCAGCTGCTCGTGGACCATGCGAAGGTAGGAGATAGTCTGCTCGGGGTCGGCCGTGCCGCCGAGGCCGAGACTGCTCTTTACCGTTCCCTGCGCCGCGCTGTTCGGATCCTTCTCCAGGCTGGCGTGCCCGTTCTCATAGGAGTGCTGAAGATCGTGCGGGTTGCGGAAGTCGTCGCCAGCACCCAGTGTCAGCTGCGTGTGAGTGCCCCTGACGTGCCAGCCCTCCATGAACGCTTCCAGCGCCAGTTTCCAGTTGGCTTTCAGGCGCACTGCCTTCCACCAGTCGACGCGCATGTCGGCGATCAGGAGCGGGTCCAAGAAGTCCGGCACCGGATGAAGAGCCTCCAGCAGTGGTGGCGCGTTGAGGTCCATGTTGATGAACACGCACCCCGCCCAGGTCCCGACCCGGCACTCGACCAGTCGCAGGTCGTCGGGCCTCATAACCCGATCCTCAAAACCCTCCGAGCCGTACATCGGCAGCGACGGGGAGCCATCCAGGTTCCAGCGCCAGGCATGGAACGGGCAAACGATCTGAGCGCCCCGGAAGCTCCCGCAGCCCTGGGCCAACTGGGTACCCCGATGCCGGCAGGCGTTCTGGTAGGCCTTGATCTCTGTCGGGCTCGATCGGACTACAATCACGGAGTAGCTCGCGACCCAGTACTCGACGTAGTCGCCGACGTTGGGAATCTCCTCCAGTCGGCAGGCCATCTGCCAGACGTGAGGCCACAGCTTCTCGTTCTCCAGCTCGAAGAACGTTCGGTTGAAATACCGCTGAGGTGGGATGTACGACCGGTCGGTGATCGCGAAGGGGGCCGCCGAGGTATTGGCCTCCGCCGAGCTGTCGCCGTACGTCACCGGGGGGATCACTTCTGTCACTGTGACCTCCGTGGTTCGATCTGGTCGACCTCGACCAGATCTTCTCGGGCCGACCCGGCAAAGTCCCTCTTTACAGGATCAAATCGTGTATCTACGATGCCGGCATGTCAAGATGCGATATCGAACAACTTCGTATCACTACGAGCGTTGAAGCCGACACCGCGCAGTTACTCCCAGATTCGCGCGTTATCAAGGCGGAGTCTGTCGCGTGTGACGATAACCGGATAATCGGCTCTGGACGCACATTCAGTACAACACTGCGACCCGAGACGGTCGTTCGGGAACTACTCGAAGCGGACTTAAACAGCTCCCAGGGCGTCGTTAATCTTCTTGCCACCGTGGGCCTGGATCTGGCCCAGCCGCTTGACCTGGCCGGCCTGGGGTTCATTGATGAGATCGGCGTTCCCGAGGGGCCATTCCCAGCCGCCCCATTTATGTTCGAGGGCTGTTACATGAATCCAAGGATGCTCATCGCCGTCGCAAGTCACGGCCCAGGCACGCGGAAGCTCGAAGGAACGATTCGTAGTGTCGATGACGCCTACGAGTTCGACGGCACGGTCTCCTGTGGACACTGGCGAATGGTCGCCCAGCGTCTCCGGTTGGTCAGAGCGGCGGTCAAGCATTATGTGGCGTTCCGGGAGGGCGCCGACCTGATCGCCTCCTGGCGGTCGGAGGGTTTCGACATACAGGTCGAACATGACTTCCTGGACGTGGCCACAGCTCAGCAGCCACCCGATCTCACCAAGCTCGTCGCAAGCGCCGAGGCGGATGCGTGGCGCGTCTTCGTCGCGGTCCACGCCCAGCTGCTTCGCGACCACCTTCCAAACCTCACGGTCTGGCTGGCGCACCGAGGCGCGTCGGTCAGGATCGCTGCCCTCCCAAGCAGCCTCGGCGCCGCGCTCATGGTGCAGCTGCACAACCTGGTCGTGGACGGTCTAGAGATCCGTCGGTGCGTCAACGAGACCTGCGGCCGCCCATTCACCCGGCAACGGGGACGCGCCCTGAAAGGTCAGTATCGAACGTCTGGCGTGACCTACTGTGATGCCGCGTGCGCCAAGGCCCAAATGCAACGTGAATATCGGCGGCGTAACCGGCAGCGGTCAGCCGCCCAAGCGTCGACCGGAAACCCCCCTCCCGGGGCGTAGCTGGTTGAGGAAACCAAAAGTACGCTGTCCGCCCGGCCTGAACAGTGGTCTGATCGAGTATGCACGGCGACAACCAGCGCCGACCGTCCCGCCGGGGCGCTCGCTCCGCCCGCCTTGACCGAGCGGCCACGTCCGGGCAAGGGTGCGGGCTCGAGGGGCGGGTTCCCGGCGCGGACCGCCCAGACACGCGCGATCGGCGAGCGTCCTCGCTCCCTGCCTGACCGATCTCGAAACGTTGACCACGACCTGCTGTCGTGGGTGCGGGCAGACCCGAGCCTGGTAAGGCCGCCCCTGTCAGGCGCTGACGGCGGTGAACTCGAGGTGAAGTGCCATCAGCCCTTGGAAGAGGCTGCTTGGACCGTACTCATAGCGGCGGGCGTCTGCCGGACCGTGGGTCTCAGAGATCGTGTTGGCGCTCGTGCGGTCAAGGATGCGCCCGAGCGCGACCCAGGCCTCGGCCCTGGCCAGCGGCTGACCCAGGCAGCTGTGTATGCCCCTCGCGAACGCGATCTGCTCGTGGGCGTTCGTTCTGCCGAGGCGAACCTCGTCCGGCTGCTCGAAGCGGTGCGGACAACGGTTGACGGCGCCAATCATGATCATTACGGTTGTTCTGGCCGGAATGGTCACGCCGCCGAGGATCGTTGTCCATCGGGTCATCTGGAAGTGATCCTTCTGCCGGCATCGCCACCACCGTGGTCACTGGAACAGGCAACCAGGGTCAGCAAGGTCGCAAGAAATCCCGCCAGAAGAACGTGGCGTCCACGGTGTCTCAAAGGTTTGGCACATAGACTTTCCGCCATGCTGTCCGCCTGTGCGGGTGACGCCTCTGTTGTTGAGGAAGCCCTAGGGTTAGTGATGATGACAGGTGAAGTTCCATGAGGTCAAGAGTCGGACACCAACAGCTTCGTACCACTGTTGGTCTGAGCGGACCGGCCTTGAACCGAAAGCCCGCCGCCGCGGGTATATATGGGTAACCGAACCACAAGAAGGCCTGCGCCGCCGGGTATCGGTGAGTAGACGGATCGACCGCAGGGTATCCGTACTCGCATCGAGGCGCGGTGGCATATCCGTCCGGGCGGTGACTCGGCGGCGGAGGCCGCGCGGCCGGGACCAGAGTCGTCGGCCGGTTCGTTGTCGGTCGCCAGCAGTCGGCGTGGCGATGGCTCCCGTGGTGTTGTCGGTCCGCGGAGCCGACCGGTGGGGCGTGGTACGTCAGCCACCCCAACGACACGGACAACTCCTGTTCGGCGCTAACCCCGTGATACGAAGCTGTTCGGTATCGAATGTTGACACGCGATTCAGCTCGGATGCACGATCGACCCAAACCACAGCGCATCCGGAAGATCGACGGCCGCCGGCAGCGCTCTTAGCTGAGAGGCTTTCAAGCCGTGGTCGTCGCCTCAATGCTCGGGCTGGCTGTAGCTACCTCCGCTCAATCCACTGGTGTCGCGACAGGAAATGGTTGCTGCTTTGACGCTCTGGCATAATTGCTGATCCTCGGCTTGGTCCGGGCCGCGTGCCGCTTCGACACGGTGCCGGACCGCAATTTCTGCTGGCTCACTGACCTGGGGCGCGGCCATTCTCGACAGCGATCCCGGCGGCCTGTCAGCGGCGGAGAATCCGGGGGCCGTCGACGGCATTCGTACCCAGGCGAAACGGCTCGGGTCCGCGTGGCGGCGAACCCGGTGCGCGGTTCCCGATAGCCACCGTCGAGAGGACGGACGCCGCCTCAGGCGCGCGGCGACGACGGCGGTGACGCGGGCGGGTGCCGGCCTCGCCGGCGGGCAGGTGTCCCCAATGTCATGTCATCTGTTTTGTTGCCCGCTGTGTGAGGAGTCGATCCCGTGTCCAAGTCACCTGCCAGAGTTGCGATCGTCACAGGTGCTGCCCGCGGCATCGGCGCGGCCACCGCGAAGCGCCTTGCCGCGGACGGTCTCGAGGTAGCCGTGCTTGACCTGGAGACGGCGGCGACCAAGAGCACCGTGGCGGCGGTCGAAGCGGCCGGTGGGCGGGCGCTGTCCGTCGGTGCGGACGTGACCAACGCCGAACTGGCCCAGGCCGCGGTTGAGCGGGTCGCGGCCGAGCTCGGCCCGCCGACAGTGCTCGTCAACAATGCCGGGATCACCCGCGACAACCTGCTGTTCAAGATGACCGAGAGCGACTGGGACGCCGTGCTGGGAGTCCACCTGCGGGGGGCGTTCCTGATGGCGCGCGCGACCCAGCAGTACATGGTCGAGGCAGGCTGGGGGGAGGATCGTCAACCTTTCGAGCACCTCGGCGCAGGGTAATCGCGGTCAGGCGAACTACTCCGCCGCGAAGGCAGGGCTGCAGGGATTCACCAAGACCCTGGCGGTCGAGCTCGGCAAGTTCGGCATCACGTCCAACTGCGTAGCACCCGGCTTCATTGCCACCGGCATGACGAAAGCGACCGCCGCCCGGCTCGGTCAGGACTGGGAAACGTACATCGTCGCCCGTGCCGCCGGGATTCCAGTGGGCCGGGTCGGCCAGGTCGAGGACATCGCGAACGCCGTGTCCTTCTTTGTGGGCGAGGCAGCCGGCTTCGTGTCCGGCCAGGTGATCTACGTAGCCGGCGGTCCCAAAGACTGATCGGGCAGGTCAGCCGACCACGCGCCGCGCCGCGCTCTGGATGGCGTCCAGCGCCCCCGCGGTCCGGTCGCGGTCGCGCCGGTGGTCGTCAGTGGCCACAGTCCGTCGATTCACGTTCGCGCGAGCCTCGCCTTGTCAGCGCCCCCGCGAGACTGGCCGACCAGCCCCATGCAAACGGCAGGATCGATAGGCCGGACACCCCGGCCGGAGGGGTGACCTAATGCGACGAATTGTGTACGGAGCTGAGCATGAGGCGTTCCGGATGGCAGTCCGCGCCTTTCTTGAGAAGGAGGTCGGCGCGCACTACTCCGAGTGGGAGGAAGCCGGCCGGCCGCCGCGCGACTTCTATTACCGGGCCGGCGAGATCGGCATTCTCGGGCTCGGCATACCGGAGTGCTACGGCGGCGGCGGCGCGGAATTCCTGTTCAACGCGGTTGTCACCGAGGAGGCGGCGAGGGCCGGTTATGCACTCGGCCCGCTGCGAATACACGCGGACATCTGTGTGCCGTATTTCGTACACCATGCTGCCGAGGAGCAGAAGGCACGGTGGCTGCCCAAGCTCGCCAGCGGCGAGTTGGTCGCGGCGCTGGCGCTGACCGAACCCGGCGCTGGTTCGGACCTGGCCGGCGTCGTCACCACCGCCCGTCGCGACGGCGACCGCTACGTCGTGAACGGCTCGAAGACGTTCATCACCGGCGGCCTGAACGCCGACCTGTTCGTCACCGCGGTCAAGACCGATCCAACCAAGCGGCATGCCGGACTGTCGCTGCTGGTCATTCCAGCGGAATCGGCCGGCGTCACCCGGGGCGCGCCGCTGCGAAAGCTTGGGTTGCACGGCCAGGATACTGCCGAGATCTTCTTCAACGACGTGATCGTGCCGGCGTCCGACCTGCTCGGCGGGGAGGGAGACGGCTTCACCTACCTGACCTCGAACCTCCCGCAGGAGCGGCTGTCGATCGCCATCAACTCGCAGAGCGCCGCGGCGTCGGTACTCGATCAGACGGTTGCGTATGTCAGCGGCCGGACCGCCTTCGGGAAGACTCTCAGCGCCTTCCAGAACACAAGGTTCGTGCTGGCCGGGTGCGCCACCGAAGTCGAGGCCGGACAGGTGCTGCTGGACCGGGCGCTGGCCGCGCACGCGGCCGGCGAGCTGACGCCGGTCGACGCGGCAAAGGTCAAGCTCTTCTGCACCGAGATGCAGGGCCGAGTGGTCGACGCCTGCCAGCAGCTGTTCGGCGGGTATGGCTACATGAGCGAGTACCCGGTCGCGCGAGCCTGGGCAGACGCCCGGGTCGGCCGGATCTACGGCGGCTCCAGCGAGATCATGAAAACGATCATTGCGAAGTCCCTCGGCCTGTGAGGTGGGTGCCTGCACGCGGTGCCCGCGGCGTGGCCGGGACGTCGCTGGTGCGGGCGAGGTCGTACGGGCGTCCGTCTCCGTTGCGAGACTGCCGGGCACCCTCGTCAAGGCTCGTCACCTGCCGTTTCATAGCGGTTGTTGACAGTGATCCGGAAGTCGGGCGAGCACGCCTTTGGGTTCGCCGTGATACGAAACTGTTGGACTTCGGATCTTGACGGGGCGGCGGGATCGATGGAGCATCGAGCCTGCCAGCAGGTGCCCGGAACGGTCGCGTGCTGATTCTTCCGCTGGGATCCCTTCGTGAACGTGTCCCAGGCCGAGGCAAAGGCCGACGCCCTGCGCGCGAAGGCCCAGGATGTCGACGTGACGATCTGGTCCCGTGCGGAGCGCGCAACGCTCAACACCAAGCGCCTGGCGGACCTTGAGGCAGCCAGGACCCACTGGAGGTGCTCGTTGCGACCGCGGCGACGGAGTATCTGACACAGCCACGAACGTGGTGAGCAGGAGGGGCGACGTGGCCGACGTCATCTTTACGAGGGCAAACCTGCTGGATGGTGTCAACCCCCTCCGGCCTGATACATCCGTCGTCGTGCGAGGCAACGAGATCGTGGTCGTCGCGGCTCGCGCCGTCGAACCCGGGCCAGAGGATCGAGTGATCGATCTCGACGGTCGTGTCCTGATGCCGGGCATGTTCCTCGGCCACACGCACGTCGACGGTGGTTACCAGCAGCCGCACCACTACATGGACATCTATGCCAGGGCGGAGCGGCCCGAGGGTGTCCTGATGGCTCGCGCCATGCACAACCTCAAGCCGATGCTCGCATCGGGCGTGACAAGTTACCTCGGCGCGAGCTGTGCCAACAACCTCGATGTCCAGTTACGCATGGTCATCGAGGACGGCCTGATCGATGGTCCACGTATCACTCCCTGCAGCAGGCATCTCAACACCACCGGCCATGACAACGACATGGCGAAGTGGTGGTACGACATGCGCTATCACCCCGTCGACGTCTTCGTCGACGGTCCCGACGAGTTCCTCAAGGCCACTCGAACCGAGATCCTCCGTGGGGCCGAGATCGTCAAGATCTTTCCGACGAGCGGTCACGGTGGCGGCGGCCGGGGACGGGGGATGACACACGGAGAGATTGCCGCAGTCGTCGAGGCCGCGCACCATCGCGGCAAGAAGGTCCGAGCCCACTGTGTCTGGCATGACGAGATCATCGAGTGTGTCCAGCTCGGCGTCGACATCATCGACCATGGTGACGAGATGGACGAGCGCTGCATCGAGCTGATGGTCCAGCGTGGGACGACCTGGGTGCCGAGCCTGAAGTTCCTCGCGTTCCTGCGCTCGCTGCCGCCAGGCACGCCTGGCGTTCCCAAGGGGGAAGCCGAGCGAGACTGGGACAACATATGCCGGATGCTTCCGCTTGCCAACGACACCGGGTTGCGTATCCTGCCCGGCGACGACTACGGCTCGCCGATGTTCCCGCACCGGCCCGGAATCTACGGTGAGGAACTCTCTCTCTATGTGAATGAGGTCGGCATCAAGCCGCTTGACGTGCTCCGCTGGGCGACCCGCAACGGCGCGGAGATCTCCGGCGACGCCGTCGGGCAGGTCGCCGAAGGAATGCTCGCCGACCTGGTGGTCGTCGAAGGTGATCCCAGCTCGGACATCGACGTGCTCGAGAACGCTGACAACATGAAGGCTGTGATGATAGGTGGGCGGTTCGTCAAGGACGAACTGGCTTCAGTCGCAGGCCGGTGACCGACACTGTACCCGGAAGATCCGCGGGACGGTCAAGTGGAGGATTTAGGGTGGAAGCGATGACCGCGGTCGCGGAAAGTCGGGTGTCGGAACTCGGCTACCGTCTGTTTGATGCGGACAACCATTACTACGAGCCGCCGGACGCCTTTCTGCGTCATATGAGCCCGCGTATCGCGCACAAAGCGCCACGGTGGGTCGAGGTGCCTGAGACGGGTGCCCGCCGGCTGGTGTTCGGTGACCGGATGAACCGATTCCTGGGGGCTGACCACACGTTCAGCGCGGTGGGGAGGCCAGGCGGCCTGCAGCAGGGGCAGGCCGGGGTCGCCACCCAGGAGAAGTCGAACCTGGAGCCGGCGCGTCCGGAGTATCGCAACCGTGATGCCCGGCTGGCGGTGATGGACCGTCAGGGTCTGGCGGCGACGCTGCTGTTCCCGACGCTGGCGGTGAGCGTCGAGTCCCTGATCGCCGACGACGTCGAGGCCACGTACGCGAACCTCCATGCCTTCAACCAGTGGCTGGACGACGACTGGGGGTTCAACTACCTGGACCGCATATACGGTGTCCCACTGCTGTCGTTGCTGGACCCGTTCCTCGCTGTCGAGGAGCTGGAGTTCGTTGTCTCCCGGGGCGCGACGGTGGTCCATCTTCGCCCGGGTCCAGTGGCCGGGAGGTCGCCGGCCGATCGTATCTACGACCGCTTCTGGGCCGCGGTCGCCGCGGCCGACGTCACAGTGGTGTTCCATGCCAGCGATGACTCGTACCGGTACGAGATGGCCAAGGTGTGGGGTTGGGGCAACATCAACGTGCCGGCCCGCAAGATCCCGCCGATCCAGCGGGTCATCGCCGGACTCGACCGGTCGATCCACGACACGATCGTGTCGCTGGTCTACAGCAAGCTCTTCGAGCGTTTTCCGACGCTACGTCTGGCCGTCATCGAGCTGGGTTGTGCGTGGGTGCCCGACCTGGTCGGTAACTTCGAGCGCTTCGGCCAGGGCGACCTCGCCGAGCACCCGGTCGAGACCTTCAAGAAGCACTTCTGGGTGACGCCGTTCGAGGATGAGGACATCACAGGGCTCGCCGCCCTCATCGGTGTCGACCGAATCATGTTCGGCTCGGACTTCCCGCACACCGACGGACTGGCCGAGCCCGTGAGCTATGCCGAAGCACTCACCGGCTTCGAGCAGGACGAGGTCCGCAAGATCATGCATGACAACGCCCGCGGGCTGTTCGGTCCTCGCGCCACCCGCTGAGCGCCGTGCGCCGGTGGATGGCCGGACCTGGATCGTCATGTGCCGTATCCGGGACTCCCAAAGGATCCACCCACCTGGACGGGGCAGGTCGTTCGTCGCGGTGCGGGCGTATCGACGTAGGTATCCGTCTACGCCTAGGCCCAGGCCCACCCTGGGTCTGGGCCGTCCTTCGCCAGGGAACGACCGGTCCAGCACATGCCATGCACGCGAAGAAGGGTTCGATGGACTACTCGCGGTACCAGTACCTGGAGATCACCCGGAATGGTCGGATCGTGACGGTCACGATCGACCGTCCAGAGACGAAGAACGCCATTCACAACGGGCTGCACGAGGAGTTCGGGACGATCTTCACCGATCTCGACCTCGACGACTCGTGCGACGTCATCGTCCTCACCGGCGCCGCCGGCGCCTTCTCCGGCGGGGGTGACCTGGCCTGGATCCGGTCGATGTGCGGCGACTTCGCCACGAACAACGCGGCGGTACGTACCGGCCGGCGCATCCAGCACAGCATGCTCGATCTCGAGAAGCCGATCATCGCGAAGGTGCGCGGCCCGGCCATCGGACTCGGCTGCTCCCTCTCGTTGTTCTGCGACTTCGTCTATGCGACGCCGGGCGCCGTGTTCGCGGACCCGCACGTCGCCGTCGGCCTGGTCGCAGGCGACGGCGGGGCAGTGATCTGGCCGCAGTTGGTCGGCTACGCTCGCGCCCGTCGCTACCTGCTGACCGGCGATCCGATCCGCGGCACGGAGGCAGCCGAGATGGGCCTCATCACCGAGGCCGTCCCGGACGACAGGCTCGACGAGGTCGTCGATGCGATGGCACAGCGCCTCACCTCCGGCGCTTCGCATGCGATCAGGTTCACGAAGGCCGCCATTAACGCCGGTCTCAAGGTGACCGCTGCCGCGATCATCGACCGGGCCTCGGCCTTCGAGAACCTCACTCAGTTCACCAACGACAATCGGATCGCTGCCGACGCATTGCTCGCCAAGGAGAAGCCGATCTTCACCGGGTCGTGAGCGTGAACACGCGAGGCAGGGGGAACGGACTACTCGTCTCAGGATGTCCAGGTGATCCGGCGAGCGAGTAGTCCACTCCTGCTGACCGCTCGCATTCGTATGAATCGAGCAGCCGAGCCCGTGATCGACCGCACCCAATGACATCTCGAGGATCTGGAACTGCTGATGACACGCCAAAGCGCCACGGTCGTCGATGGCTGATCTGCTGGAATTCCCCCTCGTCACGCTCGGGCCCCGGGAGGAGCGCCTCCGGTCGGAGGTGCGGCACTTCCTCAGCGAGTGGCTGCCGGCGGGCTTCCGCCCCGGCCTGGGTCTCGGCGGCGACTGGGACGCCGGGTTCAGCCGTGCACTGGCGGACCACGGATGGGTCGGCATGGCCATTCCGGAGGAGTACGGCGGTCACGGGCGGGGAGCGGTCGAGCGCTTCGTCGTCACCGAGGAGCTCCTCGCGGTTGGCGCGCCGATCGGTGCCCACTGGGTCGCGGACCGCCAGACCGGGCCAATGATCCTGCACCACGGCACGGAAGGTCAGCGGCTGCGGTTCTTACCCTCGATTTGCGCCGGGACCTGCTTCTTCTCGATCGGGATGTCGGAGTCTGAGGCCGGTTCAGATCTCGCAGCGGTCCGAACCACGGCGACGAAGGTCGACGGTGGTTGGCGGGTCACCGGCACGAAGATCTGGACAAGCTACGCCCATCGCAGCCACTACCTCGTCGCGCTGTGCCGGACCTCACCGGCTGGCACCGACCGGCACCGCGGCCTGAGCCAGCTGATCGTTGACCTGTCCTCGCCGGGAGTTACGGTCAGCCCGATCCGCTTCCTCGACGGATCGCACGACTTCAATGAGGTCGCGTTCGAGGACGTCTTCGTCGCCGACGACATGGTGCTGGGCGAACCCGGCGCCGGGTGGGCCCAGGTGACCTCGGAACTGGTGCTGGAGCGAGGCGGCCCCGACCGGTTCCTCAGCGCGTTCGTGCTCCTGCGTCACTACCTGTCCCGGCGGCGGAGCGGGAGCGACGATCTCGTCGCGCTGGGCCGCGCCACGGCCGAGCTCTGGACGATCCGGCAGTTGGGGCTTTCCGTGGCGTACATGCTTGACCGCGGCGGCGTGTCACCGGTCGCGGCATCAATGGTGAAGGACCTCGGCACGCAGTACGAGCAGCGAGTGGTGGACGTCATCGCGGAACTGGCCGCGATGGACGCCGATCCGTCGTCGACCGACGTGTTCGAGAGCCTGCTGGCCGAAGCGGTCGTGGTGGCTCCTTCGTTCACCATCAGGGGAGGGACGACCGAGGTGCTGCGGGTCGTCGCGGCGAGGGGCCTGAAGGCATGACGCGCTCGGAGGTAGCCGCACTGACCGCTCGTATCGTCGCCGACTGCTGGACGAACGGCGACGAGCGGCTCAAGGGTGCATGGCCCGAACGGACCTGGCTGGCGCTCGCCGACGCTGGCTTGCCATGGGTGGGCGTCGACGCCGAAGGCGGCGGTTCGGGTGGGACCGTCGCCGACGCGTGCGACGTGCTGTGGGAGCTGGGTGCGGGTGCCGTGCCTCTCCCAGTCGCCGAGACCGGACTGCTCGCCAGCTGGGTCCTGGCCGCCGTCGGTCTCGCGATTCCCCAAGGGCCGACGACCATCGCTGTCGCGTCGGGCAACCACCTGCTGCGGGCCGACGGCCGGCGTTGGCGGCTGGACGCGCCACTGACGCGGGTGCCCTTCGCCGAGCGCGCCTCGCTCATCGTCGCCGTGTGCGGGACCGACGACGGCGATCGGGTCGTCACCCTGCGACCGCGTGACGTGACGATCACGGCCGGCCGCAACCTGGCCGGCGAGGCACGCGACCGGGTCGCCGTCGACGTGCCGATCGATGACGACCAGGTCGTCCCGCTGCCGCCCGGCGTCGACCGGGAAGCGATCCGCCTGCGGGGTGCACTCGGCCGGGCCGCGCTCATGGCCGGAGCGCTGGAGCGCGTGGCTGAGCTCACGGTCGAGCACACCAACGACCGGGTCCAGTTCGGTAAGAAGATCATCACATTCCAGGCGGTGGCCGGCCTGGTCGTCCAGCTCGTCGAGCACACCGTGGCGGCCACGACGGCCACCCGGGCCGCGATCGTGGCGGGGGAGCGCGCGGCATTCGAGGTGGCGGTGGCCAAGCAGCAGACGAGCGCGGCCGCCGGCACCGTGGCCAGGCTCGCCCACCAGGCGCACGGTGCCATGGGCCTGACCGCCGAGTACGAGCTGGGCACCCTGACCCAAAGACTCTGGTGCTGGCGCAACGAATACGGCACGGAACGGGAGTGGGCGACGTGGCTGGGGGAGCAGGTGCTCGCGGGAGGCGCGGATCAGCTGTGGCCGCGGATAACCCGGCGGGACGAGGAGTGAGCGAGTCGCTGTGGCGAATGTTCTGGCCGTCGACGATCGCCGTCGTCGGCGCCTCGACCAATCTCGCGACCTACGGCGGGCAGACCGTCGACATGCTGGTCAGCCAGGGATTTACCGGCCGGATCGTGCCCGTCAATCCCAAGCACGAGTCAATCGCCGGCCTGCCGACCGCGCCGTCGGTGTTGGCGATCGGCGACGCGATAGACCTGGCGTTGATCATGGTGCCGGCACCGGCCGTGCTCGACGTGGTTCGCGAGTGCGCCGATGCCGGCGTGGCCTGCGTGGCCATCTTCAGCGCGGGCTTCGCCGAGCAGGACGCGGTGGGAGCCGTCCGCCAGGAAGAGGTGCTGGCGGTGGCCCGCGCCGCGGGCATGCGTGTGCTCGGTCCGAACTGCCAGGGGTTCTTCAACGTGCACGGGTCGGTCGCCGCTACGTTCAGCCCGGCGGCCGATCCTCGCCGCGGAGCGGAGCGGCCGACGCCGGGGAACGTCGCCGTCGTGTCGCAGAGCGGTGCGCTGGGGTTCGCGCTGTTCCATGCCGGAGTCGCGCTGGGGCTCGGTTTCAGCCATGTGGTCAGCTGTGGCAACAGCGCTGACGTCGACGTCCTCGACGTGATCGAGCTTCTCGTCGACGACGAGCACACCGATGTCGTGCTGGTGGTGCTGGAGGGCCTGCACGACGGGCCGCGGTTCCGCGAGCTCGCGGCCCGGGCCGCCCGTCGCGGTACGAGGCTTGTCGTCAGCAAACTCGGCCGGTCGGCGGCCGGCTCCCGTGCCGCCGCGTCGCACACCGCGCACCTCGCCGGCTCGAGCGCCGCCTACGACGCGGTCTTCCAACGGCACGGCGTGCTGAGCGCCACCGATCTGGAGGAACTCGTCGACGTGGGGATGGCCCTCGCCCGGTGCGCCGCCGCCGCCGGCCCCCGCGTCGGGATCGTCAGCACGTCCGGGGGCGCCGGGGTCTGGCTGGCAGACTCCTGCGACGACCTCGGTCTCGAGGTCCCGGCCCTGGCCGGGACGGCCAACCCCCTCGACCTGACCGGCCGGGTGATCAGCAACGCGAACGTCGCCGCGACGGTCCGAGGCTTCGTCGAGGATCCCGCCCTCGATGCGGTCGTCCTGTCGACCTCGCTGTCGGACCCCCTCGTCCTCGCCCGGGAGGCCGGTGAGTTCACCGCGCTCGTCAGCTCGACGGCGAAGCCGATCCTCGTGCTGACCTACACCCGCCCGTCCCCAGCGAGCGTTTCCCTGCTGGCTGAGCTCGGTCTCCCGTGGGCGACCAGCCCCGCCCGGGTGGCGCGCATGATCCACCATCTCGTCGCCGCCGGGCGCGTCATGCCCGAGGTGAGGGAACGGTCCCTCATCGCGGGGCCGCCGGCGTTGTCCTTTGCCGGCGGCGGCGAGAAGGTCCTCGACGAACCGACCACGAAGCGGTTGCTGCGCGCGTGGGGAGTGGCGGTGCCCGAGGGCGGGTATGCGACGAGCGCGGGTGGGGCCGCGCGGCTCGCGGCGTCGCTCGGCGGGCGGGTCGTCGTGAAGGTCGTCGCCGCCGACGTCGTGCACAAGAGCGAGATCGGCGGCGTCGCCCTCGATGTCGAATCGTCCGGGGTCGAGCGGGTCTTCGGTGATCTCGCCCGGCGGGCCGAGGCAGCCGCCGGCATCGCGATGGACGGCGTGCTCGTGGAACGCATGGCGAACGCCGGCCACGAGATCATCGTGGGCGGGTTGTACGACGAGACGTTCGGTCCCCTCGTCATGGTCGGATCGGGCGGGATCTACGCGGAGGTACTCCGCGACACGTGCTTCCTTCCCCTCCCGCTCGACCACGCCGAGGCGACACGCGCCGTCGAGCGGCTGCGGTGTGCCCCGGTGCTCGCCGGCGCCCGCGGCCGCCCCGCCGCCGACGTGCCGGCCCTGGCTGACCTGCTGGTCCGAGTCGGGGCGATCGTCGAACGCGGTGACGTCTCCGAGCTCGACCTGAATCCCGTCGTGGTGCACGACGCCGGAAAAGGTATCACTGTCCTCGACGCCTGGCTCGCGCTGCGCGGCCCGCGGGTCGGGTAGCGCGTGGGCCGCGCAGCGCGAGCCAGAGGCCGCCGGTCAGGCCGGGCCGTCGGCCCGAACCTTGTCCTTCACCGCTGGGACGATCGGGGGAGCCTGGCTCCAGTTCGGAATGCCGGCGTCCTCCTTGGCGATCGGCATCTTGTCCTCGTTCACCCCGGCCCAGTGCGCGTGGTTCAGCTGGTGGAGGGTGAAGCACGCGTTCAACGCGTTGTGGAATCCCATGTTGTCGACGGTCTGGTTCACCGCCTCCTTGACGAGCAGCGCCGTCATCGTGGGCAGCGCCGCGATGCGGCGGGCGAACTCGAGGGTCCGCTCGCCGAGTTCGTCGGTACCGAACACCTTGCTGACCATCCCGAGCGCGTGGGCCTCGTCCGCGTTGATGCAGTCGCCGGTGAGCATGAGCTCCTTGGTCTTGCGGGGCCCGAACTCCCAGGGATGCGCGAAGTATTCGACCCCGCACATCCCGAGACGGGTACCGACGACGTCTGCGAAGCGGGCGTTCTCGGCGGCCACGATCAGGTCGCACGCCCATATGAGCATCAGCCCGGCCGCATACACGTCACCCTGCACCTGGGCGATGGTGATCTTCCGCAGGTCCCGCCACCGCCGCGTGTTGTTGAAGAAGTAGTGCCATTCCTGCAGCAGCTGCCGTTCCGCGCCGAGGCGGGTACCGCCGTCGATCAGCCAGGTGGGGTGGAGATCCGGCCCGGGCGTCCGCTCAGCCAGCGAGACCTTCGAACCCATGTCATGGCCGGTCGAGAACATCGAGCCGGCGCCCCCCAGGATCACGACCCGCACCTGGTCGTCCGCCTCCGCCGCCCGGAGCGCCTCGTCGAGCTCGACGAGCAGCCCCCGGTTCTGTGCGTTCCTGGTCTCCGGCCGGTTGAGCATGATGCGGACGATCTGGCCGTCGTCGAACGACTCGACGGTGATGAACCTCGGATCAGGCATAGGCAGATTATACTTACTCTCGGCGAGCTTGGTAGTACCCAACATCGTATCTACCGAGGAGGTTGGACAGCGCACCGCTCGCGAGCTCGTCGTTGTGCGATGCGTTTGCCACCGGCTTCCCTCGGAAGGGCTTGGCGATCCGGTCCAGGCCAGGGGGTTGAACGCCCATTTGATGAGCAAGATGGTGCGAATGCCTCGGTTCAATCGACTCGTGGCTCAACCTCGTGACGTGACCTCTTTCGGGTAGGAACTTCGCGCTCTGCCGGGGTGCACTCCGTCCAGCGGTGACGTGACGAGGACCGGAGCCGTCAAGATCGATGGTTATACGAAGGTGTTCAACTTCGGACCTTGACCAGGTTGGCATCGTCGATGCAGGATTGGCCGCCACGACCATTTCACCAACATTTTACCCGGCGACAGCGCCTTGTAGGTCTCCGGAGAGTCCCTGCGATGCGCCAGGGAGGCGGGGCAACATTCGCGGATCATGAGTCGTCACGCTGCATCGGGTCTTCAAGGGGGTTATGGGTCTTAGCCGGCTCGAATGGAAGAAGGACCCAGAAAACTGCATGGAAATGTGCCCGGCGCTGCACGAGGTCGGCGAGCGCGTGAAGGACATGAACGCCGATGGTGTTCTCTCGTCGTTGGCTTTCCCTGCTCTTCCGGATTCTCACGGAACTCGGGCTCGATGTTCGCAAAGGTGGACGGCATCAACGGGACAGCCAATGCGATGACGAATATCACCGTACCGCCGGGGCGTGGAGGTGGTGAACGTCGAGAGGGGAGCGAGCCGATGTCGAATCCCGATCAGGTCAAGGTTCAACGCGATATCGTGGTCATCATCGGTGCCGGAGGGCTGGGCCTCGCCGCCGCCCGCAGGCTCGGAGTTGGCCGCCACCTCATGGTGGCCGACCTGCCCGGCGATCGCCTCGACCTCGCCGCGGAAGTACTGAGGTCGGCCGGGCACGAATTCACCGCCTGGCCAACCGACGCGTCTGATCCCATCGCGGTGTCCTCCCTGGCATCCGAGGCTGCCCGCCACGGCCCGATCCGTACGATCGTCCACACCGCGGGCATCTCACCGACTCAAGCGCGCGGTGGGGCCGCCGACGTATTCAGGGTCAACCTCTACGGCACCGCCCTCGTGCTTGACGCATTCCTCCCTACCGCACAGCATGGCACCGTCATCGCCTGCATCGCAAGTCAGGGTGGCTATCGTAACGCGGTATCCGCCGAGACCGAGCGGCTCCTCGCGCACACGCCTACCGAGCATCTTCTCGAACTCAAGGCCCTCGACCCCTCCAATTTCACGGCGGCTGAAGCGTATGCGGTCAGCAAGCGCGCTACCCATGTACGGGTTGCGGCGCAATCCATCCAATGGGCGGCTCGCGGCGCCCGAGCTGTGACTGTGAGCCCCGGATTCACCGTCACCCCCCAGTCAATGCTTGAACTCGATGGGCCAAATGGTGACCTCATCAGGAATACGCTGCTGGCGAGGCCGGGAGCCCGTCTGGGCACGCCCGACGACATCGCAGCAGTCATCGAGTTCGTCACTGGCCCGGCCGCATCCTTCATCAACGGGACCGACATCCTGGCCGACGGCGGAGCCATCGCCTACCAGCGATGGAGCGACCCGACGGGCGAAAGCTCCTACTTCTCCACGCGTAGACCTGTGTGACTGCCGAACTCGGACCGAGTGGCCTCCACAACTCGGTGACGTCGAAGTGCGGCCCGCGTAGGCCGGATCTTGTCCTCGACTGGAAAGGCTGGGGGACGACTCATCACGATTCATCGCGATCTCCTTGGGCTATGGGCCAACAAACCCCTGTGCCAAAGATCCTGACGCACAACACGTCTCTCCTGACCAACCTGGTCAAACACAGCATCGACGGGCCCGGCGCGCTCACCGCCAGCCGCCTCATGCGGATGCGGTACCGCTCACGGCTGCTCGCCGGGTGCATCGTCAGGACCGGCCTGGATCTCGTACCACCCTAACCTAAGCCTTTACAGGTCTCGAGCGGCCAGAGCATTTGTCGACGACGACCCTGCGCCCCCGAGCCCGCGCAGAGATGAGCATGTTCTGAAACAACTCTCCGATTCCAGGGCAGGAGGAGACGGCTTGTGCGGACCAGTCTCGGCGTTATACCAAACTGTTACGTCGCCGGATGTTGACCTGGCCACACTCGCGTGCCTAGATTGGGCAGGTCGGTATGGGTCCAGCGGGGTGATTCGGCAGCACGCGGCGGAGAGCTAGAAGAATTTATCATCGAGAATGACGGGCTCCTCTCCGTAGCCTCCAGCTATCTAGCAGACGTAATCGAGCCACGTCGCCGGCTAAAATCCCGGAGGAGTTTTCATGTCGAACACAACCTCGCCAGCCTCGTCAACCGATCGCGTCCTGATGATCTCGTCTGACGGTCATGCGACCGCCCGCATGCATGAGTATCGTCCGTATCTGTCGGCCGCACTTCGCGAGGAGTTCGACCGCTTCCTCGAGATCTATAAGGAGAAGGGCGCTCGCATCAACGAGGAAGCATCGATGTCGAAGAACTTCGACGCGGAGTTCGTTGAGCTGTGGAAGCGGAACGTGATCGAGCCGGGTCGCCTCGAGGGCACTTGGGACATCAAGGCACGCTTTACTGAGATGGAACGCGCCGGGCTAGCCGCCGAGGTGATCTTTCCCGACTTCGGCATTCCGTTCGAGCTCTACAACCCGCTCGTGCGGGCGCTCGTCGGGTACCGGTTGACTTACGAGCAGGTCGTCGGTTCCTATCAGGCATTCAACCGTTGGCTTTCGGAGTGGGTTTCTGAGGCACCCCACCGCTTCGCAGGCATGGCGCTTGTGTCGTTCGCCGATGTCGACGCCGCGATGGCCGAGATCCGTTGGGCCAAGGAGCACGGTCTCAAGGGCATTCTCCTCGGCAAGTTCAGCGCGGAGGTCCCGGTGTTCCACCCGAAGTACGAACCGATCTGGTCATTGCTGGAAGAACTGAATATGCCGGTCAATGTCCACACAGCTGTGTCCGGTACGTTCGACTCCGCCATGCTCCCGAGTAGCGACAGCGAACTGTTCCCGAAGCCGACGCCGCTCCCGCACCCCACGACGGCCGCCGCCCTCATGTCTAAGACGGTGTTCTACGCGGCGCACCAGTTGCTCATGCAGTTCATCTGGGGAGGCGTGCTGGAGAACCACCCCAAGCTCCAGATCGTCCTGACCGAGACCGGCTCGGCTTGGCTCGCCGGACTCCTTAAGAACATGGATTACACCTGGGACGGCGCCTTCACACCCCGCGCGGTGAAGGATTTCCTCCCGATTCCGCCATCTGAGTATGTGCGCCGCCAGGTCCACCTCGGTTCGTCGGTCTTCTCCCGTGCGGAGATGGAGAACCGCCACCAGATCGGCATCGAGCACATGACGCTCGGGATGGACTTTCCCCATCCGGAGGGCACTTGGGGCATGGGTCCGGGCCACATCGAGTACCTCAACGCCACCATTGGCGCTGCAGGCGTCACGCCTGACGAGGCCCGCGTGATTGTTGGAGCCAACGCGGTGGACCTCTGGGGCTTCGACGTCGCGAAGTTGCAGCCGTTCGTCGACGCTCATGGCCCGACCATGGAGCAGATCCTGAGGGTGCCCGAGGTTGATCACTTCCCGCGCGGCGACGTGCACAAGCCGTTCGGCGATCCGCGGTAGCGACCTCGATCGTCACCGGCCGGCTGTGCCTGCGGGCGCGGCCGGATCTCTGACCGAGGGGTGGCCTCGGCGGCGCGCAGGCGCCGTCGAGACCGCCGAGTCCAATCGCTTTCCAGGGCCTGAATTGCGCTGGACAGCTCCGCCTGGGAGACGTGAAGCCTGACTTCCGCCAAATTAGTCGTCCAGCGCCCGGGCTGGAAGTCGAGGAAGACCCGCCGGTCCTTGGCCGCCACCCTGTCCGACCTGATCTTGAAGACAACGAAGCCGCCGAGGTCCTCTTCCGTCACCTTGGCATCGGCGTACGCGCCGCTCATGTGGCCGGTCATGGCGATCACGGCCGCCTCACGCGCCGCGACCAGCTTCTTCCATCCTTTCCAGGGTGATGATCCCGATGGCGTCGTCGACCTCGAACTGGACATGTTCGAACTGCATGCGTTCCTCCGCTGAATTGAGGAGCTCGGCCGCGGTGCAACGTCAGGCGGCAGGGTCGAGACGCATGATCCGGGCGATGTTGCCACCCATGATCTTTTCAACGTCCGATTGCGGCAGCCCAGGCGGCAGGCGGTCGAGGTAGCTGAGGGGCTCGGCGAGGCCCTCGGCATGCGGGTAGTCCGATCCGAACATGACGTGGTCGATCCCGAGGACGTGAATAAGCTGCTCGACGTTGTCCTCGTGGAAGGGATTGACGTAGATGTTGCGCGTGAAGGCCTTGACGGGGTCCTCATCGAAGTCTCGCGGCATCTTCCGGTGGACGTCCTCGAGGTGTTCGAGGAAGGGTGTCACCCACTCGCCGCCGTTTTCGATGGAGGCGATGCGGAGCGTGGGGAAGCGGGTCAGGGCGCCGTGGCAGGTCAGTGCCGCCATGGTGTCCTCGATCGCCCGCTTCCCGGACGTGAGCCACCGGAACGGGTCGGGCTTGAAGGGCTGGAATTCCCGCAGGCCCGTCCAGTCTGCCTGGTACCTGGAGTAGCCACTGTCCGAGGCATGCATGCATACGAGGAGGTCGGCATCCACGACGGCACGCCAGAACGGGTCGAACTCCTCGAACCCGAACGACCGCGAGCCCCGGTACCCGGGCACGGGGGCCGGGCGGATCAGGACGGTCTTCGCGCCGCGCTCCAGCACCCACTCGAGCTCCTCGATCGCCTTGTCCACGATCGGCAGGGTGATCACTGGTGCCGGGAAGATTCGGTTTTCGTAGTTGAACGACCACTCCTCGTGCATCCACTCGTTAAGCGAGTGGATCACGGCATGGATGAGTTCGGGATCATCCCTCAGTCGATCTTCGAGGAGGCTCGCGAGCGTCGGGAAGATCAAGGCTCGGTCCACTCCCTGCTCGTCCATGAGCTTGAGGCGAGGTGCCGGCTCGTGGAAGGCCGGGATGCTCCGCATCGGCTTGCCCAGGATTTCCCGGTACGGCTTCCCCTCCGGGTTCCCGATGCGGAAGAAGTCCTCCTGTGCGCCGGGGCGGGCGACGACCTCGAAGGTGGGGTTCGGGATGAACTCGCTGATCAGGCCTCGGATCGCGATCTTGGTCCGGCCGCGCACGTCGACGTAGTCGACCGCGCTCCGATAGCGGTCGGGCAGGTGGCGGGTAAGGGCGTCCCGCGTCTCGTACATGTGGTTGTCGGCGTCGAAGACGGGGAACCTGCTCCTGCGTTCCATGCCCTTGACGCTAGCGTCATTCAACCCGATGGTAAACGGTACGGTACCGTACTATACGCTGGCCGGACGGAGGATCGATCATGGTCGCGGCCCACGGTGCGGCGAGGACCAACCTCGGCGTCGGGGCCACGGCTGGCCTTGGCGCGGCTGTCGGAGGTGGTGTGCTCCGGCCAGTGGGGCCGCGGTTCGCGCTCGGTGCGGCCGGGTCGTGCGGTATCTGATGCCTCCGGTCTTGCGCCTGGTCGCAGCGTCGATCATCGAGGAGCTGTGAAACGTGACCATCACCACCAGCGGCAGGGGCGTTTACTACGACCCGTACGACTTCGAGATCGACGCCGACCCGTACCCGGTGTGGAAGCGCATGCGGGACACCGCACCGCTCTACCGGAACGAGACGCACGACTTCTCCGCGCTCAGCCGCTTCGCTGACGTCGATCGGGCGCTGAGCGACTGGGAGACCTACCGCTCAGGGCGCGGCTCGATTCTCGAGCTCATCCAGGCCAACGTCGAGCTCCCAGCAGGCATCGTCTTGTTCGAGGACCCGCCGATCCATGACGTGCACCGCGGCCTGCTGGCGCGGGTGTTCACGCCGAGAAAGATGATGGCGCTCGAGCCCAAGATCCGCGAGTTCTGCGCCGCCACCCTCGACCCGCTCGTCGGTTCGGGCCGCTTCGACTTCATCGCCGACCTCGGCGGTGTGATGCCGATGCGGGTCATCGGCCTGCTGCTCGGCATCCCCGAACAGGACCAGGCCGCTATCAAGGAGCGGATCGACGGGCACCTTCGCCTGGAGGAGGGCAAGGAGAGCACCGTCGCCGACGATCCGGCTTCCTTTGCTGAGCTGTTCGGCGACTACATCGACTGGCGAGTGAAGAACCCGTCGGACGACCTGATGACGGTGCTGTTGACCATCGAGTTCGAGGACGAGACCGGTGCGACACGGACGCTCACCCGCGAGGAGGTCCTCACCTACGTCTCGATGCTCGCCGGCGCGGGCAATGAGACGACCGCCCGGCTTATCGGCTGGACCGGCAAGGTCCTGGCCGAGCACCCTGCCGCCCGGCGGGAGATCGCCTCGGACCGCTCGTTGGTGCCGAAAGCAATCGAGGAAATCCTCCGCTTCGAGCCGCCCTCGCCGGTCCAGGCGAGGTACGTCGCCCGCGAGGTCGAGCACTACGGCCAGAAGGTCCCAGAGGGCAGCGTCATGCTGCTGCTCAACGGCTCGGCCAACCGCGACGACCGCCGGTTCCCTGACGGTGACAGCTTCGACATTCACCGCCCGAACGGCCGTCACCTGAGTTTCGGCTACGGTCTCCACTTCTGTCTGGGCGCCGCGCTGGCCCGACTCGAAGGCCAGGTGGCCCTGGACGAGGTACTCAAGCGCTGGCCCGACTGGGAGATCGACTACGAGCACGCCGTCCAGGCGCGTACCTCGACGGTGCGCGGCTGGGAACAGCTGCCCGTCTTCACGTCGTGAGAGGGCCATCCATGCAGGCGGAATGGCGTAAGCGCAACGGGGCGACCGGCATCGGCACTGTTTGGTGCAGCACCACGACGTGTGCATTTCCTTGTCGCGGGCCGTACGGGCCCGACGTGGGTGCGTCGTCCCTGTCAGCGACGTCGGGAGTAGGTGAGCGGTGCGTCTGGTGTTGAGCTCCGATCAGGCGTTCTTCCGGGACACGACGGCGAAGTTCCTGACCGAGCAGGCGCCGGTCGGTGAGCTGCGGCGGCTTCGTCACGATCCGGCCGGGTTCGACGGTGAGTACTGGCGCCAGGGCGCGCAGCTGGGCTGGACGTCGCTGCTGGTCGGTGAGGAGCACGGTGGCGGCTCGATAAGCGGAGACGGCCTGGTTGACCTGACGTTGGTGGCCGACACGTTCGGGCGGCACGCCGCGCCGGGGCCGCTGGCCGCTGCCAACGTCGTCGCCGCGGCGCTGAGCCGGGCCGGCGACGCGCACGCGGACGTCGTGGCCGACCTGGTATCGGGGACGGCCCTGGCCTCATGGTGTGTCGCGGAACCCCGTCCCCACAACCGGCTCGGTTCGGTGAGACTGCGGGTGCGTGTAGAGGGCGGCGACGTCGTGGTGAACGGCGCCAAGCGGCCGGTCGAGTCCGCAGCGCAGGCATCGCACCTGCTGGTGACGGGACGCACCGGGGAGGGACTGACCCAGGTCCTGGTACCCGCGGTGGCCCCGGGGGTGTCGATCGTGCCCCTGCACACGGTGGATCTGACCCGCCGCTTCTTCGCGGTCACCTTCGACGACGTACGCGTCCCCGTTGAACGGGTCGTCGGTGAGATCGGCGGCGCGGACGCCGAGGTGGAGCACCAGCGTCAGCTCGCGGCGGTAGTGGGAACCGCCGAGGCGGTCGGGGCCATGCAGGCCGCCTTCGAACTGACCGTCCAGTGGGCCTTCGACCGCTACTCGTTCGGCCGCCCCCTCGCCTCCTACCAGGCCCTCAAGCACCGCTTCGCCGATATGAAGGCCTGGCTGGAGGCCAGCAACGCCGTCAGCGACGCCGCCGCCGCGGCCGTCGGCGCCGGATCCCCCGAGGCCGGCGCACTCGTGAGCGTCGCCAAGGCGTACATCGGTGACTACGGCAGCCGACTTCTCCAGGACTGCGTGCAGCTCCACGGCGGGATCGGCCTCACCTTCGAGCATGACCTGCACCTGTTCCTGCGCCGCCACACCGTCAACCGGGCGCTCGACGGCACCCCCGCCGACCACCGCCAACGCCTCGCCGACCTCGTCGAACAGCGAGAGGACGCCGCATGACTACCCAGGACACCGGCGAGGTAGAGGACCTCGACGGCTTCCGGCAGCGGGCCCGCGCCTTCGTCCGCGTCAACCTCCGCCCGGCGGACCCGGCCGTGGTGTCGGCCCGGCTCATGCTGCCCGAGGAGGAGACGCTCGCCGCCGTCGCCCGCGAACGCGAGCTGCAGCGCATGCTGTTCGACGCCGGCCTGGCTGGGATCTGCGTCCCTCGCGAGTACGGCGGCCAGGGCCTCACTCCCGACCACCAGCAGGTCCTCAACTCTGAGCTCGCCGGCTACGAGTACCCGATGCGCCTGCAGATCCCGACGTTCGTGCCCTGTGCCGCGGTGCTGTTCGACCGCGGCACCGAGGAGCAGAAGCAACGCCATCTCCCCGCCATCCTCAAGGGTGACGAGCTGTGGGTGCAGTTCCTGTCCGAGCCGAGCGGTGGCTCCGACATGGCCGGCGCGCTCACCAACGCCGTCCGCGACGGCGATGAATGGGTCCTGAACGGCTCCAAGCTGTGGACCACCAACGCCTCGTGGTCCGACTGGGCGCTGTGCCTGGCGCGCACGAACTGGGACGTCCCCAAACACCGTGGTCTGACCGTGTTCATGCTCCCCATCCGCCAGCCCGGCATTGAGATCCGCCCCATCGAGATGCTCAACGGCAGCAAGGAGTTCTGCCAGGAGTTCCTCACCGACGTCCGCGTCCCCGACAGCCACCGCGTCGGCGACGTCGACGACGGCTGGAGCGTCTGCATCCGCTGGATGTTCCACGAGCGGATGCTCTTCAACTCGCCCCTGCTCACCATCCCCGCCGGCGCTGCCCCCGGGAGTGTCGTCAGCCCGACGTCGATGCGCGACATCGCCCGCGACGCCGCCCGCCTCCAGGATCCGGCCGCCCGCGACCTGGTCGGCGAGGCCTACATGCTCACGGTCGCGAAGGGAGAGCTCGAACGGCGACTGCGTGAGGGCATCGCCGCCGGAGTACTGTCCGACCAGGCTGCCGCTATCGGCCGCGTGTTCGGAGCACTCGTCTCGACCCGCACCACCGACATCGCCTTCGAGCTCGCCGGTGACACCGGCGTGGCGTGGGCCAACGACGACGGCACGCTGGCGAACCGCGGCACCGACTTCCTCATGCGCCAGGCGGGCTGCATCGGCGGCGGCACCGCCGAGATGGCCCGCAACGTCATCAGCGAACGCGTCCTCGGCATGCCCCGGGAACCCGCCGCCGACCGCGGTATCGCTTTCCGCGACGCGCCCCGCAGCCACTCGGCCCGCACATGAGACATCCCGCGCCCCGATCGGCGTCCCTTCAGCCTCCACATTGCTACGATCCGGTTTCGCAACCGTGAGGGATGTCCGTGACGCCTTCCGAGGACCATTTCGAGCGCGCCTTGGAAGACCCCATCTTCCGTACCACCGTCGACGTCAACCACCTCAACCGTTCCGACATGGCCCCGCTTACCTGTCGTTCGCCACGTTCGATACCACGATGGGCGACCCGCTCGAAGCTGGATCCGGCCTCACGCATCCCGAGGACCTCGAGGTCCGGCCCTTCGTCGACCTGGTGACGTCGCTGCCCATCTGTCGGCGCGTCGTCGACCACCCGCCGGAGCGCGTGGATGTCGAGCCCGTCGTCGATGCCGTTTTCGCCGCATTCAACCGGGTCCCAACCTAAGGAGGAGACGTTGCCTTCTGCACGTGATGCGCGAGAGTGGGCCGCCCAGGGCGGGCTGCACGGGATCGGGAACTCGCTGTACACGCCGTTCAGCGGGCCCGACGGGGACGACATCGATTATGACGCGTATCGGGCGCTGGTGCGGTACTGCGTCGGAGACCTGGGCCACGCGATGCTCTGGCTGACCAGCGGCATTGCCGAGTGGTGGTCGTTAACATTGGACGAGCGTAAGAAACTCGTTGAGATCGCGATCGATGAGGCGCGGTCGGTGGCACCCGGCGCCGTTATCCAGGCGTGCACGACCGCGACCTCGGCGAAGGACAGTCTGGAGCTCACGCGGCATGCGCAGGAGCACGGCGCTGACATTTGCTACCTGCAGACACCTCCGATGGAGGTGCACGCGGGCGAAGGCGTCCTGCGGTTCTTCAAGTACATCGCGGATCGCACGGACATCGCGCTCGGGATGTTCAACTCGGGGTCGTCCGGCTGCGTGCTCTCCCCGGTCGAGATAGCACGAATCTACGACGAGGTTCCTGCCGTGTGTGCGATCAAGGAGGGGATGCTGCAGTACTGGCGAAGCAAGGCGATCCATGCGCTCGCTCCGAGTCTGGTCGTCTGGGAGTGCGACACGATCGTCTACCGGGCCGGTTGGCTGCAGGCGGGTATCGTCACTCCCGCCCAGCTCGGCACCGCCGGTTACCTGGTGGAAACCCCGGAATGGCCGCGCCTGACCGAGTACTGGACCCGTATCTGGGACGGGCGGATCGCCGAGGCCATCAGCTACGCCAAGGAAAGCGGGCTGGAGGAGCTCCAGTCGGCGGTCGGCAACTGGTACACGTGCTACCCCGGACGGCCCGAATACTTCACGCACTGGGCTGAGGCGTTCCGTTATGCGGCATCGATGATCGGTCTGCCCATGGGAGACTACCCCCACTCCCGACCCCCGCAGGCAATCCTGCCCCAGGCCGCCAAGACCCAGATCCGTACAGCGTACGAGAAGTTCGGACCCGTCAGGTCACCCGTCAGCGCATAGCTGCTGGCGCGGCCAGGTGACCGGCCGACCCCAGGTCTTGTCGCCGACGTGAATCCGGGAGGGGAGAAGCGCGTCGGCGACAGACCCGGCCGCCTTGGCCGGATCCTCGGCGACGCCCCGCGACACCCGACGATCGCGCTGGCCGAGCGACTGGCCGTCGGTCCGCCCCAATTTGAAGTCACCAACCCGCTGGCTATGAAAGCGGCGACGATGTCTGGCGAGGGCCTCAACTGTGGCGTTGAGACGAGTGTCGAAAAATAACCGGCCGGTGAGGCTGGATTTGAAATGTGTGCCGCAAAGTCGATTTGGGCGGTATAGGTTTCGCGCAGGAGTACCACGTCGGACGCTGCTTGCGGGGGTCCTCGTCCCACTCGCCCGCCGGTGCGCCCGCTTGTGATCCTGAACCCCCTGGCCGAAGCGGTGCTCGGTGTGCCCAAGTCCAAGTGACGTCAGAAAGACTCTGAACAGAAGAAATAGAGGAGAAATGGTCAGCGCTGGACAACTCTTCAGTGCACGGTCCTGGCTTTTTGCCCCAGGCGACAGCGAAAGGAAGATGGAAAAGGCCGCCGCCGGCGCGGCGGACATTGTTATCTTCGATCTTGAAGACGCGGTACATGAGGACGAAAAACCCAGGTCGCGAGCGATGATCTCAGCCTTTCTGGCGGCTAGGCCGAAGGAGGACAGAAGTCGACTATGGGTCAGAGTCAATCCGCTGGACGGCCCACATGCGTTGGCTGATCTGGCGGCGGTGATCCCGGCGCGGCCCGGAGGAATTATGCTTCCCAAGTCACGCGGCCGCGCGGACGTGGACCTCCTGGACCATTACCTCTCGGCGTTGGAGGTCTCCGCCGGTATCGAGCAGGGTTCGACAAAGGTCATCGTGCTGGTAACCGAAACGGCCGAAGGCATGTTCACGACCGACACATACCAGGGTGCATCGAGGCTTGTTGCCATGACCTGGGGCGCGGAAGATCTTGCTGATGCCGTCGGCGCCAGTGAGAATCGCAACCCTGATGGAAGCTATGGTTTCACCTATGAGCTGGCCAGAAGTCTGTGCCTATTGGGCGCGGCAGCCGCCAGGGTAGCGCCTATCGAAACTATCCATGGCGACTTCCGCGATGTGGAAGGCCTGCGCCGGCGGGCTGAGAGGGTACGCCGTGACGGCTATCGAGGTATGCTGGCCATTCACCCAGCCCAGGTCGATGTGATCAACCTCGCCTTTACGCCTACGGAGGCGGACCTGGCCGCGGCTCAGGAAGTCGTCGATCTGTTCGCCGCCAATCCCGGCGTCGGTGCCATCGGTCACAAGGGTGCCATGCTCGACCGTCCTCACCTGGCCCGTGCGCAGGCGCTGTTGGTATCGGGCAAACGCGCATGAAGGTCATCTCAGATGTCAGGGACGTGGACCTCAGCCAGTTCCTGCGCCCCGGTGACCGCATCGTCATCGGCCAGGCCTGCGGCGAGCCGACCACGCTGATCGAGGCGTTGATCGACCAAAGTGGCGGCATCGGTGGCCTCTCGGCCTTTATCGCGACAAGCTTCTCTGGTCTTTTCACCCCGGAGGCGACGGACGGCTTCTCCCTGTCGAGCATGGGGGCCATCGGCGCGTTACGCTCACTGACCAAGGCGCACAGACTCAGCGTGATCCCCTGTCACGTCAGCCAGGTCGGCCCGTTGATCGAGGCCGGGATCATCGGGTGCGATGTCGCTTTCGTCCAGGTCAGCACAGCCGACGCGAACGGAGACCATAGCTTTGGTCTCATCAGCGATTACGTACAGGCCGCCGTCGCGAAGGCGCGTGTCGTCGTAGCGGAGGTAAACGATCAGGTACCTTTCACTCACGGCGGACTGCTACCAGCGGCTAAGATCGACTACGCCGTGCAGGTCTCGCGGCGGCCCGTGGAGGTACCGCCGGCGAGAATCGGCCCAACCGATATTTCTATAGCGGAGTACGCCGCCACCTATATCGAGGACGGCTCGGTCGTCCAGACCGGGGTCGGCGCGGTGCCGGATGCCATACTCCGCCTGCTACATGACCGCAAAGACCTTGGCGTGCATTCTGGCATGTTGGGTGATGGTCTGGTTGAACTGGTCGAGGCAGGTGTCGTCACCAATGCACGCAAACGTATCGACGTCGGGGTCTCGATCAACGGCGCCCTGGTCGGTACGAAGCGTCTCTATGAATTTGCTCACCGTAACCCGCGGATTCGCATGTGCCCCACGTCCTACACCCATAACGCGGCCGTGCTCGCGCAGCTGGACAGGCTGGTGACCATCAACTCGGCGATGGAGGTCGACCTGACCGGCCAGGTGAACGCCGAACAGAGCGGCTCGGCGTACCTCGGGGGTACCGGTGGCCAGGTGGACTTCGTGCGTGCCGGCGCGCGCTCGCCGGGCGGTCACGCCATCATCGCCCTGCCCGCCACCGCCAAGGGTGGCACGATCAGCAGGATCACGGTCAACCTGTCCGGACCGGTCACCACCGCGCGCAGTGATGTGGATGTGATCGTCACCGAATTCGGCGCGGCCGAGCTCAAAGGCCGGACCCTTGCCGAGCGTGCCCGGCGTCTGATCGCCATCGCTCATCCTGATTTCCAGGAAGAGCTGGCGCGGGGGGCTCACACCATTCAACGGAGGGGGTTCTAGTGAGCGACGCGGTATTATTCGATGGCCGTGATGACGGCATCGCCGTCATCACGTTGAATCGACCCGAGAGCCGTAACTGCCTGACGCGAGACGTTCGCGACGGCCTGTACGCCGCCTGGGATCTTTTTGAGCGCGACCCTGTATTGCGCGTCGCCATTCTGACGGGCGCCGGCGAGAAGGCATTCTGCGCCGGCGGTGATCTCAAGGAGATGGTCGAGACCGGTATGCGGGTGCCGCCTCGCGATATGTTTCCCCTCCCGTACGACACCGTCGAGCTGTCGAAACCGACCATCGCGGCCGTCAACGGAGTCGCGTTCGGCGGCGGCTGGATGATCGCCCAGGCCTGTGACCTGTGTGTCGCCAGTACCAGCGCGAAGTTCGCGGTCACCGAGGTCAAGGTCGGCCGAAGCTCTCCGTGGGCCTCACCACTGATCCATATGATCCCGCAGCGGATCATGATGGAGATCCTGCTGACCGGCCGACCGATGAGCGCTCAGCGGGCATATGAGATCGGCCTGGTCAATCGCCTTGCCGATCCCGGAGCGCTGATGGACGTCGCGCTGGAACTGGCCGGCGAAATCCTTGGCGGTGCCCCCCTCTCGGTGAAGGCGGCGCGAGAAACGGTAATGCTCTCTACTGAGATGGGTCGTTCGGCGGCCCTCAAGGCCGCCCGGCACGCGTCTGAGTGCTGTTACAACAGCGAAGATGCCCAGGAAGGACCCAGGGCGTTCGCCGAAAAACGTCCGCCTCAGTGGAGGGGACACTAGTTTTCATGAATATGTTCGCTTCTCGTGCGACGGGCCTGAACACGCTGCAAGTCCTGCGGTCGTACCTGCCGAAAAGCATGTCTGGGCAGGTCAGGCGGCGTGTTCGTACTCGTGCAGGATGCCGGTGAAGCGGTCGTGTCGGTGGATGTTGAGGTGGGTGAGCCGGTCCGGGGCGGTGATCGTTTCGGGTAGCGGGTGGAGGGGGCCGGAGTTGGCGATGCCCTGGTGTGGTCGGTGTATGTTGTAGAACGCCTCGTAGTGGCGGGGGCGTACAGGAGGTGGCGCTGGTTGTAGATCAGGGTTCGGTTGAGGAGTTCCTGGCGGCAGGATCGTATTTTCCGTTCCATCTTTCTTTGGTCGGTGGACGGTTGAAACCGGAGAGCGCGACGTCGACTAGCGTCGCGATGTCCTCCGATCGGACCTTGGACTGCTCGATGACGCGCTGGTAGATGAACGGCGCCATCACGAAGTCGACAAAGAGTCGGACGTCAAGATCGTCGACTAGCTCGCCACGCTCGATGCCACGGAGGATGACTCGCTCGAAGGTCGACCGGGCCTCTCGCTCAGTCTTCCGGCGCAGCGCGTCCAGCTCCGGGTCGCGATTCGCGGCCTCCACGAAGGATGGAAAGGCGCGGCTGATGTCCTGTCTGTTGAGGTAGCTGACCAGCTGCCAGAGCAGCTGGATCAGGTCGTCGCGCAGGGATCCGGTGTCGGGCTCCACCGACGGACGCTGCACACACGAGAAAGCGGCGTGGATTAGCCCGGCGCGCGAGCCCCAATGACGGTAGATCGTTAGCTTGCTGACTCCCGCGCTCGCAGCCACCGCATCGACGGACAGACTGGCGACGCCGTTCTCGGCGATGAGGTCGATCGTGGCCCGAAGGATGACGTCCCGCGGCACCCCTGGGCGTGGCGACATCAGGCTCCACCTTCCGTCGTCGCGCGGCCACCGGCGACAGCAGGTTCCTGGACGCGCACTTCGATGCTGGTCCGTGGCAGCGTCTCCATCGGGGCAGCCAACGGCGAGTCCACGCGTACGAGCCGCGGATGCCGGGTAAACACGAAGAATGTCCCCTCGTCGTAAGAAACCGCTCAGTATCATTCTAGGCTCCGGAGCGAACGCTGGCCGGGACCGCCGTGAAGCGGGCGCGGCTCCGCGCGGCGAGGCGAGACGGAATCGAGCCGGTGTCCACCCTCGTGGCCTGCCGCCACCACACGAGACACGCCTTAAGCTGTGAGCGCCGATGACGATCGAGCTCACACCGGAGGAACGGTTCTGGCGCCCCGGCCAACGCGACTGCCGTCGGCCTCGCGCCGACCCGTTCGGCGACGCCGGCTTCGGCTGGTTGGGGCGACCCTCGGCCTCGCACGATCCATCGGCGAGGCCCGGTTCAGATCAGGAGCGACTTGTGCCCAAGCTGGAGCGCGACGGCGAGATCTTTATCCTGCGCCTCGATCCCGACGACGAGAACCGGTTCCATCCCGACTGGTTGGCCGCGGTCGAGGAGGCGCTCGACGAGGTGGAAGCGGCCGGCGCCCCTGCGGCGCTGGTGACGGCGGGCAGCGGCAGGTTCTGGTCGAACGGGCTCGATGTGGACTGGCTGCGCGCGCACGGTGACCAGTTCGCGGCCTATCTCGACCGGGTCGAGGCCCTGCTGGCCCGTACCCTGGCGTCGCCGGTGGTGAGCGTCGCCTCGATTAACGGCCACGCTTTTGCAGCCGGCGGGATGTGGGCGCTGGCCCACGACCTGCGGGTGATGCGCGTGGACCGGGGCTTCTTCTGCCTGCCGGAGGTTGACATCGACATGACGTTCTCGCCAGGCATGGCGGCGTTCGTCCGGGCCCGGCTGACCCCCCAGGTCGCACACGTGGCGATGACCACCGGTCGGCGCTACGGCGGACAGGACGCGCTCGCGGCCGGCATCGTCGACGGGGTCGCGGGTGTGGACGACGTGCTCGCGGCCGCCGTGGACCTCGCCCGCCCGCTGGCAGGGAAGTCTCGCTCGAACCGTGGGTCGATCAAAGAGCGGATGTACCAGGAGGCGCTCGCCGCGCTGCGCGCGCCGACCGACCCTGCTCGGCTGTTCTGACGGTTCCGAGCCGTGGCTTTTCGGGCTACGGCCCGGGTCGATCGGGAGAGCCGGCCGGCGAGACCGACAACGACGACGAGGCCGAACCCGATGTGCTCGGGACCCTGCCGGTGGTCCGTGGCGCGCCCGGGCGAGGCACGCGGGGCTGGGACCGGCGACGTTCCTGCTCCACGACGTGACGACCCTCTACTTCGAGACCGACGAGGGACCTGCGCACCGATTGGCGGAAGTCAGGGCGGGGACCATGCCGTACCGGCGCCTGGATGACCCACACGGCCGTGTCCGGGGGGCAGGAACCGCCCTCGCCCGCCCTTGTCCAGACCGCGGCCAGGCCCGGGCACTCGGACGGCACCGCCCGAGATGAGACAGGTCCGAGCGGACCGGGGCGGGAAGGAACCGGGCGTCTTGGGGCCGGGAGTCACCCGGCGGCACCCGGCCCGGAACAGATAATTGACGGAATCGGCTCGCAGAAATGATGGCCTCCGGTTTGGAGAGCAGCTGCTCAACAGCTCCACTCCACAACCGGAGGCCTTCACTGTCGCGTACGTTCTACCGGGTCGGCTCGCCACCCTCGAAAACCTGGCGGAACAGCATCACGGACGGTTAGTTGACCGGCAGGAACGCCTTGTCCGCGTCGAGCGGTATGCCCGGCTTAATCATCCCTTCGGGCAGGAAATCGGCCATGAGCTTCTCCACGGGTTGGCCGTCAATTTCCCGCGCCGCCAACAGGCGGTTGACGAAGAGCGTGTGGGGCGACAACTCCAGAGTGGGCTCTTCTCCCCCCCCACCGAGCCGCCACGCGAGTGTTTTGAGATCTGTGTCGAGGATGGGCGGTATCAAGATCGACCAGAGATAGTCGGCCAACACGGAGGTGAGCGGACCCCACTGCATCGACCCGCGGAGGGAGGTGCGGACGAGGGAGCGATCCGGACCGAGCGACTCGATCCACCAGGCTTCGCTGTGCGGGAAGGGGTCGCCCTCGCCTTCCACCTCAGCGACGTGACGTTCACCCCACCCGATCTTGTGGTCACCGTAGGCCTGGATAGTCGCCATCCGAACGTGCTTGTACCCGAAGAAGTCGTGGTGCAGGGGTACGGCGAGGCCACGCTTCGGCGACTCTCCTCCGGCGTCGTAGTCGATTGCCACGTGGAACTGGTTCAGGGTCATGATGTTGTCCAGGTTGGAGACCCAGTCCCAGATTTCCTCCGCCGGCTTCTCAATGGTGATCTCGCGTACACAGGTTAACGTCGCCATCGGTCGCTCCAAACTCTCTGTGCAGTGTTGTGCAGATGGGCCGTGAGAAACGTGCCCGTCGATGCTTCCTAGCCTCGCCGAGCAGCCCGTGTTCGTGGCGGGCTGACCGGGTCACTGTGCCAACCACCTCCTTCTTTGGTTCGCATCCGGTGGCTGGTGTGCCGGCTCAAAGCCAGGGCGGCAGGACTGGGGCTTGTTTGCCCTGTAACCTGGCGAGGTAGTTGGTCCGTCCGGTCAAGTACGCGGCGACCTCACTCAGCGCGCCGATCAGCGTGACGGCGTCACCGTCACCAGGCAACTCCCATCGGTCGCCAGTGTCGCTGGCCGCCAGGACCAGGGACGGGCCTGGACCGGTGCCGCGCTTGCCCACCACGTCGTCGCAGAGCGCGGCGAGGAAGCCGGCGGGCAGGTCAGTGAAGGACAGCCCCGTCGCGAGGTCGACGGCATGGACGCAGACCTCCCGCGCTCGCAGCCAGGGCACCTCGGAGGCAGGCACCGTTCGTCCCTGGGCGGTTACCACGGGTGTCTGCCATTGCTGGTCGCCCAGCCGGGTCATTGCCTCTTCGAGTGCGCTGGCCGAGCGGTCCAGCCAGGCCGTCAGGTCGCGGACGGACAGGCGGCTCCCGCGCTCGATCCCGGCGGCCCGTTCGGTTGGCGAGGCGTACATCGGGGTGGGTTCCCCAGTAGCGGCCCAGTGGACGAGGTTGCCCAGCGCATCGGCGTTCGCCGCGACGTGGGCAAGCAGGTGCCGGCGGCTCCACCCGGGTAGCGCGCTCGGGGCGGCGGCGGCATCGCCGTCGAGGTCCGCCTCCTTGGCGAGTAGCAACGTGCCCTGCCGCATCCACCGTCGCGCATCGGCGAAGGACCGGCGCATCAGTTCGAGGGCTCCTTGACGACCACGTTCTCGAGGCGGCCCAGCCCCTCGATCTCCGTGACCACTGTCTCGCCGCCGACCAGAAAGCGCTTCGGGTCGCGTGCGTTGCCGACGCCACCGGGGGTGCCGGTGGCGATGATGTCGCCGGGACGCAGGCGCACGACCGTCGAGGCGTACTCCACCAGCGCGACCGGGTCGAAGAGCAGATCGGCGGTCGAAGCGGACTGCATCACCTCCCCGTCCACCAGCAACCGCAGGCAGAGGTCGGGCCGGACGCCGCCGGGAACCTCGTCCGGGGTCACGAGGTACGGGCCGACCGGTGTGCTGGAGTCCCAGGTCTTGCCCTGCAGCCACTCCCGAGTCCGGAACTGCCAGTCCCGGCAGGTGATGTCGTTCACGACCGTGAATCCGGCGATCGCTCGCTCGGCCGCCGCCCCCCGCACGCGACGTGCCGGTGAGCCGACCACGAGGCCGAGTTCGCCCTCCCAGTCGAGCTGGTCGCTTTCCTGCGGCCGGACGATGTCGTCGCCGGCACCGATGAGCGCGTCGGCGAACTTGGCAAACAGCGTCGGGTACTCCGGCAGATCCCGGCCCATTTCCAGGATGTGGGAGCGGTAGTTGAGCCCGACGCACATCGTTTTGGACGGTCGCGGGATCAGGGGCGCGAAGTCAGCGCCGGCCGAGGCGTAGGTCGCCGCGCCCGAAGCGCCGACGCCGCGTGCCCGCTCGGCCCAGTCAGCGTGGCCCAGCAGCTCGCCGACATCGGAGTATCCGAGGTCGACCAGCGTGTCACCGTCGGCTTTGACCGCCCTCGTCGTGCCGTCGAGCCGGATGGTCGCAAGTCTCACGGGGTGCTCCTTTGCACGTGCGAGCGGTTGAGCTGGAGAGCCTCGAAGACAGGGGAGTCGCTGAAGCGGAACAGATCGAGGGCGCCGGAGTCGGAGTCGTCGCCGCCGGCCTCGGAACGGGCCGAGAACGGCTGCCAGGACGGGACGACGAAAAGGTCGCCCCGGGTCACCGACCAGGTCGTGTCCCCGACGGTGACGCTGCCCGAGCCGTCGAAGACCAGGTAGACAGATGACCCTGTCTCCCGCACAGGCGCTGTCTGCGTCCCGGCTGTGATGCGGTGCATCTCCGCCCGGATGGTGGGTAGCACATCGCCGCCCGTGGCGGGGTTGGCGAACCGCACCGCGGCGTGACCGGGCTCGACGGTACCGGCGAACCCTTCGGCCTCGAGTGAAAGCTGATCGGCCAGTGCCCGGTCGGTGTACTCCCACCGGTAGGCCAGCAGCGGCGAGCCAGGCGCCAGGGTACCGGTTGCCACCGGCAGCAATCCCGGGTGCCCCCAGAGGCGCTCCGCGCGCGACCGGTCGGGCGTGATCCGCTCGGCGTCGTCGAGGTGGTCCCGACCCGGCTCGAAGAACTGGGCTTCGGTGATGTATTGGAACGGGACGTCGAGGCCGTCGAGCCAGGCTGTCGGCTCCGTCGCCGCGTTGTAGTGGCCGTGCCAGTTCCATCCCGCCTGCGGGAGGAAGTCACCCCGTCGCATTGCCACCGGGTCGCCGCCCACGACGGTCCACACGCCCCCGCCCTCGACGACGAACCGGAAGGCGTGCTGAGTGTGTCGGTGTTCCGGGGCATCTTCGCCGGGCATCAGGTACTGGATCGCGGCCCACAGCGATTGCGTGGCGAACGGCCGTCCGCCGAGCCCGGGGTTGGCGAGCGCGATCGCGCGGCGCTCCCCGCCGCGGCCCACCGGGACGAGCTCGCCGGCCCGGGCCGCCAGCTTCCGCAGAGGCTCCCACTGCCACCGGTGGGGAACCGCCTTAGGACGCGGATGCGGGGGCATGATGTCGCCGATCTCAGTCCACAGCGGCACCAGCCGCTCCTGCTCAAAGCCCCGGTACAGCTCCTCGAGAGCTGGGGTGACAGCTGGCTGATCCGCTGCCGCGGTGGCGTGTAGCCGGACGAGGGAGCTGGCATCCAGGGAGGACATGGTCATGCACCATAGGGTTGTCCAGGTCTGCACTGAAGACCGCAAGATTCTGGATAGCAGAATCGGAGCTTGAAGTTGGACAATCCGCCCAAGACGCCGCCGCCCTACGCCATCGCCAGCGTCGACCACGCACTGCGAACCGCGGCCATGTTGCAGTTGGAGGGGGGCCTGACGGTCTCGGAGGTCGCTGACCGCCTCGGGGTCGCCAGGTCGACCGCGCACCGACTGCTGGCTATGCTGGTCTACCGCGACTTCGCGGTGCGGGACGACGATCGGGTCTACCGGGCCGGCCCGGTGCTGGAACTCGCCGCGCACTCCCAGTCGACAGTGTCCTCGTTGCGAGCAGCCGCGCTTCCCCATCTGCGCAGGCTGGTCGGCCTGTTCGACGAGACCGCGAGTGTAGCCATCCGCACCGGCGACACCGTGCGGTTCATCGCCTGCGCCGAGGGCCGGCAGGCGCTTCGGGTCGGCTCCCGGGAGGGGATGGTGTTTCCCGCCCATCGCACAACCGCTGGGCTCCTGCTCCTGGCTGAACTCCCGGAGTCCGAACTGGATGGCATCTATGCGGCGGAGCGCTACCAGGAACGCCCGGCGGAGCGCCCGGACCTCGCGTCGCTGCGCGTGGAGCTCGCGCGCGTCCGAAGCAAAGGGTTCGCCCTGAACCGAGAACGCTCGGAGCGCGGCCTGGTCGCCGTCGGGGTGGCCGTGCGCGGTCCTGACGGCATGGCGCAGGCCGGCCTGTCGGTGTCGTTGCCGATAGTGCGTTACAACCCACATCACCTTCGGCAGCTGGTCACGGCCCTGCATGCCGAGGCCTGCCGGCTGGAGGCCGATTTGGTGGCGAGGTGATCCGGGAGGTGCAAGCGCGACCTCATACTCGTCAGGCATGGGCGAACCCTTTGCTTTCGGTCACGTCAGGCGGTGGCCTTCTCGACCGGCAGTGAAGCGGCTGGGACACGGGGCGAGGGAGCGGCCTGGGTGAGGACGCCGGTGTTGACCAGCACGCTGTAAGCAGCGACGGACCAGACCAGAGCGGACGCGAACAGGGCGAACCACCCGGACGTCTTCACAAGGTCCTGATCCGTGTTGATCTGGCCCATGCCCATACACGCCAGCACTCCGAACAGCGAGGCGAAGAGCGCCACGAATGGGTACATCCGGTACTTGATCGCGGGTATCGCGAGGTAGGCCACGGGGACAAGCATGCCGAGGCAGTACCAGCCGACAGCCTCAGGAGCGAAGGCCCGGTTCTGGATCCCGGAGGTCAGCAGAAAATACAGCCCGATGGCCCAGAAACCGAAGGTGGTCATAACGTAGCCGGAGTAGGCGAGGCCACCGACGACAGATATGATCCCGGCGAGGACCAAGGCCAGCCCGCCAATCAGCAGTGCGTAGTCCAAGCCCACTACCGACTTCTCGACCCAGATGAAGTTCACCGCGTAGAGCAGTAACCCGAAACCGAATAGTGAGAGCCCGATGGGCGCTGGGTCCGACACTCGCGCTCCGGCAGCCGAGTCGGGCGTCACGTGGGACTGTGGCATGGCAAAACCCCTTTGCTGGGAAGGCTCCGGCATGGTGCACGACGCGGAACGGTGTCCCGGAGTGTGCTACACCGGATCGTGATCCGCAAGGCCGGGCCGGCGTGGTCTACTGGGGTGGAGCCGGTCTTAGACGATGTCGAGGTTCCGTCTGGGCGCCCCGGTGGGTTGATCGGGGCGGTGGACAACGTGCTGCGACCGCTGCGGCTGTTTGAGGATCATGAGATGGCCCGCGTGAACCAGGTGGCCCGGGAGATGGGGTTGTCTCGGTCGACGGTGCATCGCATGTTGGCGACGCTGAGTCACCACCAGTTCGTGGAGCAGGACGAGTACTCGCCGGCGTACAAGCCTGGGCCGGCGTTGGTCGACATCGGTCTGGCGGGGGTGTCCAAGATCGACATCAGGGCAGTGTCGCACATGGCGTTGGTGACCCTACGTGATCTGACGCAGGAGACAGTGCATTTGGGGATCATGCGGGGGGCTACCAGCGTCGTGTTTCTGGACAGTCTGGAGAGCGATCGGGTGGTGCGTACTGGCGGCCGGGTGGGGTGGATCCTGCCGGCACATTCGACGACGGTGGGTAAGGAATTGCTAGCGGAACGGAGTGGCGAGGAGATCGTCAAGTTGTATCCGTCGGGGTGTTGGAGGTGTCTACGCACCGGGCGTTGACGACGCGGGAGGCGTTGATCGAGGAGCTGGCTAAGGTTCGCCGGCGGGGTACGCGGTCAACCGCGGGGAGAGCGAGGACGATGTGGCCGCGGTCGCGGCGGCGGTGCGTGACAAGCGGGGCCATGTTCGATGTGCTCTGGTCACCACAGCGCCGATGTCGCGCGCCGATGATGAGTGGATTGCCGCTACGGCCGCGGTGACAACGCGGGTCGCGCGCGGGCTCGGCGACCGCCTCGGCTAGGGCGCGTATCTGGTTGCGATCAAGGTGATGGTGCAAGCTCCTTGATCCAGATCATGGTGGCGCGGAGGTGGAGGCCGCCGAGGTAGCTGCCTGGGGTCTTGTCGTAGCGGGTGGCGTTACCTCGCCATGCCTTCAGCTTGTTGATCAGCCGTTCGACGGTGTTCCGTTCCTTGTAGAGTTCGGTGTCATGCTGGACGGGCTGGCCGCCCGCGCGTCCTTTCTTCTTGCGGTTCGCGGCCTGGTCGGTCTTTTCCGGGATGACGGCGGTGATCCCGCGGCTGCGCAGGTGGGCGCGGTTGCCGCGGGACGAGTACGCCTGGTCCCCGGCGACCGCGCCGGGCCGGGTCCGGAGGCGCCCGACCGGCCCGGGGACGGGGACGCGGACCTTCGCCAGCACGGGGATGAACTGCGGGCAGTCGGCGGCCTGTCCCGCGGTCAGCACGAACGCCAACGGCCGACACCGCCGGTCGGCGGCGAGGTGGACCTTGCTGGTCTGCCCACCCCGCGACCGCCCCAGCAGCGCGGCGCTCAGCCGGCCCCGACGCCGTCGTCGCACCCGTCTCCGCTGCTCACGCTCCGGGTCGTCCTGGGTGTCCTGCCCGTCTTGTCCCTGCGTGTCGCCCCTTTTTGCCGGATCCCCTCTTCCTCCTCCGCGGCTTTTTCCAGCGCGGTGATCACGTCCTCGGCCAGATGCATCCCGGCGGCGTCGTGATGGGCCCGGGTTGTGGTCGAGTCCACGCTGACCAGAGACAGGTCCACGGCACCCCGACGCCCAGCCTCGGCGATCATTCCCTCCAGCAGCACCGTGAAGACCCCGGCGTCCCGCCACTGCCGAAACCGGTTGTGCACCGTCGACCAGGCCCCGAACTCGGCCGGCATCTCCCGCCACTGACTGCCCGTGCGAAACCGCCACAGCACCCCGGCGAACTGCTCCCGCAACCGCGCCGGATACGGGCCGAACTCCCCGATCGGCAGGTAGGGCTCGATGAACGCCCACTCCTGGTCCGTCAACTGCACCCGCGTCATGCACCACGATCTACCGGATCATGCACAGCCGCGGACACAGATCACGGCGAGAGATCACAACGCGATACGCGCCCTAGAGTCGCCTGTCCACCCCGCCGCGGCCAGGTCCACCCTCAGCCAGGCGTCCACGCCCGCCGGAGAGGCCTCTTGCCAGCGCCGGGGTTTTGGTCTCACAATGAGGAGCAATGTTCCGCATGTCGCTACATAGCGACGACACCCGGCAGCGGCCTCTCCTCTGTCGGCAGCACGCAGAGCGCTCTCGATGATTGGGGCAAAGAATGCTCGCCGAGCAGGCCTTCTGGGATCTGATGGCCGGCGTCTGCGCTCCGGTCACGGTCGTCACGGCCGCCGAAGGCGGGCCGTTCGGGACGACGGTCAGCGCCTTCGCCTCGTTGTCGCTCCGATCGCCGATGATCACCGTGGCGCTGAACCGCGGCTCTCGCCTCGCTGTTCCCCGCACAGGCGCAGGACGAAGTGTTCACTGACCCGGAGCCGCACGTCACCGGGATGCTGACACCGTCAGCCACCACTCGGAAGGTGGACGGCGGCTGGCAGGTTTCGGGTCGGTGGTACTTCAACTCCGGCTCCTGGTGGTCGACCTGGGCCGTGCTCGGCGTGCCGCTGACCGATGATGGGGGCGAGGTCGCCGACCAGGGGCTGATTCTGGCCCCGGCGGCCGACCTGACCATCGAGGACGTCCGGTTTGTCGCCGGTATGAAAGGGACCGCGAGCAACTGCCTGGTGGCCACCGATATCTTCGTGCCGTCGCATCGCGTGATGTCGGTGCCGGCCGCCATCGAGGGCCGTTACCCGACGCCGTTCACCGACGAAACGCTGTACCGGTCGGCTTTCGTGTCACTGCTGACCACGGTGCTGGTTGGTCCGCAGCTCGGCCTTGGCCGGGCGGCGCTGAATCTTGTCATCGAAAAGGACGACGGCGGTGCGGCTAGGGCGGTCGGTCGGTCTCGGCCGTCCTCGTCGAAAATGCTTGTACGGTCAAGAAGAATGGGAAGTCCCGATCATGGCGAAGCTCGTCGAGATGGACCAGAACACTACATTCTTCCAGCAGCTCGCGTCGCAGGACGACGGCCCGATCGTGCTGGTGAACCGGTTGTGCGTCGAGCCGGGGTATGAGGAGGAGTTCTTGCGACTGTGGCAGGATGATGCCGCCTACATGCTGAGCAACGGCTGCCTCTCGGCTCAGATGCACAAAGGAACCGAAGGTAGCTGCTGTTTTCTGAACATTGCGGTCTGGGAGAACGCGCAAGCCCTCGCCACCGCATTCAAGTCCCCGGAGTTCCAGGAACTTCTCTCCCGTTACCCGGACTCCTGCACCGTCTCGCCGCATGTGTTCAAGAAGATCGCCGTCCCCAGCGTCTGTGTCGCCTGACCGCGCAATCATTCAGCAGGTGTGCTGAGAGTTCCGGTCCGTGGCATGGCGTGATGGCCGGCGGCATGGGCGCCGCCGGCGCGGGGGTGTGGTCGCACGGCGGGGACGATGGGCCAGTCCGGGATCCAGAGCTGGCCGACGAATACCTGGCGCAGGGTGGTCATCAGGTCGCGGCCGTGCTCGGCGGCCGTGCGCAGGAAGCCGCCCAGGCTCAGCTGCCTGCCCCTCCCACACGCCGCCGACCCACGGCGCCCAACCCCGCACGCCCACAACCAGCCAAAACAGAACCCAGCGCCGCCTTGACCGGCCCCCCTGCAGGGATGACCTGCAGCGACACGCGGTTTCGACGCTTGGGTTCATTTCAGCGCGATCGAAATGGACGGATTCCGTGCCCTGGAAGCCGGGGACCGCGTCGAGTTGGACTACGAGCAGGCCCGACAGGACAGCTTCCATTGCCGCGCGACCCGCGTTCGCAAGGTCCAGGGGGTCTGCACCCCCTGGATGTTGGCCGTTCGGTCAGCGGGCCTGGTCTCCGTCGGACGCCGCGGTAACCACCCGGGTAGGCGCGGCGGCGGCAAGTGCCGGCTTGCGCAGCGGGCGCAGGGCGGCCTCGACGCGGACGAGCTCGTCGAGCATCGCGTCCGCCGCCTGCTCCATGACCTCGTTGGCCTGCACCCGCCCGTCTTTGATGAAATTGGTGTGGAACGGTATATTCACCGACTCCACGACTGGCATCATCTTCAGCACTGCCACGACCTGCTTGAGCTGTTGCACCGCGCGAGTTCCGGCCGAGATGCCGCCGTAGGAGACGAACCCCGCCGGCTTGCCCATCCACTCGTTGTGCAGATAGTCAATCGCATTCTTCAACGGTGCCGAGTAGCCATAGTTGTATTCCGACGTCACGAACACCACGGCGTCCGCGTGGTCGACAAATGCGCTCCAGTCTTTCGTGTGCTGGTGAACGTACTCCTGCCGCCGTGGGTGGTTCGGCTCGTCGAGCAAGGGAAGATTGAGTTCGGCGAGGTCGGCGACCTCGACCTCGAACCCGCCGTGGCGGCGTGCGCGCTCGATGAACCACACGGCGATGGGCAGACCGGCTCGGCCCGGTCGGGTCGAGCCGATGATGACGGCCAGCGTCGGCATTAACTGTCCTTTGGATCGGATTCCGCCACGTTGTTCGTCGTTTTGCTGTTGGCACAAAGTACCGAAGCTTCGCTGCCTGGTGCCCACGCGTGGCGCGCCGGAGTGACCCTGATCAACCGCGACCGCCGGTGGGTGATGTACGACCGGAGAGCCTCTGGACAACTAGACCACCGGCCGGCGTCATCCTGCTCGGCGACGCCGCGCACCCCGGAGTGCCGCAGCAGCTCGGCATTGCAGTTCGTGCACCGCGCGATCATCGCCTCGGCCTGGCAGTGTCACCGCGGTGCATCTTGTCATGACTGGGTGTTTGCGAGAGTGCGGCTGAGGAGATCCAGCAGCGCCGCCCAGTGACGTTCGGAGGCTTCCGGGTTGTGAACCTCGGTGTCGGCCTGGGTGTAGCCGTGGCGTGCGCCGGTGTAGACCTCGGTGCGGAAGCGGACACCTGCGGCGGCGAGCGCCTTGTCGAGGCTTTCGATCTGCTCGGGCGGTAGTAGCGGGTCTTCGTCGGCATGGCCGAAGTACAGTTCTGCCGCGACATGGTCCGCGACCAGGTGCGGGCTGTCCGGGCCGTCGGTGGCCAAATTCGCGCCGTGGAAGCCGGCCGCGGCCGCGACCCGTCCGGGGTAGGTGCCGGCGGTGCGCAAGGCCAGGGCGGCGCCCATGCAGTAGCCGGTGATGCCGACCGGCCCGTCGGTGGCGTGGGGGCAGGCGGCGAGCCAGGACAGATAGCTGTCGGCGTCGCGCATGGCCAGCTGGGGGGTCAACTCCCGCATGATCGGAAAGAGTTGCTCGTTCAGTGCCGGGCGGTGGGCCGCTTGGATGAGGTCGGGTACTTCCACTACAGGTGCCCTCCCACGGCGGTAGAAGACGTTGGGTACCAGCGCGGTGTAGCCGGCGGCGGCGAGCCGGTCGGCCATCCGCTTCAGTTGGGGGCGCAGCCCAAAGAGATCCATGTAGAGCAGCACCGCGGGGCGGGCAGCGTTGTCGTCGAAGTGGGCGAGGTAGGCGTCGGCGGTGCCGTCCCGAGTGGGGATGTCTACGGTTGTGCCACGTACAGTAGTCATCGGTGTCTTCGTCCTCTATCTTTCGTTGACCCTTGTGCCTGGCCCAGACAGTTAACGGTCGAGAACGGGCTGCCTGTCTTGTCAACACTCCCCGTGCCGGGATCGTCGAGCAGCTGGCCTTGCTGCGGGCGCACTGAGCCGCACCCCGCCGAGGACCCCCTGTGCTCGCTACCGCGCCGCACCAGTGATGCTTTCGTCCGCCCGGCTGCCTAGTGCAGCACGGCCAGCAAGTCGCCGCGGTGCATGACGGTGTACGCGAAGCCACAGCGCCGCTCGAAGGGCTCGCCGAAGTCCACACCTCATCGGGTGACAGTCCCGGGGCCGCTCAGGAGCAGTGCCATTGACCTCCCTCGTCGCGGCGTGTCGCGATACGGAACGCTGTTTCATATTATGCTGCTGTGGCGCCGGAATCTGCAAGAGCCGGAGATGCACGCCTACATAGCGTGGTGATAACGCGGTCGCCGACTTGCCAGTACACCGCACGGGCAGGTATCGAGCGCCCGACATACCGGCCAGCGCCGCGCAGGTCGGTGACGGTGTGGCGATGGTCGACCCGGCACCCGTCCTGCTCGATGATCGGCCCGGCGTCCAGCTCCTCCGAGAGGTAGTGCGCCGTCGCCCCTCGGATGATTCGAGATCGCGACGCTGATCTCGGCGCGTAGGTCCCCCGCCTGCCGGCGCCACAGCAGCTCCTGCAGGGCATGGTCGGCTTTGGAAACCATGATCCCGAGGTGGTGGGTCTCCGCGGCGCGGCGCAGCCGCCATTCCATCCCGAACGACGCGGCCAAGTCGGTAAGCCCGCACTCGACATCCACCAGCTTGCGCTCCAGGTCGGGCGGCGTGAACTCCACCCGCAGGAAGAACCAGCCGATTTCGGTGTAGTCGATCGTGGCCGTGGTAGTGATTTCCCCGGCGAGGACCACGAGCCCGGTGGTCACCAACGTCTCGCAGGCGACCCTGCCCAGCGGGTCGAGGTCGTCCCGGTCGCCCGCACCGCCGCCATTCAGCCGAGTTGCCGGCCGCCGTCCACGGCGATGATTGTTCCGGTGGTGGTGGGGAGGTCGCGGACCACCGCTACGACGGCAGCGGCAACCTCGGCGGGAGTCACGAGGCGGCCAAGCGGGGTACGGGCCGCCTGTTCGTCTCGCCATGCCTCATCCAGGGAGGCGACGAATTCGGTGTCGACGAGACCGGGGGACACCGACAGGACCCGGATTTGTGGGGCGAGCGCCCGCGCCAACGACTTGGTCATGGTGTCGAGGGCGGCTTTCGACGCGCAATAGATGACGTTGCTGCCGGTGCCGGTGACCGCCGCGATGGACGAGATGTTGACGACGACACCGCCGCCGGCCAGCGTGGCGCGGTCCAGAAGCGGACGTAGCGCTCGGACCGCGGCGAAGGCGCCGTGCACGTTGGTCGCGAGGATTTCCTCGATGAGCGCGTCATCAAGTGCGTCGAGGTCGTCGTGGGGCACGAAGCGGGTGACGCCGGCGGCGTTGACCAGCACGTCGCAGCGGCCGTGCTCAGCGGTCACGAACGCGGCCGCGGCAAGGAGGGCGGGTGGATCGGTCACCGGCATCGGCAACGCCGCATGCCCCGCTCCTGGAAGGGAGCGGACTACGGCGTCGGCCCGGTCGGTACCGCTCCGGTAGCCGACGAGTACCCGGAACCCGGCTGTGGCGAGGGCCTTGCAGATCGCCCGCCCGATACTGCCGGATCCGCCTGTCACCGCCGCGACAGGCAGTCCGGCGAGTTGATCTGCCGCGGTCATCGGGCGGCGGTGCCGTACCGGCGGACCCGCAGGTCGGCTTGCTCCTGGTGGCCGGCGAACCCTTCGAGCGCGCACAGCCGTGAGCAGTACTCGCCGATGAGCGCCGAGGCTTCGTCGGTCAGTACCCGCTGGTAGGTGCAGGTCTTGAGGAACTTGCCGACCCACAGGCCACCCGTGTACCGGGCGGCCCCCATGGTCGGGAGCGTGTGGTTGGTCCCGATGACCTTGTCGCCGAAGGCGACGTTCGTGCGTGGGCCGAGAAAAAGCGCGCCGAAGTTCGTCAGGCGTTCGAGGAAGTAGTCAGGGTCGCGGGTGAGGACCTGGACGTGCTCGGAGGCGATGCGGTCGCTTTCGGCGACCATTTCCTCGCGTGTGTCACACAGGATGATCTCGCCGTAGTTCTGCCAGGCCGTGCGGGCGACGTCCACGGTCGGCAGCCAGGACAGGACCTTCTCGATCGCGTCGGGAAGGCCCTCGACCAGCGCCGGGGATGTCGTCAGCAGCACGGCGGGGCTGGTCGGGCCGTGTTCGGCCTGCCCGAGCAGGTCCACCGCAGCCATCTCCGGGTCGCAACTGTCGTCGGCGATCAGCAGCGTTTCCGTGGGTCCGGCGAGCAGGTCGATGCCGACCCGTCCGAACAACTGGCGTTTCGCCTCGGCGACGTAGGCGTTGCCCGGTCCGACGATCATGTCGACCGGCTCGATGCTGTCGGTGCCGAGCGCCATCGCGGCGACCGCCTGAACTCCGCCGAGCACGTAGATCTCGTCGGCACCCCCGAGGTGCATCGCCGCGACGATCGCCGGGTGCGGGCGGCCGTCGAAGGGAGGTGCGCAGGCGACCACGCGCCTCACCCCGGCGACCTTCGCGGTTACCACACTCATGTGCGCCGAGGCCACCAACGGGTAGCGGCCCCCGGGCACATAGCAGCCGACCGCGGTCACCGGGATGGTGCGGTGCCCCAGCACGACGCCAGGCAGCGTGGTCACCTCGACGTCGCGCAGCGCCTCGCGCTGGGCCTGGGCGAAGCAGCGGATCTGTGCCTGAGCGAAGGCGAGGTCGTCGAGCGTCCGCGCGGGAACGGCCTCTACCGCCTTCGCGATCTCATCCGCGCTGAGGCGGAACGAGGGCGGGGACCAGCCGTCGAAGCGCCGCGAATACTCCCGGACGGCGTCGTCGCCGCGGTCTTCCACGGCGGCCACGATCTCCTCGACAGTCGCGCGCACCTCGGCGCTGGCCGTGCGAGGTGCGCTACCGGCCCGCCCAGTCTTGAACCGTCGGATCACTGCTCTCCTCCTACCGATGGCCTGACCCCGCTGGCTGATCGCTCCTGAGGACGCAGCGACCTGCCGCGTCGAGCGTCTCGATGCCCACCGGGGTCGGCGAGTTCACAGTGCATCTGTCGGTTGCGGCGGGGTCAGGCGCGTACACGCTCGGACGGGGGTGTGACGTGAGCCGGCGGGACGGGACCGCGGTCCTTGCCGAGAGTCGGGCAGGTGAACGCGCCCTGGCTGCTCACCGTGACCTGCAGCCGTCCGACGCGAGTTATCTCCACGGCGATGTCCTGGCCGTCGCAAACCTCGCCGACGCCGGCCGGGGTTCCGGTGGCGATCAGGTCACCGGGCTGCAACTGCATGACCGAGCTGATGTAGGCGATGAGGCGGGGAACGCTCCAGATCAGGTCGGCGAGGTCGGCACGTTGCCGCAGCTGCCCGCCCACCCAGGTGCGCAGTTCCAGCTCCGCAGGGTCGCCGACCTCGTCCGCGGTCACAAGGTAGGGGCCCGCGGGAGTGAACGTGTCGAACGACTTGCGTACCGAGCGGTCCTCCCCGCCGCGCATCGTCATGTCCAACAGGCACGTGTAACCGGCGATGACGTTCAGCGCGCCCGCTTCGCTGACGTGCGAGGCCGGCTGGCCGATGATGACGGCGAGTTCGCCTTCCTGGTCGAACCGCCGGTCATGATAGGGCAGCCGCACCGTCCCGGAGTCGCCGATCAGCGACGACGGCGCCTTGAGGAACACGCCCAGCGCGTCGACGGCGATGTCCTCGTTCATCTCGCTCTGGTGATCACGGTAGTTGACCGGCGCGGCAACGACCTTGCTGGGATCCGGTACCGGGGCCAGCGGTGTCACGATGTCGGCGACCGGGGCAGACTCGGCTGCGATGGCCAGCCGCGCCCAGTCACCATCGCTGGACAGGAAGTGCCGCATGGGGCTCAAGCCCGTCTGGGGGCCGGCATCGTCGAGGGCGGCGGCGGTGACATCCCGCCAGGCGCCGGCCGGGTCCGCGACCGCGAGGCGCAGGCTGCCCCGGCTGTCCAGGAAGCTGGTGGCTTTCATCAGGCGAGGTGTCCCTTTCCGGAACAGATCAGCGGGAGCCGCGAACAGCCGTTGGTTATCGGAGGGCCCTTTCCGCCGGACGGAGCAGGTACCGCCAGCCTGCCTGCAGCCCTCCGGGGTTCCATATCTGCTCGCGTTTGAGCGCGGCTTCGGCGGGGTCCGACCAGATTTTCGGACCGCCGGCGGCCAGCGCCATGAGCTGGGTCCGACAGGCGCGTTCTAGCAGGACCGCGTACATGACGGCGGTCGTCGCATCGGGCCCGACTGTGACCGCGCCGTGGTTGGGCATCAGGCATGCGCGTGCGTCACCGAGTGTCTCGGCCAGGGCGGCGCCGAGCTCGGCGGTGGCGATGAGCGCACCGGTCTGGGTGAACCGCGGGATCGGTGGGTCGCAGAACAAGACGCCGTCGTGCGAGATCGGCAGCAGCGGCGTGTCAAGACACGCAAATGCGCTGAGCGCGGGCGCGTGGGTGTGTACCGAGCAGCTGACGTCGGGGCGCCGGCGCATGATCTCGGTGTGGATCGGGTACTCGATGTGCCGTTTCCCGGCCCCGGACAACACCTCGCCGTCAGGGGACACGAGAAGCACCCGGTCGGCGTCGATCTCCTCGAATCCCCAGCCCGCCGCCTTCATCCAGACGCCCCCCCGCCCGTCGGGTTCGCGGATCGCGGCGTGGCCCCACACCAGGTCGTTCAGCCCGGCGGCGGCCAGCGCCTGGCTGGCCTGCACGGCTTCCTCGACGGGGTTGGTCGTCATGGCTCAACTCGCCTTCGGCTGATGCTGGTAGAGCCAGTCCAGGTCGGTGTAGTCGTCCGGGTCACGCCGGCTGAAGACCCGGTCGCGCAGGATCGGGATGACTGGGCCGTCGTCGTGCCAGATTCGGCCCCAGATCCGGGCGGCCCGCTGGACCAGCGCGGTGCGCGGGATGCGTTCGGCCTGATATGTGGCGAAGGCCTTGTCGATATCGCCGTCCTGCTCGGTGAGGTGGCGTGCCAGGCATCCGGCGTCCTCGATGGCCTGGCAGGCGCCCTGCGCGAGGTACTGCACCATGGGGTGTGCGGCGTCGCCGAGCAGGGTGATCCGGCCGGAGGTCCAGTTGTCCAGGGGTTCGCGGTCGTACATCACCCACCGGCGGTCGCGGCTGACCAGGGCCACCCCGCCGCGTACCTGCTCGCACGAGGTGGCGAAGCTCTCGTCCAGCTCGGTCGTGGTGCCCCAGCCGTCGGTGAGTTCGGCCTCGCGCGAGTAGCGTCGGCTGCGGAAGACGGCGACCTGGTTGTACAGCTCGCCGCGGCGGATCGGGTACTGCACGAGGTGCTTGTCCGGCCCGATCCAGATGATCTCGTCATCCGGCCCGACGGGGATGCTGGTCTCGTCCGCTGGCCGCGCAACGTCGCTGACCGGCAGCGCACCGCGGTAGGCGACGAAGGTGTCGGTGATCGGGCGGTCGTCGGAGACCAGCTTGCGGGCCATCGACCACAGGCCGTCGGCACCGACAACCGCCTCGCACTCGTAGCTGTCGCCGTCGGCGAAGCGGACCTGTGCCGTGTCCCCGTGATCGGTGACCTCGGTGACCTCGCGGTTGCTTTCCAGGGTGATGCGGTCGTCCGCCTTGCACGCCTCGTGAAGCACGTTGAGCAGGTCACCGCGGTGCATGACGGTGTACGCATAGCCGTAGCGCCGCTCGAACGGTTCGCCGAAGGCGATGGTGGTCAGATGCTGGCCGGTGTCGGCGTGCATGAACACTACGTGGCGTGGATGGACGGCCAGCGCGGCCAGCTCCGGGAGTACGCCGAGATCGTCCAGGATGCGCAGCGCGTTCGGCGCGAGTTGGATGCCGGCGCCGATCTCGGCGAACTCCGGTGACTGCTCCACGATGTGCGCCGCGAAGCCGGCCCGGGCCAGGGCGAGCGCGGTGGTCATGCCCCCGATCCCGCCACCGATGATCAGTAGGGGTACCTGTGAGGTCATTTCGTGGTCCAGCCTGTGACGAGCGGCGTGTCCACACTGGTCGCGCCGGCAGGGTAAGCGCCACCGGGCGAACCCAGGGCGGTCGTTCGGCCGGGCAGCGTCTCGGCGAAAAACGCGGCATTGTCGGTCACCCAGACGGGGTCGGGGGAGTCGCCCGGGCCGAGGATCGCGTCGACCGGGCACTCGGGCAGGCAGGCTCCGCAGTCGATGCACTCGTCCGGGTGGATGTAGCGCTTCCTCAGGCCCTCGTAGATGCAGTCGACGGGGCAGCAGTCGACGCATGAGCCGTCCAGCTCGTCAATGCAACGTTCATTGATGACGTACGCCACCGGGTGCTCACCTCCAGATGATCGCGCCATCGAGGGTGTCGTCGCCGGCGTCGGCGTAGGCGCGGGCCGCCGCTGGATGGAGCGGGATCGGTGTCCGCGCCATGTCGGCGGGGACGAGCGGGTAGGTGATGGGGGAGCGCTCGGGCGGTATGTGGGCGTATTGCGACTCCAGCGCGCGGCGGGTCTTCACCATGCACCAGACGGCGAGGTAGGCGATGTCGTCGGCGAGGGTACGGGGGCAGATCACGACGAAGTCGGAGAAGTCGAGGGTGAGGAGATCCTCGGTGAGGCCGGGGAGGTAGCCGGCCTCCACGGTGGCAGAGGGCCAGCCCTCCGCGGCGAAGGCGGCGAGGACGTCGTCGCCCCAGGGCAGATAGCGCACCGGCCGTTTGCTGGCGATGCTCTGCCAGTGCGGCGTCATGATCGCTTCGTGGATGAGCACGTCGGCTTCACCGGCGGTGAACGCCTCGATGGGGGGGAACGGCCGCTCGTCGTAGACGAAGGAGAGGCGTTCGGGGTCGACTCCGGCAATGCGCAGGCCCTTGTGGGCCGCGAAGCCGATGAGGTTGACGCCGTCGTCGGGGGAGGTCGCGACCGTCACCTTGCCCGAGAGGGTCGCCAGGTCGGCGACGGTGCTGACGGGGAGTGCGGCGTCGACCGCGACGACGAGACGGTCACGCTGGGGCATCACGCCGAGCGCGCACATCTCGTCGTCGATCTTGAAGCCCGGCAGCGCCGGCGACGGGACGACCAGGGAAATGTCGGCCTCACCCGCGCGTATCGCGTTGATCTGGTCCATGCCGCCGCGGCCAGACCAGATCGCGAACTTGGAGCCTTCCGGTGACCGGTCGCCTATCTCCTGGGCGAGCCAGCCGCAGATCCGGTGCAGGTTGGCCTGGCCCCAGTCGCCGCGAAACGCGAGGGTGATCGGCCGGTCCAGGCGCGGTTCTTCAGTCATGAGCAAGCATCTCCTTGAGCTCGGTCGCACTCATCGTGTAGTCGACCTCGTTAATGGAGTCGAACGGGAAGCCGACCCGTTCGAACTCCTGCTCGACCGAGCCCGCGTTGTCGGCCTCGTAGACGGTGACGATGAAGCCAGTGCCGGTGTTGACGTACAGCTGGCGGAACGTGGCGTGGACCGACTTGACGACCTCCGGACCGTAGCCGGCGATCTCCTCGGGTGACAGGCCAGGAGCTTGGTGCAGGGTCAGGAAGATCGCCATCGTGCTCCTCGTGATGTGGCAGTCTACGGGACAGTGTCCCGCATTGTGCTACCTTATTTCTCGATCCGCAAGGCGGGTCGTTGGTCGAGAACCAACATCACGTTCTCGCGCAGACACGTGCGCACCAGCGGATCCCGGGCAGTGAGAGGACGTCTGTCGTCCGCGCTCGTTGGGCAACGCCAGCCGCTTCGTCACGTCGACCGGAGCCCGAGACAGGCCGTGCCCGTACCGCCCGCAATCTCGTCCGGGCGGCCGCCGAGGACGATTCGGCCGTGGGCCATCACAAGGGCGTGGTTGGCGACGCGGAGCACATCGTGGGCGAACTGTTCGACGATGACGATCGCCATCGACTCGGCGGCTGCGAGGCGGCTCACGGTTTCGTAGAGTCCTCCACGATAGATGGGGCCAGGCCCATCGACAGTTCGTCGAGGAGCAGAACGTGGGATCCAGGCTCAGCGGGCGGGCCATGGCCAGCATCTGCTGCTCGCCTCCCGACAGGGCGCCCGCTGCCTGCCTGCGGCGCTGGCCCAGGAGCGGGAACCAGTTCGTAGGCGACCGCCTCCACGGTGGCGCGGGCGGCTCCCGGATGCGTCGCGACGAGGAGGTTCTCGGCGCCGGTGAGGTCCGGGAGGACGCTGCGTCTCTCGGGGAGACAGCACAGCCCCCGTGGGCCAGCCTTTCCGTCGGCGGCCGGTAACGTCGGCGCCATACAGACGCACCGTGCCGGCGTTCGGCCGGAGCCGGCCCGAGGCAACCTTCAGGACCGTCGACTTGCCAGCGCCGTTCGGGCCCAGGAGCGCGAGTAATTCGCCGGCACGGACGGCGAAGCTGACGTTCCCGACCGCGTCGATCAAGCTGTAGCCGGCCCGAATGCCGTCGAGCTCGAGCCTCAGCTCGGCGTCCCGTCCAGCGGCCGGGACGGTGGCCCTGGGCTGGGCGGCGGTTGACGCGGGCTCGGTGGCGGGTGTCTCTGCTCGGGGGACGGCCGTCGCATGTTCACGAGCCGCCTTTCCGCCCGGGGGTTGGGCGGCCGGCGCCGAGAATTGGTTCGACCCGAAACCGCCCGCCGCCGCACGCCGTAGCAGGCAGAGTCAGGATGGCGAAGACCACGGCTAGTGCTGCCCCGCGTAAGTCTTGCTGGGGTTGTCAGGCGGCTTTGAGGGGTTCGCCGGTGTAGGTCCAGCGGTAGGGCTTGGCGGTGCGGTCGTGGACCTCGATGAAGTGGAGGATCTTGTTGGCGAGGTTGTCGCGGGAGGTGAAGTCGCCGCGCCGCAGGAGCTGGCGGGTGAGGGTCGAGAAGAAGATCTCGACCATGTTCAGCCAGCTGGCGTGTTTCGGGGTGTAGGTCACGACGAACCGGGGGTGGGCCGCGAGCCACCGCCGGGTCGCGTGCGCGGTGTGGCTCGACCCGTTGTCCATCACCAGGTAGATCTTCAGTGTCGGGTCGATCGCCTCGTCGAGCCTGGTCAGGAACCAGGTGAAGTTCGCCGAGTTGTTCTTCCCGGGGATGATCTCACCGAGGACCTCGCCGGTGGCGACGTCCATCGCCGCGACCAGCGACACGGTGCCGTGCCGGACGTACTCGAACTCGCGCCTGGCGGGGGAGCCGGGGCGGATCGGGCGGGTCGGGTGGCGCCGCGAGCGGGCGTGGATCGCGGTCTTCTCGTCGACGCTGATCACGACCCCGTCCGCGGGCGGGTGCAGGTAGAGGTCGCAGACCGCGGCGGCGCGGTCGGCGAAGTCCGGGACGGCGGGCCGGTTGAGCCAGCCCCGGACCCGGTGCGGCTTGAGGTCGAGATCGGCCAGGACCCGGCCGATCTGCGCCGGTGACATCCCGACCGTGGGGGCGAGATGCTCGGCGAGCAGCCGGTGCGACCACTGCGACGCCGCCTGTGGGGCGGTCTCGGTGACGGCGGCCAGCACCGCGAGCCGGGCGTCCGGGCCGTAGCGGCGCGGCCGGCCGGGGCGGGGCCGGTCGACGAGCGCGGCCTCGCCGTCGGTGGCGAACCGGGCGCACAGCCGGCGGACCGTGTCCGCGTGCACGCCGTGGCGGCGGCCGAGCGCGACCGGCCCCCACCGGCCGTCGGCCGCGTCCAGCAGGATCCGGGCCCGTCTGACCTGGTCGAACGGGGCACTCACCGTCCCGGCGAGCTTCTTGAACCGTTGACGCTGCGCGGCGCCGAGGACCACCCTCGGACCGCCGGACCAGCTGCCCACCTGAGCACCCACCGCATCCTGGAAGGGACAGTTCCAGGACGACAGGGAAGAACCGGGCAGACCCGCGCGCGGGTCCGACACGCCAAGGCGGGCAGGATAGGGACGTGGCGAAGATCCCCGAGATGGCCCGGGTAGTGCTGGAACACCGGCTGCGCACCCAGCACACCGCCCGCTGGCCCCAGCTGCGCGACCTGACCATCCGCTACCGCGGCGACTTCGCCTACCTCGACGCCGTCTTCGCCGACGAGGCGGACGACGCGGCCCCCTACCCGCTGTGCCGGCTGCGCTACACCGGCCAGCCCGACCAGTGGGGCTTCGCGATCTACCTCGACAGCCGCGGCGCCTACGAGGACTCCTACCTGCCGAGTGGCGAGTCCGTCGGCACGCCCGAACAGGCCCTCAACTGCGCCTGCGGGCTTTACGCCGGCGACCCCACCGCCTGGATCGGCTGATCACCAGCCAGGCCAGCAAGATTTACGCGGAGCTGCACTAG
>NZ_MBLO01000267.1 GCF_001854805.1 Pseudofrankia coriaricola
CCTGGGTGAACTTCCTCCGCGTCGATCCCATCCCCGGATCTCCCTGGTAGTCAGTGGTAAGTACGTCCACTGTCTACAGAACCGGGATCACTCCAACCTTCGCGGCCGGGTCGGGCCCGCCGGTGCGTATCACCCGTACCGCGGGCGGGGACGATTCCCGCCTGCGGCCGGCCCGGTGGTGGCGTCGTAAGTGGGTGGGCGGGTCAGGTTTCGGAGTGGGGACGGGCGGTGCGGGCGAGCCAGGCGAGGCCGAGGCCGGCGAGGAGGGCGGTGGGCTGGTGGGGCGGCAGGAGTAGCGCGACTGCGGCGGTGAGCCCGAGTAGCAGGCAGGCGACTCGTGGCGCCGCCCGGCGCCGCCAGCTGGTGACGGCGAGGGCGGCGAAACCGGCCGCGCCGATCAGCATCTTGGGGAGGTGGGCCACGAGTACGAAGGCGCCCGGGTGGTCCCACTGGGCGTCGGTGGCCAGCCGGGTGGCCTCCACGCCGAAGGTCGCCACCCCCCAGGCGACGGCGGCGATGGACAGGCAGGCGGCGGCGGCGGTGAGCAGCGCCCAGCGGGGTAGCCGGGTGTGCGCGGCGAGGGCGGGCAGAGCCAGGGCGACGACGGCGAAACCTAGCGCCATGAGCATGTTGGCGGTGACACAGAGCGGGCTGCGTACCGCTTCCCGGCCGGTGAGGTCGGACAGCAGGGCGAAGCTGGAGATGTAGGCGGCGGCGCCGACCGCGCCGGTCAGGCCGCCCGCGACGACGGCGACCTGGGCGGCCTGGGCGCGTGCGGCGGTGGACGGGGCGTGAGTGGCGGCCATGGTCATGGTGTCCTCCGAAATCGTCGGTCGTTCGGACCTGGTCGGCTGTCGGGATGCGCCGCCGCTCTGGTTGGCAGCAGCCTGCGTGCTGATGTGGCTCGACCCGGCTCCGGTCCGGAGGGAAGACCGTGTCGAGCGTTCGGCGTGGGTGGTCGTCTGCCGTTGTTCCACTTGGGTGTCAACGGATTGCGGGGTCGGAGCCGGTGGCCGGGTGTGGCAGGCTCGGCGTGCCCACATCTGTGACGCGATGTCCTCGGACGTAGACGGCGCGGATGCGGTGCAACGCCGCGGGGTCGGTCAGGGGGTTGCCGTCGACGGCGAGGATGTCGGCGTCGTAGCCGGGCGTGAGCCGGCCCTTGCGATGGCCGAGGCGGCAGACGGCGGCGGCGTGAGAGGTGACGGCGCGCAGCGCCTGGGCGGGAGTCGCACCGATCTCGGTGAGCTGGCCGACGGCCCAGCGCAGCACGTCAGGTGGCTTGAGCAGGCCAATGCCGGCGTCGGTTCCGACGGTGATCGGCGCTCCGGACTCATAGAGCCGGCGGGCGTTCGCGATCAAGGCCGGCAGGCGGGCGGCTATCGCGGGCGGCATCGTCGCTCCGGGAACCGGAGCTACCCCCCGGGTGATGCCGAGCATGATGCGCCGGTCGGCGATCGTCGCGACCAGTTCGTCGGGGGGCGGGTCCACGCCGTGGGCGGTCATGAAGGTGACGTGCTCGAGGCCGTCGACGCCGGCCGCGACCGCGTCGGCGACGGCCTGGGTGCCGTGGGCGTGGGCCGTGATCGGCAGGCTGTGGCGGTGGGCCTCCTCGACGGCGGCCCGCAGATCGTCCGGTCCGAACTGCGCTAGCTCGGGCCGGCTGCCAGGGGTCAGGTTTCCGCCACTTGCCATGATCTTGATGACGTCGACGCCGGCCTCGGCGTGCGCCCGGACGGCTGCGCGTATCCCGTCGACGCCGGTCGCCGCGCCGCCGAGGTAGTGGCAGTGCCCGCCGGGCGTGGTGATGGGTGGTCCGGCGGCGACGATGGTCGGCAGCGACGAGTCGGAGCTGGCGGCGGCACGCAGGGCGAGGCTGAGGTAGCCGCGGTCACCGAGGTCGCGCACCGTGGTCACCCCGCCGCGGGCGGCGCGCCGGGCGGCGGCGGCCATCGCTACGAGGGCGGCGGCGTCGTCGCGGCGGGCGAGGTTGCCGACCGGGTCCTCGCTCTCGTCGAAGGCCAGGTGAACGTGGGTGTCGATCAAACCGGGCAGCAGCGTAGCGCCGGCGAGGTCGACGACCGTGGCCCCGTCGAGCCGGTGGACTCCGTCGGGCGCGCCGGTCCCCGCGTCGACCGCGACGATCGTTGCGCCGTCGAGGACGACCGTCGGATCGGCGGTCAGGGTCGAACTGGTCCCGTCATACAGCCAGGCGGCGCGCAGGACGGTGAGCCTGTCGCGCTCGGTAGCGGTTGTGGTCATGCCCGGCAGCATGCGGCCGCCACCCGTCCGGCCGCGTCCAGGCAATTACTCAGTCGCGGTACTTATCTCCTGCCACGGCTGGCCGGCGGCGACCCAGGCGGCGATCTGAGCCCGGTTGGTGAACCCGAGCTTGCCGAGGATGTTCTGGACGTGATTTTCCGCGGTCCGTGCGGTGATGTGAGCGGCCGCCGCGATCTGGCGGCTGGTGAGCCCTTGGGCTGCAAACCTGCGCCTGCGCTCCCCGGACACCCATGTTTCTGGCAGCCTGTCGGCATGATCACGGGGGCAGGCCGGTCCGACACGCAGCCCAAGGCTGGAAACCGGGTGGACTACTTTATTTCCTACACCGGCGCGGACCTGGCCTGGGCGGAATGGATCGCCTGGCAGCTGGAGGCGACCGGCCACACCACCCTGATCCAAGCCTGGGACTTCGGCCCTGGCGCGCACTTCGTCACCGAGATGCACCGGGCCTCCCAGGCGGCGGAACGGACGATAGCCGTGTTGTCGACCGCCTACCAGCGGTCCGACCACGCCGAAGCGGAGTGGCAGGCCGCCTGGGGCGCCAACCCGTCCGGGGAGATGCGGCGCCTTCTGGTCTTCCGTGTCGAAGACTGCGACCGACCTAGGCTGCTGCGCCAGCTGGTCACCGTCGACCTATTCGGCCTCGACCACGATGCGGCCCGGGACCAGCTACTGGCGGCCACGGCCAACCAGCGGAGGAAACCAGCGAAGTCGCCTGCGTTCCCTGCCATCTCCACGGAGCCGGGCGGCAGCGTGGCACCGCCGAGGTTCCCCTCGTCCCGTCCACCCGGCGCGGTCCGGGTAGGCGACGCCGACCCGCGCCGGTTGGGAGTCCATCCGGCGATCAGCGTGGCTGGGGTTCCCGACGACGCTCCACCGGAGTACGTGCTGCGTGACGTCGACACTGCCGAGTTCGGGGTGCGGGCCCGGCTGCGGGCCGCGGCCGGGCGGGGCGGGTTCGTGCTGCTGGTCGGCGGGTCGTCAGTGGGCAAGACCCGCTGCGCCTACGAGGCCCTCGGGGCGCTGCCGGCGGACTGGTGGCTGGTCCATCCCGCCGGCCCGAGGGAGGTGGCCGCCCTGGTTGGCCGGGTGCCGGGCCGGACGGTGGTATGGCTGGACGAGATCCAGCGCCACCTCGACGGCGAGAACGGCCTGACCGGCGGGACGGTGCGGGCGCTGCTCGCCGCCCCCGGCCCGGTGGTAATCGTGGGCACACTGTGGCCGGGTCGGTACGCCACCTACACCGCCCTACCTTCGGGCGGCGCGGACCCCCGGGCACGAGAGCGGGAAGTGCTCGACCTGGCCGACGTGGTCCGCGTCGCCCCAGACTTCAGCGCGGCCGAGCAGACCCGCGCCGAGAAGGCGGCGGCAGGGGATCGCCGACTGCGAGTGGCGTTGGACTCGCGCGGCTACGGGCTGACGCAGACATTGGCCGCCGCCCCCCATCTGGTCGCCCGGTGGGACGACGCCAAAACCGCCCACCCGTATGCATGGGCGGTGCTGACCGCGGCGCTGGACGCGGCCCGGCTCGGCGCCCTCCGCGCGCCGCTGCCCGCGGACCTGCTACGCCGAGCGGCCGTGGACTACTGCACTCCCCGCCAGCAGGCCGAAGCCCCCGCCGGCTGGTTCGAACAGGCCCTGGACTACGCCACCCGCACACTGCATGGGGCGACCGCCGCCCTGACACCGGTCGCCTCCGGCAGTATGGGCCAGGTCGCCGGCTACACCGTCGCCGACTACCTCTTCCAACACGTCACCGCGGTTCGCCGTTTCGACCGTGTCCCGGCTAGCACCTGGAGCGCCCTCGTCGAGCACGTCAATGACGCCGCCGACTGCACCCGACTTGCCGACAGCGCCTTGGCCAGGCTGCTTTACGGCATCGCCATCCCTCTCTACCGCACCGCCGCCGACGCCGGCGACATTCATGCCTCCGCGCGGCTCGCCGACGTGCTGGCCGAACGCCGCGACCTCGACGGGCTACGCCGCCGAGCCGACACCGGTGATTCTTTCGCCGCACATACGTTGGATCGGCTCTTTGTCGACGACCTAGTCGAACGCGGCGATCTTGACGAGCTGCGTCGCCGGCCCCACCTCGACCTTGGGTATGCCATGCGGCGGCTCGCCGACGTGCTGGCCGAACGCGGCGACCTCGACGAGCTACGCCGCCGAGCCGACACCGGCGATCCTTTCGCGGCCCAACAGCTCACTGACGTGCTGGCCGAGGAGGACTTCGACGAGCTGTGCCGCCAAGCCCGCAGCGGCAACAATCCCTACGCCGCCATGAGCCTCGCCAAGATTAACATCGACCACTACGACCGTTACGACGACGACACACTGCGAGCTTTCATCGAAGGCATGGGCGACGGGCATGCCTTATTGCTACTAAGACGGCGGACGATCAACCGCATCGACGACCTCGACGAACTGCGTCGCTGGACCGACGACGGCAATACCTATGCCGCCCAGCGGCTCGCCGATGTGCTGGCCGAGCGCGGGGACCTCGACGAGCTGCGTCGCTGGGTCGACGCCGGCTATCTCTATGTCGGCGAGAGGCTGGCCAGCCTGCTGGCTAAACGCGGTGGGAGCGTCGAAGCCGACCGGCTGCGGCGGTTCGGCTTCAACCCTGACGGCTCGATCGCTTCCGGCTCCCAGTAGCCAACTAACACCGGTCGCGCAGCCAGTCGATGACCCGAGCGACGGCCCGGCCGGTTCCCACGCACACAACCCGCCGATCCACCACCCCGACCACATAGCCCTACCCACACCGCCCCCGGGGCCACCACGGCCCCGGGGGCGGTGTCGTACCACCCGCCGATCAGGCGCCCGCCGGGCCGCACCCGGCCCCACTTCCGCACCGACCACACCCGCGCCCGACGGCCGCACCCCCGACGACCCCTACCGCACCACCCACCCAGCCCGACGCAGGTGCGCGGGTCGCGCCCGCCCGGCCCGCGGACGGGGCCGCCAAACGGCTCCCCACGGCCCCAGGCAGCCCCCGGCACCCCCAAACCGCACCGATTACAAGTGCGGATTGTGGATACGAACCCTCAGGTTCGGGAAGTGCCGCCGACCTGCCGGCGGCCATCCGAGACTGCCCGCTGGCAGCCAGTGGGTGCCCGATGACGGCTGTTACGGAACGTGGTAGACCGATATGGGACGCGATAACCATGAGTGAGCGGCGTCTATCAGCTGCCAGCGGGCAGATCCAGATCCCGTTCTCACTTGCAAAGCCAAGGATGGCGGCCGTCGGGCACAGCGCTGTTCCTGCCGAGAATGCGATCCGCCCTGCTCAGGCGGTCGCAGTCGCGGCTGCCGGCTGTGGGCCCTTCCAGCGCCCGGTCCTCGCTCCTCGCGTCGGTGGCTGCGCGAGGATGCCGGTTCGTGCTGGTTCGACTGACCTATCTCGGTGTCACGAACGCGTTCGCGCTGCTATGCCTGCTGCCCCGCAGTGATCGCGACAAGGACATCGAGATCCTCACGCTGCGCCACCAGATCGCGGTACTCCAACGTCAGCTCGACGGCCAACGGATCCAGTTCCAGCCCGCCGAGCGCGCCCTGCTGGCGGCGCTCCCGCACACATTGCCGCGGCCAACCCTTGGCCGCCTGCGACTCCTGGTGCGCCCGGACACCGTGCTGCGCTGGCACCGCGACCTGATCGCGCGCCATCACGCCGCCGCCGCCCGTCCCAAGCGGCGCGGCCGTCCCCGCACCGTGAGCTCGATCCGCGCCCTGGTCCTGCGCCTGGCCAGGGAGAACAACAGCTGGGGCTACCGGCGGATACACGGAGAACTGCTGGTCCTCGGCATCAAGGTCGCCCCGTCCACCGTCTGGGAGATCCTGCACGCCGCAGGCATCGACCCCGCACCCGACCGSRCYGCGACCACCTGGGCCGACTTCCTACGCTCCCAGGCCCACGGCCTGCTCGCCGCCGACTTCCTCGAGACCGTGACCCTGACCGGGACGCGTCTCTACATCCTCGCCGTGATCGAACACGCCACCCGCCGCATCCGGATCCTCGGCGCCACCGCGCACCCCACCGCCGCCTGGGTCACCCAGGCCGCCCGCAACCTCGCCATGGACCTCCACGACGCCGCCTCGACTGCCCGCTACCTCATCCGCGACCGAGACAGCAAATACCCGGCGATGTTCGACGCGATCCTCGCCGACGCCAGGATCACAGTCGTACGCAGCAGTGTCCGAGCCCCACGCATGAACGCGATCATGGAACGGTGGGTAGGAACCTGCCGCCGGGAGCTCCTCGACCGCACCTTGATCTGGAACCAGTGCCACCTCCTGCATGCGCTCCGCGTATACGAGGCGTTCTACAACGATCATCGGCCACATCAGGGCATCGCCGATGCCCGGCCACTCCAACCGCTGCCCGAACCGGTCACCGACCCGGACCGGCTCGCCCACCTAGACATCCGCAGACGCGACCGCCTCGCCGGCATCCTGCACGAATACGAACACGCCGCCTGACAGCCCGGACGCATTTTTCGGCAGGAACAGGCTTGTCGGGACAGCGAGTCACCGTCCGTGCGGCGCGACCCGCCCGAGTCTGAAGGCCGCCCGATTCGACGGGTGGCCCACCTCGCGAGATTCGCCTGATGTTCCAGCCGCCTCGTGTCCGGTCACCTGGAGGCGGCGTATTCGGACGGCGCGGCCGAGCTGGCCCGGCGGGCGGTCCGGCCCCGTGCCCCCAACCGGCCGCCGGGGCCGGTCCGCCTGGGCGACCGTCGGTCGACGTGCGGGGCGAATGCCCGGGCGTCCAGCGCCTCGCGCACCGGCGCCATCCGGGGGCCGCCTTGGCCGACCATCAGGAACAGCCAGCCGACGAGGAGCAGCAGCTCGGCCTCAGTGAGCCGGGGACCGTACCCGGCCGGTCGGACGACCGGCGACCTCGTGGCGGTGACGATGCCCGTCCCGTCCATGGCGAACAGGACGAGGTTGCGCCCAGGCAGCGAGCCCGGCCCGCCAGCGGTCACGAAGCCGCACTGCCAGACCAGCCAGGTCGGGACCGACCAGCTGGCGCGGTGGCCGGAGGCAAGGACGACCAGCGGCTGCCCGTCGCCGACCAGGATGTCCGCGAGCGGCGCCCCCGACTCGACGTCCCGGACGACCAGGCACCCGACACGGCGCTCGACGGTCAGCGCGCCGGCCAGCGGCACGGTCACGTCGTCGCCGGCCGCCCAGGCCGAGCGTAGGCCGGCGATGACCGCCGGGTCCGTGTCGAGCACGTACTGGTTGCCGGCCCGGTCCCACGCGAAGGCGGGCCGGGCCGCCAGGCTCGCCGCGAAAATGTCGACCATCTGCGCCGCCCTCCTCGGTGTCGTGGATCTCAGGAGAGCGCCCGGTACTCACCGCCCGATCACCACGGGCGTTGATTTCCCGGTGACCACAGGCCGGCGCGGGCGGCCGGGCCGGCCGGCGCGGCTCGGTCGAGCACGCGACCGACAAACGACGGCGTTGATTCCGCGTTGACCGATGGTGGGCAACGCGATGGGGAGAGGCCCGGCAAGTTGCCGATTCCGGTCGGCCGGCGCCGGGTCCGCCCGCACACTGAAGATTCGCCCTGCGCACGGTAGGTCCTCATGCACTTTCGAGTTCTCGGCCCGTTGGAGGTCGTGTCCGGCACCGGTCAGGTGACCCGGGTGGAGAGCGGCCTGCGCCGGCTGCTGCTCACGGCGCTGCTGTCGGAGGCGAACCGACCGCTGAGCGACGAGGAGCTCGTCTCGGCGCTATGGGGTGACGACTGGGATACCCGCGCGACCGACGTCGTCCGTGGCCTGCGCGAGCAGGTGCACCGGCTGCGGAAGCTGCTGCGCGCGGCGTCCGGCGACGATGTCCGGCCCGTCGAGCGGGTGCACAACGCCTACGTGCTCACCGTCGGGCCAGACGAGCTCGACGAGCTCGTGTGTGTGCGCCTGATGGAGCAGGCACAGCGCCTGGTGAAGACCGACCCGCTGGCCGCCGCGGAGCGCGCCGACCGGGCCCTCGGGCTGTGGCGCGGCACGCCACTGGCAGGGCTCGACGCGCGGCCGTTCGTCGTCCGGTACCAGCGGCGCCTGAACGAGCTGCGGCTCACCACAGTCAAGAAGCGGGCCGAGGCCTACCTCGTCTCCGGCCGGCCGGGCCCGCTGCTGACGGATCTTCCGGCCGTCCTGGCCGAGTTCCCGGACGACGAGAGCCTGCGGTCGGGGCTGTCGCTGGCGCTCTACCGCGACGGCCGGCGCGACGAGGCGCTGCGGGTCTGCCGCGACGGCCTGGCCCGGCTCGACCGGCGCGGCCTGATCTCCGAGGATCTCCGCGAGCTGGAGCACGCGATCCTCAACGACGCGGACCGCCTGCGCTGGACGCCCCCGCGGGTCACCGCGCCGACGGGCGAGCAGGGCATCTCCGTGCCGGTCCCGGCGCAGCTGCCAGCCGGGCCGCGGCACTTCACCGGCCGGCGCGCCGAGAGCGAGCGGCTGCTGCGGCTGCTGGAGGCCGCCGCCCGGCCGGACTCGGGCCCGGTCGTCGCGACGATCACTGGCCGGCCCGGCGTCGGCAAGACCGCGCTCGCGCTGTACGTCGCCCACCGCGCCCGCGTCGACGGTGGCCAGTTCTCGCACGGCGCGCTGTTCGCGAACCTTCGCCCACCGTCGCCGTCGTCGCCGCTCGGGGAGGCGGCGGACCCGTCGTATGTCCTGGGCGGCTTCCTCATGGCGCTGGGCACACCGCGCGACCGCATCCCGGACGACCTGGCCAGCCGCGAGGCGCTCTACCGCTCCGCGCTGGACGGCCGGCGGATGCTCGTCCTGCTCGACAACGCCGTCAACGAGGACCAGGTCCGGCCGCTGCTGCCTGGCTCGGCGACCTGCGCGGTCGTGGTGACCAGCGCCCGCGCGCTCACCGGCCTGGACGCCGACGAGATCCGGCTCGACTCCCTCGACGCCGACGACTCGCTCGCCCTGCTGGCCGAGATCGCCGGCCGTGCCCGTGCCTACGCCGAGGCCGACGAGGCCCGGGAGATCGTGCGGCTCTGCGGCCACCTGCCCATCGCCATCCGCAATGCGGCCGCGTGGCTGACGCGCCGACCGGACCTGGCCCTCAGCCGGATGCGCCAGGAGCTGACGAACGCTCCGCTGACGGTGCTGCGAACCGGCGACCTGGAGGTGCCGCGCAGCTTCGCGCTCAGCTACCGTGAGCTCTCGGCGGAGGCCCGCCGCGCCTTCCAGCTGCTGTCCATCCCCGGCTGTGAGGAGGTCGGGCAGCTCGACGCGATGGCGCTCACGGGCTTCGACTGGGCCACCACCGAGAAAGTCCTCGACGAGCTCGTGGCGGCGCATCTCATCGATCAGGTGACGGACAACGCGGGCACCGAGTCCCGGTTCCGGTTTCACGACCTTCTCCGCCTCTACGCCCGCGAGCCTCTGGACGTGCGCGACGTCGCGGGCCGCGACGCCCGCGACAGAGATCGACGGGCTGCGCTCAGCCGGCTGCTGGAGACGACGCTGGCCGCGGCGGAACGAGCCGCCACCCTGTTGCACCCGGGCAACACGCGGTTCGTGCAGCGGGTCGGCGAGCCGCCTTGGGCGCCGGATCCGCTGGCCGTCGCAAGGGTGGTCGTCGAGCCGAACACCTGGTTCGCTCGGCGCCGGGCCGACCTGGTGATGCTTGTCGACCAGGCAGGGGCGGCGGGTTACGACGAGCTGACCTGGCTACTCGCCTTCGCGCTCGTCGACTTCTTCGAGGCGACGGGTGGTTGGAGCGACTGGCGACGGACGCAGGAATCGGCTCTGGCCGCGGCGCGCCGACGCGAGTCGGGACCGGCGGAGGCCAACGCCGTCCGGCTGCTCGGCCGGCTGGACCGGCTGCGCGGCAACCACCGCGCGGCGAGGCAGTCGCTGAAGGGGAGTCTGGAGCAGTTCCGGGCGTTGCGGCACCCCCTCGGCGAGGCCTCGGTGCAGCGCAATCTCGCCGAGCTCCACCTCGACGAGGGGATGCCGGAGAAGGTCATCGAACGCGCCGAACGCAGCCGGCTCCTCTACCTGGAGCATCAGCAGCAGTTCGGGGTGGCCCGGGCGCTGGACACCGCGGGCCGTGGGCATTTGCAGGCCGGCCGGGTGGCCGAGGCGCTCACCCGGTTCCAGGCCGCGGTCGCCGCGTTCGCGAAGGAGGGGAACGTTCTGGCGGACCGGCAGACCAGCATGGCGCTGGGCGAGGCCTTTCTGCACGCCGGACGAATAGAGGACGCCCGGCAGATCCTCACCGAGGTCGAGCGCTACTTCGAGACAGAACGGCATCCGCTCGACCCGGCGCGCGCCCTGTTGCTGTTGGCCGAGTCGCACGGGCGGGCCGGCAACGACCAGGAGGCGTTCACTACCTACGACAAGTGCATCGCCATCTACCAGGCCCGGCGGGACAACGTCGGACAGGCGCGCTGCCTGGCGCAACGCGGTCGCCTGCTGGCCTGGGAGGGTGACACCGAGGCCGCGCGTGCCTCCTGGCGGCAGGCGCTCGCTCTGCTGCGCGACCGGGACCAGGCGGTCCGCGACGAGCTGCGGCGCTGGCTCGCCGGTGACGGCCCCGGCCCCCGGCGCGGTGCCATGGGCCGCCGGGTGCACGCGGCGTTCGACCACGACGGTTTCAGCGAGGCCGTCGCGGCCAGCGCCTACCTGATACGGATCATGGCCACCTGGAGCCAGATGCTCGACCTTCCGCACCAGGCGGGCTTCCTCGACGCGCTGCGGGCCGCACTCGAAAACGGTGCGCACGCCGAGATCCTGCTGCTCGATCCCGACTCACGCTACGCCGATGAACGCACCCGCGACCTCGGACGGCGGTATGACGTGAGTGCGCTGGTTCGGGCGAACCTGAAGGCGCTCGACGCGTTCGCCGACCGGCTTCCGGCGCCATCCCGGCGGCGTCTGGTGGTGCGGCTCTACGATCGACCGCCAAAAATAGCGTTGCATCGATCGGACGAGACCATGCTGGCGGCCTGGCTGACGCCCGGAACGTCCGCGAGCGGCAGCCGGCAATACGAGATTGGGCTCGACTCGGACCTCGCACAGTTCATCGAGCGGCAGTTCGAGGAGACCTGGAACGTCAGCCGACTGCCCGACGAGATTAGCTGACCGGCGTCGCGTCCTCCCGTCGGTCGCGGCGCGGTTCGCGGCGCCGCGTCCACACCCGGATCAGGCACCGGCCCCGCAGCGACATAGGCGAGTCACGGAAAGCGGTGCGGGCGTGTACGACGGTTCGGTCATCGAGGAGAAGACACTCGCCTGGCTGCAGCGTGATCTTCGACTGAAGCTCGGGCCGTCCCAGCACCGAGTCCATCAGATCGAGCGCGTCTCGCTGTTTCGGATTCAGTGGCCGGTTCAGGTCGCGTGCCGCGGTCTCGATGCGAAACCGGTTACAGCGAACCGTGAACCAGTCTCCATCGACCTTGAACACGGGACCTGTGGTATGGTCAGGCTGGTCGGCAGGCAGGCCATCACCGGACCGATTGAATGGAAAGTTGGACTGGAGGATACGGGCCGAATCCGGATCGGCTTGAAGAATCTCCTCCCAGACGGCCCGCGCGCTGACCAGCGTGGTTTCCCCACCGGTCTCGGCGGGGCAGATGGCTAGCATCAGCACGTGGTCGATGGGCTCCGGCGAGACCCAGCGTGGCGCCGCGTCATTGTGCAGGTCGAGACGTTCCCTGCTCTTCGAGCTTCTAGCGACGCGCGAGGCGATCAGCCCCGCCTCCATCCCGGTCACTTGGCCCTCGTCGCGGACGATGCAAATCAGACTGTTGTCCCAGCCCTGCGGCTGGACGAATCCGAACTCGCCCGCCACTGCCAGGGCCAGACGGCCAGTGCCTGCCAAGTCACGATCGTCGACAGGCAGGCCAGTAAGCAGGGCGACCCCTGGACCGTCGAGCCAGCGCCACACATCCTTGTTCACTTGGCGGTCCAGTCCGGGCCAGGTGAACCGACAACACCGCGGACAAATGTCCCGGGCGCGCCATGCCGGTGGCGGCACCCCGCCGTCGCAAGAACAGGGGCGTTCGACCATCAGCTACCGCCTCGGGCCCTTGATGATGAGAGTCTCGCCGCTCGATGGTCGGCGCAAGAAAACTCGTAGGTAGCCGCCTTCTGGCCGCCATCTTCGCAGAATTAGCACGTCGATAGATCCTGGTCATCGGCAGCAGTTGAAATGCAACATAAATCCCGTGGACATTCTAATGCACGTTGCCTAGGCGAAGTTTGCTGTTGATTTCTGGTGGAGGCAGCCTGCGGCTACGAGATACGAGATCCTCGAAGTAGACCAAGAAACCAGAGCTTATGGTTTCTCCCGAAGTCGATCGCCTCAGCCTACTCTGACGCTCGGCAATTATGAAAGGTTCAAGGCGCCGCCAGCATAGATCGACAATGTTACCAAGAGCCCCGATAGCGAGCCTCTCATTGAGAGCCTGATGGACGATCAGAGAACCCAGATAGTCGAAGAAATATGCAACGTCGAGGGCATGATCGCGCGCCGGGTTTGGGAGATCCCACATTGCGCTCGGAGAATTCTCAACAAGGAGGTGGCCGGTAACATACTCGTAGCTCCTGCGGAATTCGTGGCTACGGAAACCGTCCCAGAATTTTTCAATGACGACGACGAGGTTGTCTCGACGCGCTATCTGCGTCTGACGGATTGATAGGTAGGTTGACAAAGCTAAAGCCGTGACTGAAAGAATGAGCGCTAAAGCATTCAACATGTGTCCCCCTCGCGTAGGACCATTACGGTACGCGAGATTTATGCCGCTTGCGGCGTGTTTGGCCAATCTTACGCATGGTCGCCACGGCAATTTGATCTTGGCTGGACGCGGAGCGAGTTCTGCGGCGCAAGGGTGACCTTTGACGGGACAGACATCGTACTATGATCTTTGTTATTTGTTTCACTGTCGTTTCAAATGTAGCCAAGATTGACGTCGACGGTCGTGACCACAGCGCTCGGAGCCGTGGTTCGGCATGTCGGCTGACCGATCACCCGTCCGCGATCCGGCGTCGGGCTTCGGCAAATGTAGGGCACCGGATCTGTCGCAGCCGACAGGCACCAGCTGGCTACTGCGCGCGGTGGCCATCGATCCGGCAAACGCGGTCGCCGCGAAGCCGATGTGCCATAACTTTAGCGGCGAACCTCGGCGAGGTACACCCAGCCGAAGTCGAAGCTGCCTACCATGGGCAACGCGCCGTTCCCGACGGGCCAGCCACCCAAAACACTGAGTCTCCGGACACCTCAAGGCAGCGCATGACGGCCGGTCGCCGCGAGCCAGTGTGCGCAAAGGAGTGGATTCGTGGCCTTGGAAGACAGCAGGGTCGACGGCGCACCGGCCGGCCTGACCAGGGACACGACGGATCTGCTCCAACAGAATGATCAGAAATCAATGCGTCAATGACGGCACGAAGGCCTCCGGACATGAGACCAGAAACGTGGATACCCTCGCCGCCTATCTGGGCGACACCGGCTTTGACGTCGCCCGTTTCGAGCCCGCCCCGGGTCGCGAGTCGCTGGTCGCGCGCATCGAGGGAACGGATCCATCCGCGCCCGCCCTGTGCCTGATGGGGCACATCGACGTCGTCCCCGTCGACCCGGCCGGCTGGACCAGGGACCCCTTCGCCGGAGAACGGGTGGGCGACGAGATATGGGGACGCGGCGCCGTCGACATGCTGAACCTGACCGCCTCTATGGCGGTCGCCTTCCGGCAGCTGGCGCTCCACGGGCCTCGGTTCGCCGGCGACCTGGTCTTCTTCGCCGCCGCCGACGAGGAGTCCGGCGGCGAGCACGGCATCCGCTGGCTGGCGAAGAACGAGCCGGACGCGATCCGCGCCGACTACGTCCTGACCGAGAACGGCGGCCTGCACAACGGCGCGCACGTCGGCGTCAAGGTCGCCGAGAAGGGGGTCGCCTGGCACCGGCTGCGAGTCCGCGGAACGGCCGGCCACGGGGCGCGGCCCTGGCGGGCCGACAACGCGCTCGCCCGCGCCGCGCAGATCATCCAACGTCTCACCGACTACCGGCCGGCCCCCCGCCTGGACGACCTGTGGCGCCTGAAGGTGGCCACCCTTGACGTTCCGGACGACCTTCGCGCCGCGCTGCTCGACCCGGCCCGCCTGGACGACTGCCTGGGCACCATGCCGAACAAGAACCTGGCCGCGTACCTGCATGCCTGCACGCACACGACGTTCTCCTGCAACGTCGTGTCCGGGCCCATGAAGACGAACGTGATACCGGGAACGGTCGACCTCGACGTCGACGTCCGCAGCCTGCCCGGCGAGGACGCCGACGAGGTCCGCGCCCATCTGGTGGCCGCCCTCGGCGACCTGCTCGACGACGTGGACGTCGACATTTTTCTGCACCAGCCGGCGAACGCGAGCCCCACCGCGACGCCCCTGTGGGACAGCCTCCAACGCGCGGTCAACCAGCGCTTCCCTGCTTCGCGGATCGGCCCGGAGCTCGCGGTGGGGCTGACCGATGCCCGGATCTACCGCGACCTGGGTGCGGTCGCGTACGGCGCGGGGCTGTTCAGCCCCACGCTCGACCCGAGCGACTACGCGCGCCGCTTCCACGGCGACGACGAACGCATCGACCTGGAATCCCTGGCGCTGAGCACCAGATTCTGGATCGACGTGGTCAGCGACTTCCTGGGCTGAGCCGCCGTCCTGCCCGCGGCACCAGAGAGCGCATGTGCGGACCGAGTCCTGCCGGTCCGTGCCTCAGAGTCCGGGGAGGAATCTCTCGGAACGGGGCGCTGTGGCCCAGGCGAACCAGGACCGGCAGCGCCGGAATGACTCGGACCGCTTGCTGACGAGCAGCGTCGCGGCGGGCGGTACGGTCTGCGCATGTCCGACGCCGTCACCCACCGAACGATCAGCCCTGACAGCATGGCGCCTCCGGCGGCCCGCTATGCGCACGCGGTCCTCGTCGAGAACGCCAGCCGGTGGCTGCACACCTCCGGAGTCGTGCCGGTGGCACCGGACGGTTCGGTACCGGACGGGGTGCCGGCCCAGGCGAGCCTGGTGTGGGACAACATCGCCGCGATACTGACCGAGGCCGACATGACGGCCGAGGACGTCGTCGGCATCACCACCTACCTGGTCGTCACCGCGATGACGCCCGGGCTGGCGCAGGCCATGGCGGCACGCGACGCATTCCTCGGCGGCCGCCGGGTCGCCAGCACGCTGGTGACCGTCCCGGCGCTGGCCCAGCCGTCCTGGCTGCTCGAGATCGCGGTCGTCGCCGCGGCGTGAGCGGGCACAGGCGGACCACGACCCCGAACCGGCAGCGGAGGAGACGACGGAGGTCAGGCAAACGGCCCGCAGACACCCACGGTCTGTTTGAATGAGCTTGCAGTGACATGGCCGGCCGCGTTCTTCCAGGTGAAGTAGGCCGTATAGTTGATCTTGATCGTTCGGACGGTGTCCGGGCAGGTGGTCTCAGGGGTGAAGTAGATATCCAGCGCGCTCGCCCAGCCGTCGTAGTCAGTGAAGGTTCTGGTGCCGCCACTCGCCGCAGGAACGGTGATCTTACTGAAGGCGACCCAGTAGTTGGCGTCGTCCTTGGCATTGTCGGTGATGTCCGCCTTGAAGCGCACCTTGCGGCTGCCGTCCGCGGCGACCCGCTGGTGGACCTCGACGCAGCGGATAACGGCCTTACCTTGGCAGTAGCGGCTGTAGATGAAGTCCGCCCGCGCCTCTCCTGGCGCGATGGTCATCAAAGCGGTAGTCGCGATACCGACCAGGACCAGGAGCATCGAGACTTCGGCACGCCGTAAACGCAATCGAGCAGTCATATGGCCTCCTCCACGACTGATTCCTGAATGGCGCCAGTGTGGCACCGTTTTCCGGTGTCGCTTGGGGACCCCTCCTCATCCGCAGCGGCCCTGATCACACCAGCGCCCGGCGACGGACAGCAGCGCGCAGCCGGTCGAGGGGCGCTTGGTGAGCTGTTCGCCGTTCTGATCAGTGGCCGGCACGTGCGCCGCGATCGGCGGCACGGTTGCTGGTTGGATACGCTCATGCGAGTCGGCATCCACCTTCCCCAGTACGGCAGCGTCGCGGGGCCCACGGCGATCGCCCGTGCGGCGCGGCACGCAGAAGAGCTGGGCTTCGCCGATGTCTGGGTGAGTGACCACACCGTCCATCCGGCGGCGCTGAGCTACCCGTCGCCGTACCTCTACGACCCGCTGTTGACGCTGACCTGGGCGGCGGCGTGCACCGAGCGGGTGGGACTGGGCACCAGCGTCCTGGTCGTTCCGACCCACAATTCACTTGCCCTTGCCAACGCCCTGGCCAGCCTCGATGCTCTGTCCGCCGGTCGGCTGGTCATCGGCGCCGGGGTCGGCTGGTCACGGGCCGAGTACGCCGCTCTCGGCCACGACTTCGAGAACCGGGGACGTCGACTGGACGAGGCGCTGGACCTGTTCCGAGCCGTCTGGCGCGACGACCCGGCGTCCTTTCACGGCGAGTTCACCTCCTTCGACGACATTCGGCTGTTGCCCAAACCGGCGGGTCCCGTACCCATCTGGGTCGGTGGCGGCAGCGAGGCCGCCTTCCGGCGGGCGGTCAGGCGGGGCGACGGCTATCAGGCTGTCGGCATCAAGCCGCCGAGAGCCGCCGAGGTCGTCGCTCGCATCCGCGCCGACCGGCCCGAGGACACGTTCACCATTTCGACCCGCACGGGTTGGGATCCTCAGGGCATGGACCCGGGCCTGATCAGGCAGGAGCGCGCGGCGTTCGCCGAGGCTGGCATTCAACACGTGGTAGCGGCGCCCTGGCGGCGAGACCTCGACGCCTGGCTTCACTCGATGGATCTGCTCGCGGACCTCGTGCTGGACACCTGACGCCGCGACGGCTCGTCCTGGACGCCGCAGCAGCCACTCCCCGACCGCCGCACCAGTCCTGATCCGGCCGTCGGGTACAGCAGCAGCGGGCGAGTGGTCATGGCCTGGCGCGGTGTCGGCTCCGACAACCACATCTGGTGGTCCCGATTCGACGGCTCCTCGTGGTCACCGCAGCGCGCACTCTCCGACGGGCGCACCAACCTGGCGCCTGCTCTCGGCTAAGGCATCGTTCCCTCCCCGTTCAGCGATCAACGACAAGATCGGCCGATGGCCGGAGGGGGTAGGGCGGGCATTCGTACGGCATGCGCTCGATGTCGCCACCTGTTTACTCGAACGCGTCCGGGACAACCCGATCCGCCTTGCCAGGCACCGGCGACGGACTCGCCGTCGACACGATCGCCCGCTATCCGGACGCACTGCTCCTGATCCCTGACCTGTCACACCTGCCAACCATCGAGACCGCGGGGGTGCCGTCCGACGAGTGGTTCACCAGCGTCGTCCACGAGATCCGCGCGGCGGGCGCCACCGCAGCATGATCGGCCGCCTGCTCGTCTTTGACTCGTGTTGTCGTGGTCGGCCAGCTGGGCGTGGGCTGGTCGCAGCTGTCACGCCGTGCTGGCTGATCAAGGGCGGATGGTGCGCGCGTGGGCTCTCACTGTCCCCAGGCGGCGCTCACCGTGACTCTGACTCGGGGATGGGGACGATGGTCCCGCGGAGTGAACCCGTGTTCTCGTGGAGGACAATGTCGGTCGGTCGGTTATCTCGGGGGAAACGGATAATCAGGTCGCAGGACACGCCCTTGGAGTACCGCCGGCCCAGCAGGCAGGTGTTCCTCAAGTCGTCCGGTGCGAAGACATTCCAGGGCTCCAGCTCGACCCCTCTCCCGCTGGGTCTGACGACCAGCGCCTGGATGATGAGATCCTCGCCGCCGGTGCTCGTGACTTTGATTCTTCCGCACATCTGGTCGGGGCGACTGTGGCGCGGCTCGCAGTCGACCTCGGCGTACGTGAATTGTATTCCTGGCCGCGCATCCGGGGAAGGCCGCCTCGATGGCGACGTCGACGATGCATGGAACAAATCCCTGACGGCTTCGCCGACTGCTCGCGGCGGTAGAAGCGTCCTTTCTGGGCCTGCTACACCATTGACGGCGACCGCGGTGCAGTAGGCCAGAATCAAGGTGCCGGCATACGTGGTGATCCAGGCACGCGTGCTGATCTCGCCGGCTGGCCCCGACTCGACGTGGGCAGCCTCCGCCGAGGTGCCCAGGGTGGTGAAGAGAATCAATCCGACCATGTTCCAGCCGAGACCACCAAACGGGAGCCAGTCCAGAATATAGACGCCGCTGACGCCACCGAGGGTGCCACCACCGGATATCGCCAGTACCGGCAACCACGGCATCTCGCCGCCACCGTCCCGGTCGACGAGGGCGGCGATCGCCACCGCCAGGTATGCGCCGCCCAGCACGAAACCGGCGAGCACAGCCCACCCGCCGTGCCTGCCGTCCTCGAGGCCGGCGTAGAACAACAGGGAGCCGGCCGCGAGGCCGAGCGCACCGACGGTCAGCGCGTACGCCTTCGGCACCGCGGCCCGGAAAATCGCGTGCGCGACCAGCACCAGCGCCGCACCAGTCGAGCTCCCAAGCAGATTCAGAGCGGTGGCCGCGCCGAAATCCATGAATGTCCCCGTCTTCCTGCGGTCCGGTGGATCCGTGCCGCAATGGTGTCGCCGGTACCGCACACGCGACTTCCGGACTTCTCCTGGGATCGGCGGGCGAGCCGTTCACTGCGGCTGACGCCCCGCAGCGCCGTCGGGCAGCGCCCCGCGTTTCTGGTTTCCCTGTCCGATATCTCGACGTACGGGTCCGACTGGCCGTGCCGGCCGCGATTCAGGAGCCTTGGAGGGCGACTTCGGTGGGCGGGCCGGCGAGATTCTGGTGGATGACCAGGGTTGCGTCGGCCACGCCGCCGTCCTCGGGCGGTGTGAAGTCGACGGCCAGGGAGCACTCTTCGTCGGCCGACAGCTCACGGCCGTCGCAGTCATGGCTGGGCACGAACGACCCCGCGCCCGGCCCGACGACCTCGACGGAGGTCACCTTCAACGGGCCAGTCCCGGTACTCCTGATCGTGACCGGCTCCGCACAGCGGTCCCCCGCACAGAGCAGCGTCGACGGCGTCACCGCGATGCCGGGCTCCCCCGGCTCAACGGTCTCTGGTGTCGGCACCAGGCCGTTCCCGTCCCCCTTCAGGTCGATCTCGCTGGCCGGGCCGGCGAGGTTCTGATGGATGACCAGGGTCGCGGTGGCGACGCCGCCGCCCTCGGGTGGTGTGAAGTCGACGGTCAGCGAGCACTGCTCGCCGGCCGACAGCTCACGGCCGTCGCAGTCGTGGCTGGGGACGAACAAGTCCGCGTCCGGCCCGAGGACCTCGACCGAGGTCACCCGCAACGGACCGTCCCCGGTGCCGCTGATCGTCACCGACTCCTCACAGCCATCCGCCGAACAGAGCAGCGTCGACGGCGTCACGTCGATGTCGGCCGCCCCGTCGGCGTCGTCTGGGACCTCGGGCAGAGCATCGACCTGCTCGGTGGAGAACCTGCCGGGGCCGTCGTCGGGGCCGTCGTCCTCCGTCTCCTGCACGACCACCCCTGTCGCCGGCCCGGTCACTTCCAGCGTGGCGGCGTTATCGCTCTGCTCGACGAGCCGGCTGCCGCCGTCGACCGAGAACACCAGATCCTTGGCAAGGCGAAGTTGGAACCAGCTGTCCTTCAACACTCCTGCGATGGCATGCCGGATGATCAGCATTGTCTGGCCCGGAGGAACGTTCCGCGGCCGCGTAACGGACTGGCTCAGCTCGAACACGCCGATGGGCGTGACAATGTCATGACTGACGCTGACGTCGACGTTGCCGTTCTCGTCGAAGGTGAACTTGATCGGCAGCGCGGTGGGCTTGTACTCACATTGGAAGCCGGTCGCGCTGACCACGGCCACGATCGACAGCAGGATGGCGGCCGTTCTCAGTCGGGCGGCCCGTGAGACGACCCAACCTGCCAGCCCGGCGTGCCGCCGCGTCGCTCCTCGTCCAGGAGGCCTGACTGTTCGTTCGAGCCCGCGGTCGACACTCGCCGGCTTGGTGCAACCGGCGCCCTGGGCGCGTGGCAGTGCTCCCACGATGGTTCCTCCCCCGCTCGCGGGACAGCCTCGCGGACCACGCTTTACGGGCACCTGGCGAGCGCTTGGCGGGCTCTTGCCGCCCAGTACGGAGAGCCGCACCGGTCCAGCAAGGCGATCGCGGCCGTCAGCTCCCGGCGCGCGGCGGGGTGATCGCCCAGGGCGAGCGAGGCTTCGCCCAGCAGTCCGTCGACCGCGCCGATGATCGCCGTGCAGGAGCCGATCACGACGAGTTGGCCGCTGAACGGCCGCAGGTGGGCGCGGTCTTGTTCGACGATGTCGTGACAGCCGAGCATGATCGCCGCAAGCAGCCGAATGACCACGGCGCCCCACCACGTGTAGTCCCGCGGCGGCAGTTCCACGGACGCCAGGACCTCACGGGCCTCGCCGGTGCAGCCCGCTTCGGCGAGCGCGAGCGCGAGGACCCCCCGAAAGGCCGCGACCTTGGACCCGGCCGCAACCGCGCGCATCTCCTGCGCGGCCGCTGCCAGCGCGCCGGCCTGGAGCGCACGGTCGATCATGTTCGCTCCGTAGGAGGCGACGATCCCGTTCTGCGCGGCCGGATCGACCGTACTGACCGCGGCGTCGGCCGCGGCAGCCGACTCGTCGAGGCGCCCGGCGAAGGCCAGCAGCGCGGCGCGCACGAACCCGGCCTGGGCGGCGAGCGCCGGTGACCGCAGGCGCCGCATCTCCTCCTCGGCGGCGAGAAGGGCCGACCATGCCTCGCCGATCTGGCCGAGCCGCGCTCGGTCGCAGGCGAGCCGCAGCCGCGCGCCGGCCACCAGCTCCCGCGGGGCAGCACCCATGGCGATCAGTTCAGCCGCGGCGTCCCGCTGCTCATTGGGCCGGTCTACCTCGGAGACGGCGAGAGATCGCAGATGCAGGATCCGGGCGAGCAGGTCGGGACCGTCAGGTAGGGCCCGGCATGCCCGGAGCGCCGCCGCGCTCAGCCGAGCGCCCTCGTCGACGTCACCGGCCTGGGTGGCGACGACCGCGGCGCAGACGAGAGCGACGCAGCGGCGCGGGTCCTCGGCGGGCAGCAGCGGCAGCGCCGCGGCGAGCGCGCTGCGCAACGCACCGGGGACAGTCCCGTAGCTGAACGGGAACCAGACGGTGTGGCCCATGGCGGCGTCGGCGATCCGGGCCACCTGGCCCGGATCGCCGCCCGCCTCCGCCAGCGCCCGGTCGACGATCTCCAGCCCCTCGAAGTGCTTCCCGGCGGCGTAGAGGGCGTCGAGGAGCCCGAGCAGCAGCTCGACCCGCTCCCCGCCGCCGAGGCGGGCGAACTCCGCGGCGGCGAGCGCCCCCTGCCAGTAGCCGGCGGCGTCCTCGGGGGCGAGCCGGTCGGCCGCCTCCCGCGCGGCCCGGGCGGCCTGCTCCACCGCGGCGCGGGCCACCTCAGGGCTCAGCTCCGCCGCCGCCAGCCAGTGCCGAGCGACCTGGCCGGTCCGTTCGGGCCGGTCCGCGTACCGCCGCGCGGTCACCTCCCCGAAGCGGCGGTGCAGCAGGGCTCGGCGCAGCCGCGTATGCCGGGCGTCCAACGCCTCCCGGATCAGGTCGTGGTCGAACCGGAATCCTCCCAACCGGGACGGGTGCTCGGAGATGAGACCGGCGGCGAGCGCGGCGTCCAGCGCCTCGAGCGACGCCAGCTGTGCGAAGCCTGCGACCTCGGCGACGATGTCGGCGTCGAACTCCGCGCCGGCCACCGCCGCCGTCTCGAGCAGCGCGGCCGCCGAGGCCGGCAGCGCGGCGACGCGTCGGTGGATGACGTCGCGCACATGGTCGGGCAGCGCTCCAGCCTGGCCGGATCCGCCGGGGAATCGAAGCAGCTCGCGCACGAAGAACGGGTTCCCGCCGGTCCTGGAGCGCAACGCCCCTGCCGCCTCCCACCCGGGATCGGCGCGCGCGACGTCGCGCGCGAGGTCGCGCACCGCCGCGGCGTCGAGGCCGCCGAGCCGCGCCGTCCGCAGCCCCGTCCGGGCGAGCCCCGCCAGCGTCTCCTCCAGGACGGCCCGCTCGTGCGTGCGGAACGTGCCGATCAGGCCGACTCCGGGCGCGCGGCCCGCTCCCAGATGGACGATCAGCCGGAGCGACGACGTGTCCGCCCACTGAAGGTCATCCAGTACGACCAGCAGCGGCGCGGCGGACGCGAGATAGTTGGTCACCGCCTCGTAAAGCCGCAAGCGGGCGCCGGTCGCGTCGTACCCGCCGTCCTGCCGCCGCTGGGACAGCAGGGCGGCTACCTCCGGAGGCAGGGGCAGGTCCGGCCGGGCGGCGGCGAGCGCGCGCAGGACCTGTTCCCACGGCCACAGCGCCGGCGCGACCTCGTGGTTGGGGCATACCCCCCACAGCGCCGGCCGGCCGGCGCGCGCGCACACCTCGGCCACCAGCCGGGTCTTCCCGACTCCCGGCTCACCGTCAATCATGATTATCGGGCCGGGCGCGGCGCTGGGCGGACCGAGCTCGCCGAGCAGGTTCGCCAGGTCACCGCCGCGGCCGACGAACAGGTCGTCTGTCACCACGGTCACCGAAGCGCCCGTCCCAGCCGCGGGAAGCGCGACCGCGTCGGCCGCGCCGGGCCGCCAGGCCGGGACGACCGGCGGCGGCGCCAGCCGGCGATCATGGCGGAGGATGGCCATCTCGAGGGTGACCAGGTCCGGCCCCGGGTCCACGCCCAGTTCCTCGGCCAGCCGGGCTCGCACCGACCGCAACGCCCCGAGGGCGTCCGCCGGGCGCCCGCATCGGTACAGCCCGAGCGCCATCAGGGACAAGGCCCGTTCGCGCAGCGGGTGGCCCGCGATGAACGCCTCCAGATCGGCCGCGGCCTCGGCCGGCCGGCCGAGGCGGATCAGCGCGTCGGCCCGGTCCTCGACCGCACCCAGGCGAAGCTCACCGAGCCGGGCGACCTCCGGCGCGATCCACGACGCGTCTCGAACGTCGGCGTAGGCATCGCCACGCCACAGCCCCAGTGCCTCGTCAAGACCGGCCAGGGCATCGTCGGCACGACCAACCGCCAGCGCGGCGCGCGCCCCGGTGATCAGCTCGACGAACACCCGGACGTCGACCGTCGCCCCATCGGTGCGCAGGACGTAACCGGGCGCACGGGTCACCAGCACGGCCGCGGGTGTCCCAGGGCCGCGGCCGGGTTCCAGGACCCGCCGCAGGTTCGACACATACACCTGCAGGCTGGCCATCGCGCTCGCCGGCGGCTGACCGCCCCAGAGGCGGTCGACGATCGTGTCGACCGCTACAACCGTATCCGCGGCGGCGAGAAGCAGCGCGAACAACGCTCTCTGCTTAGGCCGGCCAAGGTCGACCGCGACACCGTCAACAACAACCTCGACCGGGCCGAGCCCCCGAATCAGCACCACATGATGTTACGAACCCGGGTTTTCTGGGGACGGCGGCCCCGCCACCGAAGCCAAACTCGCCGGACCAGACAGCGTGGCGGTCGGTAACGACGGTACGGTCTACATCGTCGACAATGCCAGTAGCCGAGTCCGGAAGATCGACCCATTCGGGACGATCAGCACACTCGCGAAGGGTCCATTTTCTTTCATAAAACGCTAACCCACGCCCGCCCAGGTGGGGTCCCGACCCTCGACGAGCTCCCCGACCACACAGGTTCACCTGCCGACCGGTGGATCTACTCCACTGTGAAATGTCGGACCCCACATGGTCAGCGCGGCAGGACGGCGAGAAGGCCGGTCCGGCCGTCGGGGAGCAGGGTGGTGATATGACCGGCGGCGATCCCGGTGGCGAGGACCGTGCCGCCGGTCGGCCAGACGGCCAGCGCGGCCGGGGCGGCCAACGCCGCCCGGCCCGGCGTGGAGTGGCAGGGTCACGACCCGGCCGGTCATGGGGTCCGCGACGAGCACCAGGCCGTCGGGCAGGACGACGAGTGACGTGGGCGCCCGCAGCCGCGACGCGGCGGAGCTCGGGCTGGCCGCGGGCTGGTATCGGCCGCCCGCCAGCGGGGTGATCTGCCCAGATGGCGCGACGGCTCGCACGCGGCCGTTGCCTGTGTCGGCGACGAGGACTCGCCCGTCGCGCAGCGCGGCCACGCCGGCCGGTCGCAGTAGCCGAGCGCGGACGGCCGCGCCGCCGTCACCGGCGTCCCCCGGCTGCCCGGTGCCGGCTAGGCGCCGGGCCTCGCTCGCGCCCGGGCGGCCGGGGTCGGTCGGCTGGGCGAGGGTGAGCCGGAGTACGCGGTGGTTGCCGGTGTCGGCGACCAGCAGCCGGCCCTCGGGATCGAGCGCGACGGCGCGGGGTCCGCGCAGCACGAGCTCGGCGGGACTGAGCTCGGTCCAGCCGGCAGGCTCGGCGCGGACCGGCCCGGAGTGGTGGCGACCGGCGGTGAACTGCCCACTGCTGGCTCCGGCGACCGTCTCGACGAGATCGGCTGCCGCATCCACTCGGCGGATCAAGCCATTGCCGCTGTCCGCGACGTAGAGCGCACCGTCGGGGCCGCACCCGAGGCCGTACGGGGTGTCGACCCGGGAGTGCCGCCCGGACCCCACCTCGCCGGAGTACCCGGCCTCGCCGGTGCCGAGGACGGGCACCGCGGGGCCGTCGGGATCGACGCGCAGGACGAGGTGACGGGTGGGCACGCTGACGTAGACCGTGCCGTCCGGCCCGACGGCGATTCCGTGCGCGCCGGGCACGGCGACCGGGGTCGGCTCGGCGCGTCGCCGGCCGGGAATCCGCGACACGCTGGTAGGACCAGTCGTCGTCCCATCCAGCCCGAGGTGCCGGCCGTCGGGCAGCAGCGCCACGAAGCGGACGGCCGGCGGCCGCGTCGCGACCGCAGCGTGGGGCGGCGGCACCGGGACGGCGGCGGGTGCCCGGGCCGTGGGGGCCGTGGGGACTGCCGGAGCGGACTGCGCCGAGGGAAGGAGCGGGGTCGACGGGGCAGGAGCAGGCGCCTTGGCGGCCCGGCCACGGGAACGGCGGCCGGCGGGCGCGATGGGCGGGGGCCGGTCGGGTGGCGAGCTGATCACGGTGGCGTCGTCTACCGCGCCGGTCGACCGCACGGTCGGGGCCACGTCCGGCGCGAGCGCCGGAGCGGCGACGGCTGTCGGCAAGGGCGCCGGCGCGGGGACGGCTGTCGAGTAGTCGGCCGGGGCCCGGCCGCCGGCGGGCGGCCCCAGCTGGCGGCCGCGCAGCTGTTCGTCGATGTAGACCGGCACGGCGCAGCGGGCCACCCAGTCGGGGCCGTAGAGGTGGGCGGCCGCGGCGAAGAGCGCGACCGCGAACTCGCGACCAGTCTGGTAACGCCCGGCCGGATCCTTGCGCAGCGCGCGCAGGACGACCTCGGCGATCGGGTCCGGCACCCGGCCGGTGAGCGGTGGGGGCGGGAGCTCGCGGTGGGCGTGATGCAGCTGTTCGAGGCCGCCGCGGAACGGCGGCGCCCCGGTGAGAATCTCGTAGAGGGTGATCCCCAGGGCGTAGACGTCGGCCGCGGGGGTGATCGGCGAGCCGTCGAGCTGTTCCGGCGGGGCGTAGACCGGGGTCGCGATGTTGGTGGCAGGGCTGAGCTCGTCACCGAGGATCTTGGCGACGCCGAAGTCGGCGACCTTGACCGTGCCATCGGCGGCGACCAGCACGTTCTGCGGCTTGATGTCGCGGTGCACGATGCGCCGGGCGTGCGCGGCCCCGAGTGCGGCGCCGATCGCCACCCCGGCGGCGCAGGCGTCGAGGATCGACCGGCTGTTGGCCTGGCCGAAGTAGCGGCCAAGGGTACCGTCGAGCCGCTCCATGACGAGCAGGTGCAGCTCGCCGTCGGTCTCGTAGTTGTAGACCTCGACCAGGTGCGGGTGGCGCAGACTGGTCAGCATTCGGGCTTCCGCGCGCAGCCGGGCGGCCAGGTCGGCCCGGGCCGCCAAGGACAGGTCGGGGCGGGCGGTGTCGATCCGCTTGATGGCGACGCGCTGGCCGATGTCGCGGTGACGACCGCCGAGGACGATGCCGAAGCCGCCGCTCCCGAGCACCTCGGTGATCTCGTAGACCCCGTGGAGGAGCGCTTCCTCGCGTTCGAACGCCACCGCGACCTCGGCTGTCGGCTAGCTGGCGGACGCCGGCGCCCGGCCGCACGGCGCGACGTAGGGAACGTCGTCCAGGTAGGTTTCCCATTCCTGCTCGGTGACGGGGTCACCGATGTTGGCGCACAAGCGCTCGACGTTGCGTTCGATATTGAGATCGACGAGCACCGTGTAGGGATCAACTCCGGGGAAGGCGAAGGCGGCCATGAGGTAGTCGCCCGCGCCCTGGAACGCGCCCGTGAGGATGACCCCGGCCAGCGTGGGGAACGACAGGAACCATTGGGGGCTGCGTGGCTGGGACACGTCCCAGATCCGGGTCTGCAGCGAACCGCCGGCGACGAGGCGCCGCCCGTCCGCGCTGAAGGCGAGCACGTTGGTCCCCGAAGCCTGCCTGGTGGTGGTGCCGACAACCCGCGGCCTGGCCGGGTCGGACACGTCGACCAGCCGGATCTGGCCGTCCTCACCGCCCAGCGCGACGATGTGGCCATCAGGGCGGAACGCCGGCGGCGAGACGATCTCGTCGCCGAGGTTGAGGGTGCCCTCGGGGCCGCCGGTGAGATTCCCGGCCACCGGCCACACCTTGAGGGTCTGGTCGTTGCTGGTAGCCGCGAGCCGCGTCCCGTCCGGGCTGAAGGCCACCTGCGCCGCCCCGGTTGGCTTGAAGGCATTGGGCTGCGCGCCCAGCATCGTCGGAGCCCGGGGATTCGTGGTGTCCCACAGTTCCACCCCGCCGAAGTCGCCGATCGCCAGGCGGCGCCCGTCGGCGTTGACGGCGACGCTGACCGTCTGGTCCACCTCCCGCGGCAGAACAGCCAGAGGGGCGATCGTCGGTGGTGGCCTGGTCGGGTCATAGCGCGGCCAGCCGGCGATCGCCCGGTCGGACACGTCCCAGATACTGATCTTGTCGCTGGTGTTGACGGCGAGGATCCCACCAGCGAGCGAGAGGCTGGCGCCCGCGACGGCGTACGGCTCGTCAGGAAGATCGAGCGTCACGGCTGCCCGCAACCGCTGGTCCGGCGGGAGGCCCGGCTTGATCACGTCGTCGTAGACGAACAGATCTCGCAGTTCGGTGACGGTGATCGTGGAGCTGGCGGAGCGGGGAAGAATCGCCACGGGCGTGACCCGTCGGAATGTGGGCGACGGCGTCGAGCGGAGCCAGCGCAGCGCCCCGTCGGAGCCGCTGACGACGATCCAGGACCGGTCGGTTGGATCGACCGCGAGCGACCAGGGCGTGGCCCGCAGGCCTATCTCCTCGAGCGTGCTGGACGCGTCGTCCGTGTTGTCGCCGGCCGTCTGGACGCCGATCGGGAGGGTGGCGACCTCGTTGGCGGCGGACGCGACAGCGAGCACGTGCGGCGAGAGGTAGGTGACCGCGGTCAGCTGGGAATCCAGCGTCGTCTGCCGTCCGACGCGGGTGGCCGTGCCGTTCTTGACGGCATACCGGATGAGCGCGTCGTAGATGGTCTCGACCACGAGTTCGTCGCCGGCCGGGCTGAACGCGAGCGCCCGGATCTGCGTGGTCTGCGCGAGGTCTTCCCGCGGGGTGTAGAGCACCTGGGGCTGGCCCGGTGCCGCCGGGTTGGTGACGTTCCAGAGCAGCGCACGGCCGTCCTCACCGCCAGTCGCCAGCAGGGTGCCGTCCGGGCTGAAGGCAACGGCGCGCACCGAGGCGCCGGCGTCCAGCGCGCCGGCGATCCGTGGCGCGCCGGGAACCGACACGTCGAAGAGCGCGACCGCGTTCCCGTACCCACCGGCGGCGAGCAGGTCGGCCTTCGGGCTGAAGGCCAGTCCGAACACGCCGCCGGCGGCGAGCGGCGCCGGCAGCAGCGTGTCCCGAACCCGGGGCGCCGCTCGGTTCGTCACGTCATAGATCCGCACCTCGCCGTTCGCGGTACCGACGGCCATCAGGCGCCCGCTGCGGTCGAACGTCACCGCCTTGACGGCATGTGCCTGCGTCGCGGTGCCCTGGCGCAGCGGCGCGCCCACCGGCCGTGCCGCGGCCGAGGTGCCGACGGTGACATCCCACAGCTTGACGACGCCGTCGTCGGAGCCGCTGGCCACCGTCCGGCCGTCCGGGTTCCACGCGACCGTCCCGATCGAGCCCTGGTGCGCGTGCAACAGCCGCGACGGAGTCTGGGCACCGAGGACCGCGGTCCGCGCCTCCGGCGTGTCGGCGATGCGATCCGCGACGAGCGCCATCTGCGCGCCGACCTCCGAGTTGTCGCCGGAGATGCTGTCGGCGATGTCGGCGACGTGGGCCGACGAGGCCCTGTTCTCCGCTGCTGTCGCGCTGTTCTTCGCGGCTGTCGCCCCCGCGCGGCTGACGAACGCGACGGTGGTCATGCCAGCGGCGACCAAGGCGACGGCGGTGAGCGCGGCGACCAGCGCCAGCAGCCGACGTGTCCGCCGGCGCATCTGGTCGGCTTCGGCCTGCTCCCGGGCGACGGAGGCGTCGTAGTAGTCGGCCGCGGGGCTCGGCAGAGGCCGGCGGCGCCCGCCAGGCTCGGCCCACTCCCGGGCCGCGGCGAGCCGCTGGCCGCGCAGCAGCAGCGCCGGGTCACGACCGTTGTCCTCCCAGTCCTGGCCGCCGTCATCGAGCCGCTGCCGGACCAACGCCCCCGCCCGGTCCAGCTCCAGCCACTCCCGCAACCGTGGCCACGCCCGCAGCAACGCCTCATGGGTGATCTGCACCCGGTCCTCGTCGGCCTCCACCAACCGCAGCTCACCGATCAACTGGTCGAGAACCCCGGCTGCCCCCGGCGCCTGCACCTCGGCCAGCAACGCCGCCCGCTGCCGTGGCCGCCGGGTCGTCTCCCCCAGTTCACCCACCCGCACCAGCCCGAGCAGCAACGCCCGTGCGCTCTCCTGCGCCGCCGCGTCCAGTCCGGTGAACCAGTCGTCGGCGGTCTTCGTCAACGCCCCCGCCAGCCGGCCCACCCGTCGGTAGGCGTCGACGGTGAGCGTCCCGGAGGCCCGGAGCTCCCAGGTTGCCCGCAGCGCGTGCGCGAGCAGCGGCAACGACCCGGAGCCGGAGCCGGAGCCGGAGCCGGCCATGCTCTCGTCGAAGAGGTCGTCGAGGACCAGCTCGACCAGGGCCGGCTCGACGGCCAGGCCAACCGCGCCCGCTGGGCGGACGACCACTTCCCGGATGTCCTCGGGCCGCATCGGACCGATGACCACCTGCCCCCGAGCCAGCGCCTGCGCGAGCAGCGGATGGTCCACACACGGCAGGTAGAAATCACCCCGCACGGTGATCAACACGACGGCCGGCCCGGGTCTGCCGTCCGGCCCCGGCGTCGCCAGCGACACCAGCGCCTCGATGAACGCGGCCCGCTCCCCCTCGTCGACACAGAGGGTGAACGTCTCCTCGAACTGGTCGACCGCCACGACAAGGCGCCGGGCCACGGCCGCGCCGCCGATGGTCGGCTCCACCGGCGTGGATGCGAGGTCCAGCGAGGTCATGGCCGGGCCGCGCAGCGCGCGGTGCGCCAGCAACTCGCCGACAAGACTGGCGAAGCGCGCCGGCTCGTCGTGGACGGTCTGCAGGATCGCGCTGCTCAGCCCAGGGGCCGAGATCTCCTCAAGCACCCGGGTAGTCAGCACAGCCAGCGGGTGGTACCCGGGAGTGAGTACCACCTGGACATGATCCGCGGACAGGCCGGGCAGCTCGCCCCGACGCAGCGCCGGCAGTACGCCGGCCCGCAGCACCGAAGACTTCCCAGCCCCCGAGGCACCGACCAGCACCAGCGGCCCGGCGTCCACCGGCCGGAACCGAAGCGCGCCGAGCACGTCGTCGACGGTCTCCGACCGGCCGAAGAAGAACTGCCGGGAGTCGGCGTCGAACGACGCCAGGCCCGGGTAGGGGGAGAGCGCCCCGGCACCGGTCGTGGCCAGATCCGCGGCTGCCGGGACTGGACCGCTGGCCCCGCGGTCGGGCAGCACCACCGTCGGCTCGGCCCTGGCCGGGTCGGTCGGGGTCAGCCTCGCGATGTTGCGCGCGATGGGCGTGTCCGCCGCGCTGCCTGCCAGGTATGCCGCGCGCACCCCGTCGGTCGGGTCGAGCAGGGCCTGGGTCGCCGCCAGAACGCCGCCGACCGTCAGCGATTCGGGGCCGTTCGGGTCGCCCCCCGCCAGCAGTCGGCCCAGGCCTGCGACCGCGGGTGGGAGGGGGCCCGCGGCGAACACCGGCTCCGCCTCACTCACCGCGACCAGGAGCTCCAGCCCGCCGTCCTGACGGGCAGCCGCTGTGAGGAGCGCGTCCGCGACATCGTGGCCGGCGCCGTTCGCGCGCCAGCCGTCGACGAACACGACCCGATGCCGGGCCGGGGACGCCGCGACGAGCGCGAGCAACTGGCTGAAACGCAGCGCGCCCGCCTGGCCGCCCGCCGTCGGGTCACCGACCAGCAACGGCTCCCCACCCGAGGCGCCGACCAGACCCAGCCAGCAGACCAGCAGCAGCTCCGTGGGGACAACACCGGCGCGGGTCAGCGCCAGCGCGACGTCGACTGCGGCACGCGGCCCGTCGAGGATCTCCACCCGGCTCTCGACCAGGCCGCCGGGGCCAGTCAGATACCGACGCAAAGCATCCGCGCCGCGCCGCGCGACCGCCGCGCCCCCGTTGCCGACCTCACCATCCGGGCAGATGATCAAACCGAAGGAATCTGCCGGCAAGCCAGCCGACACGAGTTGATCTGGCATTCCCACCCTCGGACCTTTGCATGTTATATCGCGGCGAACATCAACGCCACAAACCCGGAGCCGACCGCGCTGCATGCAGATCCTACTGCGTGGGCACACAATTAACCGCCGACGACCTGGTTAGGTGGAGCCGCTCCAGACCCGGAATTGTTGTCAGTTTCAAAGAAGCGGTAAAGACGTGACAAAGAAGTCGCGTACCTGACAGCGCACCGGCACCGTGAGGATTCTGAACGCACGGGTGCGGGCGCTTTTCAGCAGCCGACGCGAGACGGCACCGCCGACCTGTCCGCTGGGCGACACCGCCGGAATCCCAATGCCGGATCGCGCGGCCATATAATCCCCCTCCCGCGTAGGCGCACCGCCTTCTTCCGACACTGTTGCGTTCGCCGGGCGGAGCGGCTGGGGCGACCAGTCGGGCATGATCGACTGATGCGCCGTCGTTGTGTTCGTCTGCCAGTCCGACCGCCGACCGCGTCCGACGCGCGATCGGTTCTCGACGCGGCGAACGAACAGCGCAACGCGGCCCCGGTGGTCGGTCGCACTGGCGCTCGGTCTGCGTCAGGGCGAGGCCCTGGGTCTTGCCTGGGACGCCGTCGACCTGGACGCCACACGGGCGACGTGGTCATGGAGATCATGGATCACACGCAGATCGGCCGGGGCTGTTGTATTCGGAGGACTGGGGGCGTGCGGAGGCCCTGGCAGGCTCGAGCCATCACACGATCATGCCGGCTCGCGGCGCCGATCACTGCGATGGCCGAATGCAACAGTCCCGTCTACGCTCCGCCCAGACGATCAGCACCGGACAGGCCCTGATCCAGAACATCCGCCGCGGCCACTACGAACTCGCCACCGACACCGACACCGACCCACGACTGCGACTCGCGACCGCGTTCACCGAACTCGCCCAAGCCATCTGAGCCCGGGCACCTCGCGCATCGCTATGCATCTGCGATGCGTGGACGCAACAGACCCAACTGGAACCGGCTAATTTCAACGCCGCGACGACCGCTACGACGTGTTCGCAAGAATCGGCCCATCTAACGAGCGGGGGGCGGGCAGGTATTCCGGTACGGCTCGGTGGCGAGATAGCGGGTCCATTCCTGTTTGTCCAGACCCGCCCAACGCGTCGGCAGGCTACCTGAACCGCGGCGTTCCGCAGGTAATCGAGCACGTTGACGTCCCAAAGTCGGACCGTGCCGTCGACGCTGCCGGAAACGAGTAGACCGCCTGGGCCAAACGCCACCGAGCTGACCGAGTCGATATCGCCGGTGAGCGGGTTGCCGAGAGGCTGGGGCGCGGCGTGATCACTGACGTCCCACAACCGCACCGCTCCGTCCAAACCGCTGGAAGCAAGCAGGCTGCCCGGACCGGGAGTAGCTGGATGCGGGTGAGGTCGAGTAGTTGGTCGAGAGGGAGACGTCGGCGGATGGGGTGGCCACCCTCGCCCGGCTGCTCCCCCGCACACGCTGGTCGGCCTTTCCTGGTCACCCCCGCGACCCTGCTGCGCTGGCATCGAGAACTTCTCCGCCACCACTGAACATATCCGCAGCAGCGCCGCGGTCGCCGGCTCGAGGACGCCACGGTGCAGCTGGTACTCCGGCTGGTCCGGGAGACCCCCGAATCAAGTTTCGCACGCTACAGGCAGTACCGCCGTCCCCGGAGAATCCGCCGGTGCCGGCGAGGGCGCCGATCCGCCCCGCCGTGTCGATCTGAGGTACAGGTCCTGGGCTACATAGATGCAGGAGAGCTCAGGGAACGCTGGAGTTTTTTCTCGAACCCGGGAAGGCGCAGGTAGGGTCCCGCGGCCCAGCCGGGCGGAAGCCTGGGTCAGCCGGCCGTGCAGCCGCCGGTCGCGACGGCCACGACACGAATCGTCGCGACCTTCCCCGGAGCGCCCAGCGCGCCGAGGTTCTTCCCGTTGCAGGACAGGTAGACGGCACCCGCGTTGCCTACCTTGATCTGCAGCGCGCCTTCGGAGGTCACCACGCGGGACTCACCCTGCTGGAGCAGTAGCTGTAGGAGGACCTTCTCGCTGTCGTCCCAGACCTCGAGCCAGCTCTTCGCGTCCCGCGCCTCGAGGCGCACGACGACCTCGGCCGGCGGTGGCGCCGGCGAGGCGGAAGCGCTCGGGGTGGGCGTCGGCCGGGTGACCGCCGAATCCGTGCCGGAGGCGTCCGACACCCCGACCGGACCGGAGAGGGGGTCGCCTGGTCGCTCGTGGCCGTCAAGGGCGAGGGCGAGGGTCGCGACGGTTGTCGCGAGTGCCGCGGTGGCGAGTGCGGCCCGCCAGTAGCGGCGGCGCAGCCGGCCGGCGAGCAGAGTGCGGCGGGGCGCTGGCGGGTACCCGCTGGCGGGCCCCTGGCCGGATGAGGCTGAACGTGAGGGCGTCCAGGGACGCGGGTTGGCTGCAGGCTCGTCCTGTCGGGCGCTACCAGATCGGTGTGTGGGTGGTTCCTGGACGTCGGGTCGGTCGGCGGCGGCGTTCCGGTGAGCCTTGCGTGGCGGCTGTCCAGTCGCTGCCTGCGGGCCCGTCTCTGGCCCTATGGTGGTGGACGCCTCAGTCTCCGTCTCGCTGCCACCGGTACCAGAACTGACTTCAGCGGGCGGTAGGGAGGACAACCCGGACGCCGTCGGTGCCGCCGACTCCGCGTTTTGGCCGGTCTGTCCCGCGAAGACATGGTTGGCGGGGTGGGCGCGAGCGGCTGCCCCGAGCACGCGAGCCCGGCCGTTCGGCAGGATGCCTTCGGCGAGGAGGCGACTCACCTCCTGCCAGAACTCGGCTGCGTTGGCTACCTGCCAGGATGGCTGCTGCGCCCGAGGAAACTCTGCGTCATCCAGGATCCGGGCTGCGGCAGTCGGTCGCCTGAACACGGAGGCGAGTTCGTCGATCTCGACGGAAGTGAGCGGCTCCGGCCGACTTCCCCCGTCAGGCAGCATCGTCCACCAACTCTGCATTGCCCAGCCGGCGACCCCGTCGCAGCTCCCAACCGGACACAGAATACGCGCCGAGATTGTCCCCACGGAACGGGCGCGTGACTGGCCCCGCCGAGGAGGGCGTTGTTGCGTCGTGAGGAGTCGAGGCACACCAACTCGTGGGTGCCCGATATCCGGTTCGGAGACGCTGAGCTGCGGTATTGCGGGCTCGCGGGGTAGCGCGGTGTGATGCTGGACTGCGTCGTCTCGGCGTGGTGTTCCGGTCGTCGGCTGTTCGCCGCGGTGGGCGCGGTTCCATGATCCCGGCTATGGTGCTGCGACTCTTCTACCTCGCGGCCTACCGGATGGTGAGCTTGACCCCTGAGCACGGACACCTTGCTCCGTGCTCAGGGGTCAAGCTCAGCCGGTCTGGCTGTCGCGGGCGGCAGGCGCCGTTCAGGCGTCGGCCGGTATGGTGCGGGCCCGCAGGCCTGAGACGCCTGGGTCGAGCCCCCAGGACAGGACCCGGCGCGGGTGGATCCGGATGACCTCGCGGCTCAGCCACGGCTGGGGCGGTTCGATGTCCGTGATCGCGTCGGCGGTGCCACGGATCTCGACTCCCCGCACTCGCCACGGGTCGACCGAAGCGATGTCGTCGACAACCAGCGAGACGACGCCGGTCGCCGCGACGTTGCGGAACTTCCGGGAGGCGCCGAGGTCGTAGCCGTAGATCTCGACGGTGCCATCCGGGCGCACCTGGAAGGAGACCGGCGAGTTCTGCGGGCTACCGTCGGGCGCCACGGTAGCGAGCCGGCCGAGCCGCTGGCTGGCGAGGTAGCCGAGTTCGCTGTCACTGAACACCGGGGAGCCGGGTGCGACGGTGCCCGGGACGTCGGTAGCAGTCATAGATCCGAGGTTGCAACCTCAACCACCGTTGAGGTCAAGCCCGTCACGGCTCGCGACCGCGATGCGCGCGGGCTCTGTTGCACGGGTCGATGCCACAGGTCGCGTCGGCAGCAGAGGGATGATCGAGAGATGGCTCGCCGCCGTCCTCGTCCGCCCGTCCCGGTCTCGGAGTTCGCCGGTTTCCGGTTCCCGCCGGATGTGATCCTTCTGGCGGTGCGCTGGTACCTGCGGTACGTGCGACGCGAGGCGCTTGTCCCACGTCGCCCTCAACGGCATGGGCGAGCCACCGCCGACGTCCACACCTCCAGCACGGACGCCGAAATGCTGATCGCGACGAACCGGGTCTCCCGTCCGCCTTTGGCAACGCGGGCCCCCGCATCCGATCACAGGCGGGCTGCGGAGCTTGTTCCGTGACGACGCTGTAGTCCCCCGAAAGCCGGCGGCGACGCGGGGTGCCCTCAGGTGTTGCGGGTGCGGGGCCCGTGGTACTGCTCGTCGGTGATGTGTTCCAGCCAGGTGGTCTCGGGCCGGTCGTCGTCGGGTGCGGTGCCTTCCCACAGAGCGAGGTGCTGCATGAAGCGGTCCTCGGTGGCGCCGTGCCAGTGCTCCTCGCCGGGCGCGCAGGTCACCGTCTCGCCGGGGTGGGCCTCGTAGACGGTGCCGTCGCGGGTGCCGATCAGGGCGACGCCGGCGACGACGTGGAGGGTCTGGCCGACGGCGTGGTGGTGCCAGGCGGTGCGGGCGCCGGGGGCGAAGGCACCATGTTCGCGCGCAGGCGAGACGGCTCCTGGCCCGTGTGGATGACGTCGAACCAGACATCGCCGTTGAACCAGTCCGCGGGCCTTTGCCGGTTGGAGCCCGTCTACGCCGTCCACTACAACGACTACGCCGCGCACTTGCAGGGCGCCCAGATCGCGTACGACGTCGGCGTCCAGCGGACGTGCTGGCAGGTCCAGTCGCTCACGAACCGGATGGGCGACGCCGGCACTCTCAAGCATATCCACGGGCAGTACCGCTCCCACGTCTACCTTTCTGACGTCGTCCGGCCGAGTGGACGAGTGACCGGCAAGCACCTCGACCAGAGCGGCGATAACGTCGTCGAAATCGAGACCTGGGCAACCAACCAGCGCGGACAGAACGTCATGCCGGGCACGGCTACCGTCGCGCTTCCGCGCAGGCCATGAGAGGTGTGAGATGGGCAAGATCATTGTCGGCGTCGATGGAAGTGACACAGCGAGCAAGGCCGCGGCTAGAGCGGCGGTGCTCGCTTCCGCCCTCGGGCATGAGCTGATCGTCGTCAGCGCCTTCAGCTCAACCGACCGGTTGCAGATGGGCCGGCCCGGCGACGAACTCGACCTGTCCGCGAGCGATGCCGCGCTGAAGATGGCCGAGCAGGCGATCGAAGATCTCCCGGCCGACCTCGCTGGCCTGCCGACCACTCCTCGCTCGGAGTTCGGCAGGCCGGCTGACGTGCTCGTCAGTGTCGCCGAAGAGATCGGGGCGAGCATCATCGTGGTTGGCAACAAACGCGTCCAAGGCGTCACCCGAGTCTTGGGCAGCATCGCAGCGGACGTCGCCCGTCACGCGCCTTGCGACATCCTCATCGCGCACACCCACTGAGGAGATGTCGCCGCCGGCAACATCGGGATGCCGGCACGCGTGATCGGTCGTCGCACCAACCGCGACCTGCCGATGATCATATGGGCAGATCGGATGCGCGAGGCGATGGCCGACCACGACTACACCCTGCGTGACTTCGCGATGCTCAAGGCACGCTGGGGCGTCTCCATCCAGGCACTGATCATGCGAGGCAGCCATCTCGGGCTCATCGACGCCCGGCGCAAGGAAAGCCTGTTCAAGCAAATCTCAGCGCGCGGATGGCGAAAGCAGGAACCGGTGCAGGTCCACCACGAGGAACCCGCCCTGTTCTGGAAGCTCATGCAGGCGAAGTTCGGCGACAGCCGCGCGGTCTACACCACGGCCCAGGAACGACTCGGCTTGCAGTCGTTCTACCTCGGCCAACTCGCCCCCCGCGTGGTGTAACACGCTCCTGGCCGAAGCCCAGGAAGACAGCCACTGCCAGTGTCGCCAGTGGCTGTCCTGCCAGAGATACGTAGCCGGTGCGGATCCGGATCATGGCCGGGCTCTCGTTGGGTGCTGTCGCCGCCGATGAAATCGGAAGTCGGTCGTCGAGGCCCTCGCCGGCCCACTCGTCCGGCAGACCCCGAACCACGACACCCCGCCGACTCCCAAGGGAGATGGGCACCGATAGTCACCATCGAGTCAGCTCTACAGGAAGCCCCGGCATTGTGCGAACCGGCCCGCCATGCCCGCTGACCTGCACCTGCGGACTGTCGACAATCGCACCGATCGGTAGGTGCAACCTATTTGCCCAGGTCATCAGAGGCTAGTCACGGAGCGTGGAGGACCGTGTGTACCAGCATCCGAACCGGTTGATCTTGGTTGCTGGCCCTGAAATCGCCGTCCGGCCGGTCGCCACCCGGGCTCTGGCCAGGGACGATGCCCAGTGACCGCGCCGACCTCTACATCATCTACCGAATCGAACAAGCGTTCCGTAGACCTGGTAGGTCCGGACCCATCGGCCCGTCTCGTGACCGTGATCGTCGGCGTGGTGGTTGCGCTTACGTTCCTATTCGGCTTCGGCCATAGTTCTTATCCTTACGACGTACGCCTCTACCTCTTACGTCGTAAGGGGTAGCCTATCGCGCCGCTCACATCGCCGGACCAGGAAGGCGAGCCATGGCGACCAGCACGWCAACCAGCCGGATAGGTATCCCGCAGCTGCGGCGAGCCGACAGCGGTGCCGTCTCCCGGCTGGCTCCGCATGAAGGAGAAGTTACAGCCATGCCTGTCGACTCACTGACCATGCGTGCCGTCATCCAGGACGGCTCCGGCGCGCCGGAGCGGGTGCTCCGGCCCGAAGAGATCCCCATGCCGCCGATCGGCCCCGACCACGTCCTGGTCGGATGCGGGCCACCAGCGTCAACACCCCGGACTGGGCCACCGTCACCGGAGTGCCCTACATCGGCCGCCTGACCTCCGGGCTGCACCGGCCGAAGCGTGCCGTGCGCGGCAGCGATGTCGCTGGCGTGGTGGAGGCCGTGGGCGGACAGGTCAGCGACCTGAAGCCCGGCGATGAAGTGCTCGGGTCCACCTGGTTGGTGGCCGGCGCGTTCGCCCCGTACGTGGCCGTGCCGGCGGCCCAACTCGTCAAGAAGCCCGCCGGGCTCACCTGCACCGACGCCGCGGCATCGGTGATGACCGGGCTCGCCGCCCTGGTCGCCATGCGCGACGTGGCCCAGGTGGGCGCCGGCACGCGCGTCCTGATCAACGGCGCCTCGGGCGGGGTCGGCACCATGGCGGTCCAGATCGCCAAGCGCCTGGGCGCGGAAGTCAGCGGCATCTGCGGCACTGCCCGCACGATCGAGCTGGTCCGGTCACTCGGAACCGACCACGTCATCGACTACACGAAGGAGGACTTCACCCAGAGCCGGCAGCGTTTCGACGTCATCCTCGACAACGTGCTGAACCACCCGTCGAAAGCCACCGCGCGGCTGCTGGCGCCAGGCGGCGTGCTCATCCCGAACAGCCTCGGCTACACCGGCGGCCTTTTCGCCGGCCTGCCCAGGATGGCGCGGGCAGTCCTGATGGGCCGGCTTGGCTCCACCACAGTGAAGCTCGTATCCCCAGCCGTGAACCGGGAGAACCTGAATGCGCTCCTAGCGCTCCTCGAATCCGGCTAGGTCAAGGTGGTCATCGACCAGACCTACCCGCTCGACCAGGCAGCAGACGCCGTCACCCACATGCTGAAGCGTCACCCCAGCGGCAAGATCGCCATCACCGCATAGCGAGCGACACCGCGCGCCATCGAACAGGGGCGCGGCCGGCGAGCGGCGTCCAGGTCTCCGCGATGCCGCGGGCTGACCGGACAGCAGGCCGGCCGCCCCTACTGCGCCTCGCTGAGATGGACCATGGCGTCGTACAACTGCTCGTACGTCATCGGCGGCTCGGGGATCGGATGTGCCCGCTCAGCCCGGTAGGCGTCGAGCATGAGGTAGAGGTAACGCCGCCAGGCGTTGGGCGCCGTGGCGCTGGTGGCCTCGATGATCCTGCCGTTCGACCAGATGAGGTTGACGATGTCGGCCAGGGTGATATCGGGGCGAGCCTCGCCGGCTTCTTGGGCCCGGGTGAGCATGTCCACGATCTGCTGGCACATCTCGTCGTGGATGCGCTCGGTCTCGGCGCTGTCGGTGAAGCGGCGGGAGAGGAAGTCGTTGAAACCCCGGTCTCCCGCCTGCATGCCAAACAGGTGCTCCAGGTAGTAGACGAACCCTTCCCACGGGTCGTTCATCTCCAGGGCCTTGTTGGCCCCGTCGAGGAACTCCTGAAGCCGGGGCTGGAAGGCGGCCATGAGCAGGTCCAGGCGGGTTGGGAAGTGGCGGTACAGGGTGCCGATGGCAACGCCGGCGTCGCGTGCGATCTTCTCCAGGGAGGCATCCACGCCGTGTGCGGCGAATTCGCGCTGCGCCGCGGCGAGGAGCTTGTCTCGGCGCTCCCGGGCGTCGCGGCGCAGGGGCCTTCGCATCTGCTCAACGTCGCTGCGGCTCACTTCGTCAGTTTACCGGCGATACTGAGGGTGGCCTCCCTTTCTGCGCCGCTCAGGAGCCCGGCAGAGCGCGGTTGACCTCGGGGAGCTCGTCGGCATGGTCGTGCGACGCGGCTGACGGCGCGCGGCAGCACCGTGGCGCCCGTGACGATCCCGGGGGCCCTCCCGCGAGCATGACGTTCGTTCGGTGCCCTGGGCACGGTGGCAGGGCTGAGCACAGGCCAGGTGGCTGTCGGGACCCGGGCGGTACCCGGCCTGGATGTCGCCGACTTCGCGGGCAGCGTTCGCGACCAGGCGGCGAGGGGCACCTCATCTCCCTTCGTCTCTTTGGTGCCGCCAGATGTCGAGGCCCGAAACTTCTGCCAACTTGAGGCACCCCTCCGGAATAGAGTGAGGTACCCCTCCGCTTATGGAGGCAGCAACGACCGGAGGGGTGCCTCATCTTGGCGCTCTGACCTGACCGCACGAGGAGCGAAGCAGATGAGCACTATGGAGCCCTCCGGGGCGCAGGCGCCTCAGCCGCCCGCGGAGGCCGTCGGAGCGCACCTGGCCGCTTCGCCCGATCCCCATGACGAGCGGCGCTGGATGGCTCTGGGTGTCCTCGTCATCGCCCAGATCATGATCCTGCTGGATGCGACCGTCGTGAACGTTGCCCTGCCCTCGGCGCAGGCCGACCTCGGCTTCTCCGACGCCAGCCGCCAGTGGGTGATCACCGCCTACGTGCTGGCCTTCGGCAGCTTGCTTCCGCTGGGAGGCCGGCTGGGCGACGCGCTCGGCCGCAAGACCATGTTCATCGTGGGACTGCTGGGGTTCGCGATTGCCTCCGCTGCCGGCGGCGCGGCCCCGAACATCGGCACGCTGATCGCCGCCAGGGCCGTCCAGGGCGGGTTCGCCGCAGTTCTCGCGCCGGCGGCGTTGTCGCTGATCACGGTGATTTTCACCGACCTCAAGGAGCTGAACAAGGCGTTCGGGATCTTCGGTGCAGTGTCCGGCAGCGCCGGCGCCGTCGGCCTGCTGCTGGGCGGGCTGCTGACCGACTACGTGGACTGGCGCTGGTGCATGTACGTCAACATCGTCCTCGCGGTCGCCGGGATCATCGGTGGCCTCACGCTGCTGCACAACTCCGCCGAGCCCGACAAGCCCAGGCTTTCCGTGCCGAGCACGGTCGTCGGCTCGGCGGCGATCTTCGGGTTGGTCTTCGGGTCGGCCAAGGCCCAGGCCGACGGCTGGGGCTCGGCGGTCACACTGACCCCGCTCATCGCCGGCGGTCTCCTACTGGCCGGCTTCGTCGTGCTCCAGAAGGTCGCCCGCCACCCGCTCATCCCGCTGCGGGTGGTCGCCGACCGCAACCGTGGTGCCGCCTACCTGACGCTCTTCCTGGCGAACGCGGCGGTGTTCGCGCTGTTCCTGTTCCTGACCTATTACTTCCAGGGTGTGCTGGGCTACTCGCCGATCATGACCGGCGTCGCGTTCCTGCCGATGATGGCGGCGATCGCCGTGGTCGCCACGCTGACCCAGGGCGTGCTGCTGCGGCGCCTGACCATGCGGGTCATCGTCGCCGCCGGCTTGATCGCCTCCGGTGCCGGTGCTGCACTGCTGACCCAGGCCGGTGCGGGCAGCCCGTACGCGGCCTGGGTGCTGCCCGGGCTGGTCCTGGTCGGGACCGGCATCGGGTCGGCCGCCGTCGTGGCAGTCGCGGTCGGGCAGCAGGGTGTCGATCCGCGCGACGCGAGTACGGCGGGGGCGCTCAACAACGTCTCCCAGCAGCTCGGCTCGGCGCTCGGCGTCGCCTTGATCAGCACCTTCGTCGCCACCGCCACCAGCCACTACCTGACCCGCCACGGCAGCACTGCCGTCGTCGGCGCAACCGTGCACGGGTTCACCGTCGGCTACTGGTGGGCCGCGGGCGTCTTCTGGGCCGCTGCCGTCCTCTGCAGTGCCCTGATCCGCGGCGGCACCCGGCTCCATCACGAGGCCGGCCAGCCCGAGCCCCTCGACGAGATCGCCGGCGGACTGATCTGACAGCCCGTGGCGGGCGGCGCCCCGGTGGCAGGACGGATCGCGGCGCCAACCACCAAAACACGAACCACAACCGACAGAAAGGCCAGTTCACCATGCCCAAGCTCGATGGCAAGGTCGCAGTGATCACCGGAGCGACGTCTGGGATGGCGCTAGCAACGGCCAAGCTGTTCGTGGCTGAAGGCGCCCACGTGTTCATCACCGGACGACGCAAAGACAAAGTGGACGAGGCGGTCACCGCCATCGGCCATAACGTAACGGGCGTGCAGGCGGACTCAGGAAACCTGAACGACCTCGCCCGCTTGGCCGAGACCGTGCGGGAGCATCACGGACGAGTCGACGTCCTGTTCGCCAGCGCCGGCATCGGCTCGGTATCCGACCCGCTGGGCAGCATCACCCCGGACTCGTTCGACACGCTCGTGGCCGTCAACTTCCGGGGCACCGTGTTCACCGTTCAGTACCTGCTGCCGTTGATGAGCGACGGCGCGTCGGTCATCTTGAACGGCACGACCAGCGCGACCAAGGGCATCCCCGGCGCCGGGGTGTACTCGGCCAGCAAGGCAGCCGTTCGCTCACTCGCGCGCACCTGGGCTGCGGAGCTGAAGGACCGCGGCATCCGGGTAAACGTCATCAGTCCCGGCTCGATCGACACCGCGCTCTTCAGCACCGTCACCCCGGAATTCCGGGAGCAGATCACCTCCGCCATCCCCCTAGGACGGCTGGGGACCAGCGAAGAGATCGCGGCCACCGCGCTGTTCCTCGCCTCTGCGGACACCAGCTTCATCACCGGCGCAAACCTGGTCGTCGATGGCGGGTTCAGTCAAGTCTGACGCCATCCGGCCGGGCAGCCGGCCCCCGATCCCTTTAAAGCAAAAGTTCATCCCAGACTACAGAAAGTGAGCACCCGTCCATGAGCAGCATCAGTTTCGTCGGCCTGGGCGGTATGGCCCGCGCCATAGCCGCCCGCGCGGTCGAGGGCGGCAACGCCGTCGAGGTCATCGGCCGCGACCAGGCCAAGGCCAAGGACCTGGCCGCAGCCCTTGGCGGCGGCGCGACGGCCGGGACTTTCGGCACCGCCCCGGCCGGCGACATCGTCATCCTCGCCGTGCCCTACGCCAGCGCCGAGCAGGTCCTCGCCCAGTACGGGGACGCGCTGGCCGGCAAGGTCGTCATCGATATCTCGAACACCTTCAACGCCGACGCCACCGCGCTGGTCACCCCTGACGGCACTTCCGGCGCGCAGGAGATCGCCAAGGCCGCCCCGGCCAGCGCGCACGTCGTGAAGGCGTTCAACACCGTCTTCGGCCACGTCCTGGCCCAGGGCGGCCCGCTGGACGTGCTCATTGCCGGCGACGACGCGGACGCCAAGGCGAGCGTGTCGGCGTTCATCGAGAGCCTCGGGCTGCGCCCGCTGGATGCCGGCGACCTGGCGGCGGCGCACTGGCTGGAGGCGGCGGGCCCGCTGTTGATGGGCCTGGCCAGCCATGGCGCAGGGTTCAACATCAGCCTCGGCGTGAACGTCCCGGGCTGAAGCCCCGCTTGCAGTTCCAGCGCCGCGCACTGGCACCCGGCGGCCATCCCGGGCAGGCAGGGTTCCGCCTGCCCGGGATGTCGGCGGCCCCTGGGCCATCCGACCTGCAGGCAATCGACTCTGACCACCCGGGACTGCCCGCGTCCGGCACCGGCGAAGACGTCATCAAGCAGGTCGGCGACAACATCTCATCGTGGCTGGCCACACACGAAAGACTGAAGGAGACACCCGTGCCTGACTACGGCCATCCTCTGCGTTTCGCAACCTTCATCTCTCCCGCCAACTCCCCGGCGCGCCGTCCGGTCGAGCTGGCGCAGCGCAGTGAGCGGCTCGGTTTCGACTTCGTCACCTTCCAGGATCATCCCTACCAGTCGAGTTTCCTCGATACCTGGACCCTGCTGAGCTGGGTGGCAGCGCGGACCGAGCGCATCGGCGTGTCCGCCAACGTGCTGAACCTGCCGCTGCGCCAGCCCCCCGCCGTGCTCGCCCGCGCGGCTGCCAGCCTCGACCTGCTCTCCGGTGGACGGACGAGCCTCGGGATCGGGGCCGGCTTCTACTGGGACGCCGTGCAGGCGGCCGGCGGACGGCGGCTGACCCCGCTGCAGGGCGTGGCGGCGCTCGGCGAGGCCATCGACGTGATCCGCGGGATCTGGGACGCCGACGTGCCCGGCACCCTCAATGCCGACGGCGAGTTCTACAAGGTCCACGGCGCCGAGCGCGGACCCGCGCCCGCACACGAGATCCCGATCTGGCTCGGCGCCCACAAGCCGAGGATGCAGGACCTGGTGGGACGCAAGGCCGACGGCTGGCTGCCGTCGCTGCCGGTCATGGAGCCCGGCGGCCTGCCCAAGGGAAACGCGATCATCGACGACGCCGCACGGGCCGCGGGCCGCGACCCCCGCGAGGTCACCCGTCTGCTCAACATCTTCCCGGACCAGCAGACCCCGGAAGCACTGGCCCAGATGACCCTCCAGGACGGCGTCAGCATCTTCATCCTGGCCAGCGACGACCCGGACGTGCTCGAACGCTTCACCGCCGAATCGATACCCGCCGTACGCGAACACGTCGCCCGGGGACGCAAATAGCACGCGTGCCCGCTTCGGCATCGCTCACGCGCTCGGGCCACCGCATGTACCGGAGTCGCCGTCCTACAGCTAGCGGCCCGCGTTCGCCACCGCGCCGGAGGCCGACCCGAGGTGCTGCCGATCACATCTCCCTCTTGGCCGCGGCAGTCGCGGCGGCTGTGACCGGCCCTGTCGCCCGGCGCGTTGGTGGCAGTGGCAGCGCTCAGCGCCTGAGCAACAGCCTCGTCGCGTTCATCGCCACTCAGATAGGGGAGCAGCTCGGTCAGCGCCGCGGCCCGGTCGCTCGGCTCCGGAATGGTCTGCGCCGAGGCGAGCGCGCGGGTCGGCGGCCATAGTTGGGACTCGACGAGCCGGATGAGGAGTGGAGGGTAACGATTCTTGGCGACGCTGGTGACTGATCCAATCAGCAGCGCGTAGCGGGCTACGCGGACGAAGCGTGCCGCTTCGTCGACCGGGCGGATGTTCGCGTCTTGCCAGGCCGCGCGTACCTGCGCCAGGTAGGTCGCGGTGCCCGTCAGGTCCTCGTGGGCGCGGTACCAGACGTTCACCGTCCGCCCTCTCGCTCACGTCGCGTTCCATGGTGAGGAGTTGGTCGACGCGCGCGACATCGTCTGAGGCGAGCAGGTGCGTCTCGCGGGCGACATACCGAGCCGGCAGCAACGGAAGGAGACCCGGCGACGGCACCCGACGCTGTCTGCCGGATCGAGCGCCGACGCCGCCGGGAATCCTCGCCGCGACGTCGAGCAAGCGCCGCCGCCCGTCGCCGACAACACCGCGTCCCAGCTCCGAGGACACCTCGGTCCAGAACTCCTCCGGCGATCGCGCCTGCCAAGACGGGATCCGCCCTGGCCTCCACCCCGCCATCCTCAGCACGACCCGCGCTTCGCCGACATCCCCGAACCGGTCCGCGAGCCACTGAACTTCGTTCCAGCTGAGGCCTTCCGCCACCGGCCGCCACCCCCGCAACGCGCCGCGATCCGCCGGATTGGGCCGGCTGCCCTACGAGATCCATCGTCGCACCGGAGCGACCAACAATCGGCGCGCCCGCCAGCCTTCGTGACGCACACAGGCGGCAGCCAAGGGCCCATGCCAGATCAAGGTGTTCGGTGCTCAGAGCCCGAGCTGAACCCGGGACAGCACCAATTAGGGCCGCAGCGGCGGGGCGCCTTCAAAACAGTACGGAGAGTGATTGGCTCGGCAGGTCTGTGTGGGAGCGCCGGCACTCTACGAACCGGCCGATCATGCCTGGCTACCTGCAGCGATGGAGGTAGCAAGTCCGCCTCATTCCATAGGTCGAACCTATTTGCCCAGGTCAGACGCTATTTACCCTCCGTGGTGGACCATGTGTACCAGCATCCGAACCGTTTGATCTTGGTTGCTGGCCCTGAAATTACCGTCCGGCCGGTCGCTACCCGGGCTCTGACCAGGGGTGATGCCGAGTGACTCCCCGACCGGCAACATCGACAAGCGGTTACCGAGATCTTCGCCGTTTGGGTCTGGCCTCCTGGCCGTGGGAAGGTATGAGCCGATCTGCATCACCCCCGCTCGCGACGGGGCGTGGACGTGCGACCCGGCAATCCGGGTAGCCCGGGGGTGAGGTCCCCCCGGGCTACCCGGCGCCCCAGAGCGCTCATCTGCGTTGGCTGGTATGCCCGGCTGAATGGCCACGCCGGCGCCGCCCGGCGGGCATGGCCCCGAGCAGTGCGCGCGGCCGAACGCCTTCAGATGCCCTACGAGCTGGCACGCGCCCACCACGAGATGACCCGACGATAGGCCGCCCGGACACCCGTCATGCGTAGGGCACCGTACTCGCGATGGCCGGTGAAGTGACCGGCGGGCGCGCCCTACGCGTCGGGGTGCGCCTTGCCGGGCAGCACTTCGGGGTTCGCGCAGTGCAGCAGCGGCTCATCGCCCAGGTAGCGGGCAACGTCGGCGGCGATGATGTCAGCCGCGTTCGAGGCGGTTTCGCGGCTGGCGCCGGCCAGGTGTGGAGTCATGATCACATTCGGTGTTCGCCGCAGCCGCGATCCGACGGGTATGGGTTCTTCGGGGAAGACGTCGAACGCGGCGGCGAACAGGTGTCCGGATTCGAGCGCGTCGCAGACGGCGTCGTAGTCGAGTAGGGATCCCCGGGCGCAGTTGACGAGGACCGATCCTTGTGGCATGGCGGCGATCTGCGGTGCACCGATCATTCCTCGGGTGGTGGGTGTGGCACGGGCGTGCAGGGACACCACGTGGGACTGTTCGAGGAGGGCCTCTAGGGAGACGCTTTCCGCCGCACCGACGGGCACATCGGTGAGGTAGGGATCGTGGAAGACCACTCGGACGCCGAAGCCGGAGAGTATGCCGGCGACTTTGCTGCCGATCGCCCCGTATCCGACGAGTCCCACGACGCTGTCTGCCAGTTCCCGGCCGACCGACTCGTAGCGGTAGTAGTCGCCGCGCCACGTTCCGGCCATCAGGTCACTGTGGGTTCCAGGGATCCGGCGCAGTCCGGACAGCATCATGGCGACTGTGTGCTCGGCCGTGGCCTGCGCATTGCGGCCTGGCGCAAAGGTGATTGCGACGCCGTGAAGGGTGGCGGCGTCGAGATTGACGTTGACTGGCCCTCCGCGGCCCACGCAGAAGAGTCGCAGCTCGGGTGACGCTTGCAGGATTCGCTCGGTGAGGGGCGCCATCTGGGTGACGCAGATCTGCACGCCCCGCAGTGCCTCGATCATCTGTTCTTCGGTCCCGGACGCCTCGTCGACCTCCGCCACCCGGCCGAACGGCTTGACCGGCCAGGGCAGGCTGATCTCGGAGATGTCGAGGGGAACGGGCACTTTCGACACGAGGGCGTCGGCAAGGAGCCGGTTGAGGACGAAGTCGTCACCGGCGGAGAGAACACGGACAGTCATGTGCTTCCTCGTCTGGCGTGATCACGATGGGGTGCGGCGGCAAGCGGACTAGCGTCCGGCGATCGGCAGCGGCTCGGCTCTGTCGCCGGCCGGCTGCCGGTAGTCGGCCCGGTCGATCGGGGTGTTGAACTCGATGACGGAGAACTGTTCGTCGTGCAGGCGGAGCTCGGTGAGGCTGCAGTTGCGGACGTACGGGAACAAGCGCCGGTACTCCCGTAGCGGGACCCCCAGGATTTGGCAGAGGGCCAGGCGGATGGCCGTTGTGTGGGCGACGATCAGGATCCGTCCGGTGGGGTGATCGGCGGCGATGTCGGTGAGGCACTGGGTGAACCGGAGGGCGGCGTGGGCCGGGTCCTCGCCGCCGGGCAGGTGCTGGGCGACCGGGTCGGCCCGGAACGCGTCCAGCGCTTCCGGGAACTGCTCGGTCATTTCCGCGGCTGTCAGGCCTTCGCCGTCGCCGAAGTCGAGTTCGCGGAGGCGGGCGTCGAGGCGGAGCTCGGCGCCGGCCTGATCGGCACATACCTGAGCTGTGAGCCGGGCTCGGGAGAGGGTGGAAGCCCAGATCGCCGACAGCCGCGCCGTCTGGGCCCAGGCCGCGAGCTGGCGGGCCTGAGCCCGGCCTCGGTCGGTGAGTGCGACGTCGCTCACCCCGGCGTACCGGTTCTCGCTGTGCCATTCGGTCTCGCCGTGGCGGACCAGGAACAGATCGGTCATCGTTTTGTCCTCTCTCGCGCATGCGTCGCGGCCGGCCCGCTCAGCCACCCGCGGCCTTCCAGTTCCGCCAGGAATCGGGCATACGTCTCGTCATATCTGCCTGCCGCGTCCGCACGCGGCTCGATGATTCGGCTGGTGCGGACCATCTCGAGGGCGACGTCGGCTACGTTTCGCTGGGGTGACGCGGCGAGGACGGCCATGCCTAGGGCCGGCTCGGCGTTCGTGGGGAGGGTGAGCGGACGGTGCAGTACGTCGGCCCGGAGCTGGTTCCAGTACTCGTTCCTGGTCGCGCCGCCGGTGAGCACGATGTCGCCGTCGACCGGCGCGCCGATCAGGTCGAGGTAGTCGAAACATAGTCGTTCGATGAAGGCGACTCCTTGCAGGACTGCCGCGTATCGCTCGGCGTCGGTCTGTGGGGTTCCGAGGAGGAATGCCTCCGCTTGCGGCGCCACGAAGGGGAATCGTTCGCCGCGCGAGACCAGTGGGTAGGCGAGCACGGCGGCCGGTTCGTGGTGGGCCGCGCCGTGGTTCAGCTCCGCCAGGTCCCGTCCGGCGTAGTCGCGGGAGATGATGCCGGCGCCGGTGCTGGAGGCTCCGCCGGGGAGCCATTGCCCGTTCGGTGATTTGTGCGAATAGACGACGGCGAGCGGGTCGCGGACGAGTTCGCGGGTCACCCCCTTCACCACCAGGGTGGTGCCGAGCACCGAGTTCCAGCTGCCCACGCGGAGAGCTCCGGCACCGAGCTGGGCGGCGCAGCCGTCGGTGGCTCCGGAGATCACGGCGGTGCCGGCCGGTATTCTGGTCTGGATCGCGGCTGAGGCGCTGACCGCGCCTATCGTTGTGCCGCTACGGACGAGGTAGGGCATCAGGCGCGCGGGCACACCCAGGGTGTCCAGGACGTCGAGGGGCCAGGACTCGGTGATGAGCTGCGCGCCGGTTTTCAGCGCGTTGCTGAGATCGGTGGGTACCTGGTGCCCGGTGAGGCGCTGGTTGATGAAGTCGTTCTGGTGCGCCAGGCGGGCTTCGGGCAGCAGTGCGGCGTATTCACGGATGAGCCAGAGCAGCTTGGGCAGGGCCCACGACGGTTGCATGCGGCGGTATCCGAGGATCTCCCACACGGCGGCGCCGACGTCGTTGACCCGATTGACCTCGTCCGCTGCCCGGGTGTCGTCATACATCAGGGCCGGGGTCAGCGGGCGGCCGTCCCGGTCGACCAGCAGAACAGTGCCGGAGGTGGCGTCGACGGCCACGGCCCGTACGGCCTGAGGTGCAACGTCGGCGAGGGCGTGGCGACATGCCGTGCCCACCGCCTGCCACCATTGCTCCGGATCCTGTTCATGCCGGGGCCCGTCGCGATGGCTGGCCAGGCCGGCGGATCCCGATCCGACAACGGTGCCGTCATCGAGCACCGCCAGGGCCCGGACGCTCTGTGTGCCGAGATCGATCCCGAGCCACACGTCCCCTATGGGGGTGCGTGGGTAGCTCATTTCGGGTCCTGCCCCACGCGTGCCGCGCGGAGTCGAGGGTCGGCGAGCAGCGGACCGGCGCCGGAAAGCGATCCTCGTAGTGAGAGGAAGTCGCGCAGCATACCGGCGTAGGAGTTCGCCCGCGACGGGTCCGGCGCGTACGTGGCCTGGTTGCGGACGTACCGCTCGGCGGCGTCCTTGATGCTCGACGTACCCCCGGTCGCGACGAGCCCGACGAGGAACGCGCCACGGGCACCGACCTCGGTGTCCGTGGATTTGAGCAGGGGCAGACCGGTGACGTCCGCGATGATCTGCAGCCAGCCGCCACTGACGGATCCGCCTCCACAGACCCGCAGTTCCGAAGGCTTGGCCGCGGATGCGGCAAGGCAGTCGGCGATGACGAGGCTGAGTCCTTCGAGGACGGCTCGCGCGATGTGCGGTCTGCGGTGTCGCAGGGAAAGCCCGAACAACGTGCCGCGGGCGAGCGGGTCGAGGAACGGAGCCCGTTCACCGGCCGGTGAGAGATAGGGCAGGAAGACGAGCCCGTCGGCACCCGGCGGTGTCTGCGTGGCGAGCTGCGTCAGCTGGGCCGGTTGATCGAGTTCCAGGAGGTCGCAGGCCCACTGGATGACCTCGCCCCCGGCGAGGGTCGGGAATGCCCGTAGATACTGCTGCGGTGCGCCGAAGGCGATGGTGAGCCCGGCTCCGCCGCTTCCCGGGTCGGGTTGCGACGTGACGACCTCCGTGCACAGAGTGGTGCCGAGGATGGTGCAGGCTTGCCCGTCACTGACTGCTCCCGCTCCGATGGCAGTCGATGCGACGTCGTAGGGGCACAGCACGACGGCGGTCCCGGCGGGAAGTCCCACGGTTTCTGCCGCCTCGGTGCTCAGCGCCGCGACGCGTTGCCCGTCACTGCGCGGCAGCGGTAGGAGTGGTTCGGCCCACCGCATGTCGTAGAGGTCGAACAACTCGCGCGAATACCGGCGGGTGCGGATGTCCAGGAAGGGTGCGGAGGCATCCGAGTCGTCGACCGTGATCTCGCCGGTCAACTGGGCGAAAACCCATCCACCGCAGGTCAGTGCCGTGGCCGAGCGGGCGAGACGGTCGGGCTGGTGCCGACGGAGCCAAGTCAGGATCGCGTTCGGCAGGCCGGCGAAGGTCATGGATCCGTTGGTCCGGAACGCCTGGTCGAGGATGCCTCGTTCCGCCCAGTCGGTCACGATCGCCGCCGCCCGGCCGTCGTTCCAGAGGATGGCTGGTCCGGTCGGATGCCCGTCCGCGTCCACGAGCCAGCACCCGTCGCCCTGGGCGGTGATCGCGAGGTAGCCGACCGGACCGGCGAGCTGTTCCACGACGGTACGCACCGAGGCCGTGACAACGCTCCACACCTCGGTCATGTCCTGTTCGGCCCAGTCCGGTGCAGGATGGTGGACCGTCGTGGGCCGCCGCACGATCACGATTTCCGCACCGTCGTCGTCGTAGCCCACCACCTTGATCAAGGTGGTGCCGACATCGACCGAAATCGCGGTCATGGGCGTGCCTCCGTGGTATTGGCTCCCCGAGCCGGCGTTTCGGTATGGAGGAACTCGGCGGATTCAAACAGTCGTAGCGACGCCCCGATAGGATGATCGTGACGGCGTCGAGGGCTGGATGGTGGATGGGTCTGCGGGAGCGGTTGACGGTGGAGGATCGCGAGGTCATCTCGCGGGAGTTGAGTCAGGAGCGTTCGGCTCGGTATATCGCGGCTGTGCTCGGCCGTCATCATTCGACGATCTCCCGGGAGATTGAGCGTAACGGCGGTGCCGCGGCGTATTGGGTGGTGGATGCGCAGGCGCGGTGTGACCTGATGTGCGCCCGCCCGAAGGAGCGGAAACTCGTCGCGTCGAAGGGGCTGCATGACGCGGTGAACGCGGGCCTGGTCGAGAGATGGTCTCCGGAGCAGATCAGCGAGAGACTGCGCAAGGACTTCCCCGACGATGAGAGCATGCGCGTGTCGCACGAGACGATCTACGAGTGCCTGTACCTGCAGGCCCGCGGCGAGTTGCGGTCCGAGCTGAAGATCGCGCTGCGCAAGGGCCGGACCAGGCGGGTCAACCGGTCGCGCGGCGCCCTGACCAGAGGCGGGATCGTTGACATGGTCAACATCAGCGAGCGGCCGAAGGAGGCCGACGACCGTGCCGTCCCCGGATTCTGGGAGGGTGACCTGATCATCGGGAAGGGGAACGGGTCGCAGATCGCGACGCTGGTCGAGCGCACGACCCGGTTCGTGATGCTCGTGCGTATCCCGTACGACCGCAACGCCGAGAAGGTCGCCTACCTGTTGGCGAGGAAGATGGAGACGCTGCCCGAGTTCATGCGTAACTCTGTTACGTGGGACCAGGGCAAGGAGATGGCCCGGCACGCCGACTTCACCGTCCGCACGGGCATGCCGGTGTATTTCTGCGACCCACATTCACCGTGGCAGTGCGGCTCGAATGAGAACACCAGCGGCCTGCTACGCCAGTACTTCCCGAAGAGCACTGACCTGTCCTTGCACACCCAGGAAGAGCTCGATATGGTGGCCGAGCAGCTGAATGGGCAGCCGCGGCAGACGCTCGGATGGGCGAAGCCGATCGAGGCCTTCGCCGAATTGCTGGAAAGTCATGCGTCGCCATGACTACTTGATTCCGCCCTCGTTCATGCTCGTCCCGACGACTTCCTCGATCGGCGGGCGACCGAGTCGAGGGTGACGGCGAGTAAGAGCACCACGCCGGTGACGATGAACCGGTATGAGGAGTCCAGGTTGAGCAGGGTGAGCCCGCTTGAGATCGACTGGATCACCAGGATTCCCAGCAGTGCGGCGAAGGCGGTGCCCCGGCCGCCGAAGAGGCTGGTGCCGCCGATGACCGCTGCGGCGATCGCGTTGAGGTTGACGTCACCGGCGCCGCTGCTCTGGTTGGCGGCCGCGAGCCGGGCCGCGGCGAGAACACCTCCGATGGCGGCGAGTGAGCTGCACAGCATGAAGACCGACGTGTAGACGAGCCTGACGTTGATGCCGGCCCGTCGGGCGGCTTCCGCGTTGCCGCCGACGGCGTAGACCGACTTGCCCCACTTGGTCCGTGACAACGCGTAGTGCAGCATCAGAACCAGAGCCACGAAGAGCACGAACATCCACCCGACGCCGCGGGCCCGGTTGAGATACCAGGCGGCGAAGCCGAGCCCGGCCAGCAGCGCCGCGCTGCGCGCCAGGAGCAGACTCACGGATCGGCTCGACAGGCCGGCCGACCGGCGTTTCCGGGCGTGGGCGTAGCCGCTGGCGAACAGGGCACAAGCTGCCGCTGCCACCAGGACGTAGGTCAGCCAGGCGGGGAGGAAGGCAAGCTGGGCGAACCGCACGAGCGCCGAGTCGAATGGCAGGTTGACCGAGCCGGCCGCGCCGAGGACCTTCAGTTGTAGGCCGAGGAACGCCAGCAGGCCGGCCAGCGTGATGACGAAGCTGGGCACGCCGAACCGGTTGAACATCTGCGCGTAGACCCAGCCGACGATCCCTCCGACGGCGACTGCGGCGACGATCGCGACGAGGACGGGCAATCCCCGGTTGACGAAGAGGATCGCGACGGCCGACGACGCGAGGCCGCTGACCGAGCCGACGGACAGGTCGATCTCCCCGACCAGCAGGACGCAGACGATGCCCAGGGCGATGACCCCGACGGGCACGCACTCGATCAGCAGGTTCACCAGGTTCGTGCTGGACAGGAAGATCGGGTTGAGGACCTGCAGCACGACCGCGATCACGAACAGACCGGCGACGACGGGCAACAGCCCGAGGTCGCCACCACGGACCCGGTCGAGCAGCAGGCTCAGGAAGCCGCCGGGGCCGGACGGACGGCGGAGCCGCTCGTCCTGCAGATCGCTCGCGGGTGTCCCGGTCGGCGGGGCGGCCGGCGGGGTATGAACGTCGGTCACGGCTGTGCCGCCTTCCCGGTCGAGGAACTCGTCGAGGGTGCGGTTCGAGTCGCCCGCCGGGCGACGACATTGTCGTGGGCGCCGGTGATAGCTGCGATGAGGTCTTCGGCCGAGACGGTGGCCGCGTCGAAGAAGCCGTTGTTACGGCCGAGCCGGAGCACCGCGACCCGGTCCGCCACGGCCTTCACATCCGCCATGTTGTGACTGATCATGATGACGCCGTGGCCCTGCTCGCGGAGCCGCTCGACGAGATTGAGCACCTCGGTGGTCTGCGCGACGCCGAGCGCCGCCGTCGGCTCGTCGAGCACGATGACCTTGGGGTCGCCAAGCAGGGAGCGGGCGATGGCGACGGTCTGCCGCTGACCCCCGGACAGCGAAGCCACCGGGATCCGGACGGTCGGGATCTTGGCCGACAGCTGGCGCAGCAGTTCCCAGGAGCGGACCTCCATGGCGACGTCGTCGAGACGCAGAGCGCGCAGTTCCTGGCCGAGGAACAGGTTCTCGATGACGTTGAGGTTCTCGCACAGGGCGAGATCCTGGAAAACCGTCGCGATGCCGAGCTGGTGTGCGGCGGCCGGTGAGGCGATGCTCACCTGCCGGGACTCGAAGGTGATGGTGCCGCCATCCGGTGCGTGGACCCCGGACAAGATCTTGACAAGGGTGGACTTTCCGGCACCGTTGTCGCCGACGACGGCGACGACTTCACCAGCCGAGACATCGAGGTCCACGCCGGTCAGTGCGGCAACAGCGCCGAAGCTCTTGGTGATGCCACGTAGGGACAGCACCGCCTCCCGGGCGGTGGCAGCTGGTGCCCGGGTCGGCGACGACGCCATGTGAGCCTCCGAACATTCGCGATGGAACGAGGGTTGCCTCTGGTCCCCACCCGGTCGGCCGGGGACCAGAGGCCGCGTCACTTGATGGCGAGCTTGTCGCAGGCCGCCTGGTACTCCGCGGTGCAGACGTCGGTGACCTTGAACGGAGCATCCACGCCGAACAGCGCCTCCTTGACGTTGTCCTTGGTGACGACAGTCGGGGTGAAGAGCTCGGACGGGGTGTCGAAGAGGGTCGCCTTCGCCGCCGGCGGCTGGCCTTGGACGAATTTGTAGGCGATGTCGGCGGCTGCTTCCGCGACGATCTTGATGGGTTTCGAGATGGTGTTGAACTGGTCGCCGGAGATCACTCGCTGCACGGCAGCCAACTCGGCGTCGTTGCCGGTCACCGGCGGCACCGGCACGCCGGCGGACTTGAAGGCGGCGATCGCGCCTCCGCCCGTACCGTCGTTGGCCGCGACCACGCCGGCGATCTGGCCGGGGAACTTGGTGATCTGTCCGCTCACCCATTCCTGCGCCTTGGGCGGCTGCCAGCCCGGGGTGTCGAACTCGGCGAGCAGGTCGAAGCCGCTGGAGTCGACGGCGCTGTGCACGCCCTTCTTGATCAGGCCGGCCGCCGCATCGGTCGGCGAGCCGTTGACCTGCAAGATGCCACCGGTCGCGTTGGTCTGCTTGAGGTGGTCGATCAAGGACTGGGCGATCAAAGACCCGATCTTCTCGTTGTCGAAGGAGACGTAGTAGTCGGCCTTGGCCTGCGGGATCGGCCGGTCGTAGGCGATGATCGGCACGTTCTGGGCTTTCGCGCTCTGCACGATGGTCGCCGCCGCCGCGGAGTCGACGGGGTCGATGACGATCGCCTTGACGCCCTGCGCGAGGACCGAGTTGGCCTGCTGTTGCTGCTTCGCGGCGTCCGCGTTGGCGTTCTGGTAGAGCACCTCGCACCCGGCGCACAGCGCCTTGATCTTCGCCTTGAACAACGGAGCGTCGAACAACTCGTAGCGGGTCGACGCGATGTCGGGCATCAAAAACGCGATCTTCGCGGTGGTGGCATCGCCGGCGGCATCCGAACCGGCGTCTGTCTTGTCTGTCGACGCGCAGGCGCCGCCGAAGGTCAGGGCCAGCACGGCTATCGCGGCGATCGCGTATGCCCGCGGGGGTAACTTTCTCATGCGTTCTCCTCGTGGCGGTGGAGGCCGGGCGGCTGAGTTGAGACGAGAGACCCGGGGTTCGGACTGCAACATCACCGTGCGACCGATGTGCGGAAGCTAACATCATCTGGCCCGCTAGTGTCAAGATGTCTGTGAAGATAACGTTAGATCGGGGTGTCCGGAGGGCTTCCCGCCGTCGCACCGAGGGCGGGGACGCCACTGACCACCACGCCAACTGGACGGGCGATCATCGGCCCGACAGGATGGGATCACCCGGGCGGCCACCTCACGGCGGTTGCCACAGCACCGATGAGCGCGTTGTGAACGCGGCGAAAGGGGGCCCCGTGCCAGGCGACGAGCCGAACACCACCACGGCCGAGGCCGGCCAGGCGGCGCCCCGTGAACGCCGTGAGCAGATCCGTCAGGCAGTGGTGGACGAGGGATTCGTCCGCATCGAGGACCTCGCCGCGGCGCACAGCGTCAGCATGATGACCATCCACCGGGATCTGGATGTCCTACAGAGCGAGGGCTGGCTGCGCAAGGTCCGCGGCGGCGCCACGGCGCGCCCCTCGACCATGTACCACGGCGATGTCCGGCACCGCATGCAAGCCATGGCAGAGGCCAAGAACATCCTGGCCCAAGCCGCGCTCACCATGGTGCAGGCCGGCCAGGCGATCATGATTGACGAGAGCACGACCGGCCTGGCGGTCGCCGAGATGCTGCCGGGGCGCGGGCAGCTGACCGTGCTCACCAACTTCCTGGCCATCATCAAACGGCTCGCCGGCGAACCGGACATCGACCTGATCGGCCTCGGCGGTCTCTACTACCCCGCGTACGACGCCTTCCTCGGCATGCGCACCAGCGAGGCGATCAGCGCGTTACGCGCCGACATCCTGTTCATGTCCACCACCGCCGTCACCAACGGGCACTGCTACCACCAGTCCCAGGAAACCGTTGCGGTCAAACACGCCCTGATGGCCTCGGCCAACCAGAAAGTCCTCCTCATCGACCACACCAAATTCGCCAAGAGCGGCCTCTACCGACTCGCCCCACTGACCGATTTCGACCTGGTGATCATCGACCCGTTCACCGAGCCGGAAACGGTTGCCACCATGCGCGCGCAAGGGGTCCCGCTGCTGATCGCCGGCGAACAGAACAGCACCGATCCGGATCGTTGACCTCTGCACAGGAGGGTCCCTGGGCGCAGATCGTGGTCGGTCAGCAACCCGCTCTGGCGCGCCTCCCGCAGCGACTGATGGTGGTGCCCCGCGGTTTGTCGCGTTTCACTGCCGTGCTATGGCAGGGAAGACGCCGTCTGGCGTCTTCCCTGCCATAGCACGGCCGGAGCCTCACTGGCTGTCAGTTGCCGAACAATTGCAGGGCACTGAGCCAGATCGCCCACGGGTTCACACGCTCGGGGTAGCGCTGCTTCATCGCGTGGAAGAAATCGACGGGGTTCGTGGACTGCTCGATGACGACAGCGCCGGCGTCGAGATAGCGCCGTGTCTCGTCGATGTCCGATGCGGGATCTCCGCGTTGCGTATCCTTGTGACTGGCCACCACGAACCGTGGCTCCAGGGCGGCGAGCTTGTCGAGCGCCCGATGCCACGCGTCCAGGCCGCCGTCGCGGCCCTCTCCGAGGTACTGGTGCACGTTGTTGTAGACGACATCACCGGCGACGACCAGGTCCAGTGAGGGCACGTGCAGCACGCTGGTGTCGTCGGTGTCGGAGTGGCCGACCTCGTGCGCGACGAGTTCGTGCCCGTCGAGGAGCAGCCCGCCGGCCGGGAACACGGAACCCTGGACAGTCACCGGAGGCTCGGGAAGCGCGTCGCCGAAGATGCTCCTGAGCATGTCGGGAAACACTCCACCAGGTGTCTCGCCGGCGATGCGGGCAAGCACCGCGTCGCTCGCGACAACCGTCACGTCCGGGAATCGGCGGAGCAGGTAGCTCGTCGTCGCGAAGTGGTCGAAGTGAGCGTGGGTGAGATAAATGTAGCGCAGCGCCACATCGTGGCTTTCCACCCATTTGATGAGCGTGTCGGCCTGCTCGCGGGTGAGCGGCGGGTCGGTCAGCAGCGCCTCGCTCTTCCCGTAGATGAGCGCGTGGGACAGCGATGACCAGAGCGACGGCCCGTCGTCCGGCCGTGGTGGAGTCGCAACCGGCACCATGTCCGAGACGAAGACCTCATAGCGAAGATCGGTTGTGCTGCTCATCGGGTTTCCGCCCGTCCGCCGGCCGCCGCGAGGTTCTCCCACCGCGGGACATGCTTGCCGTACTCGCTGCTGGCGAAATGCATCGCGGCACAGGCCTCGACCACGCCGCTCGCTGCGGATGCGGGCGCATTGCCCGTCCGCCGTAGGCCGGCGTTCCCGCTGTTCGGATAGCTGATCACAGTCGATCCCTTCAGTCGTCATGAAGTTCCGGTGTCTGTCGCCGGAACCCTGAGCACGTCGTCGTCAGAACATGGTGTTGCCGTTGGCGGAACTCTCCGGCACCTCCTGCACGGCGTCCCAGTGCTCGACGATCCTTCCGTCCCGCACCCGGAAGAGGTCCACGACGGCCTGGCCACGCGTGCCCGGCGTGTCGACGTAGTTGCTGTGAACGGCCACCAAGTCACCCTCGGCGACGATCCGCTTCGGGATGATCTGCAGCTGCGGGAACTGTGTGAAGTAGGCGCCCAGCCCGGTCTTCACACCTGCCACGCCGTCGGGGATGTTCGGATTGTGCTGGTCATACTCGGGGCCCACGTACGCGTCGATGGCGGACAGGTCCTTCGTCACCAGGAGCCGGTCGACGAACGCGGTGACCAGCTTCTTGTTGTACGCGGTGAGCCACGCCGGACCCGGCGCCTCGGTCCGCGGCCGACTGACCGTGGAGAACATGTCGTTGCCGTTGGCCGTGGTCGCCGGCACCGCCTGCAGCACATCCCAGTGCTCGGCGATCTTCCCACCCTGGAAACGGAAGATGTCGAACGCGGCAACCCCGCGGGTGCCAGGGGCCAGGACGATGTTGGAGTGCACGAGCACCAGGTCGCCCTCGGAGATGACCCGCTTGATGTCGTACGCGAGGTCCGGGTACTGCTGGCGCTGGATGGCACCGAAGTACTTGAGAGCCTCGGAGCCGTCGGGGGCCAGCGGGTTGTGCTGGATGTAGTCCGGCCGTACGAAACGGTCGACGACGGATGTGTCGCCCCGCTCGAAGACACCCTTGAGAAGCTGGACGGCGACCGCCTTCTGGTAGCCGAGCCGGGCGCTCCCGCCGTATCGGACGCCGAGGGCCTCCGCCGCTCGATCGTGGCCGGGAGCTTTGGGGTGGGCGGCGGAAGCAGCGGCGGGCACGGCAGCGGCACCGGCGAGAGCGACGCCCATGAGTGCGGCGGCGAAGGTACGGCGGCGGGCGGATGCGGTGGTGTTCACGGGGCTCTTCTCCGGACTCGGGGATCGAAGGTGTGCTGATCGGTGGGCCGCCTGGTGACGGTGTTCGTCATGTGTCGAGCGTGGCTGCCGCCGCCGCGCACCACAATGGCACGAATGCCAACTTTCGACGGGATCACGCCATGGCGCACCTTCACCGAGTCGTCGTTCTGGCCATCGGCCGGGTGCACCCCTTCGAACCGGGCATCCCCAGCCGGGTCTTCGGAGCCGCGGACGGCCGCTAAATGATGAACCGGCGCACCGCCACGGCCGGGGAATGGCCTCCGCCCCACAGCACGCGCCCGCCCACGCCGCAAGGAGCCCTTCATCACCATGAACGAAGTGACGGGTGAACTCAGCGCCGCCTGACCAGGTAGTGAGAGGGCTGCGGGGTGGCGGGATGCCACGAGCAGCGCGCCCTGGACGGAGAAGACGGCCGCCAGGGTTCGCGACACCGTGACGGGGCGAAGCACCCGGAGCGGGCCCTACCGGCTCGCTGCAGCGCACGCAGCGTCTGCAGCGGGCTGGGATACCGGTCGGGTGCACGACACGGGCGTGTTGATGGAAGGTCACTGTGGGCGGGAAGAGTCGAGGACCTGCTTCACCCGTATGGCCGGCTCAAGGTGCCGTACACGATTCGCGGCGGCCCCCGGCCAGCGTCAGAACATCGTGTTGTCGTTGGCGGCGCTCTCCGGCATGCCCTGCGAGGCGTCCCAGTGCTCGACGATCTTGCCGTCCCGTACCCGGAAGAGGTCGAGGGCCGCCCGGCCGCGCTCGCCCGGCGTGTCGATGTAGTGGCTGTGCACGGCGACCAGATCCCCCTCGGCGATGACCCGCTTCGGGACCACGCTCAGCTGCGGGAACTGCTCGAAGTACGCGCCCAGCCCGGCCTTCAGACCGGCCACGCCGTCGGGGATGGTCGGGCTGTGTTCGTGGTACTCGGCGCCGACGTACGTGTCGATCGCGGCCAGGTCCTTGCGGACCAGGAGCTCGTCGAGGAACGCGGTGACCAGCTTCTTGTGGTAAGCGGTGAACCACCGCTGACCCGACGCCTCGGTCCGCGGCCGGCTGAGGGTGGCGAACATGTCATTGCCGTTCGCGGTGGTCGCGGGTACCTCCTGCAGGATGTCCCAGTGCTCGGCGATCTTCCCGTCCTGGAAACGGAAGATGTCGAATACGGCCATACCCGGGGTGCCCGGCACGAGGACGCTGCGCGAGTGCAGCAGCACCAGGTCGCCGTCGGAGATGGCCCGTCGGGGGGTGAAGGTGGCGGCCGGGAACTGCTGGCGCATGGTGGAGCTGAAGAACTTGAGGGCGTCGGGGCCGTCGGGCGCCAGGGGGTTGTGCTGGATGTAGTCGGGCCGCACAAGTCGGTCGACGATGGCCGTGTCGCCGCGCTCGAACACGTCCTGCAGGGCCTGGCCGGCGATCTGCGCCTTTCCGCCCTCCCGTACGGTCAGCACGATCTTGCCGGTGGTGCGGCCGGTCTCGCCGAGGGCGTGCGCCTTGGCCGCCTCGGCGAGGGGGAAGGTGGCCTCGATATGGGCGCGCAGCGCACCGGTCTCGGCGAGAGCGGCGATGGCCTGCATGCCGGCCTGGTCGGCCTCGACGATCAACGACTCGTAGCGGATACCCCGCTCCGCGATCGCCGCCAACTCGGCGGCGTCGACGGGCACCGGCAGGATCGAGACCAGGGTGCCACCCGGACGCAGCACGGCCAGCGAGCGGGCGCGGGCGGCAGCGTCACGCGAGATCGAGTCGAGGACCACGTCGATGTCGCTGACGGCCTCGGCGAAGTCGACGCTGTGATAGTCGATCACCTCGTCCACACCCAGCGACCGCAGGAAGTCGCGTTTGGCGGCGCTGGCGGTGCCGATCACGTACGCGCCGCGGGACTTGGCGATCTGCACGGCGAGGTGACCCACGCCGCCGGCCGCCGCGTGGATCAGCACCCGCTGCCCGGTACGGACGCCGGCGGTGTCGACCAAAGCCTGGTACGCGGTGAGCGCGGCCAGCGGCAAAGCCCCGACCTGGACGTGGTCGATACCGGCGGGCTTGTGCGCGAACACGCGGGCGGGTGCGGTCACATACTCGGCGTGCGCACCGACCCCGCCCGGGTAGGGCAGCATCCCGAAGACCTCGTCACCGGGCTTGAACAGGGTGACCCCCATGCCGACCGCCTCGACAACGCCGGACACGTGCCAGCCCAGCACGAGCGGCATCCGGGCGATGGTCAGCACCTGGGCGCGGTTCCACCAGTCGGGTTGACCCCGGCCGCGTGGACGGCGACGAGGATCTCACTCATCCCCGGCACCGGTTTGGGAACGTGGACCTCCTGCAGCACTTCGGGGGTTCCGTAGGTGTCCTGGCTGATGGCCCGCATGGTCTCGGTGTTCGTCATGCGTCCAGCCTGATCGCCGCCACCGTCCCCTACAATGGCATGATTGCCACCTTTCGACGGGATCCCGCCATGGCCAACGCGCACCGAGTCGTCGTCCTCGCCACCCACGGGGTGTACCCCTTCGACCTGGGCATCCCGCAACGGGTCTTCGGCGCCGCCGACGGCCGCTACGAGGTCCTGACCTGCACCACCGACGGCCGCCCGGTCCGCACCAACGCCGACTTCTCGATCACCGTCGAACACGGCCCGGAGGCCTTGCGCACCGCCGACACCGTCATCATCCCGCCCTTCGGCACCACCGACTTCAACCGTCAGACACCGGCCGACGTGGCCCAGGCCCTCGCGTACGTGTCCCCCGGCACGCGGATCGTGTCGATCTGCACCGGCGCCTTCGTGCTCGCCGCCGCGGGACTACTCGACGGACGGCGAGCCACCACACACTGGATTGCCACGGACGTCTTCCGTGACTGGTACCCGCAGGTGGAACTCGACCCGAACGTGCTGTTCGTCGACGAGGGCGACGTGCTCACCTCGGCCGGCGCCGCCTCCGGCATCGATGTCTGCCTGCATCTGGTGCGCAAGGACCATGGCAGCGAGGTCGCCAACCACGTGGCCCGCATGTGCGTCGTCCCGCCGTGGCGCGACGGCGGGCAGGCGCAGTACATCGAGCGTCCGGTCCCCGACGCCGCGGCGAACGGAACGTCCGCCGCCCGGCACTGGGCGCTGCAGCACCTGCACCTGCCGCTGACCCTGAGCGACCTCGCCGAGCACTCCCACATGAGCCTGCGCACCTTCGCCCGCCGCTTCAACGAGGAAGTCGGCATGAGCCCCGGACGCTGGCTCATCCAGCAACGCATCGACCGGGCACGGCACCTCCTGGAATCCACCGATCTCGCGGTCGACGACATCGCCGGACGCGTCGGCTTCACCGGCGGCACCTCGCTACGCGAACACCTGCACGCCGCCATCGGCGTCTCACCACTGGCCTACCGGCGCACCTTCCGAGGTGCCCTGGTATAGCACCGGCGACCGAACGGTCTGGTGCCCTACGCCGGCCTTCGGCGCCGACAGCGTGAGGACGCTCTGGGTGGCCCTGATCGAGGACCCCGTCAGCGAGTTGGCGATCGGCCAGGGCGCGGGACAGTTGCAACGTCGCGACCAGAAGGGCGTAGCGCTGAGCGTCTGCACGCACGCCGACCGCGGATCGTGAGGTGCCACCCGGGCGGCGACGTCGTCGATGAGAGCCAGCACGCCGTCGGTGTACGCGCGCCTGGTCGGGTCCGCGCAGCAGGCGATCCCATCGAACAGGGTCGGTGGGTCTGCGGCGAAACGGCACCTGGAGCCGCACACCAACGTGCCCGCGGGCAGATTCTCGTGCACAACTCCCTTCCGCTCCTCGGCGAATGTTGTCGCCGACCCGAACCGATCAGCGACGGACGACGTGGCAGCCCGACAGCAGAATGCTGCTGGGGTTGATCTCCTTGTGCGCCACGCCGCGCCCACCATTATATTACGTACATCATGCCATCGGCGTATGCTGGATACGGGCATGGCTGTGAAGAGTAGATGGAGGAGTCCCGGTGGCGCGTTACGACAAGGAGCACAAGCAGGCGACGCGGCAGCGGATCCTCGACACGGCCGGCCATCGGTTCAAGACCGACGGCATCGACGGCTCCGGCGTGGCCACGTTGATGGCGGACGCGGGGTTGACCAACGGCGCGTTTTACGCCCATTTCTCGTCCAAGGACGACCTGGTCGCCAACGTCGTGGCCGACCAGTTGGGTACCCAGGTCGAGGGGTTCGGCGCACTGGCGCCCGGCCGGGCGGGGCTGGAGGAGTTTCTGCGTGAGTACCTGTCGCCGCAGCATCGCGACAACCCCGGCGCCGGATGCCCCTCCGCGGCCCTGCTCGACGAGATCGGGCGCTGCCCGGCCGCGACCAAGGACGCCTACACCGACGGTGCGCGGGCCATCGTGGACGAGATCGCCGTCCGCCTGGCTCCCGAGGATCCGCAGTCCGCGCGCGGGAAAGCGCTCGGGCTGTACACAATGGCGGTGGGGACGCTGCAGCTGTCCCGGGCCTTGTCCGACCAGAGCTTCGCCGACGAGGTCCTCGAGCACGGCATCGAGAACGCCCTCGTATTCCTTCGCTGAGCAGCACCTGAGGCGTTCCACGGCACGGCCCCCTCGACCGCGACGGGGCCGATTCCCTTGCGGTGCTACCGCTGGAGGAATGCGAGGGCCTTGGCGACGAACTGCCCGTGAAACTGGAAGATGCCACTGTGCCGGCGTCGGGGTACATCACCAGGTCGCTGGCCGGCAGGCACCGGGCCAAGTCGACCGAGTTCGTCGTCGGCACCATCCGGTCGCTCTCGCCGCTGGCGCGAGCACGGGCTGGTGGATGACGGAGAGGTCCTTCGAAGGAACATTAGATTATGATCGTAACTGCCATGGTCGCCGCCGCGCAGGGGTACGGCGGCGAGTTCGAGGATCGCTTCGTGTTCGCGATCCTGCGCTCCGCCACCTTCGAGGTCGAGCGCGACGAGAGCGGCGTCGTACCACGGAGGCGCTATCACGATGGCAGTCTCGCGCGCCGTGCGGTCAGGCATCCGCCCACCGCGCCGCACACTCCCCCAGCTCATCGCCTCGACGTCCGTCCGTCAGCCGTCGGCCGGCCCCGACTGACTGCCGGTGATGTTCCATCCGTGGACAGCGAAGTTCCGGCTCGTTGCGTACAACTCAACGCCGAGCCGCGTGTACGGGTAGGTGTTATCGGGAAGCGCCCCCATCGGGAACCATGCGATGCGGGAACACTTGTGCGGTTCGGCGTTGACCGGCTCGCCATCCCAGCGCTGCGGCAGAAAGAACAAGCCCAGTCTTCCCTCCCCGTGCTCGTTCCGGAAATGCACCGTCGAAACGAGGGTGAGCGACGCCGGGTCCAGGCGAAGGCCGACCTCCTCGCGGGCCTCACGGCACAGCGCGGCAGCGGCATCCTCCCCAGCTTCGAGTTTGCCGAAGGGAGGTTGAACCAGCCGTCGGCGACTATCTGGACCTGACGGGGCACTGTCAGACACGCCCGCCACGCGCGACTCCGCGCCCCTTCTGCTCCGTAGCTAACAGTACGTTGCTGACCACTGTTCACGACGGGGAGCGATGGGAGACCGGTGGGTGCGGGTTCGGCGAGTGGTCGGGTGCGGTGCCCGGCGGGAGACATACACGGTCGTCGGCGATGACGGCCACGTGGTCGAGCCGGTGGATGACTTCCTGGCGATGTGCACGGACCGGGAGTACTCCCCGAACACGATCCGGGCCCGCGCGCACGATCTGGTGCTGTGGCTGCGGTTTCTGGCGGCTGTCCACGTCGAGCTGTCGGCCGTGTCCGCGGAGCACGTTGACCAGTTCGCCGGCTGGCTGCGGCGGCCGGTCGACGCGGGCAGACTGGTGGCCGCAGATTCGGTGTTCCCGGTCCGGGAGGCGACGACGGTCAACCGGGCGCTCGACAGCGTTTATATGTTCTACGAGTTTCTGGCCCGGCGCGGCGTCAAGGTCGCCGCCCAGCTGGTAGTGGTGCGCCGCCGGGTCGGCGGTGAGGATCGCAGCTTCCTGGCTGGTATCGCTCCGGGCACCTCGGCGGTTCGCCCGACGAAACTGAAGACGGTCAAACGTCGTCCGGCAACGTTGACCGACGGACAGGTGCAGGCTGTTCTGGACGGCTGCGTGCGGCTGCGGGACCGGTTCCTGATGGCGCTGATGTTCGAGACCGGCTGTCGGATCGGGCAGGCGCTGGTGCTGCGCCACGAGGACATCGACACCGATCGGCGGTCGATAGTCCTGCTGCCGCGGGAGGACAACGTGAACCGGGCGCGGGGGAAGAACCGCGAGTCCAAGGAGATCCCGGTCCGCCGTTCCCTGTGCGATCTCTACGTGGACTATCTGTTCGCCGAGTACGGGGAGTTGGAGTCGGACTATGTGTTCGCGAACCTGTGGGGACGGGCCGGTCGGGGCGCCGATGTGTACTGAGGAACTGGAGGTGAAGATCAGTTGCAGGCGCTGACCAGGGGTCGTAGCGCAACCGCTACGACCCCTGAGGCCGTCAGAACATCGTGTTGTCGTTGGCGGCGGTCTCCGGCACGTCCTGCACGGCATCCCAGTGCTCGACGATCTTTCCGTCCCTGACCCGGAAGAGGTCGATGACCGCCCGGCCGCGCTCGCCCGGGGTCTCGACGTAGTGGCTGTGGACGGCCACCAGGTCACCCTCGGCGATGATCCGCTTCGGGGTGATCGTCAGCTGCGGGAGCTGCTCGAAGTACGCACCCGCTCCGGCCTTCACGCCAGCCACGCCGTCGGGGAAGTTCGGGCTGTGCTGGTGGTATTCGGGGCCCACGTAGGTGTCGATGGCGGCCAGGTCCTTGCCGACCAGGAGCTGGTCGACGAACGCGGTGACCAGCTTCTTGTTGTAGGCGGTGAACCACCGCTCCCCTGGCACCTCGACCTGCGGCCGGGAGAGGGTGGAGAACATGTCGTTGCCGTTGGCCGTGGTCGCCGGCACCTCCTGGAGGATGTCCCAGTGCTCGGCAATCTTCCCTTCCTGGAAGCGGAAGATGTCGAAGACGGCCATCCCGGGGGTACCGGGGACCAGGACGCCACTGGAGTGCAGGAGCACCAGGTCGCCCTCCGACAGGACCCGCAGGACGTCGAACGTGGCGTCCGGGAACTGCGCTCGCATGCCGGCGCCGAACGCCTTCATGGCCTCGGGGCCGTCAGGGGCCAGCGGGTTGTGCTGGATGTAGTCCGGCCGCACGTGGCGCTCGACGACGGCCGTGTCGCCCCCGTCGAACACGGTCCTGAGGACTTGGGCGGCGATCTGCGTCTTCACCGTCCCCTCCACGGTCAGCACGATCTTGCCGGTGGTGCGGCCGGTCTCGCCCAGGGCGTGGGCCCTGGCGGCCTCGGCGAGCGGGAAGGTGGCCTCGACGTGCGCGCGCAGGGCGCCGGCTTCGACCAGGTCGGCGATGGCTTGCATGCCGACGCGGTCGGCCTCGACGAGGAGGATCTCGAAGCGGATGCCCCGCTCGGCGATGTCCGCCAGCTCGTCGGGGCCGACGGGCACCGGAAGGATCGAGACGAGGGTGCCTCCCGGGCGCAGCACCGCGAGGGAGCGGGCGCGGGCGGCGCCGTCCAGCGAGACCGAGTCGAGGACCACGTCGACGTCCTTGACGGCCTCGGCGATGTCGACCGTGTGGTAATCGATGGTCTCGTCCACTCCCAGGGAACGCAGGAAGCCGTGCTTGGCGGCACTGGCGGTGCCGATGACGTACGCGCCACGGGACTTGGCGATCTGGACGGCAAGATGGCCGACGCCGCCGGCCGCCGCGTGGATGAGGACCCGCTGCCCGGGCTGGACATCGGCGGTGTCGACGAGCGCCTGGTAGGCGGTCAGGGCCGCGAGCGGCAGGGCGCCGGCCTGGACGTGGTCGATACCGGCGGGCTTGTGGACGAAGGCGCGGGCGGGGGCGGTCACGTACTCGGCGTGGGAGCCGACCCCGTGGGGGTAGGGCAGCATGCCGAAGACCTCGTCACCCGGCTTGAACAGGGTGACGCCGCTGCCGACGGCCGCGACGACTCCGGAGACGTCCCAACCAAGAACGAGGGGCAGGCGGTCGACGGTCATGGCCTGGGCGCGGTTCCACCAGTCGGTCGGATTGACGCCGGCCGCACGGACGGCGATCAGGATCTCACTCACCCCGGGCTCGGGCCGGGGCAGTTCGACCTCCTTGAGCACCTCGGGGGAACCGTGGACGTCCTGTCGGATGGCGCGCATCGTGGCGGTACTGGGATTCGTCATGCGTCCACCGTCGCTGTCCGCGACCCCCAAGCACCATGGCATGAATGCCAATTTTCAACGGGATTCTGCCACTACGTAAGTCGTCGATTCGGTGTCGGCCACACCCAGGCTCGCCGCGTTCGGCAACTGCCGGTCTACTTCACCGGGCGATGCCTTTCATGGCGTGATGCAGAACCGGTGGGGCCGGCACTCCGAGCCCGACCGGTCGACCCCCGCCTTGCCCGGCCACGTCCTGACCTTCGGTCGCACCTGATCATTTGAACCATCGGCCTTCTGGAGGGAGCCGACGCGTGAAAAGCAGTGCTCAGGGTTCCGGTGTCTGTCGCCGGAACCCTGAGCACGTCGTCGTCAGAACATGGTGTTGCCGTTGGCGGAACTCTCCGGCACCTCCTGCACGGCGTCCCAGTGCTCGACGATCCTTCCGTCCCGCACCCGGAAGAGGTCCACGACGGCCTGGCCACGCGTGCCCGGCGTGTCGACGTAGTTGCTGTGAACGGCCACCAAGTCACCCTCGGCGACGATCCGCTTCGGGATGATCTGCAGCTGCGGGAACTGTGTGAAGTAGGCGCCCAGCCCGGTCTTCACACCTGCCACGCCGTCGGGGATGTTCGGATTGTGCTGGTCATACTCGGGGCCCACGTACGCGTCGATGGCGGACAGGTCCTTCGTCACCAGGAGCCGGTCGACGAACGCGGTGACCAGCTTCTTGTTGTACGCGGTGAGCCACGCCGGACCCGGCGCCTCGGTCCGCACCGCAGAGATCGGCCGCTCGTGCTCCTGCCAATGCAGCACATCCTCAGCCCGAGCCCGATGCAGCAGATCCTGCCCCCGCGCCATCCGATCCGCCCGACGCGGCCCCTTCGTCGCCCCGCGCGCCTCGGCGGCAACCTGCCAGTACTGGCTGCCATCCCCTTCCGCACCAGCGGCTTTCGGCCGACTCCGGAACCGGCGGTGCACCGTCCGAATCGACCAGCTGCATGCTGAGGCCTACCGAGACGACCCGCGCAACGCAGGTTCTGTCGCGCCTGGTTCAGTGATCACCACATTCGGAGACCTTGTCGCGGCTGGGCTCGATCCCTCGCTGGTGGCTCACGGCGCGCCCGTCTGACGCCTCGCCCCTCGCGGGGCCGGACATCAGACGGGCGCCTTTCCGTGCATGTCAGGCGGGCTTGGCCGCGGTGTAGCGGGTGGCCACGTCGGCCCAGTTGACGATGTCCCACAGGGCGGTGACGTAGTCGGCCTTGACGTTCTTGTACTGTAGGTACCAGGCCTGCTCCCAGGCGTCGAAGACGAGCAGCGCGGTGTTGCCGATGCCGACGTTGCTCTGGTGGTCGTAGACCTGCTCGACGAGGAGACGGCCGGAGAGCTGGTCGTAGGCGAGCACGCCCCAGCCGGACCCCTGGACCGTGGTGGTTGCCGCGGTGAGCTGCGCCTTGAAGCCGTCGAAGGACCCGAAAGACGCGTCGATGGCGTCGGCGAGCGCGCCGTCGGGCTTGTCGCCGCCGTCTGGGACAGGTTCTGCGTGTAGATCGAGTGCAGGATGTGTCCGGAGACGTTGAACGCCAAGGTCTTCTCCAGCCCGACGATCGCGGCGAAGTCGCCCTTCTCCCGTGCTTCGGTGAGCTTGTCCAGGGTGGTGTTGGCTCCGGCGACGTAGGTCGCGTGGTGCTTGTCGTGGTGCAGTTCCAGGATCTCCCCCGAGATCGCCGGTTCCAGGTCGGCGTAGTCGTAGGGAAGATCCGGCAGGTTGTAGATCGCCACGATGCGGCCTCGCGGTCTGCCGTTTCGACGAGCTCCAGAAGGGCGGCCAACAGGCTCTAGGCTAGGACGCAAGGAACGGCGCGTACCGACTGTCGAACGCCAGGTGGAGCTGGGATCGCACAGCGCGAGCGAGGTCATCTGCCAGCACTTCGTCGGCCCCGCTCTCCAGACCGTCGAGCACCTGGGAGACGACGTCTCGAGGGGAGGCCTTCGGGGCGTCGACGCCTGAAGTCATGTCAGTGTCGACGTAACCCATGTGCACGCCGAGCACCTGTACACCGCGTGGGCGAAGCTCCAGACGCATTGCCTCGGTTGCGCTCCACAGCGCGGCCTTCGAGGCGCTGTAGCTCTGTCCGACGGCGAGCCACGCCAGCACCGACGCCACGTTCACTACCGCGCCGGACCTCTCGACCACACCGTCGATGAACGCAGAGGTCACCGCCAGCGGCCCCAGGAAGTTGACCTCCAGCTCTCGCCGCAGTTTGGTGGTATCAGGCTCGAGAACTGAGGTGGGCGTGCTGATTCCTGCGTTGTTGACCACGATGCTCACGTCCGATGCCACACCGGCGGCCCGACGGATCGACTCGGGATCAGTGACGTCAAGTTGTAGCGCCACGACTCGCGGGTCACGGCTGTCTATCGATCTCGGGTCTCGCGCCCCCGCGAATATCTTCGCGACTCCACGCTCGGTCAGCTGGGCGACGAACTCACGTCCCAGGCCGCGGTTGGCTCCGGTGACGAGAACAACCCGGTCGTCAAGTCTGGTCACGCATTTCTCCTTACACAGCTAGTGCTCCGGTTGTCGCGGATGCGACAGACCACGAAACGGGAAATCCTTCTTGGGCAGGCGGCAGGCCCGGGACCGGAAGCGTTGGCAGAGATCGACTAGCGTCCTGAATCTCAATTTCCGGGTTCATCATAGAATATCAAGCTGTTCGTCGGGGAGCGTTCCTGCGCCTCTTGGAAATGGCGGACGCCTCGGTGCATGCCGGCTACGACCTGCGCCTGGTCCTGGACAACTGGGCCACCCACAGGGCCGAGCCGATGAAGAGCTGGCTGCTGCGCTCCTGCGTCCACCCGGCCTCACCTCCCGGATGAACCTCGTGCAACGCTGAACTGGTCAGTCCTGACACTCGCGGTTCCCCGCACACCAACCCAGAAAGGGCTTGGCGTGCGGGGTGGTTTGAGGACTGCTGGCCGGCTGGGGAACCTGATGTTACCGCGTTGACACGAGGGATCGTCAGGCACCGGATTGCGGCGAGGAAGCAGAGCCCGCCGGCCGTGATCCAAGCCACCAAGTAGTCGCCATGCACCTGCCGGACCCAGTCAGCGTACGACGCGGCGACGCCTGCGCCAACCATGTGGCTCGCAAAAACCCATCCGAACACAACGCCCGACCGTTCGAGGCCGAAATGAACGCGACACAGCGCGACCGTCGGTGGCACGGTCGCCACCCAGTCCAGTCCGTAACAGACCACGAAGACGATGAGCGACGGATGCAGCCACATCAGCGTCTGATCGGCGTCGCTTCGTGTGGGCGCCGAGTTTGGGTTTGCACGGCATCAGGCGAACCTCCTCTTTCGCCACGTCTTTAGCTCGACGCAGTCGGGCGCGGGGGGAGCCAGCCTCGTCTACGGCGGTGTGTTGTTCCGTGCCCAGCCGGCGTTCTCCGAGGATCCGCAGTGGCGCACGCTTGGCCGGTGGGATCAGGTGCTTGAGCCCCACTACGCAACTGCCGGCGCGCAGCCGAGGCAGGGCCGACGTCGGTCACGCGTTGGTCCTGTGGGTGACGACGATCTTTCCACTGGCTCGGCCTTGCTCAACGTAGGCCATGGCGTCCAGCGTCTGATCGAAGGCGAACGTCCGATCAAGGACGGGGCGGAGCGTTCCGCCGTCGTACAGGGGCGCCAGCTTCGCGAGCTGAGCTCCGTCGGCGCGCATAAAGAAGAACGAGTAATGCACGCCGAGCTTCTTGGCCTGCTTGGCGATCTTGCGGCTCATGATTGCCATAACCGGTTTGAGGAGGGGCTGGCCGATCTGCGAAGCGAAGCCGGGATCGGGCGGCCCCACCACGCTGATTGCGAGTCCGCCGCGCTTGAGTACGGTCAGCGACTTCTCCAGGTTGGTACCGCCGAGCGAATCCAGTACGACGTCGTAGCCGGCGAGAATCTCGGCGAAGTCCTGCTTGGTGTAGTCGATGACCTCGTCGGCACCGAGGTCGCGAACCTTTTCGATGTCCTTGGTGTGGGCGGTTGTCGCCACATACGCACCGAGGTGTTTGGCGACCTGGACAACCGTCGATCCCAAGCCTCCTCCGCCGGCGTGGATGAGAACCTTGTGCCCCGGCTCCATCCCGGCGAGGTCGACCAGGGCCTGCCATGCCGCGAGGGCAACCAGCGGAACTGCGGCGGCCTCCTCGAATGACAGTGCTGTGGGCTTCAAGGCCACGTCGCCTTCGTCGATCGCGATGAACTCCGCGAACGTGCCGATGCGCAGGTCGCGCGGTCGGGCGTAGACCTCGTCGCCGACCTTGAACTCGCGGACGGAGGCACCTGTTTCCGTCACGACTCCCGCGACATCGTGGCCGAGCGCGAAGGGTGTCTTGTACTTCAGGAGCTGCTTGAACTCGCCGTCACGGACCATCTTGTCGAGCGGGTTAACGCTGGCCGCGACGACCTGGACGAGCACGTCGTGGTCACCCGCGGTCGGTCTCGCTACGTCCACGGCTCTGAGGCCGCCTTTGCCGTAGGACTCGACGACGAACGCCTTCATCTCAACCTTCCTTGGGGGTGGCGCACTGTTGGTGGGGAGTGCGCGGAGTGTGGACTTGGCCACCTTGCCGACGGCGTTGCGTGGGAGCGACTCCATCACGTGGATCGCAATGGTCGCTTGTAGCCGCCGAGGCTGCGCGCGCAGTGCTGGAGCAAGGCGTCTGGGTCGACGGTCTGGCCAAGGCCGGGCTGGACGATCCGGTGCCCACAGGTTGCGGCGGGCGCACGGTCCGGCGGGCGGCACCGCCAGAATCTTGGCCAGCATCGCCGTAGCGGCGGGCGGGAAACCACCTCCCTCGACTACCGCTGGAGGAATTCGAGGGCCTTTTCGACGAACTGCCCGTGGAACTGGAAGATGCCGCCGTGGCCGGCGTCGGGGTAGATCACCAGCTCGCTGTCTGGTAGGCGGCGAGCCAGGTCGGCCGAGTTCTTCGTCGGCACCATCCTGTCGCTCTCGCCGTTCGCGACGAGCACGGGCTGGTGAATGACGGAGAGGTCGGACGGCTGCTCCAGTCCCCACCGGTGGATGGCCTTGAGCTGCGCGCCGTAGGACCTGAGGGAGATTGCCTTGTCCCGGTTCTCGGTGCGTTCCTTCAGGCGGGCCAGGAACTCCTTGCCTGCCCGACGCCCGTCGGGAGTCCTGGTGAAGAAAAGGAACTGCTTCGGGTCCTGCAACGTGAGCAGTCCCCGGACGGTGTCCAGATGCGACAGTCTGGTGACGTTCTTGATGCCCTCGCCGCCGGCGGGCCCCGTGCCCGCAATGATCATCTTGCGGACGAGCTGCGGCTCGTCCCGAGCGATAACCTGGGCGATCATACCGCCCATGGAGAAGCCGAGCAGGTCGACCTTGTCCAGACCCAGCGCCCGGATGAACATGACGGCATCCTCGGCCATCGCCTGGATGGTGTTCGGCGTCGAGCCGGTGGACGCGCCGACGCCCCGGTTGTCGAACGTGATGACCCGGTGTCTCGTGGCGATGCCGTCGACGACCCGAGGGTCCCAGTTGTCGAGGACCGCGGCCAGGTGGGTCAGAAAGACCACCGGGACGCCGGTCTCCGGGCCGAGCTCGCGGTAGGCGAAACCCACGCCACCGGCGGAGACGGTCCGGGTCTGCGCGTTCTTGAACGACGTCACCACGTCGTACCGCACCCTTTGTCCATTATTATTCATGAGCATGTCCCTTTTGTCATGTTCTGCGAACGTGGGGCGCCACACCCACTCGCCGCCCCAGGAGAGAACGGAAAAACCTCCGCGGGGAAGAGGTCGACCTGGGCGACGAACTCGTCAATGTGCTGGAACAGGAGGCATGGCCAGCGTCGCGGTAGGCGGCGAATGTGGAGTCGGGGACCTGCTCGACCGCCCTGTAGGAGGCGACGGCGGGGATCACCACGTCGTGGATCCCGTTGGCATACGGGACCGGCTGGCTGATCGCCCGCAACTCGCACCTGAGCCGGTCCCAGTCGACGGCCAGAAGGCGGGCGACAGCGGCGAGCCGGCCGTGCGCAGGTCGACCCGCGTCAGGAACGGTGCGATCGCGTTCATGGACGCCCTCGGCCGGTGGGTAAGCCTCAGGACACCCACCGAGGAGTTCGCCGGCACGTGAAGACCGCCGACACGCACCGCGACAGCGCGGTTCACAAGCGTGTCAGCAGTGTAGATCGCCATAGTTCCCTTCCCATGTCTCCCAGACCGCGGCGGCAGTCCGCGGCTCGACGGCCGCAGGCCGAGAGGCCCGGGTTCCCGCGGCCCAACCCACGACCATCCCGTGCGGACGATTGAAGTATGATCGTAATCATATCACTGATCGCAAGTGTCGGGCCGACCGAGATGAGGTGACCCGGCCGACACGAAGGCCGTCAGCGTCGAGCGCTACCGCGAGGACGTGTGAGCATCCGGGACTCAGCTTCGAGGACTGCCATAGGCCACCACTTTGCCGCGCAGAGCGACGACGCTGTCACCCAGCGAGTGGCGTCCACGCCGCGCCCCAGCACGTGCCAGTTTTGTCCAATGATGCGAACTTCCAGGGTCGTCGCCGCTGCGGCCGCCCCTGCGTGGGCTCGATCCCAGTGTGCCGGCATTTGCAAGGATTGGCCCTCCGCTGCCTCGCTTTTGTAGCCGCTCACACTCGGTCAATAGCGGAAGTGGAACGGAGCCGAAATTGGAACAGAGCCGTCACGGAACAGTCCCCTGATCCGGGACGGAATAGGCCCGGCGGCCCCCGCCTGGCCTGGATGCCGTCCGGTGGCACCACCAGTCTTCCGCTGCTATTGCGGTGTGGAGGGTAGCTGTGCTGCTTCCACCCGGTTACGTCCGTGGTTTTTGGCTTGGTAGAGCTGGCTGTCGGCGAGGTCGATGAGGGTCGCCTGGCTGGTGGTGAGGGTGGGGGTGGTGGCTGCGACGCCGATGCTGATGGTGACGTAGGTGTCCAGGGGGTGTGGTTCGGCGAGGTTCGTGACGGCGGCGCGGAGGTTCTGGGTGAGTGTGGTGGCGGTGTCGAGGTTGGTGTGTGGCATGACGATGAGGAATTCTTCGCCGCCGTAGCGGGTGGCTGTGTCGGTGGGGCGGATGTTGTCGGCGAGGCAGGTGGCGACGTGTTGGAGGCAGTGGTCGCCGGAGGTGTGTCCGTAGTGGTCGTTGTAGGGCTTGAAGTGGTCGATGTCGATCATGGCGAGGGCGAGGGGTGTGGCTTGGCCTCGGGCCTGGTGCCATGCGGTGTCGAGGATCTCGTCGAGGCGCCGTCGGTTGGCGAGTCCGGTGAGGGGGTCGATGGTGGAGAGTTGTTCGAGCCTCTGGTTGGCGGCGGCGAGTTGCCGGGTTCGTTCGGCGACCTTGCGTTCGAGTGAGGTGTAGACGAGGACGTTGTCGAGGGAGACCGCGAGCTGTCCGGCGACGAGCGTGACCGCCTCGAGGCGTTCGGTGGTGAACGCGTTGCGGATCATCTGGTTTTCCAGCAGCAGCATGGCCCGTAGGTCGCCACGGATGGTGATGGGTACGGCCAGCAGTGAGCATCGGTCCTGGTCGAGGAAGTAGGGGTCGGCGCGGAACCGGTCGTCGCGGGTGGCGTCGGGGCTATTGAGGGGTTCGCGGGTGCGTTCGGCGTAGCGGATGACCGAGGACGGCACGAGGCGGTGGTGGCTGGCCTGCCGGAGCGAGATCGTGGCGCCGTTGCTGCTGGGCAGGGACCAGCTGTGGTCGTGCGGGTCGTGGAGCAGGAGGTGGACGGTGGTGGCGCCGGTCATGGTGGACAGGGTGTCCACGAGTCTTCTTCGTAGGCCCTCGATGCCGGTCTCGGAGCTGAGTGCCTGGGAGGCGGTGACGATGCCGCCGAGGTCGAGGGTGCCGGTGGTGACCGTGGCGCGGTAGGCGGCGGGCTGCTCCGGCAGCGGGCTGGCCGGCTGCGTGTCGGTGGGTTCGGCGTGGACGGCCGGGCGGGCCCAGTCGAGCTGGCTGACTTTGGCGGTCGCGCCCCAGGCGAGGTAGTGATCGCGGGCGGCGGCGAGCAGAAGGTGGCCGGTTTCCTGGATGCCGTGGGCGAGGTAGAACCGGGCGGCCCGTTCCAGGATCAGTGCGCGGTGCCAGGGGCGTGCCCTGGTGGCGGCTTCTCGCTGTGCCAGGTCGAAGGTGTGTATTGCTTCGTGGAACGCGCCGGTGGCCCAGGCACGTTCCGCTTCCGCCAGGCGTAGGAGGTGCAGGAAGTTGGCCGGTGCGTCCGCGGTGCGCGCGGCCAGCCACTCGATGGACTCGTCGAGTTCGGCGAGGTGGGCGTCGCGCTGGGCCAGGTCAGCCGTGCGAACCTGCTCCGCCAGCGCCAGGGCCCGCAGCAGACGCGCCTGGGCTACCTGGTAGGTCGCCTCGATGCTCGGCAGCCACGGCATCAGCGCTTCGGCGTGCCGGACCAGATCAGCCGGATGATCGAGGATGGCCGCGGCCAGTGCTCGGGTCAGGTGCAGGTTGGCGATCGCGGCCTGGTTGGCGGTCAGCGAACTCACCTGGGCCGCCTCGTCGGCCGCCGAGTAACAGGCCGCTCCGCGCAGCACTCGTACCAGCTGCCGCCACATCCGGAACGACTCTTCCGTGTAGAGGTTGCCGGTGCGCGTGGCGAACGCCATCGCCTCGTCGACCTCGGCGGCAAAGGCGTCGAGCGACGGTGCGCAGTCCAGCAGGTTCCATCCCAGCAGGGCGTGGGTCCAACACGCGTACTGCAGGTCACCGGCCTCGATCAGATCCTCCAGCGTGCGATACGCGGCGGACACGTTCTCCTCGAGCGGATCGAACCAGTGGCCGGTACTGAGCAGGTACAGGTACCGCACTCGGTGCAGGGCAGCGCCGTAGCCGCGTGCCTGACAGACAGCGAGGATCCGGCGGAGGATGCGGTACCCGGTGCGGTAGTCGTGGCCGCGGGCGATGGTCACAAACGTGGCGAGGCCCGCAGGGCCGGCCAGGGTGGGATCCGGGCCGTATCGTGCCCACAGCTGAAGCGCCGTCGCGGTAAGCCAGGCCATCATCGCCCGGTCGGCGAAGTACGCCGCAGGCATGAGCCCGTCGACAACCTTGATAGCGCCGAGTCGCGAGCGGTCGGTGATGTCCGGTCGTCCCAGGTCGTCGGAATCACTGGTCTGGTCGATCCACCGGTAGAGCATGTCGAGCCTGCGGGCGATATCCGCTTCCAGGTGGTCGCGGTCCGGGACGGCGAGGCCGAGTTGTCGCAGCTCGCGAAGACCGAGCCGCATCGCCTCGCCGGCGCAGCCACGGTTGGTGAGGCTGCGCAGCTGCACCACGGTGGCAGCCGCGCGTTGCGAGGCGTGGGTACACAGCTCGCTGATGGTCTGGTAGACCTCGTCCCCTTCGTCGAGACGGCCAAGGCTGTACAGGGCGGCGTGCCAGTCAATGTGGACGGCGATCAGCTGGTCGGTGTCGACCGGGTCGATGAGCGTCACCGCCGCGGCCAGGAACCTCTCGACCAGCGGATAGTTGCTCAGGAGCTTCGCCTCGTCGGCGGCACGCCGGAAGAGTCGGACCATGAGCCGCCGCTCCGCCGGAACGTGCACGGCGTCCACCACGGACAGGTACTGCTGCGCCGCCACCGCGAAGAACGCAGGTCGGCTGGCCAGACGACGGGCCACTCGCAACCGCACGTCGCGCTGTTCCTGCGAGCTGACACGACGCAGGACGGACTCCTGCGCCCGATCGTGGTGAAACCGGATGGTCGCCCGGCCGTCGGACTCCAGCACCAGCAGGCCGTCAGCGAACGCGGGGGCAAGCCGCCGCTCGACCTCGTTCTCCGCAAGCCCCGCCGCGGCCGCCAGAACGTCCAGCTCAACACGACCAGCCAGACATGCCATCGTCGTCAGAACATCCGTCGTATCCGGCGGCACCTGGGCCACCCGGGCGGCCAGCAGATCGGACATGTCCACGCGGTCCAGCCGGGCACGCAGCGTGTCCCGGTCCCACCGCCAGCGACCGTCTCGGACCGTCAGCGCGTCCTCGTGACGCAGCATGGTGAGCAGCTCGACCGTGTCATACGGATTACCTCCGGTGGAAGGCGCGATCAGCCGTGCCAGCTCCGTGGCGAGCCGTGGGGGCAGGCGCAGCAGGTCGGCCATCATGGCGGCCTGGCCTGCCGGCGCCAGGTTGCCCAACCGCAGGTGGCGTGGCCCGGTCGGGCGGCGATGCCAGCGGGCGAGCATCGGCGTCAGCGGATGAGCGGCGTCCACCTCGCTCTCCCGGTAGGCCCCGACCAGCAGCAGTCCCTCGACCTGTTCCTCGCCGTCGAAGATCAGGTCGAGGACGCCCAGCGGTGTCCGACCCGCCCACTGCAGGTCGTCGACGAAGAACACCACCGGCCGCTTCCGGCAGGCGACCGCGCGTAGGACCGCGGCCGCGGCGTGTTGGGTCCGCACCTGAGCGGTCAGCGGGTCCCCCGGCTCCGGGGGAACCTTCAACAGGGTGGCCATCTCCGGCGCGACCGCGGCAAGCAGCCCGGAGTTCGCGCCCAAGGCCCCCAGCATCTGGTCACGCACCTCGGCCAGGTCGTCCTCCGGCTCGGCCAGTAGCAGCCGGCTCAGCGCCCGCAGCGCCTGCCGAACTCCGTCGTACTCCTGGTCGCGGCGATACTGGTCGAATTTGCCGGCCACGAACCAGCCGTCACTGCTGGCCACGATCGGCCGCAACTCGTTGACCAGCCACGTCTTGCCGACCCCTGGCGCTCCGCTGACCAGGATCCCCCGGCGCTGGCCCGCCATTGCCTCGACGAACACGGCGCCCAGCTCGCCGATCTCCTCGTCCCGCCCGGACAGCCGGGACGGCGCCAAAGCCCGCGACGGAAGATCGTGGTCACCCGGATGCGTCACCACGCCGCCACGACGCACGACGGCAAGATCACTCAATAGTCCGTCCGCGCTCTGGTAGCGATCATCTGGCTCCTTCGCCAACAGGTGCGTGATGATCGCCGACAACCCTGTGGGCACCGCCGGGTTCAGCACCGATGGTGCCACCGGCACCCGCGCGAGATGATCATGAATGACCTTCAACGGGTCGCCGGCGCCGAACGGCGGCGCGCCGGTCGCGAGCTCGTAGAGCGTCGCCCCGAGCGCGTACAGGTCAGCTCGCTGATCCACCGGGCGACCGGTCCGGCCGGTCTGCTCAGGTGCCAGGTACGGAATCGTCCCGACAACCTCGCTGGGATGAACGAACTCCGGCTGAACTTCCACAAACGTTGTCGCGACCGCGAAATCAGCCAGAAACGCCGTTCTTCGATCCTCACCCACCAGTATGTTCGCGGGGCTGATATCCCGATGCATCACGCCACGGCGGTGCATTTCCGCCACAGTGCGCGCCAACGACACGGCCAAGTCCAGCAGCTCGCCCGGACAGCAGGGAGTGCGCCACTCGGACAGCGCCGTGCCACCCACGTCGACCAGCAGGATAGAACCCGGACAGGGCTGCGCGCCGGCCGCCAACCCCACAATCCCCTTGATACCGGACAGCCCTTCCAGGATCTCAACCTCATGGTGCAACCGCCGCTGCGCACCTGACCCGAGCGGCTCCTTACGGATCACAGTCCGAGCCGGGAACACCAGACGGCTCACCCGGGTCCGCTCGCTCTCATGGAGCAGCTCCACCCGCAACACCGCCGGCGGATCCCGGCTCGGTCCCGTGCGCTGCGATCCCACGTGCCTGCCCCCCACGGCGCCACAGACAACTCGCGCGGTCAGTGTGCCCTGATCGCAGCGACGCAAGCACACGTGGCCACGGCCTACCGCGCGCTACCCGTTGGGGGCCGCAACAAAACTTGGAGTAACGATCGGCGGGCTTGGCTGGATGCGACAGGCCGCAGCGAACATCGCCCGATCCGCCCAGGTTAACCGTCGTCGAACGACCTGGCGACGCAGAACAGCCAGCTCGTGGCGCAACAGAGGGACCGCTAGGGCCCGCATCAGCGCTTCGCGCGGGTCATCCCTGACACGTCCCGGAACGACGCGCGTCCATGCCGACCGGGCCACCCACCGGCAGCCCACCCAGATCAACTGATCACAAAACTACGGCTGCCGTACTAGAGAGGTACGGGCTGGCGTGGATTCTTGGCTCACCCGCTCGTGCCTCCGGCTGAGCGGGTGAGCGGTCAGGTGGTTTCGCGGTGTACGAGTTCGGCGGCGTTCTCGGGCGCCTGCCATCGCTGCAGCGGATGGCCCTCAACTTCGTGGAGGGCGAAGTAGGCGAACCCACGGCCGAGGGCGGTGGTGTCGAACCCGATGGTCGACAAGGCAGGGGCGAACGTCGCCGCGATGAGGCTGTCGTCGTGGCCGATCACCGCGAGATCCGCAGGCACCCGCATTCCCGCCCGCAGTGCGGCACCGACCACGGTCGCGGCGACGTCGTCGTTGAACGCCACGACGCCGGTGACCCCGGCGGCGTGCCAGTCACGCACGACGCGCTCGGCGGATCCATCACGGTAGTTGATGAGTCGAAGATCCGGCGGCGGCAGTCCGAGCGAATCCGCGTGGTCGCAGGCGGCACGGTGGCGTGCCTCGACGAGAGAGTATGGTCTCGGTTCCTCGAGCGCGGCGTATACCAGCTTCGTGAACCCGCGCTCGTGCAGGTGCGCCACCTGCAGCTCGGGTCCGGTACGGACGGCCATCCTGAGTTCGGTGTTGTCCCAGCGGGCAGGGTCGGGATAGATCCGCCGGATCCCGCAGCCGCGCATCGAGACGAAGTCGTCGTCGCTGAACGGGACGAGCCCGAAGACGATGTCCGGGTTCAATGACTCCCACAGCGGGCGGGTCGCCCCGTTGGGACGGCGGGCGTAGGTGACCAGCGAGTAGCCGGACTCGTCCAGCACGCGGGACGCCTCGTCGAGCCAGTTCCGGAGGAGGAACTCCAACGGCCAGTCCGGCAGGACGAGCAGGATGATCCTGCTGCGGCCACTGACGAGTGCCTGGGCCGCGCTGTTCGGCCGATACGCCAAACGCGACGCCGCCTCCAGCACACGCGCACGGGTGCTCTCCGAGATCGTCTGCCCACGGGTGTTATTGAGGACGAAGCCCACCGTGGCGGGCGACACCCCCGCCGCCCGCGCGACGTCGGCGGCCGTAACACGCCGTCCCGCCGCAGCGGCCATCGTCTCGACCTTCGACACGCTCAGCAGCGTATCGCCAACTTGCTCGCGCTAGCGACCCCTGCCGACGAATTCACATGGTCTGGAACGGAAATGAACGTAACTGCGGGCGCGCCAGCCTGACCCGAGCGGCCCTTGGCCGCTGGGACGTGAGTTCCGGCGGCTGTTGGCCGCTGGGGCGTGCGCGGGTCAGCGAGCGTGACGTGTCAGCCGGCGGGCCGCCCCGAAGGGCCAGGAGGACTCAGAGGAGGAGCGCGGCTCGGTTCCTCGTCGGCGAGCGCCCTCTCGACACGCCCACCAGGCCGGCCCTCCACCGCGACCAGCCATTCTGCGACGTCCCACGCGGCGCGCCCACTCACACCCGAGACACCCCAACTCCGAACCCGGATGACAAGGGAGCAGCATGAGTACCGACAGCGAGCTCGAGGAACTGCGTCGCGAGATCCGCTATGTGAAGGACCGGATCGAGATCCTCGACTGCGTCAACAAGCAGTCCCGCGGCCACGACCGGCACGACGCCGAGCTGATGACGAGCGTCTACGCCTGCGACGGGATCGACGAGCACGGCCCGGACGTGATCCCCGGCCCCGAATACGCCGCATGGGCCAACGGACGGCACTCGACGGTGTTCGCCGACCACCTGCACAACATCACGACCCACACCTGCGACATCGACGGCGACGAGGCGCACGCAGAAAGCTACGTCATCGGCACGATGGTGGGCCGCGACGGCAAGACCCTCGCCTTCATGGGCGGCCGCTACCTGGACCGGCTCGAACGACGCGACGGCACGTGGAAGATCACCCTGCGGCGCTGCACGATCGAATGGTCCTTCACCACCGACGCCTCCTTCCTGAACTCCGGCGCCTTCAAGGGCTTCCTGAAGGGAACCTGGGACACCAGCGACCTGTCCTACGCGCGGCCCCTGAAGCTGGACACCGAACCCGTGACCCGCTGGTGACCCCCAGCAGCCGGCGAAGCCTTACCGACACCCCTGCGGAGCCGGGCAAGCCGGCAGGCAGGTGTTCGCACTCCGTCCGGCCCGCCGTCTCGCCTGCAGCTCGCTGGACCTTGTCCTCACGGCCGGCGACCGAGACGCTCAGGCCGCGGACGCGGCCTGAGCGTCAGGCGAACGCAGCGGCGACCCGAGCGACGTAGGAAATGGTTGGCCGGGTGACGCCGAACTTGTCGGCGATGTGGGGGCCTGTGGACTCGGCGCCACCCGTGCCAGTTTCATCGCGCATCCTGCGCTAGCTGCGAGGCAGGCTCATCCCGCAGCCCGTCAGCCCGCGATCGGCGTGTTGCCGAGGACCTTGTACTTAGCCGGCTGGCCCTTGCTGTCCAGGGTCGTTGACAGGCCGCCGAGGACGCAGACAGCGGGCTCCGCCGGGATGGCCTTGCCGTTGCAGCGGTATTTGATCCCGCCGCCGCCCGGCAGCTCCGTCTCCTTCATCGCCTTGATCGTCGAGGTAATGGTCGCGGGAGTGATGTCGCCCGTGATGCCCTGCGTCCCCGCCTGGAAGCCGGACATGATCATGAACATGATCATGCTGTCCTGGAAGCTGAGGTCGATGCCCTTGCCGTAGGTCTCGGCGACCTTGGTGTAAAGCTCCATCGACGGGCTGTCCGGGCCGACCGGCGCCGTGGCGCTTATGACCATACCCTTGAGCGTGCTGCCGGGGACCGCCTTACGGGTGGCGTCGGTGATGCACTGGGAGATGGCGCTGATGGTGCCGGTGAAGCCGACGGCCTTGAGGCCGTTCATGGCGCTGATGCAGAACGAGTCGTTCCCGATGATGAAAACCTGGTCGGAGCCGTTACCGGCGATCTGCTGCATCTGGGGTGTCATGTCAGCGGTACCCGGAGCGATCCGGAGGAGCTCGTAGCCGATGCCGGCCTTCTGGAACAGGGGCGGCGCGACCTCCTGGGCGGAGTGGAGCGCGGCGGGCACGTCGATGACGATGGCGGTGACCTTCTTGTTACCCTCGTCCTTGGCGACCTGAATCGGCATGTCAATCACGGAGAAGGTCGGGCTGGCCAGCGAGAAGGTCGTCGGGCTGCCGAGCACCTCGGGATGGTCCGAGCCGTAGAGCATGACGGGGATATGCGCGTCGTTCAGTGGCTTCCAAGCGCTCTCGATGACGGCGGACGTGCCGATGAGGGCGGCGGCGACGCCGTCACCGACCAGCTCGTTGCCGCAGTCCGTGGCCTTGGACGGATCACCCAGGGTCTCGCAGATCGTCAACTCGATAGGGTGGCCGCCGATGCCGGACTTGTGCTCGTTGAGCCACTTGGCCGTGGCTTCGGCCACTCTATTGTCGTTTCGATGGTCCGCGATCGGACTGGCCCCATCCGTGATCACACCGATCTTGACCGGGGCGCCGGTGGCCTTGGCGATCGGGCCGAGTAGGTCCTCGGACCCCGCGGAGCCGCTGGCCGCGGGGGTGGAGCCACCCTGGTCGTCGGAGCCGCCGCCACATGCTGAGACGAAGGCCAGACTCGTAGCCAAAAGGGCGACGCCAACGAGCTGTAACCCGGCCGGGCGGGTGCGCGGCTGCGAGGCTGCACCGGTTCCTGGCGATGGGACAGATGCCCGCTGGGGGGCCGGTCTCCAGATGTTTAACATGCTTCCACCTTGTCGCCGGATGTTGGAGATTACGAAGGAACGCCGAACCGCTTACGACGAGTGGCCGACGGCTTGTGTGAGGAAAACAATTTCAAGATTCGGAGCGGAATCCAGGCCACGGGTCGCGCCATCGCCGAACGCGCTGCGGGCTCGAGCGTCGGCAATGGCTCAGCACATCGGACATGCCGCGCACCCCATCAAGAAATGATCATCCAGTCAAGCGGCAACGTGCGTCACCGCCGAGGGGAAGGCTTAAAAGTGCGCCTTGACAGCGCTGGGGTGCCGTGATTGTCGGTGAAGACGCCTCGAACTGGCGCGCGCACTCTGAGCTCCGGCTAAGCCGACTACCGCGCCGAGGTCCGAGACTCCGCGAGCTGCCAGGTCGCTTGCGCCACAAGGTTCAGGATCGGCGTCAGTGGGCGGAATCAAGTGGTCAAGGCGACGCCTTTCATGGTTCGAGTACGACCCGGCTCAAGCCGAAGGATGCCAAGTCTCGCCCTTGTGGAAGAGGCCGCGCGGCCGGCCGAGGGGCAGGTCAAGGTGGGTCCGAATGCCGGGCGGCGCGGCCACGACGTCGTGGATCAGGTTGACGACCGACATGCCCGTCCAGATCCGGCCCGGGTAGCCGGGGTCGCCGGTCGCGCTGGGTTCCAGATGCTCGAGGGTGATCCGCGTGGACGGCTCGCCGACGAAATCGACGATGTAGCGGTTCGTGCCGTCACAGATGTCGGGCGTGAGGTCGTCGGCCATCTTCCAGTTCGACAGGAAGACGAGGGCGGGATGGCCGTCGACGATCGCCTCCCACCGCCGGCGCATCCCGGCCACCGTCCCGGCCTTGATCTCCCCTGCCGCGACGGTGAGATCCCGGTCGCTCACGGCCATGACCAGTTCGTGGGTGTACCTCTCGACCTGGAGGCCCAGTGCGGCCGCGAGCAGGGCCATGGACTCCTGGTAGGGCGCGTCGATCTCCCCCATGACCGCCTGGGCGTGCCCGCGGGCCTCGTCGGGCTCAAGCCCGAATCCGAACAGACCGAAGATCATGGCAGCGCCGGGATGGTCGCTGAAGTCGCACACCTCGGTCACGACCAGCTGGTCGATCCGGCTCATCAGCCGGGAGCTGACGAGCGGGAAGATGTCGCCGATGAAGCCCGGGTGGATGCCGCCGCCATGCAGCGTGGTTCCCCCGGCCTCGCAGGCGGTCCGCAGCCGGATGGTCCGTTCGTCGTCCGGCTGCGGGAAGGTCAGGCCCACCGCGGTCACGACGTTCTTCCCCGACCGCAGCAGCGACTCCAGGTCGTCGACGTCGACCGCCAGCGGCAGATAGTTCACGCAGTCGGCCTCCAGCGCGAGAATCGCCGCTTTGTCTGTCGTGGCGGCGACGCCGATCGGGCCGATCCCGGCGAGGACGCCGGCATCGACGCCGTCCTTGTCGGCGGAGGTCGTGTACACGCCCTTCAGCTCGAACATCTGGTTCGAGGCGAAGTGACGAATCGAGATCTGGCCGATCTTCCCGGTCGCCCACTGGATGACGCGAACGGGGTGGGACGAAGTGGTCATCAGTTATCTCCGATCATCGCGGACACGGCGGCCGACGCAGCGGCCAACGAACGGGCGGGAAGGCCCTGGGCGGCGGCCACTTCGTTTCCTTCGGGCCAAGCCGAGAAATTCTGCACCCTCCGGCCTTGGCCAGGGCCAACACGCGCTTGTCCTTGATCCGTTTTCTTATCCGGTCCATCAACGCGGTGTGATCGATCTCGTCGAAACACGCGTGGGTGTCCGCGTTCCTGCGCCGGATTGGCTGGCGCGTGGCGCGCGTGTGGGAGGCCGCGCTAGGCGCCCGTGAGGAGGATGGCCTGTCGTGGGCAGGCCGCGGCGGCCGCACGGATGTCGGGTGCCAAATCGTCGTCGGGGTTGTCGTCGAGCACCGTCAGGTGGTCGTCGGGGCTCAGTTCGAAGACGGTGGGTGCGATGCTAACGCAAAGGGCGTTCTGTTCGCATCTGACTTGGTTGACAGTCACGTTCATCGCGTGCTCCGCTGCTTCGCCAGTTCGCTGGTGGTGGCGTGCGGGTTTGGGTCGGTGGGGTCAAGGAGTTCGCGGAGCAGGGCGACGGTACGGCGGGCTGACGCGGCTCTGGCTGCTGGTGTGTCGCCAATTCCGAAGACAGCGGCCCAGATGTCGGTGGCGCCGGCGTCGAGGAGGGACTGGAGTTGGTGGCGTACAGATGTCTCGGTGCCGACGATGGCGGCGTCGGCCGGGTCGTTGGCACCGCCGATGGCGAGGATGCGCTGGTAGTTCGGCATTCCGCCGTAGGTGGCTGCGTGGGCGGCGGCGGCCGCGCGGGCTTCGGTGAGGTCGTCGTGGAGGGCGACGGGGAGGCCGGCGACGACGCGTGGCGCGGGCCGTCCGGCGGCGGTCGCGGCGGCGCGGACCCGAGGGGCGACGTGTGTCTCGATCGCGCGGGCGGGTGCCATCCACAACACGGTGCCGTCCGCGTGTTCACCGGCAACGCGTAGCAGCCGCGGGGCCATCGCCGCGAGCAGGACCGGGACAGGGTGCGATAGCGGGACCATCCTGCCGGCGGAGCGGGTGGACCAGTCCTCGCCCTTGAAGTCGACGTCGTGTCCGCGGAGCAGGCTGGTGAGAATGGTCAGGTATTCCTCGGTGCTGCGCCCGGGATGGTCGTAGGACATCCTGTACACGTCGCGGATGAGGGCTTCGTGAGAGGGCCCGATGCCGAGGGTGAACCCAGGTCGACCCATGGCGGCGGCGACGGACGCGGCGCGGTTGGCCTGCAGGAGCGGGTGGCAGGGGTAGGTCTGCAGGACGGCGGTGCCGAGTTCGATCCTGGTGGTCTCGCGTCCGGCCAGCGCCATCGCGACGAGGGGGTCGCCGGTGACGACGCTGGCGTACCACAGCGAGGTGAAGCCGTCGGCTTCGGCGCGACGCGCCTGCTCGATGATCTTGTCGGGCGTGGATGCGCCCCCGGTGAGGCCGATGCGCACGGTAAGCACCTCCATGTGTGCCGGGTGAAGCTGTCGGGTGAAGCTGTCTGCCGGGTGAGGCTGTCTGCGGGCTGGTGGCAGCCGCGGGCTATGGGATGGACGGCTCGGGAGCCGTGTCGCCTGGGTCAGGCGATGGCTTCGATGCCTGCCAGGGTGGTGCGGTGCATGAGCCGGGGTGCGGTCGGCTGGTAGGGCAGGGCTCGGTGGAGCATGCCCGTGTTGTCCCAGATGACCAGGTCGCCTCGGCGCCAGTCATGACGCAGCACGAAGCGCTCGTGGGTCGACCAGGCGAGGAGTTTGTTGAGCAGAGCGCGGCTTTCGTGCGCGGGGAGCCCGACGACGTGATCTGTTGTGGCTCCGATGAGCAGTGACTTGCGTCCGCTGCGACGTGTCCAGATCAAGGGGTGCTCGCGGGACGGTACCCGGTTCCAGACAGCGCGTTCCTTGTCGGAGGGATGGGGGTGGGCCAGGAGCTGGGAGGCGGCGAAGCTGTGCACGACGCGCAGCGTCGCCAGATGTTCCTTCTCCTCGTCGGGTAGTGCGTCGTAGGCGGCGTAGGTGTTGGCGAACTCGGTCTCACCGCCCTCGTCGGCGACCTGCCGGGCGGTGAGAAGGCTGGCCTTCTGTGGCACGTCGTCGTTGACTCCGTCGATGTGCCAGAAGAACGTGCTGCGCCGGTAGTTCGCCAGGTCGCTCTTGGCCGGGTCGAGGCTGATCGGGGAGATTTCGGGGTAGGAGGCCAGCCCACCCATGGGGGCGACGACGACGTCGCCGAGCAGGCGGCTGAAGGCGACAAGGTCGTCGTCGCTGATGTTCGCGTCGCGGTAGACGAGGACTCCGTAGGTGTCCAGCGCGGCGAGGCTGTCCGCGGCGACCTGCCGGTCGACGAGCTGGTGGCCGGACAGTCCGACGACCTCGGCACCGACCGCGGGTGAGACCGGGGTGACGGCGATGCTCATGGATTCCTCTCGGTGGCGGGGGCGGCGTGCAGGTGGTGGAGCTCGTCGTCGAGGTCGAGGTCGAGAGAGCGCATCATCCAGGCGATCGTTTCGTAGGCACCGACAGTGAAGATCACGTCGAGGAGCTGCTGGCTGTCGAGTGCGTCGGCGAGTACCGCCCAGGTCGGGCCGCTGATCGCGCCGTCGGCGATCAGCTCGTCGGCCGCGCGCAGCAGCGCCGCCTCCAGCGGTGTCCAGAAGGGCGCGTCCGGTCCCCACGCGATCCGGCCGATCTCCTCGTCGGTCAGCCCGGCGTCGCGGCCCATGTAGACGTGCTGGGCCCATTCGTAGGGGCACTGGCGCAGTGTCGAGACTCGCAGGACCAGCAGCTCTCGCTGTCGTTCGGACAGCGTGGTCGCCATGATGATGTGGCCGTTGAAGGTGAAGAACGCCTGGGCGAGCGCCGGGTGATGCGCGAGCGCCCCGAGCGTGTTCATCGACTTTGGTCGGTTCTCGAGGACCGGACGGGCGTGCCGTGGCTCGGGTGGATCCATCGCCGCCAGCGCCTGACGCATGCGCGCCGGCCACTGTTTGATCGCGAGCGGTTCGATGCGTGCCACGTCAGGTTGTCCTTCCGCCGTTGACTGCGATGACCTGCCCGGTGATGTAGCCGGCTTCCTCGCGCACCAGGTAGGCACATGCCGCGGCGATGTCCTCGGGCAAGCCGACCCGCCGGACGGGTGTCGTCGACTCGTGCTGACCGACGCCCTTGCCGAGAAAGCCACGGGTTTCGGACCTGCGCAGCATGGGAGTGTCGACAAAGCCAGGCGGGATGGTATTGACCGTGATTCCCTCGGGTCCGAGTTCGAGAGCCAGGGCCTTGGTGAACCCGACAACGCCCGCCTTGGCCGCCGAGTAGTGGGTCATCAGCGGGTTTCCGGTCTGGGCGCTGGATGAGGAGATGGTGACGATCCGGCCCCATTTCTGCTCGACCATGTCGGGAACGACGGCCTGGCAGCAGTGGAAGGTGCCGGTGAGGTTGACCGCCAGGATGCGGTCCCACGTGCTGGGCGTGATGGTGAGAAACCGGTCGAACCCGTCGAGTCCGGCGCTGGTGACCAGAATCGTCGGCCGGCCCAGTCGCCGGCGGACCTGTTCCACCGCGTCGTCGACCGAGGCGCGCTCAGCGATGTCGGCCGTCAGCCCGAGGGCGTGTCCGCCCTCTGCGGCAATGCTGTCCGCCGCGGCCCTGGCCGCGGAGGCGTCACGGTCGAGGACAGCGACCGCGGCGCCCTCGGCCGCCAGTCTTCGGGCGATGGCGAGCCCGATCCCGGAACCACCACCGGTCACGATCGCGGTACGCGACTGCGACCAGGCGGGCCGCGGCGTGGACGGCGGCAGCGGCCGGCTCACAGGTACCAGCCGCCATTCACGCCGATCTGCTGGCCGGTGATGAAGCCCGCGTCCTGCGAGCAGAGGAACTCACACGCCGCCGCGATGTCGGCCGGGACACCAGCGCGGCGCACCGGCGTCACCGCGGCGATCGCGTCCACACCCGGGAAGTAGCCGGCTGCCTGCGCGGCGTGGGCCATGGGGGTGTCGATGATCGACGGCGGGATCGTGTTCACGGTGATCCCGTGCGGGGCCAGCTCGATCGCCAGTGCCTTGGTCAGCGCGATGACGCCGCCCTTGGAGGCGACATAGTGCGCGCGGTTCGCGGCGCCGGACTGTGCGCTCGACGACGAGATCGTCACGATCCGTCCCCATCCGGCGGCCAGCATGTCGGGCACCACCGATTGCAGGCAGTGAAAGGTGCCCGTCAGGTTGATCGCCAGGATGCGTTCCCACGTCTGCGCCGTGATGTCCGTGAACGCGCCGTCTGCCTCGGCCCCAGCGCTGGTTACGGCTATCGCGATCGGCCCGAACGTCTGGCGGACCGTATCCATCGCCGCGTCGACCGCGGCTCGGTCCCGGACATCGACCTCCAGGCCCACTGCCTGGCCGCCCTTCGTCTTCAGGCCGTCGGCGGCCTTCCGGGCGGCGTCACCTTGAATGTCCAGCAGGGCAACCCGGTCTCCACGAGCGGCAAGACGCTCGCTGATCCCCAGTCCGATCCCCGATGCGCCGCCGGTCACCACAACCACACGACTCGCCACGATCTGTCACACACCTTTCCGGAGAAGTTTCACGACAGGTCCACGCCTGGCGGGCACGCACGCCTTGGCGTTAGCCGATCGGTGTGAAGGACAGACGGAGCTTGGTCAGGCCTCGCAGGATGAATGTCGGCTCGTACTCGTAGTGACGGGCACCGGCCGGCCCGTGAGCGGACTCCGAAATCCGGATGTCGGTCATCCGATCAAGAAAACGTTCGATACTGACCCTCGCCTCGGCTCGGGCGAGCGGACCACCCGGGCAGGAGTGTGCGCCACGTCCGAACGCGATGTGCTCACGCACGTTGCTCCGGTCGAGGCGGAACCGATCAGGTTCGTCGAACTTGCGGGGATCACGGTTGGCGGCCCCGGGGTGCATCATCACCGTCGTTCCCGCTGGGATCTCCACGCCCCCGACCCTCGTCGTCACCCGGGTCAGGCGAAAGTCGCTCTTCGTCGGACTTTCCAGGCGAAGCGTCTCCTCCACGAAGTCCGCGATCCGGCGCCGGTCGCCCCGCAGCAGATCCTGGTACTCCGGATTCTCGGCGAGAATCCGCATCGCGGACGCGATCAGCCGCGCGGTCGTGTCCCCACCCGCCGCGAACAGAAACGTCGAGAGACGCACGACCACGTCGAGTTCCGGCGTGGATCCGTCCGGGTAGGTCGCGAACGCCAGTTCGGACAGCACGTCCGAGCGGGGCTCCCGGCGGCGCTCCTGGATGTACTCGGTGAAACGCTGGTGCAGGAACTCCAACGGATCGTGCGACGTGACCTGGGCGGGCATGCCCACATCCGGTGCCGGCTTCAGCGCGCCCAACTGCCTGCGGAAGTCTTCGCGGTCCCGCTCAGGAACGCCTAGAAGATCCGCGACGACCATCAGCGAGAACGAGTTGGCGTAGTGCGCGCCGACCTCGAACTCGCCGTCGTCGATGAACTCGTCGATCTGACGGTCCGCCAGCCGCCACATCGCCTCCTCGTTGTCCCTGAGGCGGTTGGGAGTCAGCAGCCTGCGCAACAACGCCCGCTGCATGGTGTGAGAATCTCCGTCAAGATTCACCAGGAAGTCGCTCATCGGCAGCTGGTCGCGGTACTGCTCGATGAGCGCGCCGATGTCATCGCCTTCGGGCTGCACCGGAAGCCCTGGGAACGGTCCGCTCACCGCATTGCACGAGGAGAACGCCTCGCCGTCGCGGTACACCTCGACGGCCTCCGCGTAGCCGGTCACAGAGACCACGCCGGGCTGTGCCACCGGATGCACCGGGCACCGGCCACGCAGCTCATCGAAATATGGATAGGGATCGTTCACCAATGTCGACTCGGTGAAGAAGTTCACCGACTCCACGTCCACCATCGCGTGACTCCGCTCACCTTGACGTCGTGACAGAGCGTCACCAACCAGCTAGATCGTGCTGGTCGGGCGTCCAATCATGCTGGACGCTTGTCTAGCATCCATCCTCGCGGAGGGTCAACCCGATCGACACCGCGCTCGGCCAGTCCGTCAAGGCCGTGGATCCACCACCGGGTCTGCGGCCTCGGCGGGATACCCTGCTGGTGGCCCGCGGCAACCGTCGATCGACGCCCTGACCCACCACGGGGCCTCCGACAGTCGCCGATATCCTCACCGGCCGGGCGCGGCGGTCCTCACGACGTCCGCGCGGCCGCTCACCCGTCGATACGCTGTGCCGATGACGACCTCTCCGGCTCGGCCGACTGCGGAGGTGTCGGACACGGACACGCCCAAGCCCGACGTCCCGAAGTCCTCGCCCACCGGCGCCAGGCCCGGCGGCTCCCTCTCCCCCCGACGCAGGGGTGCGACGGACTCGAAGACGCGGGCCGCCCTTGTCGAGGCGACCGCTCAACTGATGCTCGACGATGGACACGCCGCGGTAACCGCACGACGGGTCGCCGCGAAGGTCGGCGTCAACCCCGGCCTCGTCCACTACTACTTCCAGAACATGGACGACCTCTTCCTGGCCGTATTCCGGCAAGGAGCCGAGGCCAACCTGCGCCGGCAGAAGCGGGCCCTCTCCTCACGCCATCCACTGAGATCCATGTGGAAGATAAACTCGGATCCTCGCGGCGTGAAGCTCCTGATGCAGTTCATCGTTCTCGCTCAAGATCGGAAAACGATCAGGCTTGAAATCGCCGCCTATGCGGAAAAATTCCGGGAGGTAGAGAAGCAGGCTATTGCCCGGGTCCAGAAAGAAAGAGGTTCCGGTCTTGGGTCGATCTCGCCCGCCGCGGTCAGCGTGCTCATCGATGGTCTCGCCCGCATCATCGCCATGGAGCGAGCGCTGGGAGTGGCGACAGGCCATGCCGAGTTGACCGAGATTGTCGACGACTACCTCCGTCGCTTCGACCCTCTGGAGGCGGAAGAAGATCCGTGACCCGAGGTCACCTGGTCCAGGAGCTCGAGCAGGTGGCGGTAGGTCTTGCCGGTCGCCCGGGTCATCCCGATCTCACATGTCCGGTTCACCGAGGCGTGGGCGGCCTGGCCGCCCGTCCGGACGGCCGCGGCTTCCTGGCGGGTCGCGGCGGCGGTGAGTTCCGGATGCAGCAGGCCTCGGTCGCCGGCGAAGGCGCAGCACTGCCAGTCCGCCGGCACGATGACCTCGTCCGCTACCGCCTCGGCCACGCGGGCGAGTGCGTCGTCGAGTCCGAGGCGGGTCGACGAGCAGGTCGGGTGCAGCGCGAGAGAGGACAGGCGACGGCCGGCGGGAAGTCGCGGGAGGAGGTGGTCCGCCACGAAGCTCACCGCGTCGACCACGCGGATCGTCGGGTTGCCCGCCACCAGGCGTTCGAAGCCCTCGCTGCAGGAAGCCGCGTCGCTGATCACCGGCAGCCGGCCGTCCTCGGTCGCGACCAGGAGCTCCCGCTCCACGCGCCGCCGCATCACCGCGTAGCCTTCGGGCAGTCCTTTGGAGGACCACGGCGTCCCGCAGCAGAGGTTGCCGATGTCGGCAGGCACCCGGAGCCGGATACCTGCCCGCTGGGCGAGGCGGCGCACCGATTCCATCACCCCGGTCCCGCCGTCCGCGCCGGCGAAGAGCGTGTTGAGGCATGACGGCACGTACACCGCGTCCGCGTCGGCGACCTCCACCGGCCGGCGGGTCGTCCCGCCTCCCGGCAGGTCCCGGCCCCACTGTGGGACGACGTCGGGGTCGCCGATCGCGCGGGCGATCCGAGTGGCCCGCTCCACGAGCCCGGCGGGTGCGGTCGCGGCGGCGTCGAGTGCCGCGTCCGCGGTGCGGATCACGCCGCCCCAGTGGCTCGCCGCGGCCTTCCAGCCCGCCCGCGCCACCCGGCCGTGACGTTCCACTCGAAGCCGTTTGGTCAGGTCGCCGGTATTGATGAGCACTGGGCATGCGGTCGCGCACATGCCGTCGACGGCGCAGGTGTCGACGGCGTCGTAGTCGTATTCCGCCGCGAGCGTGCGAGCCAGGGCGTGGTCGCCCGCCGCCTCGGCCGCCGCCTGCTCCCGACGTAAGGCGATGCGCTGGCGCGGGGTGGTGGTGAGGTCCCGGCTGGGGCAGACCGGCTCGCAGTATCCACACTCCACGCAGCGGTCGACCTCGGCCTCGACCGCTTCGGCCACCTTGAGGTCTTGCAGGTGTGCCCGCGGGTCGTCGGTGAGCAGTACGCCGGGATTGAGGGTGTTACCCGGGTCGCACAGCCGCTTCACCTCGCGCATGACCGCGAACAGCTCGTCGCCGTACTGCCGCCTGACGAACGGGGCCATCACCCTTCCCGTGCCGTGCTCGGACTTCAGAGTGCCGTCGAGGCCGAGGACGGCCTCGACCATGTCCTCGGTGAACTCGGCGTAGCGCCGCGGGTCGCTGGCGGGGCCGAAGCGCTCGTTGAGCATGAAGTGCAGGTTGCCGTCCTTGGCGTGGCCGAAGATGACGCTGCGCTCGTAGCCGTGCCGGGCGAACAGCTCGCGCAGGTCGTCGCCGAGTTCCGCGAGCGCGTGGACGGGGACCGCGACGTCTTCGAGCAGGGCGGTCGTGCCGCTGGGTCGGGCGCCGGCGACGGCGGCGTAGAGGCCCTTGCGGATCTGCCACAGGGCGGCTCGGGCGCGTCCGTGCCGGCTCAGCCGGGCGGGTAGGGCGAGGTCGAGACCGGCGAAGATGCGCTGCGCCTCGTGTTCGCGGCCGGCCAGCCGCTCGGTATCGGTCTCCTGCCACTCCACGAGCAGCGCGGCGTGATGGTCGACCGACAAGGTGCGCAGGGTGTCGTCGGCCCGCGGGTCCGTCTGCGCCACGCGAAGCGACTCGTCGTCGAGGAGTTCCACCACCGCCGGTTCGGCCGCGACGAGGTGTGGCATCGCCGCCATGGCGGCCCGCAGGGTGGGGAAAACGGCCAGACCGGTAGCCGCGGCCGGGTGCACGGGCACCGTACGGAAGACGACCTCCGCGACGAATCCGAGGGTCCCCTCGCTGCCGATGACGAGGTGGGCGAGCAGCTGCGCCGGTGTGTCGTGGTCGAGGAAGCTGTTGAGGCCGTATCCCATCGTGTTCTTCAGCGCGAACTGCGCCGTGATCCGGCGCACCGATTCCGCGTCGCCCCGCACTCGGTCGCGCAGTCGCTCCAGGCCTTCGGCTAGCTCTGGCTGCAGTGTCCGCAGTCGCGTGTCCGCGTCGGGGGCGGCAGTGTCGACGACCGTCCCGCTGGGGAGGATCACCGTCATCGACTCGAGCGTCTCGTAGGTGTTGGCGCGCGTGCCGCACGTCATCCCGCTGGAGTTGTTGGCGACGACGCCACCGATCGTGCAGGCGGATTCGCTCGCCGGGTCCGGGCCGAGTTTGCGGCCGTACGGTGCGAGCCGGGCGTTGACCTGCCGTAGCACCGCGCCGGGCTGCGCTCGTACCCGAGCCCCCTCGTCGAGGACCTCGATCGTCCGGAAGTGCCGGCGGGTGTCGACGAGCAGGTGCTCGCTGACGCCCTGGCCACTCAGGCTCGTCCCGCCGGAGCGGAAGGTCAGCGGCATCGCGTGCGCGGCGCTCACCCGCATCAGCGCGGCGACCTGCTCGGCGCTCTCGGGGACCAGAACCGCTCGCGGGGTCAGGAGATAATGGGACGCGTCGTGGGCGGCGCCGAGCCGGTCGGTTGCCCTGGTCCTGGCGATGCCCGGTGCCACGGCCTCCAGCGCGGCCAGAACCGCGGGGGGTGCGGGAGCCAGCCGCGTCGGTGGGGAAGCTGGGATGCCCATGTCATTCCGCTTCTATTGAGGCAGTCTGCCGGTGAGGTCGGCCTACCGGCGTGGATCGACGTGGATTTTCGGGCCGGGGCCGGAGCCGGGCGGCCGGGTACCGGCGAGGACATCGACGATCTCGTCGAGGCCGACGGTGGCCGCGACGAGCGGCCGGGGGTCGACCGACCCGTCGGCGTAGGCGGCGATCGTGCCGACCAGACCGGCCGAGCCGCCGAGCACACCGACGGCGGTGACGTCGCCGAGGGCGAGGTCGCGGGTGTCGATCAGGCTGGGGCTGCCGGCGAGTCCGATGTAGACGACGCGCCTGCCGGGCTCGACGAGGTCGAGGGCGAACCCGGGGAGCGCGGGGTCGTTGGACGCGTCGACGACGGCGTCCCACGGAAGCGACGGGAGTGTGGCCCGGGTCCACGTACCCTCGGACCCCAGGTCACGAGCCAGCCCCAGTCTGGCCTCCTCACGGTCCAGCAGGTGGGGCTCGGCACCCGTCGCGCGCGCGAAGAGGGCGACGAGCAGGCCGATGGTGCCAGCGCCGAGGATCAGCACCCGGTCCCCCGGCCGGAGATCCGCGCCGCGCACCGAACGCAGGGCGTTGCCGCCGGGCTCCACGAACGCCCCCAGGACCGGATCCATCGAGTCGGGGAGGGCATGCAGGGAAGTGACCGGCACGGCGAGCTGTTCGGCGAGGGCACCCGGGAAACCCCCGGATACGCCGATCTCGACCCGGTCCGCGCACACGTGGTGCCGGCCTCCGCGGCACCGATGGCATCGGCCGCAGCCGAGCATCGTGTCGCCGGTGACCCGCCGGCCCAGCCATCCCGAGTCGACGCCCTCGCCGACCGCGGCGACGACGCCGCACCACTCGTGCCCTGGTCGCAGCGGGTACCACGCCTTCCCCGTCCGCAGGTAGCTCATGTCCCCGGTGAACAGCTCCACGTCCGTGCCGCAGATTCCGACCCGTTCGACGTCGACCACCACCTGGCCGGCCGCCGGGGCAGGTGGATCGACCTCCTGGACCTCGGCCTTTGCCGGACCCGTGATGACCAGCGCGCGCACGAGACCTGGCTACCGCGGGCCGAGGACGTGTTGGCGCTGCCTGCCGAGGCCGTCGATGCCCAGCTCCATCACGTCCCCGGGCCGCAGCCAGATCGGCGGGGTGAATCCCATGCCGACGCCGGGCGGGGTGCCAGTGTTGATCAGATCGCCGGGCTCCAAGACCATGAACTGGCTGAGGTGGTGCACGATGAAGAACGGGTCGAAAATCATGGTCTTCGTCGAGCCGGTCTGTCGCCGCTCGCCGTTGACGTCGAGCCACATCCCGAGGTCGACCACGTCGGCGATCTCGTCCGGCGTGACGAGCCAGGGGCCGGCCGGGTTGAACGTCTCGGCGGACTTGCCCTTGGCCCACTGGCCGCCGCGCTCGAACTGGAAGGCGCGTTCGCTCACGTCGTTGACGACCAGGTAGCCGGCGATGGCGTCAGCCGCGTCCGCGACGCGGTCCAGGTAGCGGGTCCGCTTCCCGATCACGATCCCGAGTTCGACTTCCCAGTCCGGTTTGGTGGCCCCTCGCGGGATACGGACGTCGTCGTTCGGGCCGATCAGGGTGTTGGGCGACTTGGTGAACAGGATCGGTTCGGTCGGGATCGCCTGCCCGGTCTCGGCGGCGTGGTCGCTGTAGTTCAGCCCGATGCAGAGGATCTGATGGGGACGCGCGATCGGGGCGCCGATGCGCTCGCCGGCGAAGGCCGAGAGCACGCCGGCGGCTACCCGTGCGGCCACCGCGTCGGCCAGCAGGGCGGTGCCGCCGGCGGCGAAGAAGGTCTCGTCGAAGTCGGAGGTGAGGTCGGAAACGTCGACATAGTGCGCATCGTCGACGCGTACTACGGGCTTCTCGGCGCCGGGGGCACCGATACGCATGAGGTACAACAACGTCTCCGATCGGGCGAAGGTCAGGAAGAAGCGGCGGGAACGGCCGGCGGAACCCAGTAGGGCAGGGCGAGGCCGCGGGCGCCGACGCGGGCGGTGAACAGGCGCCCTGAATCGGGGTGCTCGGCCAGGTCCTCGCGGGTCAGGTCCTGCCTGGCGGTGGTGATCACGAGCAGGTCGAGGTCCGGCCCGGCGAATGCCACGCTGGAGGTGTGGGGAGCCGCGACCTCGACCGTGGCAAGAACCCGTCCCGCCGGGGTCCGGCACTCGACCCGGCCGCGCCCCCAGACCGCGATCCAGAGGTTGCCGGACGCGTCGACGCACATGCCGTCGGGCGAGCCGTCGGCGACGGTGAAGCTCTCCTGGCGGCGACCCACCGCGCCGGTGGCCGGGTCGTAATCACGCACCCACACGGTCCCCGGATCGGTGTCGATGCTGTAGAAGCGGTCGCCGCCGGGGCTCCACGCAAGCCCGTTCGAGAGGTACAGGTCCCGGTCGAGGACGACGCACCGGTCGTCGTCGAGGCGCACCAGGACCTCCCCGCCCCGCCGTGCGTCCTGGGCGAGGCTCCCGACGAGGAACCTGCCGGCGGGATCGACCGCCCCGTCATTGAGCCTGCTCCCCACACCGGCGGGCAGGACCCGGGCGAGCTCGGTCCGCTCACCCGTGACATCCAGCCTGGTGACGACCGCGCGCTCGGCGACCACGAGATCGCCGGCCGCCGCCACGGCGACGGCACCCACCGTCTCGTCGAACGTGTGCCGGCCGGTGACCTCGACCGTGCCGGCGGCAGGATCGAGCCGGCCCGCCAGCACCGTGCCCGCGACGATGTCGACCCAGAGCAGGCGTTCTCGTGCCGCGTCCCACACCGGGCCCTCGCCGAGCTGGTACGTCTCGGCCGACGCGGGCAGCGCGACGTGGCGGTGCGTCACGGGAGGTCCGGTCCGGCGATCACCGCACGGATGGCCGGCAGATCGTCGACGAGGGTCTTCAGCGGCGTGCGGTAGGCAAGGCCGCTGACGCTGACGGCACCGCTCGGCTTCGTCGGCGAGGTCAGGTAAGCCAGCACAGCCAGGCAGTTGACCCCCGGCTCGTTCTCGCGGTCGTCGACGCTGTATCCCTGCTCGCGAATGCGGACGAACTCAGCGTGCAGGTCCGCCGCCGTCGTCAGGCTACGCTCGGTGGGCTTCTCCAGCTGCCGGTTCCCGATCCAGGCACGGACCGCGTTCTCGTCGCGCAAGGAGTCGGCGAGCAGCGCCTTGCCCACCGCGGTGCAATGGGCGGGGTTACGCCCCCCGACGACGGACGTCAGCCGTACCGCCCCGGCCGGTGGGTCGAGCTTCGAGCGGTAGACGACCGAAGTGCCGTCCAGCACCGCATAGTGGACCGTCTCCCCATAGCGGTCGCAGAGTGCCTGCAGGACGGGGAGGACGCGAACGTGGTCGGGGCGGGCCTCGTGGTGGGCGAAGGCCATCCGCAGGAACTCGTCGCCCAGGACGTAGCGGCCGCGCCCGTCCTGCGAGGCGAACCCGGCCCGCCGAAGTGCGGCCAGCGCGCGGTGCGCGGTCGACTTGGGACTCGCGATCGCACGCGCCATGTCGTCGAGCCCGATGCCGTCGGGGTGCCGAGCAAGTTCGGCCAGGACGGCCAGGACGCGATCGGAACCGACGAGCCTCGCCTCTGCGGTCGCTTCGGGATTGCCCTCGGGCGCCGCCGCGAGGCTAGTGATCGTCTCAGCCACATTCCGGAGTTTAGACCTATGTTCCGGGAAACGGAAGTAAGCGACCCACAGCCCTTCCCGGGCGGCCCGCCAGCGGCTACCGTCGAGGCCAGTTCCAAGAGATAGATCGAGGTTCCGTATGATGGAACGAGACGATCGATGGTGACGCGCCGCAGCGCACAGTGGTACGCGGGCACGGGCCGCAACTCCTACATCCACCGCGCCTGGATGCGGCGCGGGCTGCCGAGCCACGCCTTCGACGGCCGGCCGCACATCGCGATCGCCAACACCGCTTCCGACCTGACCCCCTGCAACGCCCATCTCGGAGAGGTGGCGCGCAGTGTCTCCGACGGGATCTACGAGGCCGGCGGCATCCCGCTCGAACTCCCTGTCGTCTCGCTCGGCGAGACACAGGTCCGCCCCACGGCGATGCTGTGGCGCAACATGGCGGCGATGGCCACCGAGGAGATGCTCCGGGCCAATCCGATCGACGGAGTCGTCCTGCTGGGCGGCTGCGACAAGACCATCCCCGCGCTCCTGATGGCCGCGGCCTCGGTGGACCTCCCGGCGGTGGTCGTCCCCGGCGGCCCGATGCTGACCGGGACGTTCCGCGGCGCGCCGCTCGGCTGCGGAACGGACGTCTGGAAGCTCAGCGAGGAGGTCCGTGCCGGAACCACGACCCAGGCCGAGTTCCTGCGCTCGGAATCATCGATGATCCGCAGCAAGGGCCACTGCAACACCATGGGCACCGCCTCGACGATGGGACTGCTCGCCGAGGTCCTCGGCATGACGCTGCCCAGCGTGGCTGGAACGCCCGCCCCCGACAGCCGGCTACTCGAGGCCGCCCACCGGACCGGCGCGCTCGCGGTCGAGATGGCCGACGCGCAGCGGCGCCCGAGCGGCATCCTCAGCCGAGGCTCGTTCCTCAACGCCATCGTCGCCCTCGCCGCGCTCGGCGGCTCTACCAACGCGGTCGTGCACCTGCTCGCGATCGCCGGCCGGCTAGGGGTCGATCTCACCCAGGACGACTTCGACCGCACCGGATCCGGCGTCCCGCTCCTGGTGGACCTGCTTCCCGCCGGCCGCTTCCTGATGGACGACCTCTACCGGGCCGGCGGGCTACACGCCGTGCTGAACGAGATCCGCGATCTGCTCGACCCCGACGCCTTGACCGTCACCGGACGCCCGCTGGTGGAGCACCTCAGCGACGCCCGGATCCACGACCACGACGTCATTCGCAGCAGGGCGGCGCCGCTGCGGGAAAACGCCGGCATCGCCGTGCTGCACGGCAACCTCGCTCCCGACGGTGCCATCATCAAGCCCGCCGCCGCCTCGCGGCACCTGCTCCGCCACCGCGGCCCCGCGGTCGTCTTCGACTCGATCGAGGACCTGCACTCCCGCCTGGACGACCCCGACCTCGACGTGACCCCCGACTCCGTGCTCGTCCTGCGCGGGTGCGGACCCAAGGGGTATCCCGGCATGCCAGAGGTGGCGAACCTGCCGCTGCCCGCCAAGCTGCTGGCCCGAGGGGTGCGGGACATGGTCCGCATCTGCGACGGCCGGATGAGCGGCACCGCCTACGGCACGGTCGTACTCCACGTGGCGCCCGAGGCCGCAGCGGGCGGGCCGCTTTCTCTGATACGGACCGGCGACATGATCATCCTCGACGTCGAGACCCGCCGGCTCGACATAGACGTCCCGGCCGAGGAACTCGCCGCGCGCGAACCCGCGCCAGCGGCCGTCCGCGCCTACGCCTGCCCCCGGCGAGGTTGGGAACGCCTCTATGTCGACACCGTCCGCCAGGCCGACACCGGCGCCGATCTCGACTTCCTCGTCGGATCCAGCGGCGACCAGGTCTCCCGCGAGTCCCACTGACCCTCGACCTCTCCGGTCGTCCTCGTCCTCCTGGGAGCAGCCATGACCCGGACCCGCACTGCCGTCATCACGGGCGGTGTCAGCGGCCTCGGCAAAGCCACGGCGGCCCGCCTCGAAGCCGACGGCGTCACCGTCATCACCCTCGACATCGCTGGCGGCGCCGACCTCACGGTGGACGTCACTGACGCCGCCGCCGTACGCGCCGCCGCCGAACAGGTCGGCCCGATCGACATCCTCGTCAACTCCGCCGGGATCGTCGGGCCGACCGCCCCGCTCTGGGAGATCCCGCTCGACGGCTGGGAACAGACGTTCGCCGTCAACGTCCGCGGCACCTTCAACACCTGCCAGGCCTTCGTGCCCGGCATGCGCGAGCGCGGCTGGGGACGGGTCGTGAACTTCGCCAGCATGGCCGGTAAGGACGGCAACCCGAACATGTCCCCCTACTCCGCATCGAAGGCCGCGGTCATCGCCCTGACCAAGTCCCTCGGCAAGGAACTCGCGACCACGGGCGTGCTCGCCAACGTCATCACTCCGGCCGTCATCGAGACGCCGATGAACGCCACCACTGGGCCCGAGGCCCTGGCCCACATCACCAGCCTCATCCCGATGGGGCGCCTCGGCCAGGCCGGCGAGGTCGCCGAGCTCGTCGCCTGGCTCGCCTCGGACAAGGTCAGCTTCTCCACCGGCGCCGTCTACGACATCAGCGGCGGAAGAGCGACCTACTGATGCACAGAGCCGGCGATCAGACACTCTCCATCATTCAGCCAGTGCTGCCGTCGGCGCAGACGCGTTCTCGGGCCGTCTGGAAGGCCGCACCATTGGGGGTGACCTGGACGAAGGCGTAGCACGAGAGCGGTTTGCCCGTGTAGTCGCGTAAGTCGATGGGTGCGATGAGACCACCCGCGTCGTAGGCGGAGACGCCGCGCAGGGTCTTGATGAGGTCCTCACGGGTGGGGCAGGGTCCCGCCAAGTCGAGTCCGCGTAGGAACAGGTCGGCGCTGATGTAGGTGAACATCGCGATCTGCTGGTCGGTGTTCCTGGATTCCGGCGCGTAGCGGCTCATCGCGTCCTGGTAGCGCCTGATCGCCGGACCATCCGCTTCGAACGGGCGGAACAACACCGGTATCGACACGCCGGCGAGCGCCGGACCGATGGAGGTCAACAGGCTGTGGTCGTAGCCGGTGAGCGCGACGCTGACCGCGAGGTGGACGCCCGCCGTGCGCGTCGCCTGCACGATCTTGGCGAAGTCGTCCAGCGCGGTGATGCCCAGCAGAGCGTCGGCGCCGAAATTCACGATCTTGCTGGCCACCTGCTCAGGGCTCCCGCTGCCGGCCACATAGGAGAACACCTGGACCGCGCTCGCTCCGGCCGCCTCCAGGCCCCGCGCGTATGCCGCCGTGGTGTCGGAGGTCACCGCCGACTCGTCCCCGGTGACGATGGCGACCCTAGTCCCGCGAGCGGCCCGGATGTAGTGGCCGACGACCTCGGGCGCGGCCGAGTAGGCGAAGGAGAACATGTTCTCGCGCCCGGCCCAGGACGGCTCGATGGCGACCCCGGCGACCGGCACTCCCTGCTTCGTCAGGAAGTCCATCGAGTCGCCGAGCGCGGCACTGGCGGTCACCAGGCCGAAGACGTGCTGGTCCTGGACGAGTTCCTCGGTCGCGGTCTCGGCGACCGTCGCGGAGCCCTCGTCATCTCGCCACTGGTAGGCGATCCGGCGGCCGTGCACACCGCCCTCGTCGTTCGCGAGGCCGATCCTGGCGTCAAGGCCGGCCCGGGCCGAGGACAGCGCCGAGCTGGACGAACCCGAGGCGGGATAGACGAACCCGAGCGTCACCCGGTCTGGGGTGACTCCGGGCGAGTCACAGGCCGCGCCCGCTCCGCTCCCCGCGCTCGATGAGGAGCACCCGGTCGCCGCGGCAACGACGAGGATCGTGATGGCCATCCCGAAAGGCGCCCGTGGCGTGGATAAATGCATATACATCCCCTGTATTGGTTTAGTCGTGTTCGGCGTCTTCAAGAACCCGGCGGCGTCCGGCCGGCGGCCGCACCCGCGCGTCCGCCCTGGCTGTCGCATCCGGCCCGATGGTGTCCTTCGCCTAGGGCAGGCGACCCGCGCGGGCGATCTCACCGAGCCGGCGGGCGGAGGGCTTCACCGTGCGGGCGAAGGTGGTTCGGTCGACGGCGATCAGCCCGAACGTCATGGCGAAGCCGGACGTCCACTCGAAGTTGTCGAGTAGCGACCAGTGGAGGTAGCCGCGGACGTCGACGCCGTCGGCGACGCAGCCGGCCAGTCCCTCGAGGGCGGCGGTGGTGTAGGCGGTGCGGGCGTCGTCGTCGGCGGTGGCCATGCCGTTCTCGGTGACCAGGACGGGTACCCGGGCGTGCTCGGCCGCGAGCCGGACCGTGTGCCCGAGGGCCTGGGGGTAGATCTCCCAGCCGGTCTGCGTGGTCGCGGTTCCGTCCGGCACCGGCAGGACGCCGTCGGGTCCGATGCGTTCCCGGGTGTAGGTCTGGACGCCGACGAAGTCGTCGTCGCGGGAGACGTCGAGCCAGTCGAGCTCGGCTGCCTGGCACGTGGCGGCCCAGCGCTGTTCACCGCCCTCGGCGGGCTGAAGGTCGATGAGGGCCAGGGTCCACCCGACGGCGGAGTTGCCCGGCCCGGACTTGATCGCCTCGACGGCCTTACGGTGCGCGGCGGCCATCACCTCGACGCTGGGGACGGGCCAGCTCCCGCCCGATCCCGACTCGCTGCCCGACTGACCTGACTGGGCTGGCTGGGTGTCGGCGGCATCCAGGAGGCCGAGGCCGTCCTCACGGGCGGCGGCCGGGACCAGGCCGAGGTGGACCATCAACGAGATCACGTTCGGCTCGTTGAAGGTGCAGACCCAGGGCACCAGGTCGCCGATGTGCTCGGTGACCCGCGCGGCGTACCGGGCGAACCGGTCCACGGCGGCGGTGCCGTTCCAACCGCCGGCCGCCGCGAACCAGCGGGGTGTCGTGAAGTGGTTGTAGGTCACGACGGGTGTCACGCCGTGCTCCAGGCAGGTGCCGACCATGCGCCGGTAGTGGTCGAGCTCGGCCCGGGAGAAGAAGCCTTCCTCGGGTTCGATCCGTGCCCACTCGACCCCGAACCGGTAGGCGTTCAGCCCGAGCCCGGCGAGCAGGCCGATGTCCTCGGGGTAGCGGTGGTAGTGGTCGCAGGCGTCGCCGGACGGCTCGGCGAAATGCGATCCGGGCGCCCATTCGCTGGCCCAGAGGTCGGCGTTGACGTTTCCGCCCTCGACCTGGTGGGCGGCGGTCGCGGCACCCCAGAGAAAGCCGTCGGGGAACTGGTTAACCATCGTGGGACCTCCGGGTTTCCAGGTAGGAGACGGTGCGGTGTTGCGCCAGGCCGAAGCACCGGGCTTTCGGAGTGCGGGGACTCCCACCGACCCGGCTTCCGTTCAGATGTGCCTCGACCAGCCCCAACGCGGTGACATGAAGGGTGGCTGACCGCAGGCCGGGGCCGACGGTGAACTCCCGCCGCAGATGCGGCGCCGGGGCCGGACCCTGTCCGGTGGGGCGAGCCGGCGCGGCAATGAACCTGGCGGTCCATGAGGGGGACACGGGATCTCAATCCTTCGGCAGGGCGCCGGAAGCGGTGGTGGCTGCTTCCGCGGCCCCGGTAGTCGCGCCGTGGCCGGCAGGCGATGGTCAGGCGGTGGCCGCGGTCAGGGTGATCGTGCTGGCGCAGCGGATGTCGTCGCTGCCGAAGCCAGCCAGCACGGTCACCTCACCGGCTTCGATGCCCCGTGTGCCGTCGAGGTTCGTGTAGAAGAGCCGCTCGACCGGGGCTTCGAGAGTGGCCGTCGTACGCTGGCCCGCCGCGAGCGCGAGGCGGGCGAAGCCGATCAGCTGGCGGACGGGGCGGACGACGGTGGCGGCCTCGTCGCGGGCGTAGAGCTGCACGACCGTCTCGCCGTCGACGGTGCTGGTGTTCGTCACGGCGAGCCGGGCGCGGATGAGTCCGCCGGTCGCCTCGATCGCCGGTCCGGCGGAGTCGTCGAGGGTGACATCGAAGGTGCTGTAGGACAGGCCGTGGCCGAAGGCGTAGAGCGGGCTGGGGTCGGCCAGGTCGTTGTAGCCGTGCCGGGTGCCGGTGGGGTGGTCGTAGCCGCTGCCGTGGTGGTGGCCGTGGTAGATCGGCAGCTGGCCGAGGTGGCGGGGGAACGTGCTCGGCAGCTTGCCGCTCGGGTTGACCAGGCCGAAGACCGCGTCGGCGATCGCCTCGCTGGCCTCCTCGCCGAGCAGCGGCGCGAGCAGCACCGCGTTCGACGCCCGCGCGACGGCGTCGAGCAGCAGCGGCCGCCCGGAGACGACGACGGTCACCAGCGGCTTCCCGGTCGCCGCGAGCAGCGCGATGAGCTCGGCCTGGTCGCCCGGTAGGGCGGGCTCGGCGGTCGACTGGCCCTCGCCGGCGGTGTTGTTGCCGACCCAGCCGGTCCGCTCGCCGACCACGGCGATGACCAGGTCGGCACCTGCCACCGCCTCTTCCACCGCGGTCCGGTCCAGCGGGTGCTCGGCGTCCGCGTCGAACCGACCAAACGGGACGTGCTCGGTGGTTGGATCGATCCGTCGTAGTGCGTCGAGGACTGTGGGCATGTCGGGGTGGAGCCGCCGTACCTCGGCCTCGAACCGTTCGTCGATGCCCGGCATCCGGGTTTGGAAGATGTCGGTGAAGACGAACGTCGCCGGATCGACGCCGGGGATCTGCCCGGTCATCACCGCGATCATTCCCAGCGGCACCTCGGCGTTCGAGACCGAGGTGTAGGCGCCGAAGTGGATGCGCAGTTCGTCGGCCGCGGGACCGACGACCACGATCCGGCCGGCATCGCGTGGTGTCAGCGGCAGGATGCCGTCGTTGTCGAGCAGAACCAGGCCCCGCTCGGCGACGGCTCGGCGTACCGTCGCCGCCTCGCCCCGATCCTGGGTCGTGGGCGCGGAGGCAGCGCCAGGCGCCGTCATCCCCGGGATGAGTCCGGCGCGTGCCTTGGCGGCGAGGACACGGGTGACGGCGGTGTCGATGACCCGCTCGTCGAGCCGGCCACTGCGGACCTCCTCGACCAGGAAGGAGTAGTTCGTGTCGCCGGGAAGCTCGACGTCGATACCGGCACTGACCGCCTGGACGGCGGCCTGCGCCGGCGAGTCCGCGGTGTGGAAGAACCGGGTCTGCAGGGTCACGGAGTCGTAGTCACTGACGACGACTCCGGTGAAGCCGAGCTGGTCGCGCAGCAGCTCGGTGAGCAGCCAGCGATCCGCGACGCACGGAACGCCGTCGATCTCGTTGTAGGAGTTCATCACGGTCGCGAGGTCGGCTTCGGCGATCGCGCGGCGGAACGGCTCGGCGTACTCGTCCACCAGCGCGCGGCGCCCCAGCTGGGTGACGGCCTGGTTGAGGCCGCCTTCGGAGGCGCCGTAGCCGACGAAGTGCTTGCCGGTGGCGAGCAGCCCTGACTCGCCCTCCGCGCCCTGGATGCCACGTACAAAGGCGACGGAGAACTGCGCGGCCAGTTCAGGGTCCTCCCCGTAGGTCTCGTGTACCCGGCCCCACCGCGGATCCCGGGCCAGGTCCATGACCGGGGAGAACAGCAGGTGGACCCCGGTCGCCCGCATGTGGGCGGCGGTCACGGTGGCCGCCCGCCTCACGAGCGACGGCTCCCAGGTAGCCGCCTGTGCCCACGAGGTCGGGAACTGCGGCCCGGACGCATGCAGGAAGCCGTTGATGCCCTCGAAATGCACCAGTGCGCCGATGCCGAACGGCGCGACCTCCCGGATCGCGGCCTGGACGTGCTCGAGGTCGGATCGCAGGCTTTCCGTGTCATGGCCGAGGAACCAGGCCAGGGAGAGCTGGCCGACGCCGTGTGGCCGCAGCGCCGGCAGCCGGCTGAGGTCGAGTTCAGGGCTCGCCGCGTCCAGGCTGGCGCCGGGCCGCTGCGCGATGAGGTCGGTGACGGCGAACCCGGTGAGCTGGGCGACCTTCTGTTCCAGCGTGAGCTGGGAGACGAGATCCGAGACCTTCTCGGGCGTCCACGTGCCGGCGGTCATGGTTGCGTCGCCTCTTCCTTTTGGACGTCGCCCGGCGCGGGCGAGTTCTCGCCGGCCGGTCGCGGGAATGCGAGCTCGGGGGTCGGGTAGCGCAGGCCGATCTGGGCGCGTACGGCGTCGAGCGTCCGCATGACCGACACGGACTCCGCCAGCGGCATGACATCGCTATCCAGGTGTCCGGCACTCAGCCGTTCGTGGACGTGGCGGATCTGGTGGTGCAGACCGCCGCCGGCCCGGTCGTGCGGTTCGACCGAGCCCGTGTCCGCCTCGCCAATGCCTGCGGAGTCAAGGGCGGCCGGCAGGTGCAGGTGCTCGGTGCCGGCTGGGCCGCGGACGATGAGCTCGTCGGGGCAGTGCATGAAGGCGGGCAGCTCGATGCTGCCGGTGGTGCCGGAGATTCGGCCGGTGCAGCCGAGACTCGCGCGCAGGGAGGCCTTCGCGAGCGCCACCGCGCCGGACCGGTAGCCCATCAGGACGGCGACGTGCTCGTCGACGCCGGTCTCGCCGAGCTGGCCGACAGCGCTCACCTGGTCCGGCTCGCCGAGCAGCATGCTCGCCAGCGAGACCGGGTACACGCCGAGATCGAGCAGCGCGCCACCGCCCTGGGCAGGATCGAACAGCCGCTCTCCCGGCGTCGTCGGCAGCCGGAAACCGAAGTCGCCGTCGACCGCCAGCACGGTCCCGAGGGCGCCCGCCGCGACCAGCTCCCGGATGCTGACGTAGGCCGGCAGGAAACGACTCCACATCGCCTCCATCAGGAACCGGCCCTCCGCACGGGCCGTCGCCACCATCTCGGCCGCCTGCGCCGCGTCGAGGGCGAACGGCTTCTCGCACAGCACGCCACGTCCCGCTTGTAGGAAGAGCAACGTGTGCGGATGGTGATGGGACGTCGGGGTGGCGACGTACACAAGATCGACACCGTCGTCGGCGGCGAGTTCCTCATAGGAGCCGTGACGGCGAGCGCGGGGCACGCCGAACCGCTCGCCGAACTCGTCGGCTGTCGGTTGCCTGCGTGAGCCGACGGCGACGAGCTCGGCGTCGGGCAGCCGGCCGAGCGCGTCGGCGAACCCGCGCGCGATGGCACCGGTGCCCGCGATTCCCCACCGAAACGACATGGGACATCCTTTGGTGCCGGACCGATGGCCTCGGCCTGGCCTGGTGATCCGATGCGGCCCGGCCGTTCTGGCCGGCCGGGCCGCGTCGGCGTGGGCGTGGGCGGACGGGTCAGCCGGTGGCGAGTAGGAACGCCTTCTTCGCCGGGTCCCACGAGAAGATTCGCGGTGGGATGTTGCCGTTCGGCGTCTGGCGGCTGTACGTCGCGGCGTCGGTGAACGTCGGGACGTGGAAGGTGCCGAGGGAGAATGCGGCGTCCTGGAAGGACTTGTAGGTGAGGTCCTTGCCCGCCTTCTTGGCGATGGCCTGGAACAGGGCCAGGTAGCGGCAGGCGACCGATACGGACGTGCCCCACGCCGGCTGCTTGGGAGGCGTGAACGCCGGGTCGATGATCTTGCCCTTGAGTTCGGGCATCGCGGCCTCGATCGTGGGCAGGCACGTGTTGACGGCCGGGTCGGTGTAGTTGGCGGCCTGTCCGAGCGTCAGCGAGTCGCGCAGCTCGCTCAGGTCGGTATCGCGGTTGCCGAAGACGTAGGAGCCGGCGGTGTTGACGCTCGCGAAGAGCAGGCGGGGGCGGTAGCTGGTCTTGTGGAGCTCGGCGGGGAACCGCGCCTGGGAGCCGCCGACGAGGAGCACGGTGTTCACGCCCGCGGACTGGAACTTCTGGATGAAGACGTTCAGCTGCGAGGACACCGCGGCCGGGTCTGTGAGGTCGGCGTCGAGGACGCCGGTCTCGGTGACGGGGATGTTCTTGGCGCGCAGGGTGGGCAGGACGACCTTGTCGAGGGTCGGCTGGTCGTCGCGGTAGGCGACGATGGCGAGCTTCTTGCCGGTCAGGTCGCCCTTGTCGATGAACAGCTGCAGACCCTGGCCAAGCTCGTCGCCACCACGGAGGTCGGAGATCCAGGGTGCCTGGGCCTTGGCGTAGCGCTCGGCGGTGAGGTCGCCGCCGACGACCAACGTCTTGTGGGTCCGGACGTAGCAGTTCACGTCTTCGGCGTTGAGGCTGCCGAGCACGGCGAAGACTTTCTCGTCCTCGGTCAGTTTGACGCAGGTCTCCTGCGCTCCGGTGGGCGAGATGACGTTTACCGCGCCGAACACCGGAACAATCTTGCGGCCGTCGATGCCGCCATCTTTGTTGACCTTGTCGACGAGGGCGGTGAACACGGCCTGGTAGTCGCCGTGGTCGACGTCGAGGAACTGCTTGACCTTGGACAGGTCCGGATAGACGAAGCCAATCTTGATGCTGTCGGCGGTGACGCCGCGCGCCGTCGCCGGCGCCGGCGGGACCGGAAACGCGTCGGCGGTGGTGGCGCCCGCCGATGGTTTGGCGTCGTCGTTCGACTTGACGCTGCAGGCGGTGACGGCGAGCGCGACGGCTCCTGCGAGGAGTAACGCACTGTATCTAACAGTGCGGCGATGTGAGGTCATCTGAGAGGTCTCCAGGAAGGTGGCGGGGTTCAAACGGACAGATGTAGGCACACCGGCGCCTGGGTAGCGCGTCGGGGCTATGCGGGGGCTGTCGTGCTGGTGGCGACGGGTGCGTCCTGCGCGGCGGCGGGCGCGCTGCCGCTACGGCTGATGGCGCGTTCGTCGGTGCCGAGGTAGCTGGCGATGACCTTCGGGTCGTCGCGGACGACGCTCGGGGTGCCTTCGGCGATGACGCGGCCGGTTTCGAGGCAGTAGACGCGGTCGGAGATGCCCATGATCAGTGGCATGTCGTGCTCGATGACGAGCATGGCGGCGTCGAGCTCGCGGCGGATCTCCTGGATGAGCGGGCCGAACGCCTCCGTCTCTCGCTGGGCGACTCCCGCCGTAGGCTCGTCGAGACAGAGCAGCCGGGCGTCGAGGGCGAGCAGGCCGGCGAGCTCGACGATGCGCCGCGTGCCGGTGGACAGGTCGGCGATGAACGCGTCGGCGTAGCGACCGAGGCCGAGGAAACCGATCAGGTCGTCGGCCGCCGAGCGCTGGGCACGTTCGCGGGTGAAGGTGTGCGGCAGGTAGAGGGCGGTGGACAGCAGTCCGGTGCGGCCGCGGGCCTCGCACGCGATCTGCACGGTCTGGCGGACGGTGAGCTCGGGGAAGAGCGTCGCGGCCTGGAAGGTGCGCCCGAGCCCGGCCCGGGCCCGGGCGGTCGGACCGGTGGCGGTGACGTCACGACCCAGGAGCTCGACGGTGCCGGTGGCGGGGGCGAAGCCGCCGATGGCGTTCATCAGCGTCGACTTCCCGGCGCCGTTGGTGCCGATCAGCCCCACGATCTCACCGGGCGCGACCTGGATCGATACACCGTCGACCGCGGTCAGGCCGCCGAAACGCACCCGCACGTCGTTCGTCCGCAGCATCGGCTGATCCGCCGGGAGCGGCTCGCGGGGGACGGCCCGGGTGAGCGCCTTGGCGGGGGCGACCTCGGGCTTGCCCGCCGGCGCGGGGTCGAGCCGCCGGTCGGCGAGGCGCAGGAGGGCGTCGCGGGCGGCGTAGCCGATCTGGACGAGGCCGCCGGGGAAGTAGAGCAGCAGGATGAGCAGGCCGAGGCTGGAGGTGAGCAGTGGGACGAGGTCGTTGCCGGGGAAGATCGCCGGCAGGCCGATGACCCAGAGCGCGCCGAGGACCGGGCCGTAGATCGAGCCGAGGCCGCCGATGACGACGATGGAGACGAGGGTGAGCGAGTCGGCGGACAGGAAGTACCGGTCGGAGTACGGCACGTTCTGGACCGCGCCGGCGAGCAGGCTTCCCCCCAGGCCGGCGATCCCGCCCGCGAGCACGAACGCGCGCAGCTTCACCCGGGTCGCCCCGACGGTGTAGGCCGCGGCGGTCGCCGCGTTGTCCCTGACCCCGACGGTGGTGCGGCCGATCCCGGAGCGGCGCAGCCGGGCGATGACAGCCAGCACGACGGCCAGCACGACCAGGACCAGGTAGTAGTAGGCCCGCTGGCTGGTGATATCGATGCCGAAGGCGGTGTCGCGGGTGAAGGAGGCCGTGTGGGCGCCCTCGTCCTGGAAGATCTCGCGGCGGTAGAAGTACTGCTCGGCGGCGATCCCGAACGCGAAGGTGCTGACCGCGAGCAGCAGCCCCCGTACACGTAGCGCCCCCGCCCCTACAACGGCGGCAATCACACCCGTGAACACACTGGCCAGCGCCACCGCGGCGGGGAACGGCAGCGCGCTCAACGCCACGGTGCTGCCTGCGACCGAGAACTGCAGGCCGCGGTTGAGCGCGGCGGCGGTGAGTGCGCCGAGGCCGGCGAACGCCATCTGGCCCAATGAGAGCTGCCCGGCCCAGCCGGTGAGGATGGTGACCGACGCGGCGCAGATCGCGTAGCCGAGGATGACCGTGTAGAGCAGCTGCCGCGACGCTTGGGGAACGAGCAGCGGCAGGACGATCGCGAGCGCGCCGAGCGCGAGCAGCGGGGCGCGCTCCAGCTGGCGGACCCACCACAGGTCGCGCAGTCGTTCGGGGATCGGCGCGGCCTTCGGCGCGAACGAGAACGACGAGGTCTCGGTGTCGCGGCCGCGGCTGACGAGGAACACCGCCGCCAACACCAGCAGGAAGATGACGAAGTCGGTCAGGCCCGGCTGGGTGAGCCAGTTGAACTGGATGAACGACTGCAGCAGCCCAAGCACGACGCCCGCGAGCAGCGCGACGCGCATGGACGCCATCCGAGCGAGCACCGCCGCGGCCAACGCCCGCACCAGCGTGGTCGGGCCGAGGGTGGTGATCTGGGTGAGGGACTTGTTCTGCGCCGAGATCAGGATCAGGCAGATCGTTCCGATCAGCCCGGCCAACGCCCACATGGCGGTAGAGACGAGCTTCGGGCTGATGCCCTGCAGCCTCGCCAGCTCTGGGTTGCTGGCCGACGCCCGCACGGTGCGGCCGAGCACGGTGCGGCTCAGGAACAGGCCGAGCAGGAGCGCGACGAGGGGAACCGTGACCAGGACGCTCAGCTGCGCTCCGGTGATCCGCAGGCCGTCGACCGGCGACCATGCCCCACCCCACGGCACCGGATACGACTCACTCGCGTAGTCGTCCAGGTCGGGAAGGCCCGTGACGATGGTGAGCGCCAGCTGCGCGACACCAATCGTCGCGACCAGCAGGATCACTCGCGGCGCCCGGAAAAGCCGGCGGACCACGGCGAGATCGACGAGCGCGCCGAACAGCGTGCCGACGACGAGCGCGATGACCAGGGCGATCCAGTACGGCACGTTCCACCGCACCACGAGCAGCGCGAACAGGACCGAGCCGACGAGGCCCATGTTCGCGACGGCGAAGTTGATGACCCGGGTCGACCGGTGGACCAGCACGATGCCGATCGCGAGCAGGCCGATGACCAGGCCGCTGACACCGCCATCGAACAGCAGCTGGGTAGTGGGCATCTGCATGACGAGTCAGCCACCTTCCCGGCCGAGGAACACCGCGCGGGCCAGGTCGTCACGTTCGACCAGCGCGCGGGCCGGCCCGGTGAACCGGACCTGCCCCTTCTCCAGGAACACCGCCCGGTCAGCGACCGCGAGGGCGATGTTCAGCGACTGCTCGACGACGACGATCGTCAGCCCGTCCGCCTTGAGCCGCTCCACGATCGCCAGCAGGTCCTGCACCACCGCCGGCGCCAGCCCAAGAGACAACTCGTCGATCAGCAGCACCTCGGGGTCGTGCAGCAGCACCATCGCCAGCGCCAGCATCTGCTGCTGCCCACCGGACAACGACCCGGCGAGCTGCGACTGCCGGCCCGCCAGGTCCGGGAACAGGTCCAGGACGTAGGCGAACCGGCGGTCGCGGTCGACCCGGTCGCGGCGGATCCGGAACGCCGCCATCTCCAGGTTCTCCCGGATGCTCATGTCCGGGAACACGCCCTTGCCACCCGGGAGCAGGTGCACGCCGTACTTCCCGCGCTGCTCCGGCGCGACATAGGTGATCGTCCGGCCGTTGAGCCGCACCACACCCCGCGACGGCGTGCCGAGCCCGCAGATGACCTTCAGGATCGT
>NZ_MBLO01000268.1 GCF_001854805.1 Pseudofrankia coriaricola
CTTCGGGCTGATGCCCTGCAGCCTCGCCAGCTCTGGGTTGCTGGCCGACGCCCGCACGGTGCGGCCGAGCACGGTGCGGCTCAGGAACAGGCCGAGCAGGAGCGCGACGAGGGGAACCGTGACCAGGACGCTCAGCTGCGCTCCGGTGATCCGCAGGCCGTCGACCGGCGACCATGCCCCACCCCACGGCACCGGATACGACTCGCTCGCGTAGTCGTCGAGGTCGGGAAGGCCGGTGACGATGGTGAGCGCCAGCTGCGCGACACCAATCGTCGCGACCAGCAGGATCACTCGCGGCGCCCGGAAAAGCCGGCGGACCACGGCGAGATCGACGAGCGCGCCGAACAGCGTGCCGACGACGAGCGCGATGACCAGGGCGATCCAGTACGGCACGTTCCACCGCACCACGAGCAGCGCGAACAGGACCGAGCCGACGAGGCCCATGTTCGCGACGGCGAAGTTGATGACCCGGGTCGACCGGTGGACCAGCACGATGCCGATCGCGAGCAGGCCGATGACCAGGCCGCTGACACCGCCATCGAACAGCAGCTGGGTAGTGGGCATCTGCATGACGAGTCAGCCACCTTCCCGGCCGAGGAACACCGCGCGGGCCAGGTCGTCACGTTCGACCAGCGCGCGGGCCGGCCCGGTGAACCGGACCTGCCCCTTCTCCAGGAACACCGCCCGGTCAGCGACCGCGAGGGCGATGTTCAGCGACTGCTCGACGACGACGATCGTCAGCCCGTCCGCCTTGAGCCGCTCCACGATCGCCAGCAGGTCCTGCACCACCGCCGGCGCCAGCCCAAGAGACAACTCGTCGATCAGCAGCACCTCGGGGTCGTGCAGCAGCACCATCGCCAGCGCCAGCATCTGCTGCTGCCCACCGGACAACGACCCGGCGAGCTGCGACTGCCGGCCCGCCAGGTCCGGGAACAGGTCCAGGACGTAGGCGAACCGGCGGTCGCGGTCGACCCGGTCGCGGCGGATCCGGAACGCCGCCATCTCCAGGTTCTCCCGGATGCTCATGTCCGGGAACACGCCCTTGCCACCCGGGAGCAGGTGCACGCCGTACTTCCCGCGCTGCTCCGGCGCGACATAGGTGATCGTCCGGCCGTTGAGCCGCACCACACCCCGCGACGGCGTGCCGAGCCCGCAGATGACCTTCAGGATCGTCGACTTGCCGGCCCCGTTCGTSCCSAGCARCGCCAGSGTCTCGCCACGGCGGACCTCGAACCCGACGTCGAACAGCACCTGSACSTKGCCRTAGGAGAARTCGACSSCATTGACCTGCARCACCGGGACGTTCTCCGGGTCGGCCCGCTGCCGGTCCCGCTCGGCGAGCTCCTCACGCAGGTCCGCGACCACCAGCGACAGATCGTTCYTCACGAACGACGCGCCSCGGATCATCATCAGCCCGCCGACCARSGTCGCCGGAATSCCGAYSACCAGCACCGCGACCCGSGGGTCGTAGGCGTTGCTGATCAGACCGGACARCAGGGCRCCRCCSGTGGCGCCGACGAAGAACATGTAGACSGCSGCMAGSGCGATYCCRAGMCCGCGCAGCCGGTAGGGCACCACCGACTGCACCACCGGACCGACCATCGMRAACGCCACCGASGCGAAGACCGCGCCCGGAATGCTCAGCAGCATGAACCCGACCCAGCCCGGCATGAACCACTGGAYCGGCAGTAGCACCGCGCCSGGYAGCACGCACAGCCCCAGCAGCTTCACCGCCCGCTCGGGGTCGCGRTGGTARAGCCGGTCRTAGCGSGGRGCGACGATCGGCAGTGCSACGACSAGGGCGGCGCCACCGAGGGAGCCCATCAGGCCCCGYTGGAASGTCGACATCCCGTAGTGGTCRTCCGCCCACAGGTTSGCCAGGAYGCTSGTSGTGAAMAGGCTGAARCCGAGCGCCGAGAACGCGATGATCGCCGTCTTCACCGTGCGGATCCGCATCAGCCGGGCGAACGCGGCCTCGATCGAGATCGGCATCGCCTCGGCGTCCTCGACCACCTCGCCGAGCACCGACTTCATCTCGTGCTGGCCCCGCGGCGGCTCCGGCAGCCGGAACGCCACCACCGCGACCAGCAGCGCCGGCAGCCCGAGGATGAAGAACGGCCAGCGCCAGCCGTCGTCCCCGCCCGCCARGGTCGCGATCCCCGCGACCAGCAGCGGGCTGAGCGCGCCGGCGGCGCGCGCGGCGCCGTATACCGATGCCGACAGCCGGCCGCGCACGCCGATCGGATAGGTGTCCGCGATCAGCGAGCCGTGCACCGTGTTGTTGCTCGACTTCGCCACCCCRACCCCGAACCGGGCCAGGAAGAACAGGAACGCGTTCGCCGCCAGACCGGAGGCGAGCACCATCACCGAGAACACGACGCCGGCCCAGCCGATCACCCGRCTGCGCCGGAAGTGGTCCGCCATCCAGCCCATCGGCAACGCGCCCAGCACCAGGAAGGCACCCGCCGCGGCCGAGATGAACACGATCGCGCCGTCGGACAGCCCGAACGCGTCCCGAATGTCGGGAGCCAGCACCGACAGCGCCGCYGACTCCAACTCGTCCAACGCGTTCAACAACACCAAAACCAGGAACGTCAACGAACCGCCCGCGGCCAGTCCCTGGCGCAGCGACAGCGACTCACCGCCGACGCCCGGCAGTAACTCGTCCGCGAACAGCACCTCACGCCGTGACTGGGCCTGCTGTTCCTGGCGTTCCGTCTCGGCGTCGATCAGCCCGGCGGCTAACTGGGCCGCCGAGGGCACGGTCTCGGGAGCAGGACTGGTGGGGGCGCTCATGAGCGCGCCCGGTCGTCGGGTGCTGCCCGAAACGGGAACATGTCGGACACCGTTGGCCTACTTTCCGGGGGTTGTCGGCGGCGCGGGCAGCGCGGGCGGCGCGGGCGACGCGGGCGACGCGGGCGACGCGTCGCCGACGGTGACGCTGGACAGGTAGGAGCGGCGGCCCTCGAGAATCGCTGGGTCGCCCACGACCTCGAAGGCGCCCCGCAGGCGGATGTCGTCGCAGGAGCCGCCCACGAGGACCTGGATCGGCCCGGGCTCCAGCACGAAACGTCCGTCGAGACCGACGTAGCCGAGCTGGCTCATCGCCACGGCGAACTCGACGGTCGCCGCCGCGCCGGGGGCGAGGCTGATCCGGGTGAAGCCGACCAGCTCCTGCGCGGGCCGGGTGACACCGGTCGCCTGGTCGGTGACGTAGAGCTGCACGACCTCGTCGCCAGCACGTTCACCGGCGTTCCGCACGGTCAGGCGGATCGTCACCGCCGCGTCGACATCGACGGCGGCGTCCACGTCCGAGGGGCTGATCGCGAGGTCGGTGTAGTCGAACGTGGTGTAGCTCAGGCCGTGACCGAACGGGAACAGYGGGGTTGACGGCAGGTCCAGGTAGCCCTGATGCATGTCCTGGTCGGTGCGCCGGTAGCCCGTGCCAGTCGGCTGACCCGAGTAGACCGGCGCCTGCCCGGAATGGCGGGGAATCGAGATGGGGAGCTTCCCACCGGGGTTGATGTCTCCGAACAGGGCCTCGGCCAGGGCCGTGGCGGCGTGCTGGCCGCCGTAGTAGCCRYACAGCAGCGCCGGCAGGTCCTCGACSACSTCGGTCAGCGCCATCGGCCGGCCGGTGAGGACGACGCCGACGCACGGSSTGCCGGTGGCGGCGACSGCCTTGACRAGCGCGACCTGGTTCGCCGGGAGGTCGAGGTTCGCGGTGTCGCTGCCCTCGCCTTCGGTGATGCCCGGCGTGAACCAGCCTCCCCGCCCGCCGAGGGCGAGGATCACCACGTCCGCGTCCCGGGCCGCCGCCACCGCCGCCGGGATGTCGGCCGGTTCCCCGTCCAGGACGCCGCACCCGGCGGTCRCYGTCACCTCGGCGSCGGGGGCGGCGGCGCGGACGGCCTCGGCGAGKGACCGCGCTCCGTACATCTCGCGYAGGTAGTCGTCGATCGACTTCCCCARCGGKCCGGAAAGCTCCTCGATCATCATTCGGACGGTGTCGTCCGAGATCGTTCCRGCCAKSTGCTCGGTGCCGGGAATGTTGACCCGCTCTCCCCGGAACCGGGAGGCSAGCAGTTGCAGCGCGCCCGGATAGGTGTAGGCCGGGAASGCGACCGYGAYGCCGTCCGCGTGCGGGCCGACGACCGCGATCCGYCGAWGGYCGCGGGASAGCGGCAGCAGGCCGTCGTTCYTGAGCAGGGTGACGGACTGCYGGGCGAGACGGCGGGAGAGCTCGACGCCGTCGCGAGCCGTCGCGTTGATGACGACCGGGTCCTCGGGGACGAAGGGCGTGTCGAACAGGCCAAGGGCGAACTTGTCCCGCAGCACCCGCCAGCACGCCTGGTCCAGCTGCTCCACCGGGACCTCGCCGCGATGAACCGCCTGGGCAAGGACGGGGCCGTAGCCGTCGGGAATCGGCAGCTCGACGTCGAGGCCGGCGGCCAGCGCCAGCCGGCCGGCCTCCTCGGCGTCGCGGGCGACCCGCAGCCGACGGTGCAGGTGACCGATGGTGTCGTAGTCGGAGACAACGGTGCCGGTGAASCCGAGGCGGTCGCGCAGCAGGCCGGTRAGGATCTCRCGGCTCGCGCCGGCCGGGACGCCGTCGACGGTGCTGTAGGAGTTCATCACCGCCGCGAGCCCGGCCAGTTTGATGGCGGCCTCGAACGGCCGGGCGTACACCTCGTACAGCTCGCGCGGGCCGACGGTGGTCCGGGCCATGTTCTGGCCGCTCTCGGTGGCGCCGTAGCCCAGGAAGTGCTTGCCGGTCGCGATGGCGCCCTCGCGCAGGTCGGTGCCCTGCAKGCCGCGGGTGAACGCGACGCTCATCGCGGAGACCAGGTACGGGTCCTCGCCGTAGGTCTCGTGCACCCGCCCCCAGCGGCCGTCGCGGGCCACGTCCATGACGGGCGACAGGACGAAGGGGTGGCCGATCGCACGGACCTGCCGGCGCAGGACGCCCGCCATCTCCTCGACCCCG
>NZ_MBLO01000269.1 GCF_001854805.1 Pseudofrankia coriaricola
GACCGCACCGCCAAGCCCTACCGCTGGACCTACACCGGCGAACCCCTCAAAGCCGCCTGACAACCCCAGCAAGACTTACGCGGGGCAGCACTAGATGTCCTGTCCAAGCGCGAAGGCCGTTTCCAGGAAGACCTCTTGCACTACTTCGTGGAGGTCAGCCTGGTCCATGGCGTGCAGCGTCAGGATCGTGGTCAGCCGGCGGAGCCGCTTGGTGGCTTCCCTCATCAGTGTGGTCCGCGGCAGCGAGCCCTTCTCCCTGACCAGGCCGAGGTGCGTTTCGGCGATGGCGCGGGCAACCATCGGGGAGCCACCGAGCGTCGGGCGCTCCATGATGGCCACCGCCTCATCCTCGAGCAGCTGGCCCGCGAGGTCCGTCCCGAGCACGTAGGCCCGCCACCACAGCCGCCGGAAGACATTGCGTGGCCTGCCGATGAGCCGTTCGTAGCTCCCGCTGCGTTGGGTGTTCGGGAAGCGCCAGAACGCGACGTCGGGAAGCAGGACGAGGGTGAGGAAGGACCAGACGCCCTCGTCGGCGGCGTCGGCCGGCAGGATTTCCAAGGTGCCGAGCAGGACGTCGTAGAGGCGGTGCTCGAACTCGGTGAAGCCGCCGGTCGGCGCCGAGGGCCAGCCGTACTCGGCCGACAGCGCGCAGACCTTGTCGCGGATGACCATCAGCCGGTCCTGCGAGACCCGCGACCCCCCAGTGGGGTACCAGTCGATGTTCGGATGCTCGGTGGCGGCGAGGGAACGTAGCCGATCCAGCGGCAGGTCGGTGCGCTCCACGAGCAGCACGCGAGACGCACCGGGGTCGAGCCTTGGGAAGACATGGTTCACGGCTGGTGCTCCAGCAGCCGAAGGGACGCTTGGATCTCCGTCGCGAACTCGCCCGGGGACTCTCGGAGCAGCCCGCGCATGCCTGCGACTCCCCTTTCCGGGAAACATACGCGCGCGAGACCGACGAGCAGGTCGCCCAAGGTGCCGGCGCTGTGCTCCGACTCGTCGTCGAGATCCTCGTGCTCGGCCGCGAAGGCGAGCAGGGTTCTCGCCGTGTCGTAGAAGATGATCTCGCGTAGCTCCGTGTCACCGGATGGATCGACGGCGTCGAGTATCTGGCGGATCCGCGGATGTGCGCTGTTGAGGTAGAGCCGAACGGCGCCGGTCGCGGAAGCAGCCAGGTCCGTGTCCTCGATGTACAGCGCCCAGGCACCGCCCCGGCCGTCGGCGATGCCCGCATGGGCGAAGTCGACGGCGACGACCGGGAATCGCTGCGCGTCGTTTCCGAGATCAACGACGGTGCTGTCTGCCCACAGCGTCGTGCCGGGTCGGGAGGGCGCCAGTGGGTGCTGGGAAACGCCCGGGCGGCGAAGCAGCACACGGGTATCCAGGGTGAGACGCCCGCCCAACTGCTTACCTGGCAGTTTCAGCTCCAGCTCGGTGGTGCGACTGGTGATCGGAATGCCCGGCAGAGCACCACGGAGGTTCGTCCAGGACGAGTGCCAGCTGATCGTCGCCTCGAGACGTGCGTCGGCCGGCAGCCGGCAGGCGGCGAGCACCTTGGGAAGGTCCACCTCCAGCGTTCGATGAATCGCGACGTCCTTGAAGTAGTCCCACTCGGGAAGTTGGCTCGGGTCATCGGCCGCGGGATGGCCAACCGCTGTCAGGTGCCAGCCCGCGCCGTGAATGTCGCCCGCCTCCGGCGTCAGGAAACCAAGACTCACTGGCGCCTTCATCCGACCGCCTCCGCCGCCATCTCCACGTCCAGGACGACCGTGACCGCCGTGTCGCGCGGCTGGAGGATTCGTACGGTCCAGGCGGGCGGATCGTGGGGACGGACGACGAGGCGTCCGCCGGCGACGAAGGCGTGATCGTCATCGGCCGGCCGCCAGCCCAGCACCGACGGGACCGCCGCGCCCGCCGGAGTCCCGTCGGCCGGCTCGGTCTGGTTGCCGTCGAGGACCGCCCGAGGCTCCGCGGTGACGTATACCGCCCGTGACCTCTTCTCGCTGCTCAGCCGGAAACCGAACTCGACCTCCGCCCCCGAGGAGTCCGCCGCTACGAGTCGATGGCGCTGGTTCAGGACCGCCGACACCCGGGCGGGGGAGCCGCCGCCGCGCCGGCCCGTTGGACCGCTGCCCGGTGCCCCGGTCCCGTTCCCACCGACGGGGTTCTTCCCGCTCGGTGTGCCCGCCTTGCCTGACGCTCCACCTGGCGACGAGCCTGGATCGGTGGCGCTGGCGTCACCGAGGAAGCGTCCGAGCAGCTCGGAGATGCCAACGATGCCGGCGTGCATGCCTTCCGAACCTGGAAGGGGTGGCGGTGTCGAGGTCTTCTTGGCCTCGTCCCGCAGCTTGCGCAGCGCCACGCGAACAGGGTTGGCCTTGTGCTTCGCCGTCTGCGCGTTGTCGGGTATCCAGTCGTCGTGAGTCACCGGTTCCGAGCGGGCGAAGTCGTCGTTGAGGTCAGGGTCCACTACGAAGACACCCGCCGCTCCCGCGGTGCTGTTGGGAACCCCGATCTCCAGGTACTTGACGACGAACCGCGGGTTTCTCATGAGGGCGATGCTGTTCTCGAGATCAGCCGGCGGAGCCTCGAGCAGGTTGGAGGGAGACTTCGGAGCTCGTTCGAAGCCGCGGCTCACTAGGACGCCGAGCCTCCTCGCCGGTCGCTCGGAACAGATCTCCGTCACTGTGTGCGGGCCGTGCTCGCCCTTCTCGATGTCACCCCGGTAGTAGGCCTGCGCCAGCCGGTAGGCGCTCGTGTAGTGCCGGAGCACTCCTTGGTCCCTGGGCGGGAGGGGGACTGGATCGCCGTCGCAGCTCAACCCGAAATCGATCGAGGGGCCGCCAGTAAGCACGCCCATGTCGTGCGGCCACGCGTGCCAGGAGGCCGCCGCCGCGACACGGGCGACGATGTCGCGGAGGTCTTGGCCGGCATCCAGCTTCGGAGCCAGCACCATCAGCGCTGTGCCCGTGCGGTCGCTGGGAATCCGGGTCATCCCAAGGCTCGCCGCGAGGTCCTCGGCGGCCTTGCCCACCACAGGCTCGGCGCCTGTCGTCGCGTTGGGCTCGCCCCAAAAATGACGACCCGTGAAACGCTGCCCGTCCTCCGGCCGGGCGTACGCGGACCCGAGCGCCAACGCCATGAACCGGCTCACCGGCTCGCCGTCGTCCGTCGATCTGGTGAAGAGGACGATCGTCGAGCAGGAGCTGGCCTCGTAGAGGATTCCCTTGCCGAAGCCGTAGGTGCCGGCGCCGAGGTGCCTGGTCTCGTCGCGACCGATGTTTCGCACGAAGTTCACGAAGTCGGTCGGGCCGTCAGCCGAGACGTCGGCGCGGGTGGGCCCGTGGAGCCCGTGCGTGCCCGAGTCCGTGACCATGAGGACGGACAGGTCGTCGGCGCGGAGCCGATCGCCGATTGCGGGGTCGTCATGCTGCGGCAGGTCCTTGAACACCGCCGTGCTGAGGATGCGACGCTGCTCGTCGCTTACCCGCCAGGCATCGACGTGATAGGAGATCGAGCCGCCCAGAATCCGCGCGTCCCAACTGTTCTGCAGCGTCTCGCGGAGAAAGACAGTCCACGGACCGAGGGCGGAACGTCCCAGTGCGCGCCGGGCGGCGCGTGCGTCAATGTTGCCGCGTGCGTGGAATGGCTCCGAAAAGATCTTGATAATCGTAGCTCCCGACGGCTGAGCTTTTGTACCGGTGGGGCCGGGGCTTCGGACGCTGTCTTCCGTCGCCACAGTTGCACTACGTGTCCTTGTCGTTGCTACCGGCTCGCCGTCGTGGCGAGCCGGTAGCAACGACGGGCGGGCAGCCCGTCAGGACTGCGCGTCCAGCTCGTCGATGGCGTCGAGATCGATGATCTCGGTTTCGAGCTGGCGGTTCGAGAGGTCGGCGGACTTGTAGGCGATCTCGCTCCTGACGCCGCCGGCCTTGGGGAAGAAGACTCCGAGTCCGATCACGTGCTCCACCGCGTCCAGCCTGACGCGCGGGGAGGAACCCTCCCGGCGCCGCGGCTCGGAGTCCTTGTCGATCGGGTAGACGCACAGAAGACCCACGTCGCCGAGGACATCCTCGCGGTGAACGCGGAGCTTGTCGTCGTCTGGCCTACCACCGTGGAGCTCGCCGAGCTCCCTGCTGTCGAGCTGGAGATCGGCCACTCGGTCGGTCGTCGAGATCAGAGCCTTGATGTTCGCGTGTGGGATGCTCGGCATCTGGAGGCGGCTCCGCTGGAAGAGCCCCACCGGCTGGCCGAGCCCGAGGCCGATGGTGCCGCCGGAGCCTGCGCCGGTCCGGTTCATGACGACGACGTTCCAGGTGCGCAGGAAGCCCTGCCGGTTCTCACCCGCGATGTACTCGCGAAGGAGGCCTCCCTTCATGCGGAAGGCATCCTCGTGGAACCGGTAATCGCTGAGGAATACGTCGATTATCGCCGAGGGCACGCCCCGGAACAGGAGGTGCCCGCTCGGCATCGGGACCGGGTTGGCCCCGATCTGGTGGACCAGCCGGCGCGTCGCGTCCTGGTTGTGCAGCAGCCAGTCTTGGTCGCGGTGGTTGAAGAGGATCGTCTGCTCGCGACGCCGGCTGAAGCTGATCTCCGCGTCAACCGAGTCGCGCATCTTGGCCGCCGAGGTGATCGCCATCGCGGGGTGGGTGCGGATCCTGACCGGAACCTCGAGAGGGCTCAGCCCTTCGACCTCGTACCTGCGGATGTCCCGCCGGATCTCCTCCTCGACGGTCGCCAGTGCGAAGAACCACTCCTTCAGCTCGTCGGTCATCCAGATTCGAGGCAGGTCACTGTAGCCGCGGCGGTAGCCGAACCAGCGGCCCATCTGGAGCTGGGTGTCGTAGGCGGAGGCGGCGCGCACGAAGTAGCTGCAGGTAAGTCCCTCGAGCGTGAGCCCGCGCGAGAGCGTGTTGCCGCCGATCACGACAGCCGTGACTCCGCCTGCGCTGTCGTAGCTGAGCCGGTCCTTCGACAGATAGTTGTCGACGATGACCCGCACATCACCGAGCACGGCGGGCAGGCACTTCTCGATCTCGCCCCAGACGACCGGGCCGAGGCCCTGGGAGGCGGACGGCAGCTTGGCGGACTCCTCTTCCCACTGGCCTCGGAGGCTGTCGAGCACGGCGGTACGGCTGTTCGCCACGGCCTTGCGCAACTGGTCGAGGACCTTCTCCACTGGCTCCTTGGTCGCGAAGTGCGCTCGGGTGTTCATCGAGGTATGGATCAACATCGAGTTGTGGAGCCCACCGTCGGGACGTGCACGGCGAGCGGCCGTCGCGAGCAGGAACCACTGCAGAGCCTCGACTAGCGACGGCGTGATCTCGGGTTCCCAGAAGTCGAGCTCGTCCTTGGCCCGTGGCGGCCTGATCGCGTCGGCCTCGTCACCCGGGATCTGGCGGATGATGTCCAGACCCTCGTCGAAGGCGTCCTCCTCGTCGGTGGTCAGAGGATCGCGGCCGAACAGCTTCTCCGGCCCGAAGTACCCGTCCGGACGTGGCAGGTCCACGACGAAGTCGCGAGGGTAGAGGTCATCATCCTTCGCCGGGTCGATGAGGAGGTTGGCGAACGGCGTGGCGGTGTAGGCGACGTAGGCGGTCTTCGGCTGCCTGAGGATCTGGGCGATCAGCCCGTTGATCGATGAACGGTCCTTCAGGCTCACGTTGATGCTTGCCTGGTCAGCCTCGTCATCGATCACGAGGATCGGGCAGCCCGCGACAACCTCCTCGCCGGCCTTGCGCAGCCAGCTCACGAGACGCCGTAGCCGGTGCGGGTTCTTCTTGACCACGGCGAGCAGGCGATGATCCGGGTTCGAGAGGAGATTGCGGGCGTTGCCCTTCGCGGTGAAGTCGGACCCCGGGTATGTCAGCAGGTGCCAGTGGGCCTCCAGATCCTCGACGAGCATGCTCTGCAGGCGGCCCTGGGTCTGGGCGCGGAGGTTCTCCGTGAGGCCTGACAGCACGATGACGAACCGGTAGCCCACGTCGGCGGCCTTGGCGATCACGCTCATGAAGTTGGTGGTCTTGCCGCTCTGGACGTAGCCCAGGACCAGACCGCGGACGTTGATCTCGGTCGTGCCGGGTGGCCGGAGGAGGCTCACGACTCGATCGGATGTTCGGTTGAGAGAGTTCATGGACTCATCGAGGAGGCCGCTGGAACGAAGCCGCTTCTCGAGCGCTGGCCAGAACCGGTCGTCCGGGCGTGGCCCGGGGTACCACGTACCGGTCTCCCTTTCACGGTTGAGGAGCACGCGCGCGTCGTCGAAGCTGCGGACCCGTTGCGTCCGCTTCTCGTAGAGCTCCCGCGCGTTCGCTAGGACTTCGTCGGGCGTGTACCTGCTGAGACGTCGGATGGCCCCGTCGACGGAGGCACCGCCGGCCACCATCATCGCGATCGTGTCGGCCGTCTCGTCCACGAACTCGTCACCCGAAGACAGCACGTTCGATGGTTCGGTACCCACGGTCCTGACCCCCGTCTGTTCCTGCTTCCGCCCTTGCCGTCGATTGCAGGCCACATGCTGGCATATGGGTGCGACAACACGTGGACCCGCTGTGAGCCAGTGTGATGGTGCTCCGCCGGTCATTTGCGGCGGTAACGCTCGGCAGTCCGGCATGACAGCTCCAGCCACGGAACAGCGCGATCGCCGTCTCGGTGGAGTGGGGCCGTAGTTCCGTCGGGGCGGACGCGGAGAACCATCGCTGTTCACCTGGCCGTCCGCGCGAGCGTCGGAAGGTCGCGCGTACGGCCGTTGAGCGGACGGCCGTTGACTGGATAGCGGTGGCGGAGATGGCGCCCGGCCTTCGGCGGGTCAGCCCTTGCCGGACGTGCCCTCGAGCGGCTGTGGCGGGGCGATGGCGAGCGTGAACAGGGGGCCGGCGGCGACGCCGCGGACGCCCGTCAGCGGGAGCGGGTGCGGATAGGTCGAGATGCCGCCGGACTTCCCGTAGCCCAGCTGGCCGAAGTAGTTCTCCCCCAGGTCCAGACCGTCCCGTCCTTGCGCAGCGCTGCGTTGTGCCAGAAACCGGCCGACACCTGGACGATGTCGGTGGGCAGCGTAGCCCGCCGGGCTCGGGACCCCGTTCCCGGTCGTGTAACCGTCCCCGAGCTGGCCGTCCTCATTGCAGCCCCAGGCGAGCACCCGGCCCTGGTAGGAGGCGGCGGTCGAGATGGCGAGCGCGTGCCCCCAGCCTGCCGTTAGCGCTGGCCTCGCCGGCGTCGCCGTCACGACGGTGGCGCCCATTGCCGCGGCGGTCGCCAGTGTCGTGGCCAACGCGGCTGGGCGGCAAGGCGGCCGGCGCTCGATATTAGACCGGCGACGGGGCGCTTGTTCCCCCGCGATGCCCGGAACGGAGACCGCCCCGGGGGGCATGCGATCGCATCCTCATCACTTGCCTCCTTGCGAGTCGTTCCTTGAGGAAGCCGGCTGTCTCGTCCACGCGTGCTCCGCATACCGCGGACGACGTCGTCACGCGGTCGGGCCCGCACCTGGACACGGCTGACGCAGCGGAAGTCGCCTCCGGCCCGGCTGATGCCGAGACGGAGACGACCATAGGAACCCGATCGTCCGGGAAGCTTCCACCCGGTTGTCGCGGTACGGACAGACCGCGGTGACGCCAGCGCAGGAGCTGCAGTCGGTCCTGCCGTTCACGGTCGTGGCGCAGAGACTCAGGGTCGAAAACCGGTGCCATGGAAGGCGGCGCCGTCTGCCCCCAGGTACACCCGCCGCGACACCGAAGCCGGACCGGGTACTGCAGCTCGTCTGGCGGCAGCCCAGCATCCGTAAGAATCAGCCGCACCCAAGATTCCAACGCCGACTCGGCACGCCCCTCGACCTGGAGGAGCCACGGGCAACGGCTGGCCGTGCCGCGTCGGCTGAAGAGTTCCGCACGTGTGTCGTCCGATTGAGGATTCAGCGAGCATGCAGCGGGGCTTCCAGCAACGCGACCGCTTTGGGTTGCTCCCAGGCGAGCATCAGATCGGCGGCGTCCGGGGGATGATTGTCGGCTCTGTACTCGGATCAGAACAGTGGCCGGAGCCGTTACTCGGATCTCGGTACAGAACTGGCGATCATCAGTGGGCCGCCAGGTGATCCCGAAGTGTCGTGGCAACTGGCCCGGCCGTGACGGAGGCGTCGATCACGGCGAAGGCGGCGAACTCGGGGAGGGAGCGGTAGGCGGCGTCGAAGGCGGCCAGGTAGGCGGGGTCTTCGAGGTCGCGGCCGCGGGCTTCGACGCGGCGGGCGGCGGCGTCTGGGGGGACGGCCAGGTAGAAGGTCGCGTCCGGGTGGGGGAACGCGGCATACAGGCGGCGGACCCACTGTTCGGCGCGTCCACCGGGGTGACCCGTCTCCAGACCTGTCCACTTCTGCGGATCGGTCCTCGTTTTCGGGCCGGCGCTCGGACCGCAGTGGGTGCTCGTCTCGCCGTTGCTTTCATGGGCGCGGTCGTCGCGTGTGCCGGGCTCGCTCGTGGCGCGGTCGTGCGCGTCGTCGGCCTGGTATGTGCTGTCGCCGCGGGCTCGCATGATGGCGTACTGGCAGTAGGAGTAGCGGTCCATCACGGCGACCCGGCGGGTGAGGGTCGAGATCGTGAGCGCTCGGGCGATCGCGACCCAGCGGATCGACGCCTCGACCGCAAGGTAGCCGCGCCGGCCAAGCAGTTGCCGACCGTCCTGTCGTCCGAGTCGCCGGGCCAGCGCGTCGATCAGAGGCCGACCGCCCCCGTTCTCGAAGTACCGAGCTGCGGTCCCGGACGCTGTCAGCTCCCGGGCCAGCCATTTCGCCGCCGTCGACTTCCCTGACCCGTCAACTCCCACCAACACGATCATCATCGGCCGCAGACGCATACCTGACGGTATCTGCCCGTTTGTGTCGTCTGTTCGGGCGTCTTGGTCCCGAGTAGCTTTGCGGCCAACCAGGAGTGGGCAGCGAACGGATCCAGGTGGTAGGGCGTCCGATTCTGCTCGGCGAATGGGCGGTAGCAGGTTGAACCTAAAGGAGATCATTGGCGCAAATGGGGCCATTCGGAGTCAAGGTCCCCTTCGGGTCAAGGTCTCTGTCGAGATACTGGGCATGTAGGTCTGGCATTCGTCCTTCGAGCCCGCGAGACTAGGGGCGAAGGCGCGGCAGGTTCCGTCGGTAGCGGCTCTGTCCGGGTCTTGGCCTGTCCGTGCCGCCGCGGTATGCCGCCTGTATGCCGTCTGAACGGCGGGAAGACTTCCTCGCGTCATCCTTGTGTCATTTTTCGCTGACTCCAGCCCGCGGTTTTTCAGATCCGCACCGTCCTCCTGGAAGGTTTCCGCTGATGCCAGGCCCGCGCTACACGCTGATCACCGGCGATTTCTACATCCTGTACCCCGATCTGCCCCGGAACGGGCCCGAGCCGGACGGCGACACGGTCAACTTCCTGCCGGACACGGATGCACTCGTCCGCGCGCTGCAGCGTTTCAGTAACGTCGGCCCGGACCGCCGCCATCTGGGCACCTACCCTGTCCGCTTCGAGGGCATCGACACCCTGGAGACCCACTTCGCGGGCGCGCACCAGGATCTGACCTTCGGGCGTGCCGCCCGCGACCAGATGCTTGGCGAGCTGGGGTTCGGCGAGGTGGAGTTCTGGGACACGCAGCCGAACAAGGTGCGCTCAGCCCAGAACCACCCGGTCCGCGGATATGTGCTGGCCAACGGGATTGAAAGCAACGGGCGGGTGCTCGGGCTGGTGTACGCCGGGGAGCCGGCCATCGCGGCCCAGAACGGCGACCGGGTATTCGTCAACGAGGAGCTGCTGGAGGCCAGTGTGAACGCCGGCCAGGTCCGTGCCGGCCTGGCCTATGTCGAGCCCTACTCCACCATGCCGCTGACGCTGATCAAACGGCTACGCCGGCTGGTGACCACGGCTCGCGCCGATGGCGCTGGATTCTGGTCCAAGGAGGACATGACCACGAGTAGCCGGATCCGACCGCGCGGCGTCACCGATCTGTCCACTCTGATCATTTTCCCGAAGCTGTACCGGCGGCTGGTGAACTACTTCCAGGACGGCCACACCGACCTGATGGCGTTTGACAGCTGGGTACGGGCCGACCCCGTCCGCCGAGACGACCGTGTCCTGCTCCCCACCGGCGAGATCGGCAACCTGCACGACATCTACGACGTCAACGCGGACGGCATCGTCCTGCGCCACCTGCCCGAGCAGCTCATGTTCGAGCCGGACCCCGCCGTCTGCGCCCCCTGAGGCATCGCCCGCGCGGGATGCAAGGACCGCGAGGTGGCTCTGCCGGCCGTCCACCTAGAGATACCTCTCGCGACGAAGCTTCCGGAAAAATCCGTATTGCGCTCCTCGATCGGCGTAGGCCGATCACGCTAGCGTCCCGGGTAACGTCGGGATGCCAGGCGCGCTGACGACCGGGAAAGAACGGAGTGCGCCCGGTCGTCTGGTGAATGCTACTTTGTCGCCTTGTTGGTTCGGCGCTGGACGCGTCGCTGATGCCAGGCGCGCAGCGGTGGCATGACGTGGCGGAGGAGGGGGCGGGTTACTTCGTAGGCGACAGTGCCGAGTTTTAGGTGGAGATTTTCCAGAGGACGGTAGTCGTCGGCGGGAATGAGGCGGGATGCCAGGTCGGGGCGGAGTTGGCGGAGGTAAAGGCGGGCTCGGGCAGCGTGCAGCGGGTCGGAGACAATCTTGATGGTTGTCGCCGATTCCAGGTAGGCCATCGCGAACGCGAGATTCTGCTTGGTGGTGTGCGCCCGTGTCTCCAAGGCGATCTGTTCCGCGGGGACTCCGAGCACCTCGCGCGCATAGTGGGCCATCACCTCGGCCTCCGCGGCTGCCGCGCCCCGCGTGGCGGCCCCGCTGAAGACCAGCAGAGTGTCGACCGCGCCCACGGGCACGTCCACATCGCGGCCGACCTCGTCGCCATCGCTGCTCATCGACCGGACCGCGATCTCGGTACGCCATCGCTGCAGGGGGTGTATCCGTCCTTCGCGGGCCGTCGGATACCCGAGAACGAGCAGGGTCTCCCTGATTCCCCGGGCCTCGGCCGGTGGATCGGGCGCCGTCGCGCCGGCTTGCGCCTGGCACCCCGCGCGTCGTCCGAGATGCCGGCGGGACGCGGCCCAGTGCGGGAGCTCGGCCGCGCCGATCACCAGGCCCACGAGCGCGACAGCTCCAGCGATCACCGCGAGGAGCGTCACCCACATATCGACAGCAGCCGTGGCGACGACGGCCGCGGCGGCCGCGGCGGCCGCGGTGGCCGCGGTGGCCGCGGTGGCCGCGGTGGCCGCGGTGGCAGCGGCCGTCGTGACAGCGGCCACGGTGACAGCGGTGGCGATGGACGCGGACGGCTCAAACGGGCACGCACGGCTCGATTCTCGCCCGGCCGGCGTCCGCCCTCGGGAACGCCTGGCGAACGATCGGTACCGGCGAGCGGCCCTACCGGCTGGCCGCGGACCCTCGCTGGCCGGCGGCGACTGGGGTGGCGGAGGATCGTCGGGGTAGGAGGATCATCGGGTAGCCGGCCAGCGGGCCGGAATGTCAGGCACGATCGGAAGCACCATGACGCTTGCGACGACCGATCTCGTTGATGCCCTGCCGCCGGGCGGCCTGGCCGCTGCCCGCGCGGACCCGCTCGGTGAGGACGCGATCTACGCGACCTTCGAGGAATGGGCCGGGGAACAGGGCCTGAGCCTCTACCCGCACCAGCAGGAGGCGCTGATCGAGATCGTCTCCGGCGCGCACGTCATCCTGTCCACCCCGACGGGCTCGGGGAAGAGCATGGTGGCGGCGGGGGCGCACTTCGCGGCGCTCGCGACGGGGCGGCGCTCCTTCTATACCGCGCCCATCAAGGCGCTGGTCTCCGAGAAGTTCTTCGCGCTGATCGAGATCTTCGGCGCCGAGAACGTCGGCATGATCACCGGTGACGCGGGCGTCAACGAGAAGGCGCCGATCATCTGCTGCACGGCGGAGATCCTGGCGAACCTGGCGTTGCGGGAGGGCTCGGCGGCGGACGTCGGCCAGGTCGTGATGGACGAGTTCCACTTCTACGCCGACCCGGACCGCGGCTGGGCCTGGCAGGTTCCGTTGATCGAGCTGTCGCGGGCGCAGTTCATCCTCATGTCGGCGACGCTGGGCGACGTCACCCGGTTCGACGAGGACCTGACCCGGCGCACCGATCGCCCGACCGCCGTCGTCCGTTCCGTGCACCGGCCGGTCCCGCTGTACTTCAAGTACGTCGTCACGCCGCTGCAGGAGACGATCGAGGAGCTCCTCTCCACCCACCAGGCTCCCGTCTACATCGTCCACTTCACCCAGGCGGCGGCGCTGGAGCGCGCCCAGGCGCTGACCAGCATCAACGTCGCGACGAAGGCCGAGAAGGAGCAGATCGCGGCGGCGATCGGGGGCTTCCGGTTCACCTCCGGGTTCGGCAAGACGCTGTCCCGCCTGGTTCGCCACGGGATCGGCGTGCACCACGCCGGGATGCTGCCGAAGTACCGCCGGCTGGTGGAGATCCTCGCCCAGGCCGGCCTACTGAAGGTCATCTGCGGGACGGACACCCTCGGTGTCGGCATCAACGTCCCGATCCGCTCGGTCATGTTCACGTCGCTCTCGAAATACGACGGGACGAGGAACCGGGTCCTGACCGCCCGCGAGTTCCACCAGATCGCCGGCCGGGCCGGCCGGGCCGGCTACGACACCGCCGGCTACGTCGTCGTGCAGGCGCCCGAGCATGTCATCGAGAACGAGAAGGCGCTGGCGAAGGCCGGCGACGACCCGAAGAAGCGCCGCAAGGTCGTCCGCAGGAAGCCGCCGGAGGGCCAGGCCGGCTGGGGCCAGCCGACCTACGAGCGGCTCGTCGCCGCCGAGCCGGAGCCGCTGACCTCGCATTTCCGGGTCACCCACTCGATGCTGCTGAACGTCATCTCCCGGCCCGGCGACGCGTTCACCGCGATGCGCCACCTGCTCACCGACAACGACGAGGACCGGGCCACACAGCGGAAGCACATCCGCCGGGCGATCGCGATCTACCGGGCGCTGCTCGCCGCCGGCGTCGTCGAGAAGCTCGACGAGCCGGACGCGGAGGGCCGCACGATCCGGCTCACCGTCGACCTGCAGTTCGACTTCGCGCTCAACCAGCCGCTCTCGCCGTTCGCGCTCGGCGCCCTCGAACTGCTCGACAAGGAGGCGCCCGACTATCCGCTCGACGCGCTGTCCGTCATCGAGTCGACGCTCGACAACCCGCGCCAGGTGCTGTCCTCGCAGCAGTTCAAGGCGCGTGGCGAGGCCGTCGCGGCGATGAAGGCCGAGGGCATGGAGTACGACGACCGGATGGAGGCCCTGCAGGAGGTCACCTACCCGAAGCCGCTCGACGAGCTGCTCACGGGCGCGTTGGAGATCTACCGGCGCGGCCACCCGTGGGTCGACGACTACGAGCTCTCGCCGAAGACGGTCGTGCGCGACATGTACGAGCGGGCGATGACGTTCGCCGAGTACATCCAGTTCTACGGTCTGGCCCGCTCCGAAGGCCTGCTGCTGCGTTATCTCGCCGACGCGTACAAGGCGGTGCGCCAGACGGTTCCGGACGCGGCCCGCACCGAGGAGCTCACGGACCTCATCGAATGGCTCGGCGAGCTGGTCCGCCAGGTCGACTCGAGCCTGCTCGACGAGTGGGAACGGCTGCGCAACCCCACCCAGGGCGACCTCGCCGCCGCCGCGGCGATCGAGCACGGCGACCGCCTCACCGACAAGCCTCCGGCCGTCACGAAGAACGTCCGCGCCTTCCGCGTCCTCGTCCGCAACGCGCTGTTCCGCCGGGTGGAGCTGGCGGCGCTGCGCCGTTACTACGACCTCGGCGAGCTGGACGCCGAATCCGGCTGGAACGCCGGGGCCTGGGAGGACGCGCTCGAGCCGTATTTCGAGGAGCACCGCGAGATCGGCACCGGCGCCGATGCCCGCGGCCCGAAGATGCTCATCGTCGACACGGCCACCGAGCGCGGGAAATGGCTGCTGCGCCAGATCTTCGACGACCCGGCCGGCGACCATGACTGGGGCATCAGCGCGGAGGTCGACCTCGCCGCCTCCGACGAGCTCGGTGCCGCCGCCCTCACCGTCACCGCCGTCGACCAGCTCTGATGACCTCCCGCCAAGGCGGGCCCGAATGTCGCCTGACGAATGTCGACGACCAGTGTTGGCGGCCGAGCGCCGACGGCCAGTGTCGACGGCCGGGCGTCGACGGCCGGGCGTCGACTTTGGTAGCACCCTTCGGGTGGTTCCGGACGATGTGACGACCCCGTACGCTGCCGCACATGGGCGCGGTGGGCACCGGCGGGCGCGTCGGGGTGCGCCGAGTGGAGTACCGCTGGCTGCTGCCGGCCCTGCTCACCCAGGAGATCACCGCTACGCGGGGTGACGGCCGGCCGGCACCCCGGTCCGCGCGGGACTGGGCCGTGGATGTGGTCCTTTTCGTGGCCGCTGTCTGGGGCGGGCTCGCGGTGTGGGCGCCGCTTATCGAGCAGGTGCCCAACGTGCCGCGGGGGCTGCGCGCCGCCGACCTGGCGGCGGGGCTGGTGACCTGCGGGGCGCTGTGGTGGCGGCGGCGCTGGCCGGTGCCGCTCACGCTCGCGGCCACCGTCTTCGGGACGTTCTCCGCGTCGTCGTCCATTGGCGCTCTGGTCCTGATGTTCAGCGTCGCCGTGCACCGACGGCCGTCGGTGACCGCCGCGGTGGCCGGCGTGTTCTGGCTGCCCAGCTTCGTCTATCCGCTGGTCTGGCCCGACCCGCAGCTGCCGTACGCGGGCGAGGTGCTGCTCGGGTTCGGGGTGACGGCCGGGGTGACCGGGTGGGGGATGTTCGTGCGCGCCCGGCGGCAGCTGGTGGTCTCCTGGCGGGAGCGGGCGGCGCTCGCCGAGGCCGAGCAGCACCATCGGATAGCCGACGCCCGCCGGCTGGAGCGGCTCCGGATCGCCCGCGAGATGCACGACGTGCTCGGCCACCGGCTGTCGTTGCTGAGCCTGCACGCGGGCGCGCTCGAGTTCCGGCCGAACGCGCCGCCCGAGCAGGTCGCCCAGGCCGCCGGCGTGGTCCGGGCCAGCGCCCGGCAGGCCCTCGTCGAGCTGCGCCAGGTGATCGGCCTGCTCCGGCGGGACGACGCCGAGCCCGAGCTCAGGCCCGAGCCGCTGCCGCGCCAGGGCGACGCCGGGCCCGTACTCCTGGCGCGCCAGGACGAGCGGGCGGACGACGGCGAGGGTGCTGGACGTACTGGGGATCACGCGCCGGTTCCAGCGGTTCCGGCCGCCCCTGGTCTCTCGGACCTGGCGGGCCTCGTCGACGAGTCCCGCCGCGCGGGTACCACCGTCCTGGCCTCCTACTATCTGACCGAGCCGCACACGGTGTGGCCGGTCGCTGGCCGCGGCGGATACCGGATCGTGCAGGAAGCGCTGACCAATGCCCGTAAGCACGCGCCTGGGCAGCCGGTCACGGTGCTGGTCGACGGCTCGGCCGCCAGCGGGCTGCGCATCGAGGCTCGTAACCCAACGGACCGCTCCACAGGCACCGGGACGGCTGCCCGGCCCGGGCTGGTCGGAGGGACAGGGCTGGTCGGGTTGGCTGAGCGGGCAGCACAGGCCGGCGGGACGCTCCGGCACGAGGTGACCTCGGACGGTGAGTTCCGCCTGTGTGCCTGGCTGTCCTGGTTGCCCATTGAGGACGGCGACATCGGCTGCGTCAATGCCAACGCCGGTGACGGTGGAAGTGACGTCGTCGGCGAGGGCGCTGGCAGCGGTTCTGGTGACGGTCACGGCGATGGTCACAGTGCCGGTGCCGGTGCCGGTGCCGGTGCCGGTGCCGTGCGCGGGCTTGGCGGGAGTGACGGGTGACAGGTCCTCAGCGGCCAGCCGTGCCCGGCACGACCGACAGGCTCGACCAGGCCGCGCCGGTACGGGTGCTGGTCGTCGACGACGACCCGCTGGTCCGGACGGCGCTCGCCATGGTGTTCGGCGGCGCGGACGGCGTGCTGGTCGTCGGCGAGGCGGGCGACGGTGACGAGGTGGGGGCCGCGGTCGACGCGCACGGCCCGGACGTGGTGCTCATGGACATCCGGATGCCACGGGTCGACGGCCTTGCGGCGACCGAGGCGCTGCGTGCCAGGGCCGACCCGCCCGAGGTCATCGTCCTGACCACCTTCGACACGGACGAGCATGCGCTGCGCGCGCTGCGGGCCGGAGCGAGTGGCTTCCTGCTCAAGGACACCCCGCCGGCGGAGATCGTCCGCGCTGTCCAGCGGGTCGCCGCCGGCGACCCGATCCTTTCGCCGGCGGTGCTCCGCCGCCTCATGGCGCACGCCGCCACGGCCTTCCCATCGCGCGGCGAAACGTCGCCGTCGGCTTCCGCACGGGCGACGGCCCCCGTTTCGGGGCGGGGGTCGGCGGCTGCCCAGCGCGCCCGCGCATCGCTCGACCTGCTCAGCGAGCGGGAACACGAGGTGGCGCTCGCCGTCGGGCGCGGGCTGTCCAACGCCCAGATCGCCGCCGAGCTGTACATGAGCGTCGCGACCGTCAAGTCCTACGTCTCGAAGCTGTTCACCCGCCTCGGTCTCGACAACCGCGTGCAGATCGCCCTGCTCGTCCACGACGCCGACCTCGAGGCCGGGTAGCCTCGCTCCACCCGCCAGGCCGTGGCAAGCAACGTCGGTCCTCCACGGCGCGAGTTCTGGAGATCCGTCAGACGTTGCGCGCCAAGGGTGACGCGTAGCGTCTGACGGATCTTCGACCTGCTGGCGCAGGCGACGGGGCGAACGTTCGCCGAAGCGGCACCAGACAGACGCCACCGCCCGTACCCGCCGGCCCGGCCCGACCGGGCCGTGTGGCGGCGGCCAGCGGAATCGACCGAGGTCGCCCGCGCCATAGCCCTGCGGCCGTAGGCGGTGACCGGGCGGCTGGAACAGCTTGGTGGCATGAGCTATCGAGTTGACGTTGAGCGGCTCGCGGTCCGTCATCGGGGCGGTGGCACGGCGCCACCGGCGCTGGACGACGTCTCGTTCTCCGTGGAGCCGGGCCGCGTCTGTGGGCTGTTCGGCCGTGAGGGAGCCGGGAAGTCGACCTTGCTCGCGTGCCTGGCCGCCTACCGTCGCCCGTCTGGCGGCACGGTGCGCGTCGACGGTGAGGATCCCTACGAGAACGCGCGGCTGATGAGCGGGATCTGTCTGGTCGACGGCCGGGGCGGGATCGGGGTCGACGAGTCGACGACGGTCCGCGAGGTTCTCGAGATCGTCGCCCTGCTGCGTCCCCGCTGGGACCAGGCCTTCGCGAACAGGCTGCTCGACCGGTTCGAGGTCGCCGTCGGCGCGAAGGTCGGCACCCTGGCCCGCGGCCGGCGGGCGGCGCTCGCGGTGACGATCGGCCTGGCGAGCCGGGCGCCGCTGACGATGGTCGACGAGGCGCACCTGGACCTGGAGCCCGACTACCTGTCCGCGTTCCATCAGGAGCTGCGCGCCGACCAGGCCGCACACCCACGCACGATCATCCTGGCTGGTGCCACCGTCGGCGATGGCGATGGCGATGGCGATGACGGCGGCGGCATGGACGGCCGCGGCGGTATGGATAGCCACAGCATGGACAGTCACGGCGGCGACAGCCCCGGTGGGGACGGCGGCCGCGAGGACAGCGGCGGCACGGGTAACGGCGGCGGCGGGCTGCTCGACGATGTCGTCCTCCTCGGCCGCGGGCGGGTGCTGGCGGCCGGGCGGCCCGCCGAGCTGCGCGCGCTCGGCCGTGAGCTCACCGGCGAGGCCGGCACCGTCGCCGATTTCCTGCGCGCCGTGGTCGGTGATGCCACGGCCGTTGTGGCCGATCGCCGCCTGGGCCGGCTCCGCTCGGTCGTGCTCACCGGCCCGATGCCGCCCGAAGGGCTCACCACGGCGGAACGGGCCGGGATCAGCGTCGGCCCGGTGGGGCTGCGCGCGCTCGTCACCTATCTGACCAATGACCGACCCCAGTCCGGCGACCAGCGGGAGCGCATGTCATGACCGACCCCGACCAGCACGCCGACGACCTGGCGACCGCGGTGACCACGACCACGACCACGACCCCGTCCCCGGCCCCGGCGGGGAACGGACGGCCGTCGCTGCCGAACGCCGCCGCCATCACGACGGCCGGAACCATGATCTGGGTCGGCCTGCTGTGGCTGGCGATCGCCGCCGTGTTCGGGATCGTGCTCGGGATCGTGGCCGGGGCGGGCTCGACCGACCACAGTCTCTGGCAGCACGGGTTCTCCGGCTGGCAGCGGTTCGTGCCGCTCGCCGCGGGCCTGTCGATGACGTCGACGTTCGCGCCGATGCTGGTCGGCAACGGGGTCACCCGCGCCCGGGTCGCCTCGGCGGCCACCGTGACGCTGGTCGTCGTCGCGGTGGCCGGTGGCTTGTTCATCGCTCTCGGGTATGGCTTGGAGGGGCTCGCCTTCCACACGCTCGGCTGGCGCCACGAGCTGTCCGGCGGCCGGCGGCTGTCCGGCGGCGGCGGGCTGGTCCGGGTGGGCGCCGCCTACGCGGCGCTGTTCGCCTGCTACTTCGCCTCCGGATGGCTGATCGGCGTCGCTCGGGGGGTCCTTGGCCGGGAGGCGTTCGTGCCCCTGGTCGTGCCGGCCCTGCTTCCGGCGGCCGTGGCGGAGCTGGTGCTGAGGCGCGGCGTCACAGGGCCGCCGCTGGCAGGCCGGCTGGGCCTGGACAGTCTGCCGCAGCCTCCCCTCACGCTCGGCCTGCTCGCCGCGCTCGCCGCCACTGCCCTCGCCGCCCTGCTTGCCCATGTCGCCAGCCGGCACATCACCCTGCCCATCTAGGCGAGGTTCCCGGCGCGGGCCCGTGGTCCCAATGCGCGGCCATACCGGGGACAATTCCGCGATCCGGTCGAACCGTCCGGCGGCAGCCGGGGCAGACTGGGCCGCATGGGTACAGGGGAGCCCTCCGGGGAGTACTCGGGCCAATATCAGCCGACGGGCTGGTACCAGGGCTACCCGCAGGCGGGCCAGAACCAGCCGTATCAGCAGCAGTACCAGCCGCCATACCAGCCTCCGTACGAGCAGCAGAACCAGCAGCCGTACGCGCCGCAGTACCAGCCGGCGACCGGATACCAGTGGGCTCCGCCGGAAGGGCAGGTCCCGCCGGCTGGCCAGAACCCCTGGTACCAGTCGGCCGGCCGCCAGCCGTCGCCGTCCCCCAGGCGGCCCTGGCTGCTGCCCGTGCTGGTCGTCGGTGGGCTGGTCGTTGTCGCCGGCGTTGTCCTCGGCGTGCTGAGACTGGTCGGCCATGACGGTGGCTCGGGCGAGACCACGGTGCCGAGCGCCTTCGTCGGAACCTGGTACGGCACGGTCGGCGGCGCCGAGATGTCCCTGGACCTCAAGGACGGCAAGGTCGGCGACATCGTCGGCGCGACGACGTACGCGGGCGCCTGCACCGAGACGGTGACGCTGCTCGAGGTCGGCGACGACTCGTCAGTCCGCGTTCACGAGGCGGCGCAGCCGGGCGACGAGGTCTGCACCGACGAGGACATCACCCTGATGCTCCAGGGGTCGGGTCGGTTGAGCCTGCACTATGAGTCGCATGCGGGAAGTGACCCGGATGGGACGGTCATCCTGACGCGAAACGGCGGAGGCAGGGCGACCTGACCGTCGGTCGGGGCGGACGGGAGCTGAACAGCGAAACCGCCCTGACCTCGACAGGAGGGAAAGGTCAGGGCGGTTCCTGGGCTCCCGCGCCCGGAGGGGGAAGAGGCGCGGGAGGGCGTGAGTGCCGGCGGGCTGGCCGCATTGCTCACCCACCGGCGGGATTCCGACCGTCCGACGACGGTCGGGGCCTTGACTAGCCGAACAGAGCCTTGTGGGTCTGCGGCCCGACGACGCCGTCGACCAGCAGGCCGTGGGAGGCCTGGTAGGCGCGCACGACACCGTTGGTCTGCGGGCCGAAGTAGCCGTCGACCCCGACCGTGTAGCCGAGGCTCGCGAGCTTCTGCTGCAGCTGGCGGACCGCGTCCAGGTAGGTGGCGTGGTTCGCCGCCTGTGACAGGTACCAGGCATTCGCCGGGATCGCCGGGGCCTTGGCCAGGGAGACCGGGGCGGCGAGGACCGCGCCGCTGCCGACGGCGTTCGCGGCGGCATTGCCGCGCGCCAGGTAGGCGCGGTAGGCACCCTTGGTGTAGGTGGTCCAGGCGCTGGGGCCGGAGCCCTTGCAGACCTGGGTGGCGGCCCATGCGTTGGTCGCCGGGTCGTAGAGGTCGCGGCTGCCGACCCAGCCGGCGTGCGCCCGCATGTTGATCTGCCACAGGCCGCGCGAGTCCTCGCCGACGGTGGCGTGCGCGTAGCGGTTGCCGCTGGACTCGGCGAGTGCGATCGCGACCCAGGTGGCGAGGCCGACGCGGCAGCTGTCGAGGCCCGCGGAATGCGCGTAGGCGGCGATCTGAGAATCCGAGACGATGGTGGAGGCGGCGCTGGCCGGAGAGGCGCCGGCGAAGACGGCGGCGCCGGCGGTGGCCGTCATGACACCGGCGGCGACAACAGCGGAGCCGCGGCGGCGGACAACATTCTTCTTACGATGACGACCCTTGCGCATTGTTCGAGATATCTTTCCCGCACGCCTGTGAGGTTAGCTGTCGGGTTCGGGCCGGGAAGCCCGGCCGGTCATTTTCGGGCGCGTTGAACAAGCGCCTTGAATGGCCGACTTAACCCCGAGGGCTGGCGCCACGTGGCGCCAGCCCGGAGGAACGTGGTTCCCCCATTTCTGCCCTGGCGATCTCTCGGAGGGGGCACTGGGCCGGGGGCAGAACTCGGCGTCCGGACCGGTGCTTGCAGCGAGCGGAGCAACCGTAACTAGCTACCCGCTGTAGTCACAAGCTGGTGAACTGGGCAGATGTCCGGCAGGTCTGTCACGCAGCGTGCAATACCTTGTGGCAGTGCGCTTACCGGTAGCTAATTGTGACCAGCGTCACAGTAATTGACGCGAAATTCGGGGAACAAGAGCTGGTTGCCGCGCGAATCATTGTCGCGGAGCGGCTTTTGGTGGTCACTTGTCCCGCTTGTGGCCCGCCGCGAGCGGCGCAGATCAGATGCGCCGCGTAATGCCTGGCCGGACTTCCCTCTGGTCGAGCAATCGCCTGTCGCGGCGTGTTCCGGTCGTTGGGTCGCCGTGGTTGAGGTCACAGCGGGTGACCTGGGCTCGTCGGCCGTCGAGGAGTGCGTTCGTGCGGGCCATTTCCTGAACGCGCCGGAGGCGGCTGATGGCGGCGCTTTTCCTTGGGGCGGGGTCGCCGGAGCGGGCCTGACGGCTATCTCGAAATGGCTGACGGGGCCGCGGGCGCTTTACCAGCCCGCTCGGCGAACGAGCGGAGTCGCGGATGCGGCGCGGCGAGTGTCATCTCGACGCCGGCGGTGTGGTGGGGGATGCGACGGGGCCCGGTCCGTCCCGAGGTGTGAACAGAGCATGAACTATGGGTAGGGAGGCTGCCTCCGGTAGGTACCTACTAAGTACATTTGTGCCGAAAAATCGCTTCCGCATCAAGGCCGATGCGGAGGGTACTCGGCCCGCGAGTGGGAGCGTTGCCCAGGTGTTCGAAGCCACTGCGGACAACCTCGGCACGATCTTCTCGGCCGCCGCGCTGGTGGCGTCGCTCGCCGTCTGGTTGATCGACCGCTACGTCCGTCAGCGCCGGATCGTCAGCTACCGGGTCCACCTGAACACCAAGATCGACGTGAGCCCGCGGTCGGCGGCCGACGTCGCCGACCTGGAACTGCGGCGACGCACCGACGGGCAGCCCGTCCCGGGCGCGAGCCTGACGCTCGTGCGGGTGAAGAACGCCGGGCGTCTCGACGTGGACGCGGCGGACATCATCACTCCACTCACCTTCACGTTCCCGCGGCGCTCGGCCATGGGCATCGAGGTCGTCGAGCCGAGCCCGGTGGAGCTGCGCGATGTGATCATGAACGCCCGCTGGTCGGACCGTTACCCGGGCCGTGCCCCCGGGCCGTTCACAGAGGGCGACAGGGTCGAGCTACCGCCCATCGACCTGAACGAGGACGGCCGGTTCAAGCTGCTCGTGCTGCTGTCCGGCGACGGCAACGACGTGCGCGCCAACGGCTACATCCGCGGCGGCAAGTTCGAGCGCGACACCAACCGCCGCCGCAACCGCGGCCTCGCCTTGGGCGGCCTCTCACTGCTTCTCGCCGGCCTCCTGATCGGCCTGGTGATCGTCAACTCCCGTTCGGGCCCGAGCGGAAGCACCATCCGCTGCCTACGTGGTGAGCTGCAGATCGAGGGCTCGACGGCGTTCGCCCCGGTGGTGAAGCTCATCGCCGACGAGTACCACAAGACCTGCGGGGGCGCGGACATCACGGTCGTCGCCAACGGCAGCATCAGCGGCCTGCGGGCCGTGGCGAACACGGGCGCCAACGACCCGAAGGCGGCGGCGGCCCGGCTCGCGATGTCCGACGGCCCGGCGTCCGGCGATTTCGGCTCGCTGGTCGCCCGGCCCGTCTCGGTGGTCGTCTTCTCTCTTCTCGTGAACGACTCGGCCGGGGTCCACGGCCTCACCGCCGACCAGGTCCGCGCCATCTACGACGGCCGGGTGACGAACTGGAAGGACGTCGGCGGGAACGACGTGCCGATACGCCTGATCTCCCGCGGCTCCGAGTCCGGCACCCGCGGGGCGTTCGAGCGCCGGGTGCTGGACACGCAGGAACCCCAGGTCTCGTCGAACGACTGCTTCACCAAGGACCGTGACCCGAACGCGGCCACGACCCGATGCGAGTTCAGCAGCGAGGCGAGCCTGCTCGACCAGATCTCCCGGACCCCCGGCGCGATCGGCTACGCGGAACGCGGCGCCGCCGCCACCTATCCGAAGATCGACGAGATCGCGTTGAACGGTTGGACCCCAGACATCAGCACGGTCGAACGCGGCGACTACCCGTTCTGGGAGGTCGAGTACCTCTACACCTACGGCACCCCGCCCGGCGACAGCCTGCTTTCGGCCTTCCTGGAGTACGTCAGCACCGACACGGCCAAGAACCTGCTCCGCGGCGAGGGCTTCACCCCGTGCGTCGACCGCGACAAGAACCTCATGGCCACCCTCTGCGCCACCCGCCGCTGATCCCCCGCCCGGCTCAAGGCTGGAAGCGGTAGCCCATGCCGGGTTCGGTGAGCAGGTGGCGGGGGCGGGCCGGGTCGTCCTCGAGCTTCTGGCGCAGGCGGTTGAGGTAGGTGCGCAGGTAGTGGGTCTCGGTCTCGTACCTCGCGCCCCAGACCTCGGTGAGCAGCTGGCGCTGGGTGACGAGCTTGCCCGGATGGCTGACCAGCACCCTGAGCAGACCCCATTCGGTCTTCGTCAGGTGGATCTCGTCGGCCCGCTCCTCGCCGGCGGCACCGTCGCCCACGTCACCACCGGCCCCGCCGTCGGCCGAGACGCGCCCGGCGGTGCCGTCAGGGCCGTCCGCGTCGTCGTCCGCATGGCCCGTGCCGTTCGCGCCGCCCGCGCCGCCCGTGCCGCCCGTGCCGCCCGTGCCGCCCGTGCCGTCGGCGGAAGGCCAGGCGCGGGTGACGCGGTGGGCGGCGAGGTCGACGGTGATGTGGCCGAAGCGGACGATCGGGCTCGCCCCCTGCTCGCCGCCGCGGCGGCCGACCGCGCGCAGCCGGGCGAGCAGCTCGTCGATGCCGAACGGCTTGGTGATGTAGTCGTCGGCGCCGGCGTCCAGGGCGCCGACCTTGTCGCGGCTCTCGGCGCGGCCGGACAGGACCACGATCGGCACCCGAGTCCAGCCGCGCAGGCCGTGGATGACCTCGACGCCGTCCATGTCCGGCAGGCCGAGGTCCAGGATGACGATGTCCGGGAGGGCCGACGCGGCGGCGGAGAGGGCACCCGCGCCGGTGTCGGCGACGACCACCTCGTAGCCGCGCGCCCGCAGGTTGATCCGCATCGCGCGCAGGATCTGCGGTTCGTCGTCGACGATCAGCACCCGCGTCATCGGACGCTCCCGGCGTCTCCGCCGCCCGCCGCCGCGCCGGGCCCGTCATCCCGCCCGGGCCCGTCATCCGGCCCGGGCCCGTGTTCGATCCGGGGTTCGCCGTCCGCGTCGGCGGGGAGGTCGATGACCATCGTGAGGCCGCCGCCGGGGGTGTCCTCCGGGGTGAGCGTGCCGTCCATCGCCTCGATCAGGCCCCGGGAGAGCGCGAGGCCGAGGCCGGTGCCAGTGGTGTTGTCGGTGTCGCCGAGGCGCTGGAACGGCTGGAAGATGGCGTCCCGGTCGGCTTCCGGCACGCCGGGGCCGCGGTCGACAACGCGGATCTGCACCCGCCCGCCGAGCGTGCTCGTGGTGATCAGCGGCGGAGTTCCGGCCGGCGAGAACCGGATCGCGTTCGCGACGACGTTCGCGACCACCCGTTCCAGCAGCACCGGGTCGGCCCGGATCGCGGGCACCTCAGACACGTCGCCGACGTCGCCGATCTCGTCACGACCATGATCTGCGGGCTCGGTGCCGATACGGACTCCGGTCGCGTCCGGGCCGATGCCGTCGAGCGCGAGCGCGACGACGTCCTCGGCATGGACCGCCCGCGGGAACACCGACAGCACCCCGGCCTGCAGCCGGCTCATGTCCAGCAGGTTCTCCACCAGCGCCGTCAGCCGGTCGAGCGACTCGTCCGCCGTCGCGACCAGCTCGGCGCGCTCCTCGTCCGACCAGGCCACATCCTGGGCACGCAGCCCCGTGACGGCCGCCTTCGCGGCGGCCAGCGGCGCCCGCAGGTCATGCCCGACGGCGGTGAGCAGCGCGGAGCGCACCCGGTCGGCCTCCGCGAGCGGCCTGGCGCTCGCCGCCTCCTCGGCGAGCCGGAGGCGTTCGGTGGCGGTCGCCGCCTGGGCGGCGAACGCGGCGAGCAGCCGCCGGTCGGCGGCCGGGAGCGGACGGCCGCGCAGCGCCAGGGTGAACCGGTGACCGGCCGGCACCTCGACCTCGCCCTCCGACGGCCGCGTGCACGGCCGGTGCCCCACCGACGCGACGACCCGCCAGCGCTCCCGTCCCGTCCTCGCCTTCGCCGGCTCCGCGGCCGCGCCGGCCGTCGTCGACGGCGTCGCCGGTCCGGTCCGGGCGTCCTCGTCGGGTGAGTAGGACTCGAGCAGCGCCACGGACGTCATCCCGAAGCTCTCACGCGCCCGTTCGAGGATCGCGGGCAATGGGTGCTCGCTGCGCAGCACGGTGCCGGCGAGGGTGGCCAGGGTCTCCGCCTCGGCGCTCGCCCGAGCGGCCTGGCCAGAGCGCCGGCGGGCCAGGTCGACGACCCGGCTGACCGCGACCCCGACCGCGACGAACACCACCAGCGCGAACGTGTTGTTGTGCTCGGCGACCGTCCAGTGATGCAGCGGCGGAGCGAAGTAGTAGTTCAGCAGCAGCGACGAGGCGACCGCCGCGGCCAGCGCCGGCCAGATCCCGCCGACGACCGCCACCGCCACCACGACCAGCAGGTAGAGCAGTATGTCGGACGTCAGGTTCAGGGTGGAGCGGGTCGCCGCCGCCACCGCCGTGAGCGGCACGAGCGTGGCCGCCGCCAGCGCGAACCCGGCCAGCTGGCGCCGGTACACGACCCTGTGGTCGCCACTGTGGCCGTGGCCGTGGCCGTGGCCGGGCGCGCCGGGCCGGTGAGGCCGGCGACCGCCCGCCGGCTCCTCGCCGGTGGGCCGCCCGCGGCCGCTGGCGGCGCTCGACCGTTCGTGGGTGACGAGGTGGACGTCGATCGAGCCCGAGCGGGCGGTCGTCGTGACGCCGACGCCGCGGCTGAGCACCTGGGCGAGCCGGCCGCGCCGGCTCGCGCCCAGGACGAGCTGGGTGGCGTTCTCGGCCCTGGCGAAGTCGAGCAGCGCGGCCGGGACGTCGTCGCCGAGAACCTGGTGGTAGCTGCCGCCGAGGCTTTCGACCAGGTCGCGCTGGCGGGCCAGCGCCGCCGGGTCCGCGCCGCTGACCAGGCCGTCCGGGCGGCTGACGTGGACGGCCAGCAGGTCGCCGCCGCCGGGGAAGCGCGCGGCGATGCGGGCCGCGCGCCGGATCAGGGTGTCGCCCTCGGGCCCGCCGGTGAGTGCGACGACGACCCGCTCCCTGGCCTCCCAGGTCGCGGTGATGCCATGGTCGGCGCGGTACCTGTCGAGCTGTTCCTCGACCTGGCCGGCGACCCAGAGCAGGGCGAGCTCGCGCAGCGCTGTGAGGTTCCCGACCCGGAAGTAGTTCGACAGCGCGGCGTCGACCTTGTCGGCGGCGTAGACGTTGCCGTGCGCCATCCGGCGGCGCAGTGCCTCGGGGGCCATGTCGACCAGCTCGACCTGGTCGGCGGCCCGGGCGACGGCGTCGGGGACCGTCTCCCGCTGCGGCACCCCGGTGATCTTCGTGACGACGTCGTTCAGTGACTCCAGGTGCTGGATGTTGAGCGTGGTGACGACGTCGATGCCGGCGGCGAGCAGCTCCTCGACGTCCTGCCAGCGCTTGGTGTTGCGGGCGCCGGGAACGTTGGTGTGCGCGTACTCGTCGACGAGCGCGAGTGCCGGCCGGCGGGCGACCACCGCGTCGACGTCCATCTCCGTGAACTCGCTGCCCCGGTGCCGCAGGACCCGCCGGGGGACGGTCTCGAAGCCCTCGGACATGTCGGCGGTGAGCGGGCGGCCGTGTGCCTCCACCAGGCCGATCACGGTGTCGGTCCCGCGCCCGGCCCGCCGGTGCCCCTCGGAGAGCATCGCGTAGGTCTTGCCGACCCCGGGCGCCGCGCCCAGGTAGATACGTAGCCTTCCCCGGCGCGGACCGTCGGCGGCGCCCGTCGTCATCAACTGCTCGTCTCTGCCTGGTTGTTCAGGCATGTCTGGCTGTCTCGGTGTGGTGGGCGATGGGTTGTGGGGTCGTGGGGTCGGAGGTAGTAAGTCATGGAGGTGGGTGGCGCCTCGGCGTCCGGTGGACTTCATCGCCGTTGGCAGGGGCTTGAACCGTCCATGGGCGGGTGTCAACCGACGTGGACGGCGGGGCGGCGCGAACGGTCCGGCTCGGCCTCGCGCAGCACCTCACGAGTGATCGGGGCGACCTCGCCGACGCCGAAGAACAGGAAGCGCAGCAGGTTCGTGAACGGGTTCCCCTCCGTCCACTCGAAGTAGATGTGCGGGCGCGCGCCCGTCAGGTCGCGCAGGTAAAGCATCAGCGCGGCGATGGCGTTCGGGACCGACGCGCTGGTCAGCCGCAGCACCCGGTAGCCGTGCCGGTCGACGCCCATGACCGAGAGCGCGCCCTCGAACTCGGACGCGTCCGTGATCGAGACCTCGACGTACAGCAGCGGGTCGCCGGCCGGCACGTGGGCGTCCCGGCGGACCTGAGCCTCCTTGTCGCGGTACTCGGCCTCGTCCCCGGAGTCGGGCTCGTTCGCGACCAGCCGCAGGTGCCCGCCCGGCTCGCCGTCGTGGCCGAGGCAGCAGGCCTCGGCCACGAAGCGGCGGGCGATGTCGTCCATTCGGATGTCGGTCACCCGCAGCTCGAACGCGCGCACCGAACGGGAGGCGAACGAGACGAGCAGGATCGTGATGATGAAGATCGACGCGATGATCAGACCGTCTGGCCGTTCGAAGACGTTCGCGATCGTCGTGTAGATGAAGACCGCCGTGATCATCCCGAAGGTGACCATCCGTCGGGTCGAGCGCCGCCCATCCGCGTCGCGCCGCATGCACGACAGCGTGACGGCGAGCGAGGCCGACGTGATGAGCACCAGCACGCCGGTCGCGTACGCCCCGCCCTGCTTGTCGACGCTCGCGTCGAACACCCAGGTGACGAGAAAACCGATCCCGACGAATATCAGCACCAGCGGGCGGACGGCCCGGGTCCAGCGCGGGGCCATGCCGTACCGGGGCAGGTAGCGCGGGACCAGGTTGAGCAGGCCGGCCATCGCGGACGCGCCGGCGAACCAGAGGATCGAGATGGTGCTGACGTCGTAGACGGTGCCGAACGCGCCGCCGAGCAGGTCGTGGGCCAGGTAGGCGAGCGCGCGGCCGTTGGCCGGCCCACCGGTGTCGAAGTCCTTCTCCGGGATCAGCCACACCGTCACCAGGCTGGTGCTCAGCAGGAACACGCTCATGATCACGGCGGCGGTGGTGAGCAGCCGGCGGGCGTCCCGGATGCGGCCGCGCGGGTGCGCCTCGGTGTCCTCGGGATCACCCTTGATCAGCGGCATCACGGCGACGCCGGTCTCGAAGCCGGACAGGCCCAACGCCAGCTTGGGAAACACGATCAGCGCGAACCCGACGAGCAGGAACGGGTTGGGATGTTCGTTGACGAGCAGCTGGTGCCAGTCGCTGATGACGTGCGGCTCGCCCACGACCTTGGCGAGGGACACGGCCACGACCACGGCGTTCAATGACAGGTAGATCACGACGAGGATGACCGCGATCCCCACCGCCTCGGTGAAGCCGCGCAGGAACACCGCTCCCAGCAAGGCGAGCAGCACCAGCGTGATGATCATCGACTCCCCGTGCAGGACGCTCGGGGTGTACGGGTTCTCGACGATGTGGGCGGTCGCGTCCGCCGCCGACAGGGTCATCGTGATGATGAAGTCGGTGGCGGCGAAGCCGAGCAGCGCCAGCACCAGCAGCTTGCCGGCCCACCACGGCAGGAAGCGCTCCAACATGGCGATCGAGCCCTCGCCGTGCGGGCTTTCGTGCGCCACCCGCCGGTACACCGGCAACGCCCCGAACAGGGTGAGCAGCACGAGCACCAGCGTCGCGATCGGGCTGACCGCGCCGGCGGCGAGCACCGCGATGCCCGGCTGGTAGCCGAGCGTGGAGAAGTAGTCGACGCCGGTCAGGCACATGACCCGCCACCACCGGTGCCGCCGGTGTTCCTCGGCCGGCTGGGTGTGCGGGCCCGCATGCTGCTTCGACTGGTCCGCCAGCCCCTGCAACAGCCAGTTCCGCAGGTCCTGCCGGTAGCGGGCGGCCCGGGTCGGCGGCTGGCCCGCCCGCGCCCGTCCGGGCGGCCGCCACGAGTCCCATCCCTCGGGCGGCACCATCGCGGCGGACCCAGCCTGGGCCCGCGGCTCAAGGGGTGGCTCAAGGGGTGCGGACTCGGTCTGCGTGGAGGCGTCCGATGGCCCGGCTACCTCCGAGGAAGAGCCGGAGTGCGTCGCATTCGTGCGTTCGGCCGCCTGCGCGGCCTCGGGACGTGCGCCTGCCTCTACCTGCCCGTTCGCGGGCGCGGGCGAAGGCGCGGGCGTAGGCGCGCCGTCCGGTGCCGGCCCTCCGTCCGCATGGCCGCCCGCGGTCCCCGGGGGAGGTGTGCCCACCTTGTCTGGCGCGCTTCCAGGAACCCTCGGCCGCGCCGTCACCGGTACCTCCGTCGCACGTCATCGCCCGGCGACCCCGGCCGCCGGGCGAGCTGGGCCGGCCCGTCCGGCGCTGTGGTCCTGACCGTGCCACATCGTGGGGTCGGCAGGTGCCTCCGAAGATCCTTGTTGACGGTTTCTTGACACCCCCGACACCCCCGAGCCGGATGCACGGCCTCTACGCTCACCCGACGGCCGCCTCGCCGCCGCGCGCCGCGCCGGGGGCGGCACCCGTGGGAACTGCCACGCCGGCCCGCATACCCTCGCGACGATCATCTATTCGTCCGTGCGCGCCGAGATGCCCATGATCTCGGTCCAGGCGTGCCCATATGGGACAAATTGGGCAGGCCAGGACCTGGGTCGCCATCGTGGGGGCGGCCCAGGCTCTACCCGTCCCTGGTCAGCCGGCCGCGGGGGCGGAGGGCTTGCTGACGCGGTCGAGGGCGGAGTTCAGCTCGACGACGTTGACTGTCGGCTCACCCATGAACCCCAGGGCACGGCCGGTGGTGTGCTCGTCAACCAGTTTCGCGACGACGGCCGGGTCGAGGCCGCGGTCGTGGGCGACCCGCGCGACCTGGAGGCGGGCGTAGGCCGGCGAGATGCCCGGGTCGAGGCCGCTGCCACTGGCGGTGACGGCGTCGGCCGGTACGGCGGGCGTCGCCGGGGCGTCGCCCCGGATGGGCACGATCTTGCCGGCCGCGATGTCCTTGCCCGGTTCGCGGCAGCTCACCGCGACGCCGTCGTAGGTGGCCTGGAACGGCGTGGCCGGGCAGACCTCGTTGACACTGACGACCCGGGTGACCGCGCCCTGGTAGCCCTGCTCGGCGTAGAACACGGCGAGTACCGCGCCGACGCCGGACGGCGTGCAGTACGGCCGCGAGCCGTCGACCCCGTCCGCCTCGCCGACCGCCTTGCTGCGCGCGCAGACCTGGGTGAGCAGGCTCTGGCGGCTCTCGTCGTCCGCGGTCGCCGGGTCGTCCGGGGTGTCGACGATGTCCTCGGGGCCGAGGTTCGACGCGCTGGTCGACGTCGGGTCGTAGCCGTCGCCGGCGGCGGACGGCCGCGGCTGGAAGTAGCCGGGCAGCGGGTTGCCGTCGGCGTCGGTGGTCAGCTGGCCGATGAGCCGCGAGCCGACGACGGTGCCGTCCGCCGCCTTGATGAGCGAGCCTTCGGCCCTGCCGTGCAGCCCGGGAATCTGGGCCACGGCGAGGAGCGCGAACGGGTAGGCGAGTCCACAGATGACGGTGAGTACGAGCAGGGCGCGCAGCGCGGCGAGGTGCTGGCGGGCCCAGCTCGGAAGCCGGATGACCATGTCAAATCCCCGGGATGAACTGGATGATCAGGTCGACGATCTTGATGCCGAGGAAGGGGGCGGCGAGGCCGCCGACTCCGTAGACGAGCAGGTTGCGGCGCAGCATCGACGACGCGCTGGCTGGCCGGTAGCGCACGCCGCGCAGGGCGAGTGGGACCAGCGCGATGATGATCAGCGCGTTGAAGATGACGGCGGACAGGATCGCGGACTCCGGGCTCGCCAGCCGCATGACGTTGAGCTTGTCGAGGCCCGGGTAGATCGCGGCGAACATCGCGGGGATGATCGCGAAGTACTTGGCGACGTCGTTGGCGATCGAGAAGGTGGTCAGGGCGCCGCGGGTGATGAGTAGCTGCTTGCCGATCTCGACGATCTCGATGAGCTTCGTCGGGTTCGAGTCGAGGTCGACCATGTTCCCGGCCTCCTTGGCGGCGGAGGTGCCGGTGTTCATGGCGACGCCGACGTCGGCCTGGGCGAGCGCCGGGGCGTCGTTCGTGCCGTCGCCGGTCATCGCGACCAGCTTGCCGCCCGCCTGCTCCCGCTTGATCAGGGCCATCTTGTCCTCGGGCGTGGCCTCGGCGAGAAAGTCGTCGACGCCGGCCTCGTTTGCGATGGCCCTCGCGGTCAGCGGGTTGTCACCCGTGATCATCACGGTCCGGATGCCCATGGCCCGCAGCTCGTCGAACCGCTCGCGCATTCCCTGCTTGACGATGTCCTTCAGCTGGATGATGCCGAGGACGCGGGTCCGCGGCTCGCCGGCGACGCCTGGCGCCGGTGCGACCCGTTCGGCGACCACCAGCGGCGTGCCCCCGGTCGCCGAGATCTCGTCGACGGCCTCCCGGACACCACCCGGGACCGTGCCGCCCTCCTCGTGCACCCAGTGCAGCACGGCCGCGGCGGCGCCCTTGCGGATCGATCGGCGCACGTACACCCCGTCCGCCCCGTCACCGGTGACGGGACCATCACCGCTGCCGTGACCGCCGTGGTCACCGGCACCGGCACCGTCACTGGCGCCGTCGCCGGTGCTGTCGGTCAGATCGACGCCGGACATCCGGGTCTGCGCGGTGAAGGGGACGAACCGGGCGTGTCCGAGCTCGCCGGGGCTGCGCTCGCGCAGTCCGTGCCGTTCCTTGGCCAGGACGACGATGGAGCGGCCTTCGGGCGTCTCGTCGGCCAGTGACGACAACTGCGCCGCATCCGCCAGCAGGTCGGGCGTGATCCCTCCGAACGGGAGGAACTCCGACGCCTGCCGGTTTCCGAGGGTGATCGTGCCGGTCTTGTCCAACAGGAGGGTGTTGACGTCGCCGGCGGCCTCGACGGCCCGGCCGGACATGGCCAGCACGTTGCGCTGTACCAGCCGGTCCATGCCGGCGATGCCGATCGCTGAGAGCAGCGCGCCGATTGTCGTCGGGATCAGGCAGACCACCAGCGCGACCAGCACGATCCCGGTGACGCCGTGGGCGTCCAGCGCGCCCGTGTCGCCGACGCCCGGATGCTGGGCGCGGGAGAAGATCGCCAGCGGCTGCAGCGTGGCCACCGCCAGTAGGAACACGATGGTCAGGCTCGCCAGCAGGATGTTCAGCGCGATCTCGTTCGGCGTCTTCTGCCGGCTGGCGCCCTCGACGAGCCGAATCATCCGGTCGATGAAGCTCTGGCCTGGCTTCTGGGTGATCCGCACGACGATCTGGTCGGAGAGGACCTTCGTGCCGCCGGTGACCGACGACCGGTCGCCGCCGGACTCGCGGATGACGGGCGCCGACTCGCCGGTGATCGCCGACTCGTCCACGCTCGCGACGCCGGCGACGACGTCCCCGTCGCCGGGGATGACCTCGCCGGCCTCGACGACGACGTGGTCGCCGAGCAGCAGATCGGGCGCGGGCACCCGCTCGGCCTGGCCCGGGTCTACCGGGGCGCCCACGCGCCAGCCGGCCAGCCGGTGGGCCACCGTGTCGGTCCGGGTGCGGCGCAGGGTGTCGGCCTGCGCCCGGCCGCGGCCCTCGGCGACGGCCTCGGCGAGGTTCGCGAACAGCACGGTCAGCCAGAGCCAGGCGACGGTGAGCCAGGCGAACACCGTCGAGTCGGCGATCGCCAGCACCGTCGAGAACACGGCGCCGACCTCGACGACGAACATCACCGGGTTGCGCCACAGCGTCCGCGGGTCCAGCTTGCTGGCCGCCTCCGGCAGCGAGCGGATCAGCTGCGCCGGGTCAAACATCCCGCCGGCCCGTCGTGCCGGCCTGTGCGGGCCGTCCACCCCGTGCGAGCCGTCCACCCCGTGCGGGCCGGTCGCGCCGCGTACGCCGCCACCGCCGCTGGCGGGCGTGTCACCTGTCTTCATGGCCTTTTCCATCGCGGTCGTCTGAGGAGTCGACGTGGTCCCATCGGGCTTGGACCCGGCACCGCCCGGGGTTCCTGCCGGATCCGGGGTTCCTGCCGGATCGACGGAGCTTGCGGACGGGGTCCCTGCCGGATCGGCGAAGCCGATCTGGGAGGTCGTGATCTGGGAGGTCCGGCTCACTGGTGGATTCCTTCGGCGAGCGGGCCGAGCGCGAGCGCCGGGAAGTAGGTGAGCGCGACGAGGATCAGCGCGACACCGGCGAGCATCCCGACGAACTGCGGACGGTGCGTGGGCAGCGTCCCCGCCGAGACCGGCACCGGGCGCTGCGCGGCCAGCGAGCCGGCCAGCCCCAGTACCAGCACGATCGGCAGGAACCGGCCGAACAGCATCGCGAGGCCGAGCGCCGTGTTGTACCAGGTGGTGTTCACCGAGATGCCGGCGAACGCCGAGCCGTTGTTGTTGCCGGCGGAGGTGAAGGCGTACAGCACCTCGGAGAGGCCATGCGGCCCGGAGTTGAGCATCGACGCGCGCTCGCCGGGCAGCGCCATCGCCACCGCGGTGCCGATCAGCACGACCGTGGGCGTCGCCAGCAGGTAGAGAGCGGCGAACTTGATTTCTCGCGCACCGATCTTCTTCTGGAGATACTCCGGTGTTCGGCCGATCATCAGCCCCGCGATGAACACCGCGACCACGGCGAGCATGAGCATTCCGTAGAGGCCGGAGCCGACGCCGCCGGGCGCGACCTCCCCGAGCGCCATGTTCAGGATGAGTGTCGCGCCGGAAATGCTGGTGTACGAGTCGTGGAAGGAGTCGACCGCGCCCGTCGACGTCAGGGTCGTCGCCGAGGCGAACGTCGCCGACTGCGGCACCCCGAATCTGCTCTCCAGACCCTCGGTGGACGCGCCGACGGCCTGCGGGACGGTGCCGTGGTGGGCCATCTGGAATCCCGCGTTGATCGCGAGGCTGCCGATGGCCAGCACCGCCATGACCGCGACGATCGCCAGGCCCTGGCGGACGTTGCCGACCATCTTCCCGAACATCCGGGGCAGGCTGAACGGGATTACCAGAATCAGGAAGATCTCGATCCAGTTCGTCCACGAGGTCGGGTTCTCGAAGGGGTGGGCCGAGTTCGCGTTGTAGAACCCGCCGCCGTTCGTGCCGAGCTCCTTGATGGCCTCCTGGCTCGCGACCGGCCCGCCTGTGATCGTCTGCTGGCCGCCGACGACGGTGGCGAACGTCCGGTTGCCGTGCAGGTTCTGGATCGCGCCGCCGGCGACCAGCACGATCGCGAAGACGAAGCTGACCGGCAGCAGTACCCGCAGCGTGCCGCGGGTCAGGTCCACCCAGAAGTTCCCGAGCGTCGCAATGTCGCTGTCCGAGGCCTCCAGAGGCGCGGAGGAAGGAGACTCTCGCACCTCCTTCGGCCTTGGGCGGGACCGGGCGAACCCCCGCACCAGCGCCACCGCGACCGCCATGCCGACCGCGGCCGACACGAAGTTCTGTACCGCGAGCCCCGCCATCTGGACGAGGTGCCCGACGGCCGACTCACCCGAGTACGACTGCCAGTTCGTGTTCGTGACGAAGCTGACCGCGGTGTTGAACGCCTGGCCCTGCTCCATCGCCGGCATGCCGAGGCTGAGCAGCAGGTGGTTCTGCAGCCGCAGGAACCCGTAGAGGAACAGGACGCCGACGGCCGAGAACGCCAGCACGGAGCGCAGGTACACCGGCCACCGCTGCTCGGAGCGGGGACTGACGCCGACGAGGCGGTAGACGACGCGTTCCGCCCGAGTGTCACGCGGGCTCGTGTACACGTGGGCGAGGTAGTCCCCGAACGGGCGGTAGACGAGGCAGAGTGCCGCCACCAACGTGGCGACGAAGAGGACCCCGGCCCAGCCGGCGCTCATTTAGAACCTTTCCGGGAAGAGCAGCGCGGCCACCAGGTAGCCGGCGACGGCCACGACGAGGATGAGGCCGGCGAGATTCGCGGCGCTCATAGTTTCTCCACCCCGCGGGCAATGACCGCGAGCACGACGAAAGACGCGATCACCACCGCGACGAAGACCAGGTCGGACATGGCTTACAGCCCACTTTCTGGGTCTACCTTCCGTAGAGGACAGACCCACTGGAACGGTGTGGCCAGGGCGAGATCCACCCTTGCCGGAATGAATCGTCCCGGTCTCGGAACCGCTGTCACATCATGGGGCGGGCCCGGAGGAGCGTGATCCCTGTTGACGCCCTGTTGACGGCCTCCACCGGGGTTTCTACACCGCTTTTACGACCCGGCCTGACCATGTGTCCCGGGCCACTGCCGGTGTTCGGCGGGGACCGTGGCCGAAAAACATCCATTGTCAGATAACGTGGAAGAAGATCGAGGTAGCTCGATGGAACGGTGACGGGTGGCGTAAAGGAGGGTGGCGAGGCCATCGGCGGCGGAGGCCAGCCGGGCGCGGCGGCGAGCGGGCCAGGTCACCACTCGGCGCGTCATCGTGGGCGTGACGGCCGCGCCGGCCAGGAGCGCCAGGGCGATGAGCCCGGAACGGCCGGGCGCGGCCAGCTGGCCGTCGTCGCGGACGACCATCCCGAGATAGAAGGGCCAGGCAAGCACGCCCGCCAGTGCCGCCCCCGAGATGGTCGCGCGCCAGGCCACCAACGCCACGAAGCAGCAGAGCACCGCCAACCCGACGTGACGGGCCGCCGGAACCCAGACGAACACGGCGGCGAGCACGAGAACGCCGATGAAGGTGATCGCGAGCACCGCGGCTGTCGGCACGGCCTCGGCCGAGATCACTTCGACGTCGGCCGCGCCGTGCCCGGCCGACGCCGCCTCGGGAGCCGGACAAGAAGCTGCTCGTGACCGCATGACCGCCTCCGATGCCCGGGCGCCGCCGGCCGCGCACGGCGCGGCGCTGTCGTCACCTGGCCGGTCGGCCGCGCGGGGGGATCCGGGCTGTGCCAGTCTGCGATCCGCCCAGCCAGGCTCCGTCCACCATTTCTCCGCCCGCACCCCGTTCGCCCGGCCGTGCACGAGACGTTGACGCGTCTTCGCCCGATCTCAACGCCCCGTATACGCGGCTACCCGGCCGGCCTGGGCTACCAGGCCGGCGGGCCGGCCTGGTAGCCCAGGCCGGCCCGCCGCGGGCCCGCCGCCGGCCTTGGCGAACGCCTGGCGCGGCTGACCGGATCGCTGACCGGGTCACAGCGGAGGCGGGCCAGGGTCCTCGTCGCGCCGTCCACGGACGTTCGAGGTGTCCACTCGCCGGTCGTGCCGGTCGAGGGTGCCCCACCAGCCGCGGCGGCGGGCCCAGCGCAGCAGGGTGGCGGACATCGCCACGATCGCGACCAGGACGATGGCCAGCTGCGGATACCGGGTGTGGTCGTTGATGATGATGTTCATCCCGTAGACCGACGAGACGGCGGTGACCGGAAGCGTGATCGCGGCGATGACGGCGAGGCGCTCGGCCGCGATCGTCATCTTCGTCTCGATCCGGGTGCGGTAGAACTCGATCACGCCCTGCAGGTACTCGCGCTGGACGTCGGCCAGGTTCCGAACCTGCTCGAACTCGTCGATGGCCTCCGCGAGCAGCGGTCGCGCGACCGGCGGCAGCGCCCAGGACCTTCCGCGAGCCGGGCGTAGATCTCCCTGTTCAGCGCGCTGATCGTCCGGGCCGCCAGCAGGCCGTGCCGTGCTCCGGTCACCCGGACGGACGATAGGCCCCCGCGGCACCTTTTCCGGCCGCGCGAGTCAACGGACCGTGAATACTCGCCGCTCGCGTCCCGGACGCCTGACGGTGACCATCAGGCGTCTCCGCGCTGAGCGGCGTCCCGCTCGGCGTCTCGTTGCACGTGGCGCGCCTCCTGGGCCGCGCGTCGCGCATCCTGGCGTTCGTGCTGGCGTTCGTGCCTGGCTTCGTGGGCCGCCCGCCTGGCCTCCTTCCCGGACGAGCTGGGACCTGCGCCCACGTCCTGCCAGGGAAGGCGAGCGGTCGCGACGGTCGGGCCGCCGGGTGGGCTGGTCAGCGTGAACCTGCCGTCCATCGCGCCGACGCGCTCGGCGAGGCCCGCGAGCCCACCGCCGGGAGCGATCGTGGCGCCGCCGCGGCCGTCGTCGGTGACGGTGAGCTGGAGCCGGTCGCCGGCACGTATCAACCGTATGGACGCGGCCCGGGCGCCACTGTGCTTGCTGATGTTGGTGAGCAGCTCGGACGCGGTGAAGTAGACAAGGCCCTCGACGGCCGCCGACGGGCGGTGGGTCGGCAGGTCGACACTCACCGTCACCGGCACGGTGCACCGCCCGGCCACGTTCGTGAGCGCCGCGCCGAGACCGCGCTCGGTGAGGATCGCGGGGTGGATGCCGCGGGCAAGGTCGCGCAGCTCGCGCAGGGCGACCTTGACCTCGCCATGCGCCTGCTCGATCATCTGGGCCGCCACTTCGGGATCCTGGGCCATCCGTTCCTTGGTGAGGCCGAGATCCATGGCGAGGGCGACGAGCCGGGCCTGGGCGCCGTCATGCAGGTCTCGCTCGATTCGGCGGCGGTCGTCAGCGGCCGCGCCAACCATCGTCTCCCTGCGCGCCTCCAGCTCCCGGATCCGCCGCTCCGTCGCGCTGGACGGTGACAGCAAGGCCGAGATCATCGCCCGGTCGACCGCGGCGAAGCCGTACACGACGTACGGAACCACCGGCCAGAAGGCGACCAGCAGGGTGAGCGTCACGGTAAAACTGAGGATCCCCCAGGGCAGCCGGATGAGCAGATACAAGGCGCTGCGCCAGCCGACCGGGTCGGCCAGCCGAGTCCAGAGCCAGCCGAAGAACCCACTTTCGCGTACGGGCATCTTCGACGGCGACGCGATCTGGAGGCCGAGCAGCGCCCGCGCCCGTGCCCGGTCGACCCGCCCCCATGCCCGGCAGACCGCCAGGGCGATGGCCAGGAGCGGCAATCCGATGATCGTGATCGCCAACCCGCTGCCGACGCTGAGCAGCACCACCATGCAGACGAACCCGGCGATCCCGAGCGGCAGGTTCAGCAGCTCGAACGTGACCTGCTTCCACGCGCGTGCCCCGAGCCCCATGAGCGGAATCCGCTCGCCCGCCGGAGCGGGCGCGGGTGCCTCGGCGGTCCGAGCGGGCGCCGCGGCGGCCGGGTGGGCGGCAGCGGGCGCGTGCGGCGCGTCCGTGGGCCGCGCGTCCGTGAGGGCGGTGCCGCGCACCGGCGTCTTCGGCATGGCCACCGCCGCCGGACTCTCCGCGTCGAGCCGAGGAAGGCTGTCGTCAGCGCCAACGTCGGCACCCGAGTCGTCGAGGCCGTCACCCGAGTCGTCAAGGTCGTCATCGACATCGTCGGGGTCGTCATCGATGGGTTCGAGTTCGGTGCTGGCCGCTTCGGGGGTTGCCTGGCCGCGAGGCTCGGAACCGGCGGGTATGACATCACTGTGCTCTGAGGCGCCCGGCTCCAGCCCACCAGGCGTCGGGGTCTCGTCTTGCGCACGATCGACTTCCACGCCTACCAGCCTGCCTTGCCGCCCCGGATCCGCACCATGGGCCCAGACCGCCCGCCACGGTCGGGACAACCCCACCCCGGGTGGGGGTGACCGGGCCAGTCCACCTCGCCAGGGCGCCAGAACCGGCCAACTCCGTCGCGTCACGTCGACGGCCGGCGGGAAGCCCGTACCAGGCCTGGATCAGACTGGCTGCGTGAGTGGTCCTCAGGCCGGTTACTCGGGTACGCCGCTTGTCCGCAAGGTCGGGGTGAAGGCTGGACACCGGGTCGTGCTGTGCGCCGCGCCGGATGGCTGGGCGATCCCGGACCTGCCAGCCGGGGTGACGACGTCAGACCTGGCCCAGCCGCCTCCGGCTGAGCCGCCCACGGCGGCCGGGCAGGCCGACCTCGTCGTCGCTTTCTGCCGGGCGCCCACAGACCTGACCGCCGCTGTCTCGGGGTTCGCTCGGGCGATCCACCCGGCGGGCGCGCTGTGGATCGCCTGGCCTCGCCGCGCGGCCGGGCACCACAGCGACGTCACGGAGAACCTCATCCGCGAGGTCGCACTCCCGCGTGGCCTGGTGGACGTCAAGGTCGCGGCCCTCGACACCGACTGGTCCGGCCTGAAGCTCGTCTGGCGCAAGGAACTGCGCTGACCGGCCAGAGCGACGGACCAGGTGGATGGTCGCGCGAATGGGCCGGCGACGCGGGTCCGGCTTCGGCGGTCGGCTTCGGTGGACGGCATCGGTTTGCGGGTGTTAGGACCTTTTCGCGGTGCCGCGCGTTCTCGCGGGGCCGGGCCCTCATCGCGGGGCGCGGAGATGGGAAGGGTGCCGAACGTGACGGAGACCGACGTGGCCGAGACCGAGCAGGAACGTTTCGAGGTGGCGCGCCAGATCGAGGCGCCAGCCTCGAAGATCTTCGAGGTGCTGCGCGACCCGAAGGGCCATGTGGCCATCGACAGCTCCGGGATGCTGCAGTCCAGCAACGGTGCGCCGGTGGACGAGGTCGGGGACACGTTCGTCGTGCACATGGACCGCGAGTCGCTGAACGACATCCCGCTCGGCAAGTACGACGTCACGGTCATCATCACCGAGTACGAGCAGGACGCGCTCATCGAGTGGACGATCTCCGGTGTGATCCAGCCGCCGATCGGCCACCTCTACGGCTACCGGCTGGAGCCCAAGGAGACGGGCACCCTGGTGACCTCGTACTACGACTGGAGCAGGATCCACGAGGCCTATCGCGGCAAGGGGATCTTCCCGATCATCCCCGAGGCCGGCCTTCGAGCCACCCTCGGCATCCTCGCCCGCACCGTCGAGCAGGGGCAGCAGGGGCAGCAGGGGTAGAGAGGCAACCCGTCCGGGAAAAGCGTCGGACCGCTCGGCCGGAGCCGGGCGTCCCCTGGACAGATGACCAGTGACGATGCCCAGATCCGTGCCGTCGGCGACTTCCGTGGCGTCGGCGCGGTGTTCCGTGGCCGGCCGTAACAACTGGCCGGGCGCTGTAACACCGGCTGGGTAGCGTCCCGTCCCGTCGGAGCGGGATGGGCGCGGTCCGCTGGTCGGTGGTCGGTGGTCGGGCCGGTCCTGCCGGGTCGCGAGAGCCCGAGGAGGCGGCATGAAGGCGGACGGCGTCGCGGGGGCGGCTGCGTTGACGGTCGTCAACGCGTTGCTGGTGACCATGGCGGACGGGCAGGAGCCGTTCCGCGGGTGGTTCACCGTCGACGACAGCGGCACGATCACCGCGATCGGGCCGGGCGACCCGTCGGCCGGGGCGCCGTCGGACGGCCCGAGCGGCGACGCCGACGCGGCGGCCGGCTCCGCCGCCAACGAGGCGGCTGGCTCCGCCGGCGGCGGGACCGTGCTTGACGCGGGCGGCGCGATCGTCGCGCCCGGGTTCATCTCGGCGCACAGCCACCTGTTCATGTCGGGGCTGCGCGGCCTCGGCGTCGGCGAGACGCTGTACGGCTGGCTGGCGGAGAACATGGCCGTGCTGGCCGGCGCCGGCGTCGAGGACCTGTACTGGTTCACGCTGCACGGCTGCCTGGACTTCGCCGAGAACGGCATCACATCCGCGTTCAACTTCACCCAGAGCCGGGTGCTCTGGGAGTACGACCAGCACGCGAACAAGGCGCTGCCCGGCCGGATCCAGCCGGTCGACTTCGTCACCCGCCAGGTCGACGCGGGCGCCGACGCCGGGATCCGGGTGATGTCCGCGGTCCGCCTCGACGACGAGGCGTTCGACGAGGCGCAGGTGCTCGACACCTTCGCCCAGATCGCCGGCTACGCCGACGCCAAGGTCCCCGCCCCGCTCAACCTCGGCACGGCGGTGTTCGGCGCGGTGCAGTGGGCCAGCTCGCCGCGCAGCGCCGCGCTGGAGGCCGAGCTGATGCGCCGCCACACCGTCATCAACCAGGCCCACTTCGTCGAGACGGCGGAGGCGATCGAGCAGCAGCGGGCCAAGTTCGCCTGGTACGACGAGGCCGGGGCGCTGGGGCCGCGTTTCCTGTTCGGCCATTTCGTCCACCCGACGGACGAAATGGTCGACAAGGCGGCGGCGACGGGCGCCGGGATGGTCTGGCAACCGACCTCGAACGGCCGGCTCGGCTCCGGAATCGCCGACATCCCCCGGCTGCGCGCCGCCGGGATCCGGATCGGTGTCGGTCTTGACGACCAGTCCTGCACCGACATCTCCGACCCGTTCCAGAACATGCGGATCGGTATCTACACCCTGCGTGCCCTGCATTCCGACGCCAAGGTGCTCATGCCGCGCGAGATGCTGCGGATGCACACCCTCGGCTCGGCCGAGGTGCTCGGCGTCGCCGACCGGGTCGGCAGCCTGGAGGTCGGCAAGCAGGCGGACTTTCTCGTCGTCGACCCGCGCCAGCCGGATACCGGCCCGATCTGGGACGTCTACGCGACCTATGTGTTCGCCTGCGGCCTGCGCAACCTCAAGCAGGTCTATGTCGGTGGACGGTCCGTCTACGACGCGTCGCAACCGCCGTCCGAGCTCGCGACGACGGCGAGCGCCGAGCTGCACGCCCGCGTCGGGCACGCCGCCCGCGAAGCCGGCGTCACCGTCGGCCCGCTGACCTACTGATCTACTGACGGTTTCCGCCTTCTCCGCGATCGGCGCCGGTATCCGCCGGTCGACTACTTCCCGTAGTCGCCTGTGGCTGACGGGTCGCGTCCGCGGGTATTGAGGGAGTGGCGCCGGCATTACGGCCGGTGGTCATGTCCGTCGGTTGTCGGCGTCGCGCGATATCCCGGCCTTCGGGTGCCGTGTCGAACCGCCGTCCGCGGATGAGAGGGCGCTCTTAACAGAAGACATAGGTTAGTCGGTCTATAGGCGCGTTAATGTGCCGATATGGCCGCTTTGGTTGTGCCGGAGGCTGACGGGGGCGTCTCTGTGCCGTCGGATGATCGGGGCGAGGCCCGGCCCGCAACGGTATGGCTGTCCGAGGCGATCGTTGGCGGCCTGGTGCTGGTCGTGTCGCTGGTCGCCTGGGTCTCGCTGGCGCTGGCCGACCTTGGCGCGCACAGCCTGGCGGCGGTCGCGGCCACCACGGCCTGCCTGGCGGTGGCGGTGGCCGGTGCGGTCCTCGGCCTGCGGGCGCTGAGCGCCGCGCGCCGCCGCCCTCCCCGGGAGCCGGCCGCCGACGAGCCCGGGGAGGCCGAGGAACGCGGGGAGACTGTCGCCTCCGGTGAGGTTCCTGGCAGCAGCCGGCGGCGGGTGCGGATCCGTGTCGATCCCGCGGGGCTCGTGATGATCGCCGGGATCGCCGCGCTCGCGGGCTTTTTCTTCTTCCCTGGGTTCGCCTATGGCGCCGCGGACAAGGACCCCGGCGGTTACGTGGCGCACGGCATGGAAATCGCCCGGACAGGGGGATATTCCCTGCGCGATCCGGCGTCCGACCCATCCCGGGTGCCAGACGTGGAAATGGCCTCTCCCGGGGCGCGATTCCCGGGAGTGTGGATATCCCATGACGACGTGGTCGTGCCACAGTTCTACGCGCTGTGGCCAGCGCTGCTGGCGACGGCCGCGGATATCGGCGGCGAGCACGCCCTCACCCAGGTCGCGCCGCTGTGTGGCCTGCTCGCGGTGTGCACGCTGACGCTCGTCGTGCGACGCGCGGTCACCGGTGCGCTCGGCGGCGCGGCGCCACCGGGCGCAGCCCGCGCCGGGAGCGCCGCCGGGGGCGCCGACCGCGCGGCAGCCGACCGCGCGGCAGCGACCACAGGAGCCGCCGCCGCGGAACAGATGACCAGCCGGTGCGGGCGAGCGGAACGAACATGGGCCTGGTTCCGGCTGGTCGGCCGGACGTCCAGCCGGTACGCGGGCGCGGCCGGGCTGTTCGCCGGCGCCGCTACCGGCGCGCTGCTCGCGACGAACATGCTGCAGGTCTGGCAGGCCAAGTACCCATCGTCGGAGATTAGCGCCCAGATGCTCTTCGTCGGGGCGCTGTTCGGGGTTGTGCTGGCCTTGGCGACCGGTTCCTGGCCTCCCGCGGCCATGGCCGGTGTTCTCGCCGGTATCGGCTTCCTCGACCGCGCCGACGGGATGCTGACGTTGCTGCTCGCGGCGGCGGCCGGGGCCGTGCTCGTCGCGGTCCGCCGGTTCGACCGGCGCGCGGTGGCCTTCGCCGCCGGGTTGGGCGCCGTACTGCCGCACGCGCTCTGGCAGGCCTACTCGCCGGACGCGAACCGTGACTACACCCTCATCAACGGCATTCCCGATCTGCCCGTCATCGCGGGCATCGTCGGGACGCTGTTCGCGGCCGGCCTGCTGGCGCGCCCGGTCGTCGGACGGATGATCACCAGCCGTGCCGCCCGCCAACGCCACACCGTCAGCCAGGCGGAGCGGAACCGACGGATCCAGCTGGTCACGGGCCTGGGCGTGCTGCTGGTCGTGGCGGGGTTGTTCGCGCTCGGTGTGCTGCGCGGACGGCTGTTCGGCGCGGACTACAAGGACTTCGAGGGCCTCGGCCGCCAGCGGACCTATGACGAGCAGTCTCTCGACCGGCTGGCCTGGTTCGTGTCCCGGCCGGCGTTCCTGCTGGCGTTCGCGGGCCTGGCCGTGGTCGCGCTGCGTCGCTGGAACGCCATGCTGTGGGCCGTCGTCCTGTCGACCCTGCCGCTGCTGGCCGTCTACGCCTGGCATACCCACAACTCGGTACGGCTGATGTGGTGGGCGCGCCGCTATGTGCCGGTGGCGCTCCCGGGGCTGCTCGCCCTGGCCGGGATCGCGCTCGGGGTGGCGCTGGCGGCGCTCACCGTCCGCCGGCTGCCGCCGCGGCTCGTGGTCGGCCTGCCCGCGGCCACGGCGCTCGGTGGCCTGCTCGCCTTCGCCCTGCCGCAGTCGCTTCCGCTGCGGCACCACCACGAGATGGGCGGCAGCTTCGCCGTGACCGCCGAGCTCGCCGCGCTGGCGGACGGCCGCGAGGGCGTCTACCTCTGGCCGCGCGAGCCCTGCTGCCTCACGGAGAGCGACCTCTTCCCGGCGGCGTTGTGGCTTGGCCGGGGCCAGCTGTCAGCGTTGCTGCCCGGTGACGAGTCGGACTGGCCCGACTATGTCGCGGACTTCTTCCGCGGCTTCCCGGATTCGCCCGTGTTCGTCATCGGCTCCGGTGCCGACAGACCGCGCATCCCGGGCGTCGGTCTCGTCGCCGCGCGGCGCATCGTCACCTCGTTGCCGTTCTGGGAGGAACGCGAGACCTCGCGCCCCGACCACGCCACCTCCATCCCGGTCGACTTCACCGTCTGGCGGGTACTGCGCCCCTGACGGGAGCGGCGTTTCTGCCCAGGACCTCGGACGTCAAGACGTCGGGCACCGGACCTCGGCCACCAACCAGGGCGGGGGCGCCCGGCCGCGATTCTCAGCGGCCGAGCAGGCCGAGCAGGCCCGGTGGCAGCAGTGGCACGGGCGGCGCCGGCTGGGAGAAATGGGAAAGGGGCCGCCAGCTCACCTCGTCATCGGCGTCCAGGACCTTGCCCAGGTCGTCGCGTTCATAGAACGAACGGTCGACGAGATCCGCGCCGAAGACGAAGGCGATCTCGTGGTGCGGCCGGCCCTCCCACCTGAAGATGTTCTCCAGCACGCCGAGCAGTTCGACGTTCGTGAGCTCGGCGTCCAGCTCCTCACGCAGCTCGCGGTGCACGGCCTCCGCGGCCGTCTCCCCGAACTCGACCCCACCGCCCAGCGGGCGAAAGATCCGGTCGCCGGTGGCGCGGTCCTTCCCCTCGTACACCAGCAGATCGTCCCCGCGCCGCACCGCGGCCAGTGCGATAGGCCGAATTCTCGGAGTTTTCGCCACGTCCCCGGACGCTAGCCGACGATCACACCGCCGAGGCGGGATTCGGGTCGGAGTAGCCGATAGCACGTTCCCGCCCGGCGGCCCGAGGGCCCGAGGGCCGGCCCGAGACCGGGCCGGCCCTCGGGCCATCCGCGACGCGGTCGATGCCGATGCCTCGTCGTCTCAGCCGGCGACCGTGTCGCCGGCCTGCTCGGCGGCGACCTCGGCACGGACCTTGTCCATGTCGACATCCTTCGCCTGCTTGATGAGGTCCTCGAGCGTCGCCGCCGGAAGGGCGCCGGGCTGGGAGTAGAGCACGACCTGGTCGCGCACGATCATCAGCGTGGGGATCGACGAGATGCCGAAATGGGCCGCGAGCTCCGGCTGCGCCTCGGTGTCGACCTTGCCGAACACCGCGTCCGGGTACTTCTCGGACGCCCGCTCGTACACCGGGCCGAACGTCCGGCAGGGCCCGCACCAGGACGCCCAGAAATCGACCAGAACGAGATCGGACTCACCGCCGACCACCTCGTCGAAGTTCTCCTTGGTCAATTCCACTGTCGCCATCGCCGGCCTTCCTCCGTCGGTTTGCCTCGCCCCACTCAAGCACGGGCGGCTCGCCGGCATTCCCAACCGGGGCCGCGCCGCCCCCCGGTGACACCAGTCTGCCGGCGGCCCCGCGTGGGCATGCCCGCGCGTGTGGCGGCGCCGCGGGGCCGAGGGGTTCCGCGGAACCCCGGCCGGGCGCGCGGCGGCGAGCCGCGTCCCGGCCACCTCGTGGTGCTCGCTTACGTCACGCGTAATCGACCGGAATCGGCGCGGCGATGACGGTAGGTGCCACTGACCATTCGAGGTTCGGAGGCACCGTTGACAGCGACCAGGGATGAGCTCGCCCTGACGCCAGCCTCGCCGCCCATCGGGGTTCGGCCGGGGAACCCGCACGAGCGACAGCAGGGGGCGCGACCGCCGTCCGTCCCGGCCGCGCGACCGGGCCACGCGGCAGGGCTGGCGGAACCGCGGCACGGCCGTGAGCCAGGGCTCGCCCGGCTGCTGGAGCTGCCTGTGCTGCTCGCCGGGATCTTTATGATCATTCTGGACTTCTTCATCGTGAACGTGGCGATTCCGTCGATGCAGGCGGACCTTGGCGCGAGCCAGACCGCCATCCAGTGGGTGGTCGCGGGCTTCGGGCTGGCGCTGGGCTGCGGCCAGATCATCGGTGGGCGGCTCGGTGACTCCTATGGGCGCCGTCGGCTGTTCACGCTCGGGATGGCGCTGTTCACCGTCGCGTCGGCGGTCTGCGGACTCGCGGACAGCAGCGAGACGCTGATCGTCGGCCGGGTCGCCCAGGGCCTGGCGGCGGCGCTGATGAGCCCGCAGATCCTCTCGATCATCAGCGTGAGCCGGGTTGGCGCGCGGCGGGCGCGGGCGGTCGCCGCCTACGGGACGACCATGGGCATGGCGGCGGCGTGCGGCCAGCTCATCGGCGGCGCGCTGACGCAGGCGGACGTCGCGGGCCTGGGCTGGCGGGCCTGCTTCCTGATCAATGTTCCGATCGGTGTCGCCGTCGTCGTACTCGCTCCCAGGGCGGTCCGCGAGTCCCGCCTGGACGGGCCGGCCCGCGTCGCCGGACGGAAGGCCGTGGCCGGTGGTGACGGTGATGACGATGGCGGCGGTGATGGTGATGGACGCGGAGGCGCGGGCCTGGATCTCGTCGGAGCGACGCTGGCGACGGTGGCGCTGGTCGCGGCCGTGCTCCCGCTGGTGCAGGGGCGGGACGCCGGCTGGCCCCTGTGGACCTGGCTGTGCTTCGCCGGCGCCGCCGTACTGCTCGCCGCCTTCGGAGTTCATCAGCGGTGGATGGCGCGGCACGGGCGGATGCCACTCGTCGACCCGGCCCTGTTCCGCGAGCGCGCTTTCACGGTGGGCCTCCTCGCGGGCCTGGTGTTCTTCACCGGCATCGCGTCTCTCTTCCTCGTCCTCGCCCTCTACCTGCAAAACGGGCTGGGACTCGACGCGCTGCGCGCCGGCCTGGTGTTCACCCAGCTCGCCGTCGGCTACCTCGTGACGTCGTTCGCCGGCGGCCCGCTGGTCCGCCGGTTCGGCCGGGCGGCGCTCGCCGCTGGCGCGCTGGAGATGGCGGCCGGTCTGGGGCTGCTGGCGCTGGTCGCCCATCATGTCGGGACCGGAGGCCCGATCGGCCTGCTCACGCCTCCGTTGCTGATCATCGGCGCGGGGATGGGCATGGTGATGGCACCGCTGATCGGGGTCATCCTGGCCGGCGTCGCGCCACGGCACGCCGGTACCGCTTCCGGGATGCTCGCGACGGCGCAGCAGGTGGGCAACGCGCTCGGCGTCGCGATCGTCGGGGTTATCTTCTTTGGCGCACTCAGCCGCCCAGGCGGCCCCGCCGGAGCCGACAGCTCCGAGGCGTACCCGCACGCCCTGGTCCTGTCGATCGGCTACCTCGCCGCGGCTTCGGTCACGAGCGCCGCCCTGCTCATGCTCCTGCCAGCCGCCCGCCGAAGCGACGCCGAAACGGGCGCTCCCCGCCGGCCAATCCCGGACCAGGGTGCCGCCACCCCGCGTCCGTCCGCCCCGGACACCCCTTCCTCGGTGCCTGCTGGCTGGCGCGGGACCCCCTGATGGGCGGCGACGGCGCCGTCGCCGACGGCTGGTGCTGGTGCCGTCACCGGGCGACGGCACCAGCACCGATGACGATGATCGGCTGTGGATCCATGACGTCGGACGTAGTGGCGCCGCGGCGGGCATGCCCGTACCGTCCGGATCCATGAACTCGTCGCATCGCGGCGTCCACGCGCGAACGGCGACCTCAGCTGGCGCCAGCTCGACCGGTACCGGCTCGGCCGCGACGATGCCGCCGGCGCGGACCGTGACGAGAAATGTCCGGGCCGGGGTCGGTGCCACCGCGGGCGGCTCCGCTGACGAACCGGTCGGGATGCTGGTGCGGCGGTGGCGGGAGATGCGCCGGCTCAGCCAGTTGGAGCTGGCGCTGGGGGCCGACATCTCCACTCGGCACCTCAGCTTCATCGAGACCGGGCGGTCACGGCCGAGCGCCGAGATGGTGCTGCGGCTGGCCGAGCACCTCGACGTCCCGCTGCGGCGGCGCAACGAGCTGCTGCTTGCCGCCGGCCACGCGCCCGCCTACCGCGAGACGCCGCTCGGCGCGGCGCCGCTCGCCCCGGTGCTGGCCGCCGCCCGGCAGCTGCTGCGCGGCCACGAGCCTTACCCCGCGCTGCTCGTCGACCGATGCTGGGACCTGGTCGAGTCGAACGCCAGCCTGGGTGTCTTCACCAGCAAGGCCCACCCGCGGCTGCTGGAGCCGCCGGTGAACGTGCTGCGCCTGAGCCTGCACCCGGACGGGCTGGCGCCGCACATCGCGAACCTGGGGGAGTGGCGGGCGCATATCCTTGGCCGGCTGCGCCGGCAGGTGCGCGCGAGCGCCGACCCGGAGCTTCTCGCGCTGCTCGACGAGCTCACGACGTACCCGTGCGACCAGGCGGAACCTCTCGTGGAGCTGCCCGGGCCCGGCGACGTCATCGTCCCGCTGCGGTTCCAGCACGAGGGAACGACGCTGACCTTCCTCAGCACGACATCGGTCTTCGGCACCCCCGTCGACGTCACCGTCGCCGAGCTTGCTCTGGAGTCGTTCTTCCCAGCCGACCCGTCGACCGCCGCCACGCTGCACGCGCTGCACCACGACTCCGACCCAGACGGTCGGGCTCCGACGCTGCGCTGAGGGCGCCGGCCAGCGGGGCGAGGCCGACGGGCGAACGCGGTCCGCGTGCGGTCGGCGTGCCGGGCCGGACCGCGGCGGAAGGATTTCCGCCGCACCGATGAGTTCGCGAGGGGTGGTGGGTCTACCTGAACGTCCGTTGATTTCACAAGCAAGAGGGAGCCCTCGATGCCTCCGCTCGACACCACCGTTGTTGGCGCCCCCGTCTGGGTTGACCTGATGACGACCGACCCGGCCGCTGCCCGGACGTTCTATGGCGAGCTGTTCGGCTGGACGGCGCAGGAGCCGAGCGAGGAGTTCGGCGGCTACTTCAACTTCCTGCGGGCGGACCAGCCCATCGCCGGCGGCATGCAGTCCCAGCCGGACCAGGGTGTGCCCGACGTCTGGTCGGTCTACCTGCGCACCGACGACGCCGAGAAGACCGTCGCCGCCGTGGCCGAGAAGGGCGGTCAGGTGATCGCCCCGGCGATGGTCGTCGGCGATCTCGGCGTGATGGCGGTCGTCGGCGACCCGACCGGCGCGATGATCGGCATCTGGCAGCCCGGGCAGCACACCGGCTTCGCCGTGACCGCCGAGCCCGGCGCACCCGCCCACTTCGAACTGTTCACCCGCGACCACCAGGCGGCCGTCGGCTTCTACCGCGACGTCTTCGGCTGGAACACCAAGACGGTGGGTGACACCGACGAGTTCCGCTACACGATCCTGGTGAACGCCGCCGGCGAGCCGCTCGCCGGAATCATGGACGCCTCCACCTTCTTGCCGGCCGGGGAGCCGGCGCACTGGTCGGTGTACTTCGCGACCGAGGACGTCGACGCGACCCTCGCGACGGCCGCCGAGCTCGGCGGCAAGACCGTCAACCCGCCCATGGACACCCCGTACGGCCGCCTCGCCACCGCCGTCGACGTCACCGGCGCGGTCTTCAAACTGGTCGGCCCGAACAACGACCCGAACGTCGCGCCGACGGGCTGACGGAATGGCGCTCCGGTCCGGGTCCGGGTCCGGGTTCTGGTCGAGGCCCGGGTCCCGGTCCGGCAAAGGCCACCTGGCCCGGACCAGAACCATTCGGCGCCGGCCGGCGCCTCGATCAGTCGGCGCGGCCCTCGGGAACGCCAGCGGTGGCCTCGAAGATGAGCACCGGTGAGTGGGCCACGACGGGTCGCGGCCGGTCCTGGCCGGGGAGCTGACGTAGCTGTTTGATCGTCGGTTCGACCACGGAGGCCCAGATGTCGTCCGGCAGGTCCCACAGCCGGGACCAGAGCCGGGCCTCGATCTCCGCGGCGGCCTGCTCGGGCGTCGCGGCGCCCTCTTCCTGCGCGATCGGGAATCTCTCGACCAGGCGCAGCCCGTGTCGCTCGGCCGCCTCGATGACCGCCTCGGGCTGGGATCGGGCGGCCCGCAACCGGTAACTGTGCAACCTGGCGCTCATCGCGTCCATGAGGTGGTCGACGTCGGAGACCGTGTCGTGACTGCCCCCGCCTACGACCGCGAGGCGCCCGCCGGACCGCAGCACTCTGGCCACGTCGCCCAGTACGGCGGATGTGTCGGCGACCAGGTGCAGCACGTGGATGGCGGCGCAGGCGTCGACGCTGGCGTCCTGGAGCGGGATGGCGCTCGCGTCCGCGCGGATGACCCGTCCCGGAACCCGTTCCGTCGCGTAGGCGAGCATCTGCTCCGACAGGTCGATGCCGATGACCTCCCGGCCGAGGGAGGCGAAAGCGGCGGCGATCAGCCCTGTCCCGACGCCGATCTCCAGCAGTCTGCCGTCCGGCAGGTGCGGTCCGACCTGCGTGGCGATCGAGCGGCCTCGTGCCTCACCGCCGCGGGTCTCGTCGTAACGGTCAGCGATCCGGTCAAAATTGACGGACTCCGGCACAATCTCACCCTATGTCCGCCGGCCCGCGTTGATCTTTCGTTTCGCTGGTGCTCCGCAGGCCTTTCCGGCTCAGCGCCGACGCCGTCCGGTGGCCAGCCGTGGCGCGCGGCGAGGCCCAGCGATCCGGCCGCCGGCGCGGCCGGTCGCGGCTCAGTCCGTCGCGGCCTCGGGTGAGGGTGGGCCGGACGGATCCCATTCGAGTGGTTCCGCCGGGGCGGGGGGCGGGTCGCCGGCCGGGGAGAGGGCGTACCAGCCGACGTCGTGCCAGCGGCCGAACTTGTGGCCGGTGTTCGGGTGGACGCCGACGAGCTCGAAGCCGACCGCGCTGTGCAGGCCGACGCTGGCCGGGTTCGGATGGGTGACCCCGGCGAACAGCGTCACATAGCCGAGCGCGCGGACCTGGGGAATGAGCTGGGCGTATAGCCGGCGGCCCAGCCCGCGGCCGCGCTGCCCTGCCTTCAGATAGACGGAGACGTCGGCCGACCAGCGGTAGGCCGCGCGCGCCGCGTGCTTGCAGGCGTAGGCGTATCCGGCAGGCTCGCCGTCGACCTCGGCGATCAGCCACGGCATCCGCGGACGTGCGTCCATCCGTCCCAGCATCTCGTCCACGCTGGGAACGACCTCCTCGAACGAGATCGCCGTCTCCAGGATCCAGGGTGCGTAGATCTCCCGAATGATGGCGGCGTCGGCCCGACCCACCGCCGGCCTGATCACGATCTGGGATTCCGTGGCCGGCGGCGCGTCGGCCCGCTGTATGAGTTCCATGCCGCCATTTTTCTCGGCGGCGAACGTGGTCGGCGACCCATGGTGGCAATGTCATGTTGACGTAACGTGTCCGAGACCTGACGCCGAGCGCAGATTGCTGCCACCGCGGGGAGACGCCTACCGCAGGGAGATGATCGTCTCGAGGTAGGTGGACGGGAGCGCCACGCTGCCGCCGTCCTGGTGACGATCCCAACGGCGCGCCAGGTCGGCCAGGTCGGTTCCGAGGTCCCCACGGCCGTCGTCGTCGAGCGCCTCGAACGCCTTGAGGGTCGGTCCGTACCAGCGGCGGAAGAAGCCGACGAACTCCTCGGGCGAGGCGAACCGGAACACGCAGGTCCGTTCCACGGACCGGATCTCGGCCGCGGCGTCGCCGAACAGCTCGGCCAGGTGCGTATCGGTGCCCCACAGCATCGGGGACGGGACCCCCTTCGGCCCGGGGACGTGCTTCGTGATCGTCCGGAACATCTCGCCGATGAAGCCGGACGGCGTCCAGGACACCAGGCCGATCACGCCGCCCGGCCGGGCGGCGCGGACCAGCTCGGCGGCGGCCCTGCGGTGGTCCGGCGCGAACATCGACCCGAAGACCGACAGCACCGCGTCGAACGAGCCGTCGGGGACGGGCAGGTCCTCCGCGTCGCCGACGCGGAACTCGACGTCGAGCCCCTCGACGGCGGCGCGCTCCCGGGCGGTCTCCAACAGGCCGGGAACGTAGTCGACGCCGACGGCCTGGGTACCCGACCGGGCGGCCGCGATCGCCGCGTTGCCGGATCCGCAGGCCACGTCCAGTACCCGCCAGCCGGCGCGTAGATCGGCCGCCTCCGCCAGCAGCTCACTCTGCAGCACGATGCGTGCGCCCACGACGGCGAAATCGCCGCTGGACCACGTCTTCTGCTGCTTCGCCTTGACCGCGGCCAGGTCCGGCCCGGTCGCGGTCGCGGTGGGGGTGGCGGGGGTGAGCGTCATTGCTCTTCTCCTTCGAGGTTGCCCGGGTCGGTCGTTGTCCCGGGGCGGACTGTCGCGGGCGCCGCCGCCTTCGGTGGGCCGGTCGACGCCTGCTCGTTGTCCCTGGAAGGAGGTTCGGTCGGGCGCCGGGCCGGCGACCAGTCGCGTTCCTGTACTGGTGGGTGTCCGCTGGTTGTCAGCTTCGGTACAGGATCTGGACTACCCCGTAGCTGTGTGGCCATGGTCTCATGATCGAATGGCAATCCATTCGGACTACTGTCCGATCGCGCTGTGTGTCGAGGTACTCGGCGACCGCTGGACGCCGCTGATCATTCGTGAGCTCATGATCGGAGCGAGCGGCTTCAACGAGATTCACCGCGGTGTGTCCAGGATGAGCCGGACGCTGCTCGCGCAACGGCTCCGGCAGCTGGAGCGTCAGGGTCTCGTCATCCGGGAGTCGGCTGAGCGGGGACGTCCCGGTCGCTATGACCTGACGGCAGCGGGTTGGTCGATTACGCCCATCATCTGGGCGATGGGCCAGTGGGCCGCCGAATGGATCTTCAATGACCCGGAGGATGAGGACTGCGACGGACTGTCGCTGATCTGGCGCATGCACCAGCATGCGGTCATCGACCGGCTGCCTCGGCGACGGACGTTCGCCCACATCGTCCTCACCGGTCCCGGCGCGGCCGAGGGCTGGCTGGAGATGGAACGTCCCGTGATCACCGTCTGCAAGGACGGCCCGGGGCAGGACGCCGAGCTTTCGATCACCGCCAGCACCCGTGAGATGCACCGGTGGCTTCTCGGCCGTGCCTCGTTCCGTTCGTTGCTGGACGCCGGCCAAGCCGAGGTGCACGGTCCGGTGGAGCTGGCGCGCGACTTCCCGACCTGGTTCGACAACGGGTTCTTCGCCGCGGGCCTGCGGCGCGCGGAGCAGCGCAGCGCCGGTATGCCCGTCCCCACCTTCACCGACGTCTTCGCGGCGCACGCCGCGGCCCTCGCCGCCATTCCTGGCGCTCGCGACGAGGCGATGGCGGTGTAACCCGACGCACCCCGCACCACCCGGCCAACGAAGTGTCCACGAGCCGCTACCCGGGAGTGCCGTGCCACGGGGCCCTCCGCCGGTCTTCGACGCCGTCTGATAAACGATGTCTGCGGAGGGCGGGATGGCGCGGATGGGAGACGAGTGGCACAGCAGTGGCTGTCTCTGGTCGCGATCGTGGCCACCGTGCCCTTGGTGGTGCTGGTCAGCAATGTGATCCATGAGATCGGGCACGCCCTGGCGGCGCTCTCCGTCGGTTACCGAGTCCGCGGCTTCGTCCTTGGCGGGACCGGCGCCGACTTCACGAGGTCCGGCAGGTTCCTGCAGTTCGGCCGCAAGTTCGGCAAGGCCACCGCGCTCGTCTCTCCCAGGCACGGCTGGGTATCGGGGTGGCGCGGGATCGTCGCCTATGGCGGTGGCATCGCGATGAACTTCGTGGCCATCGCGCTGGCGCTGCCCGACGGGCTGGGCTTCGCCCGTTGCGGCCTCACCGCGCAGTCGTGCGCGGCCAGGATCGGGAACGGGCCGCTGCCGGCGAGCGGAATGCTCGCCGAGCGGGACCTGGTCGCGTATGTCGGCGCCATCTCGATCTTGTTCTGTGGCATCAACATCTTCCAGGCGACGACGAACCTCTGGCCGCGTGTCCTCGCCTCGGGCACGGTCACCGACGCGAAACACATTCTGAACCTGGTCCATGCGCGGCACCTGGTGGAATGGATCCAGGTCGCCGAGTCGTCCGTCGTCGTCGACCGGCCGCGGGCGCAGGTGTGGGAGTTCCTCGACAACCCCGAGAACATGCCCCGCTACGACCCCGCCGTCATACGGGCCTACCGGAAACCGGGCACGCCGGCCGGCATCGGGCGGATCATCGTCACCGAGCGCCGCCCCGATGTTCCCGGCGCGGAGGGTCCCGCCCAGGAGACGGAGATCATCGCGTTCGAGCCGCCGCGCCGGGTGATCGTGCGCAGTGGCGGCCACCATTCCCTGCGCGCCGAGACGCTGCTGCGGGCCTTCGGCCCGGGCGCGACCCGGCTCACCCGGACCGTCTGGCTCGGGGCCAAACCGACGCTTACGCCGGAGCAGCGCAAACGCATGATCGACGCGCTGAGCGGAATCGCCGCCGAGCTGAACCGGGACAACGAGGCGATCAGGCGCCTGCTCGAACCCGAACATCGCGATGGCCGGGTGGGCGAACAGACCCGGATGACGCAGGCGATCCGTGTCAGGCGCAACACGCGCGCCCTCGCCCGCAGACAGCCTGAAACGCCGGCCCTGAAACGCCGGCCCTGAAACGCCGGCCCTGAAGCGCCGGCCCGGAAGCGCCGTTCGCGTTTCCGGGCCAGGCGTCTTGGGATCAGGTCCCGGCGGTGGGGCCTCGGGCGTCAGGCCCAAGGGCGCGCGACAGTGGCGGAGCCGCGCGTGCCCGGAGGCTCGCCGATCTGGGCATCAGGCCCTTCCGCCTTATCGGGGGCTGTGCCCCGCGGCCAGGTGTTCTCAGTTCTCCGGGCCGGTCCCGTCGGCGTCAGCGGATTCGGCGAGCCAGGCGTCGACGCGGCGCTGGGCCTCGGCCGGGTCGACGTCCTCGACCCGGGTCATGACGGCCCAGCGGTGGCCCCACGGGTCGAGGAACGCGGCGAAGCGGTCGCCGGTGACGAAGGTCGACGGCTCGCCATACCCCTTCGCGCCGAGCTGGACGGCCCGCGCATAGGCCGCGTCGACGTCCGGCAGGTAGGCGACGGTGGAGCGGCTGACGTCGTCGCCGCCGGACGCCGCGACCAGGTGGTGGTCGGGGGCGGGGTCGGAGAGCTGCATCCGGCCGTTGGCGACCTCGAGCTCGCAGTGAGCGACCTTGCCGTCGGGGGTGTCGTTGCGGCCGACGACCCGGGCGCCGAGCACCGCCTCGTAGAACGCGATCGCCTGCTCGGCGCCGTTGACGACGAAGAACGGCGTCAGCGTTGTGTATCCGGCGGGCACCGGGCTTACGGCCGGCGTCGGCCCGGTGGTGGTGGCAGTGGTGTCGCCGCGGTGGCTGGTGTCTGTGGTCATGGCCGCGATCGTGCCTACGCTGGCGGGGTGCGGCCTTGGACGAACGCGACACCGCCAGCGGCATCGGAAGATCCGGGAGCGCGGCCACCCGGGACGCCGTCGTCGTGGCCGGGTGCGGGCGCGGCGCCCCGGTCACTGCCGCCCGAGCTGCCGCGGCCGCCGACGGCGTCGCTCGCCGGCGTGCTGCGTCCCGATGAGGGGCTGCGGCACTTCACGTTGGGCCGTCTGGCGGCGCATCCGGATCTCGGGCTCTGGGTCGAGCGGTACTGGACAGTTCGCTGGGACCTGCCGCCCGGTACGTCGTATCTCTCGTCGGTGCTGAGCCACCCGGCGGTGCACCTGTCGGTGGAGTCCGGCGCCGGCCCACGGCACGGGTACGCGATGCCAGGGACACTCGTACACGGCGTGGTGACCCGGCGCTTCGACATCCTGCTCCACGGTGAGGGCCGGGTTTTCGGGGTGAAGTTCCGCCCGGGTGGCTTCGCCGCGTTCCTGGGTGCCGACGTCGCCGCCTACACCGACCGCGCCGTTCCGCTGGCGGACGCACTCACCACCCGGGCCGGACCCGCCGACGCGGCCGACGCGGCCGACGCCGACGACGGGGTCGCCGACGCCGACGCCGCGCGGGAGCGCCCGGGTGAGAACGCGGGTGACTTCGCCGGCCGGCCGGCGGCGCTGGCCAAGGACGCCCATGACCTGCAGGCGGCGATCCTCGCCGCGACGGAGGACGAGGAACGAGTCGCCCTGATGGACGAGTTCCTCCTGGCCAGGAGGCCCGCCCCCGACCCGCGATATGAGCAGGTGCTGGCGATCGCCGCCGACATGCTGGCCGACCGCGCGCTCACCGCCGTCCAGGCCGTCGCCGAGCGGCACGACATCGAGCTCCGCACGCTGCAGCGCCTCTTCCGCCACTACGTCGGCGTCGGCCCGAAGTGGGTGCTGCGCCGCTTCCGCCTGCACGACGCCCAGGCCGCCCTCGACGCCGCGGCGGCGGCCGGTGACCCGGCCGGCATCAATCTCGCGGAGCTTGCCGCCAGCCTCGGCTGGTTCGACCAGGCCCACTTCAACCGCGACTTCCGGGAGGCCGTCGGCGTTCCACCCGGCGTCTACGCCGCGTCCGCCGTCACCGCGGGCCGCTGAACCGCCCGGGTGCATTCGAGCGCCGTACGGCAGGGTTACAGTCGCGACGTTCCACGGCTCGTGCCTGGCCGGCAGACTTGCGGCCAGTCGTCCACTCGGGACGTGCACGGCTGACAAGAATCTTAATGGCTGAAAATTGCCTAAAAGGCCTCGGCGCGGGCTTTGAATCCCGGGGCGCTCCCAGGAATCTCCCAGGGAATTCCCAGGTTGGGTGGACACGCTTGGCGCCATGAACTCCACGCGGGCCCCAGACGACGGGACTACGGCGACCGAACTCGGTCCCCCCGACTCGACCGGCGCGAGGCGGACGATGTCCGGTCAGCGGCACGAGTCCGTGCCGACGGTGGAGACGTCGCCCGGCCGGGAGTACCGGTTCGGCTCCGCCGGTGCCGCGGGCCGCCACCGGACGGCGGCCGAGGCCGCGAGCCGGGGCAGTGATCGGGCAGTCGTCCGGTCGTCGCGCTGGGGTGCGCGGCGGTCGGCGGGGTGGCGGGGGCGGCTCGCGGTGCGGGCTGGGCTGGTGGCCTGGGGCGTCCTGGTCGTGGCGCTGTGGTGGTTGGGCACCTCAGGGACCGGTGTGCGCGGGGGCGCGGCCGTGATGACGGCGTTCGGCCGGGTCTGCGGGCTGCTCGCGGCCTATCTGATGTTGGTCGAGCTGCTGCTGATGGCGCGGGTTCCGGCATTTGAACGGGCTGTCGGCCTGGACCGGCTGGCGGCCTGGCACCGAGGGCTGGGTACCAACGTCGTGTTGCTGATGGTTCTGCATGTCCTGCTGACCGTCTGGGGCTACGCGCTTGCTGACCATAACCAGCCGGTGTCCGAGTTGTTCACGGTGATCACGACCTATCCGGAGATGTGGAAGGCGACGATCGGTGTGTTGCTGTTCGTCGCGGTCGGGGTGGCCAGCGCCCGTGCGCTGCGCCCGCGGATCTCCTACGAGGCCTGGTACCTCCTGCACCTGACGAGCTATGTAGCTGTACTTCTGGTCTTCGGGCACCAGACGGCGACCGGTGCCGAGTTCGTTGGCCATCCGGTCAACCAGCGCATCTGGCAGGCGATGTACGTGGCCGTCGCCGCCTGCCTCGTCATCTGGCGGCTGGTCCTGCCACTCGCCGCGATTGTCCGGCATCGGCTGCGGGTGGAGCGCGTCGTCGAAGAAGCACCCGGGGTCGTTTCGGTGTGGCTCCGCGGCCGGCAGTTGGACCGGCTCGGTGCGCGATCCGGGCAGTTCTTGCTGTGGCGGTTCCTCGCGCCTGGGCATTGGATCAGCGCTCATCCCTATTCGCTGTCCGCCCCGCCCCAGCCGAACCAGCTACGTATCACGATCAAGGCCGCCGGTGACCACTCGAGCACGATCGCCCGCCTTCGACCCGGCACGTTTGTCGTCGCCGAGGGCCCGTTCGGGCGGTTCACCGCCCAGCAGGCCACCTGCGGCAAATCGTTGCTCGTCGCGGGCGGCAGTGGGATCGGGCCGGTCCGGGCGCTCGCGGAGGATCTCGCAGGTCGCGGCGACGATGTCATCGTCGTCCATCGGGTGCGTAGAACGCACGATCTCGCACTGGGGCGGGAGCTGCGGCGTATCTCGAGCAACCAGCGGCTGCTGGTGCACGGCGTCGTCGGGTCGCGGCGTGAGCTTGGGTATGACCCGATGTCGGCCGACCTGCTTGCCGAGTCGGTGCCGGACGTGATCGAGCGCGACGTCTTCATCTGCGGACCCGCCGGGCTGACCCACGGGCTTGTCCGCTCACTGCGCGCTCTCGGCCTCGCCGACGACCAGATCCACACCGAGGACTTCTCGCTGCGCTGACCGCTCCGCTGACGTGCGGGACCGGAACCGAAGACCGAAGAAGAAAGGAGGTGGCGGTGCCTTCACCCGGTCCCTGGGCCGGAAGCAGGCGCCGCGACTTGACATGAACCTCAACGCCGGGAAGCCCTATCGGGCGCGGCTTGGCTTCGCCGGACTACTGGGAACCGTCGTTCTCGTCGTCGGCGGCAAGGCCATGGCCACCCAGGGAGACCAACCCGCCGCGCTCGCCATGCCGAGCACGTCCGGGACGGGTCAGTTCTCCACGGGGTCCTCCAGCAGTAGCGGAGACGAGGCGTCGTCTGGCGACGAGGCCTCAGGGAACGACGGCACGGTGACGGCCACCCCGACCCCATCCGCCAGCGCCGGCTCAACCGGTTCCAGCAGCGCTGGATCCACCGGCGGTTCCGGCTCGACCGCCTCGGGCACGTCAGGCTCGGGCTCCTCCAGCGGTACATCGGGCACTACATCGGGCACGAGGACTGTCACCGGCGACCCGACGGACACGAGGTATGGGGCAGTACAAGTACAACTCGTCATCAGCGGTAACAAGATCACCGATGTGATCACTCTCCAGGTACCGGACCGGGAGCGACGCGACATCGAGATCAACAGCCAGGCTGTGCCGATCCTGCGGCAGGAGGTCCTCACGGCCCAGAGCGCCAAGATCGATGTCGTTTCCGGCGCCTCTTACACCAGCAGTGGGTATGCGTGGTCCGTGCAGTCCGCGATCGACAAGGCGGGGCTGACGTGATGGCGGACGGGCGGCCGGGCCATGTGCATGTGGAGCCGGTGATGGGGACGGTCGTGAGCATCGCCGTCCGGTCGCCGTCGAGAACGGCCGGTCTCCACGGCCCGCCATCGGATGGGGCGGGTCCCGCGGCGCTGGGTGTGGACGCGGCGATCGCGGTGGCGGTGGCGGCACTGCGGCAAACGGATGAGGATTTCAGTACCTTCAGGGCGGGGTCGTGGGTCTCCCGGCTGCGGCGCGGCGAGATCGGTCTGGAGGACTGCCCTGGGCATGTTCGGGAGGTCTACCGGCTTGCCGAGGCCTGCCGGGACCGCAGCGGCGGCTGGTTCGATCCGGCGTGGCGTGGTGACGGCACTTTGGATCCGACTGGTCTGGTGAAGGGCTGGGCGGCGGACGTCGCTTCGGCGGCGCTGTCCCTGGCTGGAGTTGCCGACTATTGTGTGAACGCGGCCGGGGATCTGCGTCTGCGTGGCGCACCGGCGCCGTGGCGGGTGGGGATCGCGGACCCGTTTCACCGGGATCGGATCGTCGCTGTCGTCGAGGGCACGAATCTGGCTGTGGCCACTTCTGGCATCGCCGAGCAGGGTGGCCATGTCGTCGATCCGTGGACGAGAGAGCCCGCGTCGGGTCTCGCCTCCGTCACGGTTGTTGGGCCGGATCTGGCGTTGGCCGATGCCTACGCGACCGCGGGTCTTGCCGCGGGCCGGAACGCACCGGAACTTTTGAACGACCTCGCCCGTGACGGCTGGGAGTGGCTCACTGTCGACTCGACCGGTGGGGTGGCCTACTCGGCTGGTTTCCGCGGTCAGCCTGGCCAGTCCGGCCTGGCGGTCGCGGCGTGCTTCAGCTACGTGGGACAGGTCGCCGCCGCCACACTTCCATCGGTCATCGGGCCGGACCTGCCAAGGGCGAGACTGGGTTTGTGACGGCATCGGTGAGTCCATCGGCGGGGGACTCGGCCCGCACCTCGACAGGTGGCGCGGGCGGCCCGCGGGTCAGGGTCCTGGTCGTCGACGACGAGGAGGCGATCACCGATCTTGTCGCCATGGCGCTGCGGTATGAGGGCTTCGAGATAGCCGCCGTGCACTCGGGCCAGGCCGCGCTGACCCGGGTCGCGCTGGACCCGCCGGATCTGCTCGTGCTCGACGTCATGCTCCCGGACATCGACGGGTTCGCCGTCTGCGAGCGGTTGCGCCACGCGGGGCATGGCGTTCCGACTCTGTTCCTCACGGCCCGCGACACCACCGAGGACAAGGTGCGCGGGCTGACCCTCGGCGGCGATGACTACGTGACCAAGCCGTTCGCGGTCTCCGAACTGGTGGCCCGAGTCCGCGCGGTCCTGCGGCGCGCCGGTACCGCCGCGCCCGGCGATGACGGGCCCGCGCCGCTGCGCTTCGCCGACCTGGAACTCGACCCACGGACCAGGGATGTCCGCCGCGCCGGGCGTCTTGTCGAGCTGACCGTGACGGAGTACCGCCTTTTGCACTACCTGCTCACCAATGCCCGCGCCGTCCTGACCCGGGCCCAGATCCTCGACCACGTCTGGGGCCATGACTTCAGCGGGGAAGCCAGCGTCCTGGAGACCTACATCAGCTACCTGCGGCGAAAGATCGACGATGTTCAGCCGCCGCTGATTCACACGGTGCGCGGGGTCGGCTACGTGCTGCGCCTACCGCGCTGATCTCGGCGGGAGCTGGTATGTCGTTGCGTGCCAGGTTGTTGCTCGCCCTGGTGGGACTGCTCGCGGTCGGCCTGACGCTCGGCGCGGTCGGAACCCATTTCGCCTTGCAGTCCTACCTGATGAGACGCCTGGACCAGCAGGTGCGTGACGCCCACCCGGTGATGGAGCAGACCCTGCTGCGCGGCACTGGCTATGGCGACAACGACAGCGATAACAGCGGTCAAGGTAGGTGGGGTAGCGCCGACGGTGACGATCGGGACCCGCGATTTGGCAGCGCGTTCCTGGTTGGAACCTACGGAGCGCTGTACGACGGCGGCGGCCATCGGCTGCTGGAGTCCAGCCCGGGCCCGAGTGGTGCCCGGACGCCGACCGAGCGCCCGGTCATCGAGGCCTGGCTGCTCGCCGCGGCCGAGGTTCGCCCGAACCTGGCGACCGCCCCGCTGTGGACCGTGCCCGCCGAGGGGCACGACGACCGGTTCCGGATGCTCGCTGAGCGTTTCGACAACGGGGACGTGCTCGTCGTTGCCGTCCCCTACGCGGAGATGGACGCCACCCTCGAACGCGTGGCCAAGATCGAGATTATCGCGAGTTCGGTGGTGATGGCTGCACTGGTAGCGCTGGCCTACCTCCTCATCCGGGTCGGGCTGCGCCCGCTGACCCGGATCGAGCTTACGGCCGACGAGATCGCCGGGGGCGACCTGGCGAAACGGGTCGCGGACACAAGCCGGCGTACGGAGGTCGGACGGCTCGGTCTGGCGTTCAACGCCATGCTCACCCAGATAGAGGCGGCCTTCCGCGCCAGGGAGGCATCCGAACAGCGATTGCGTCGCTTCGTCGCGGACGCCAGCCACGAACTGCGAACCCCGCTCACCTCGATTCGCGGCTATGCCGAGATGTTCCACCGGGGCGCCGCCGAACGGCCCGAGGACCTGGCCATGGTCATGCGCCGCATCGAGGAGGAGTCCACCAGGATGACCGGTCTGGTGGATGATCTGCTGCTGCTTGCCCGGCTGGACCAGGGGCCGGCGACCGAACGCGAGCCGGTCGATGTCGCCGCCATGGTCCGCGACATCGTGACCGATGCCCGCGTCGTCGCACCGAACAGGCTCATCGAGACCGGCACACCTCCGTTCCTGGAGATCACCGGCGATGAGGGCCGGCTACGGCAGGCGATCGGGAACCTCGTCCGCAATGCGCTCGTCCATACCCCGCCGGACACTCCGATCGCCGTGACCGTCGCCACCACCGTCACAAGTGCCGCGACGACCGCCGTCACCGACGCCGCTCCGAACCTGGCCAAAGCCGTCAAGGCGGCCGAGATCGGCGCGGACCTGAATCCAGAGTCGATCGCCACGCCTGGCTCCTCGACGAGCGTGAATTCCTCGGGCAAGCGAGCCATGGGGCCAGGGAAGCACCTGGCTTCGGAGGCAGCCGACGTAGTGATTTCGGTTATCGATCATGGTGCGGGCATCCCCGAAGACGCCGTCGCCCACATTTTCGAACGCTTCTACCGTGCCGACCCGGGCCGCTCCCGCGACGCCGGCGGCACCGGGCTGGGCCTGTCCATCGTCGCGGCTGTCGCCGCCGCCCATGGCGGCCATATCGACTACCAGCCCACACTCGGCGGCGGTGCGACCTTCCGTCTCATCGTGCCCTGCCGCTGACCGCGGTCATCGGCCGCATGGCCCGGCGACAGTTACCGTGGCGGTGCTCGATTGGTCTCGATCCCCGGAGATCGTGGCCAGATGACTCGCTTGAGGAGGCCGGCGGTCGGTCGGTCCGTTTGCCGGCTCGCCGGGCGTAGGCCAGCATCAGGGCTTGGGGCCGCCGTACCACGAACGCATTGGCCCTACACCGTCCGGTGCTCCGCGCCGCGACCCGGGAGACTGCGTCCAGTCTCCGCTCGGTGGCGCATGGTGCTGACCGAACGCTGATCTACTGGAACGGGCCGTGTGGTCCAGGCACCGGTTCCAGATTCACGAGTCGTCCGCAGGACTCTCCCAGGGAATTCTCCGGCCGAGCGGACACGCTCTATCCTCATGGACTCCACTCGGGTGCCGGGTGACGAGGCTTCGGCGGCCGATCTCGATCCCGTCGACTCGACCGACGTGCCGGCGACCATGCCGGGTTACCGCCTTGAACCCGCGTCGGTGGGTGACGGGGGTCCGGTGGTCGACCTCGGTGCTGTCGACTCGACCGACGTGCCGGCGACCATGCCGGGTTACCGCCTTGAACCCGCGTCGGTGGGTGACGGGGGTCCGGTGGTCGACCTCGGTGCTGTCGACTCGACCGACGTGCCGGCGACCATGCCGGGTTACCGCCTTGAACTCGCGTTGCCGGCAGAAATGATGCCGAGTCCGGGGTCCTGGTCCGACCCGAGCCGCGGCACCGCCGCCGTCGACAACGCCAGGGATGACAACGCCAGGGATACCGACGGCGGTAGGGATGCCGGTGCCGGCGAGGACGCCCCGGACGCCGGCGGCGCTGGAGATGCTGAGCGGGCCGGTGGCGGTGTTCCGCGCCGGGCGGTCGCCGAGGCGGCCCCCTCGGCCGGCGGGCGGTCGGTCGGGCGGGCGTCGGGCCCACGGTCGTCGCGGTCCGCGGGGTGGCGGGGGCGGCTCGCGGTGCGGGCGGGGCTGGTGGCCTGGGGCGTCCTGGTCGTGGGGCTGTGGTGGTTGGGCACCCCGGCGACCAGTCTGCGGGGCGGCGCGGCGGTGATGACCTCGTTCGGCCGGGTCTGCGGGCTGCTCGCGGCCTACCTGATGCTGGTCGAGCTGCTGCTCATGGCGAGGATTCCGGTGCTCGAGCGGGCCGTCGGGCTGGGACGGCTGGCGGCCTGGCACCGGGGGCTGGGCACTAACATCGTGCTGCTGATGGTCCTGCATGTGCTGCTGACGGTCTGGGGCTATGGGCTTGCTGATCACCGGCAGCCGGTGTCCGAGCTGTTTACCGTGATCACGACCTATCCGGAGATGTGGAAGGCGACGATCGGCGTGTTGCTGTTCGTCACCGTCGGGGTGGCCAGCGCCCGTACGCTGCGCCCACGGATCTCCTACGAGGTCTGGTACCTCCTGCACCTGACCTCCTACGCGGCCGTGCTTCTGGTCTACGGGCACCAGGTGTCCACCGGTGCCGAGTTCGTCGGCCACCCGGTCAACCAGCGGCTCTGGCGGGCGATGTACGTGGCTGTGTTCGCCTGCCTGGTCATCGGGCGGCTGGTCCTCCCGCTTGTCGCGACCGCCCGGCATCGACTGCGCGTGGAGCGTGTCGTCGAGGAGGCGCCGGGGATCGTCTCGGTGTGGATCCGCGGCCGGAACGTGGACCGGCTCGGGGCACGGCCCGGACAGTTCCTGCGGTGGCGGTTCCTCGCCCCGGGGCACTGGCTCAGCGCGCATCCCTACTCGTTGTCCGCACCGCCCCGGCCGGACCGGCTGCGCATCACCGTCAAGGCCGCGGGCGATCATTCCCGGGCGATGGCCGGCCTCCGTCCCGGCACGTTCGTGGTCGCCGATGGCCCGTTCGGGCTGTTCACCGCCGAGCGGGCGACCCGAGGCAAGTCGCTGCTCGTCGCCGGTGGCGGTGGGATCGGGCCGATCCGGGCGCTCGCGGAGGAACTCGCCAATCGCGGCGACGACGTCGTCGTCATCCACCGGGTGCGCAAGGCGCACGATCTCGCGCTGTGGAGGGAGCTACGGACCATCGCGAGCAGACATCGGCTGACGGTCCATAGCATGGTCGGGTCGCGGCGTGAGCTCGGCTACGACCCGATGACGGCCGACCTGCTCGCCGGCTCGGTGCCGGACGTGATCGAGCGCGATGTCTTCATCTGCGGCCCCACCGGGCTGACCCACGGACTTGTCCGCTCACTGCGCGCTCTCGGCCTCGCCGACGACCAGATCCACACCGAGGACTTCTCGCTGCGCGACGCCAGGGTTGGCGAGCGCAACGGCGGGCGGGAACTGAACGAAGACGCGACACGAAGGGAGGTGGCGGTGCCGCCCGCGGGCCCCCAGCGGCCGGGAGCGGATGCCGCGACCTGACATGAACCTCAACGCCGGCAAGGCCTATCGGGCGCGGCTTGGCTTCGCCGGACTACTGGGAACCGTCGTTCTCGCCGTGGGCGGCAAGGCCCTGGCCGCCCACGACGACCAGCCCGCCGCGCTCGCCACGCCGTCCGGAATGCCCGGAGCGTCCGAGACCGATCGGCCCCTCACCGGATCCGCCGCCGACGGCGCGGCGCGGGCCACCCCGACCCCATCGACGGGCCCCGATCGAACCGGCTCCGGCGGCGCGGAATCCACCGCCGGCGCCACCGCGGGCGCCGGCCCGGGCTCGCCGAGCGCGTCTGGCCCGAGTAGCCCGAGGACCGTCATCGGCGACGCGATCGACACGAAATACGGACCGGTGCAGGTCCAGCTCGTCGTCACCGACAACAAGATCACAGATGTGATCGCCCTGGTGCTCCCGAACCGGTTGTGGCGCGACATCCAGATCAACAACGAGGCCGTGCCGATCCTGAGGCAGGAGGTCCTTGACATCCAGAGCGCCAGGATCGACCAGGTCTCCGGGGCGTCCTACACCAGCAGCGGGTATGCGTGGTCCGTCCAGTCCGCGATCGACAAGGCGGGGCTGTAGCCGATGACGGACGAGCGGCCGGTCCGCGTGCACGCGGAACAGGTGATGGGGACGGTCGTCAGCATCGCCGTCCGGCCGCCGTCGATCGTGCTCCCGCCGGATCGCCTCGCGATCCGGCGGCCGCCCCGGACCGGTTCCCACGACCCACGACCGGGCCGGGTGGCCTGGGCGGCGCCGGACCTGGACGCGGCGGTCGCGGCCGCGACCGCGCGGCTGCACCGGGCGGACGAGGACTTCAGCACCTTCAGGGCCGGGTCCTGGGTCTCCCGGCTGCGCCGCGGCGAGATCGGCCTGGAGGACTGCCCTGGGCACGTCCGGGAGGTCTACCGGCTGGCCGACGCCTGCCGGGGGCGCAGCGGCGGCTGGTTCGACCCGGCCTGGCGCGGTGACGGCACTCTGGACCCGACCGGCCTGGTCAAGGGCTGGGCGGCGGATGTCGCCTCCGCGGCGCTGACCACGGCCGGCGTCACCGATCACTGTGTGAACGCGGCCGGCGACCTGCGCCTGCGCGGCACGCCGGGCCCGGGGCGGTCCTGGCGGGTCGGGATCGCGGACCCGTTCCACCGGGACCGGGTCGTCGCCGTCGTCGAGGGCACGGACCTGGCCGTCGCCACCTCCGGCGCCGCCGAACAAGGCAGCCACGTCCTCAACCCGCGGACCGGGGCACCCGCGACCGATCTCGCCTCCGTCACCGTCGTCGGGCCAGACCTGGCCATGGCCGACGCCTACGCCACCGCCGGCCTGGCCGCGGGCCGGAGCGCACCGGAACTCCTGAACGACCTCGTCGGCGACGGTTGGGAGTGGCTTACCGTCGACTCCGCCGGCGGGGTGGACAGTTCGGCCGGGTTCCGCGGTCAGCCGGGCCAGGCCGGCGGTCCGTCGCCGCGCGCTTCGGCCACGCGGGAGAAGCCGCCGCCACCGCGCTCCCGTCAGTAGCTGACCGTCTACCGCCACGGCCCGACGCGGCCTCGGAAGCGGCGCTTGATTGATTTCGACCGGCGGTCCGCGAGATCAGGTCCGCGGTGGGCGTACCGGTCGCCGACGAACAGGACTCGTTGGATCGTTATCCGGTTCGCGTCTTCCGAGGGCTAGAATTTAAAGGTCGATGTGGGGATGCGAGGAATGCCGCGGGGCGCATTTTACTGGCCGGGGAGTTGAATTGTCAAACGAGGAAGCGGGGCGAGAGCAGGAGTATGTCTCGATGCTCTACGAGCGTCTTGACGACTTCCGGGAACAGGCGTCCTCCCGGCTCGCCGATGCCCTGCGGGAGCGGCCGGGCGGCCGGCCGCAGGCGCACACCGAGCGGCAGGCGACGGCCGCGATGTACACCCGTCAGCTCGCCCGGTTCGACGCGGCCGAGGACGGGCTGTGCTTCGGCCGGCTCGACTTCCACGACGGCGAGACCCGCTATGTCGGCCGTCTGGGTATTTTCGAGGAGTCCGACGACTACGCCCCGCTGCTGATCGACTGGCGCGCACCGGCGGCCCGTCCCTTCTATCTCGCCACCGCCGCCTCCCCGGAGGGCGTCCGCCGCCGTCGCCACATCCGCACGTCGCGCCGGCGGGTGTCCCAGATCGACGATGAGGTGCTCGACCTTGACGCGAGTGCCGCGGACGGCCGTTCCGGCCACGAGACGCTGACCGGCGAGGCGCGGTTGCTCGCCGCGCTGTCCGCCGGCCGGACGGGCCGGATGGGCGACATCGTCGAGACCATCCAGGCCGAGCAGGACCGGATCATCAGGGGTGAGCATTCCGGGGTGCTCGTCGTCCAGGGCGGACCTGGCACTGGCAAGACGGCCGTCGCGCTGCATCGCGCCGCCTACCTGCTCTTTACCTATCGCGAACAACTGTCGAAGCGTGGCGTGCTGGTCATCGGCCCGAACACGACCTTCCTGCGATACATATCCCATGTTCTGCCCGCTCTCGGCGAGACCAGCGTGGTGCTGTCCACTGTCGGCGACCTGTTCCCGGGCGTTCGCGCCGAACGGACCGAGCCGCGTGAAGCCGCGCAGATCAAGGGCAGTGCCCGGATGGTGGCACTGATCGAAGCCGCGGTGCGCGACCGGCAGCGGGTGCCCGACGAAGCGCTGGAAATCCCGTTCGAGGATGACGTCCTGCTGCTTGACCCGGCCATCTGTGAGGCGGCCCGTGACCAGGCGCGTGCCACCCTGCGCGCGCACAACCAGGCCCGCCCGGTATTCGTCCGCGCGGTCATCGACGCGCTGGCTCAGCAGTACGCCGACCGGCTGGGCGCCGACCCGTACGCCGAGGACCCGCTCGGCGAGGACGACGCGCCGGGCGCCGGCACCAGTCTGCTCGGCGATGAGATCATCGACGACATCCGCCGCGAGCTGCGCCAGGACGACGGGGTGCTGGTCGCGCTTGACGATCTGTGGCCCGTCCTCACGCCCCAGTGGCTGCTGTCCGACCTGTTCGCCGACGAGGACCTGCTCGCATCGGCCGCGGGGGCGGCCGGTTTCACCGACGGCGAGCGGCTGCTCCTCTGCCGGCCCGACCCGCATGGCGGCCGGGCGGCTGACGGGATGTGGACCGCGGCGGACGTCCCGCTGCTCGACGAGGCCGCCGAGTTTCTGGGCGAGGACGAGACCGAGGCGCTGGCCGCCGCCGAACGGCGCCGCCGCCAGCGGATCGCCTACGCACAGGGCGTCGTCGACATCCTCACTCGGGACATGGACGACGACCCGGACATCCTCATGGTCTCCGACCTGCTCGACGCCGAGCGGCTCGCGGAACGGCACGAGGACGACGACGACCGTTCGACGGCGGAACGCGCCGCCGCCGACCGGACCTGGGCCTACGGGCACGTCATCGTGGACGAAGCTCAGGAGCTTTCGGACATGGCCTGGCGCATGGTGATGCGCCGCTGCCCGAGCCGTTCCATGACACTGGTCGGCGACGTCGCCCAGACCGGTGACCTTGCCGGCGCCTCATCGTGGCGCCGCGTCCTCGGGCCGCATCTGGGCGATCGCTGGCGGCTGGAACGACTTACGGTCAACTACCGCACGCCGGCCGAGATCATGTCGGTTGCCGCGGGCGTGCTCGGCGCGATCGACCCGGAGCTGGAACTGCCGCGTTCCGTCCGGGAGACTGGCGCCTCCCCGTGGAGCCTCGCCGTCGAGCCGGACGCGCTCGCGGTCGAGCTGGCCGCTGTCACGGCCCGCGAGGTCGCCGACCTGCGGGCGGCGCTGGGCGACGGCCCCGACGGGGGCCGTATGGCGGTCCTCGTCCCTGCGGACCTTCTCGACGACCTGAGTCGCGACCTTGAGGCTGTTCTCCCGGTCGCCACCACCGTCAGCGAGGACCCGGACCTGGAATCCCCGGTCGCGGTCCTCACGGTCCGCCAGTCCAAGGGCCTCGAGTTCGACACGGTCCTGGTCGTCGACCCGGACCGGATCATCGCCGAGTCTCCCCGCGGCCTGAACGACCTCTACGTCGCCCTGACCCGAGCCACCCGCTCCCTCGGCGTCCTGCACACCAGCGCGCTCCCACCGGCTCTCCGTCACCTGGAGTCAAGACCGGCGATCCCCGAACCCGCCCTGCCCTGAGCCGGAGGGAACCTGCCTGAGCTGGGGGAAGCGGGAAGCACCCCGGATGGCCGCGTTCCACACTCGTGCCGTGCCGCCAGTCGAGGTAGGCGTGCGGCGGTCCCTCCGGGGTGCCACCTCGATATTCACAAACGCGCGAAACGTGGCTCTGGGCGGGGCAGAACCCTGCCCAGAGCCACGCACGAACCATCGAGACGCGCTTCGCGTGCTTCAGACAATGGCCATCATCATGTGGACCTTCTGCCACCTGAGGCCGGTTATAGGGGACGTCACGTGACGACGACCGTCACGCTGTTGGACCGTGTCGACCTCCACGGGTCACCGGTGACGACGTCGACCGTGCTCTGTCCCGGCACACGGGCACGAAATAGCACAGTGTTCGGCGCGCCCAGGGGAGTGAGGACGGTCCCGTCCGTTCCCACGAGCCCTTCCGTGAAGATTCCGAGGAGCTCGACGGAAGAGCCCTCTCTGACCCGGCCACCGGACGCGGCGAGCCTGAGCACGTCGCCAACCTGGAGGGTGACCGGCAACGCCGGGTTCAACGCGGCAGGCTGCGCTTCGATCAACCGGCTCACGCTCCGGCATCTCCTTCTCGCGCGTGTGCGCGGTCAGCCCGGTCAGCCCGGTCTGGCTGGGATCGGACGGCCCGAGATCAGGTGGGGAGCAGGACGTCCTCGGACGGCGGCCATTCGTGCTCAAGAACGGCCTGCGCCTTCGGGTACACCTTCCCGGCGAAGGTGAAGTCCGACTTGTTGATGTCCACCCCGCCCCGGATCGGGAGACCATCCGAGGTGATCTCGCCGGGCAGCTGGTAGCACATGATGGAGTCCTGGTCCGCCGGCGTCCCCATGATGTCGGCGTCGTCGAGCGGCGTCAGCACCTGCTGGTTGACCGTATCCGGGTCCCAGCCCTGCGTCCGGAGGAAGTACGCGTACGCCTTCTCGCGGTCGATGCGGCTGACGAGCTCCTTCCGCATGTGCTCGTGCGCGAATCCGAGCGTGTGCCCCGCCTCGTGCCGGACCACCCGCCGGAACTCCGACTCCGGCATGCCCATGTGGAACCCCTCGAGGTTCATGGTCTGCCTGTTCGGCGGAACCAGCTTGATGTCGGTTCCCAAGTAGGAATAGTAGCCACCCTGCCCCAGCGAGATCCGCACGTCGCCGGCCTTGTCGGTCTCGAAGAAGGAAACCGACGTACTCTTGGCCCAGGCGTTCAGGTGGCTTATGATCCGGGCCCGGAGGTCTTCCGAAGGGGACTCCGTGAAGCTCACCGTGAGCCGGCGCTGGGCCGGCCCCCAGTACTTCGAGGTAACCATGGTCAGCGCCTGCGGCTCGATGCTCAGGCCGGCTGCCATCGGTATGCGCAGCGGTGCGTTGACGGGATTCACCCTGGTCGCGAAGGCGGCGGCATCCTCGTGCAGGCGATCGGGTAGAAGCTTGATTTCACAGCCCTGTGGCCCGCTGGTACCGGGGCCCGCATGACCGTTTCCTGAATGAAGGTTTCTCGACATTTCATCGCGCGGACCGGCCATCGCGCAATCCTCTCGTGGCAGAAGGGTTTTGGGCGGCGGGAAGCTGGTCGACCGTGCCGTCAGAACTGTAACAGCGGGTCTAGGGAACCGCAAAGCAAGCGCCGTTACGGGGATCATGCCCAGGTGGCGCCGGCTGGATAAAAGCATGTCGTGACACGGTTAGCGAAAATGTCACCGACTCTATTAGACCGCGGTTATCCCCGTGAAATGCGACCCGGCTTCCATGGCGACTCGGTCAGCCGCTGGCGCCGACCTTACGAGTCACCTGCCTGGAACCCTGGCCACGGCACGCCGGCGACCGGTCCTGGACTCTCCAGCACCTTCGCCGTTCGCCGGGGCGGACGCGCGACGCGGACGTCGCCGCGTCGCCGCGTCGCCGGCGGTGCCGGTGCCGGTGCCGGTGGTGGCGGTGGCGGTGGTGGTGGTGGCGGTGGGGCCGAGTCGGCTGGCCGGACATCGGGATCGGCCAGCCGGACGTCCCAACCGCCGGCCAACCCGTCATGTGATCTCTCGTCCAGGTAAACAGTCAGAGACGATCCAAGGGTTGGGCAATCCAGAAGGGCCGCCGCGTCGAACTACTGGTGACCGCGCCACGAGAGGGCGCGGCCGGCAGTGACGCCACACTCGTGATCCGGAGGTTCCGGCCCATGCCTCGACGCGCGGACGATGACGACGGCCGAGCGCTCCATGCCGTTGCAGCGCCCGACTACGGCGCCAGTACCACCAGCGGCGGCCTGGCAGCTCCGGAGCAGTTGCTCCAGCGCTCCGGCCGGGGCGACAACGCCGCCTTCGCCGCCTTCTACGACCAGTTGTCCTCCCAGGTCTTCGGCCTGGTCAAGCGGGTCGTACGCGACCCGGCTCAGGCCGAGGAGGTGACCCAGGAGGTCTTCGTCGAAATCTGGCGGCTCGCGAGCCGCTTCGATCCGGCCAAGGGCAGCGCCGCCGGCTGGGCATGCGCGCTTGCGCACCGCCGGGCCGTCGACCGGGTGCGTTCCGCCCAGGCGGCGACCGACCGGGAACGGCGGGTCGGTGCCGTGTGGGCGACGCCGGAGGGCGACGCCGGCTACGACGAGGTCACCGAGCAGGTCGAGCTGCGGCTCGAGTACGAGCGGCTTCGCCGCTGCCTGGGCGGTCTCACCGACCTCCAGCGTGAATCGATCATGTTGGCCTACTACAGCGGCCACACCTACCGGGAAGTTGCGCACCTGCTCTCGACCCCGGTACCAACCGTGAAGACCCGTATGCGCGACGGTCTCATCCGCCTGCGCGACTGCCTGGGGGTGAGCGCATGACCTCGCCGTCGCCGGAGGCACACCTCCTGACCGGCGCCTACGCGCTGGATGCGCTGGACACGCGGGACAGGGCCGAGGTCGAGGCGCATCTCGACGACTGCGTGACCTGCGCCCGGGAGGTCGCGGAGCTGCGCACCGTCGCGACCATGCTCGGCGAGGCGGTGCGGGAGACGCCGCCGCCGTCCCTGCGGACGTCGCTGCTCCGGGAGATCGACCAGACCCGTCAGCTGCCGCCCGTCGTGCCCGGCGACGACCTGCGGCAGCGGCGCGAGCGCCGCCAGCTGAAGGTGGTCGCGGTCGCCGCCGCCGCGGCGGCGGTCGTGGCGCTGGTGGGTCTCGGCGTCGTCGGCGCCGTGTCCGTCGACCAGCGCAACCAGCTTGCCGCGGAGCGGGCGCGCGTATCGGACCTCGACGCGGTCGTGGCCGCCGCCGCGGCCGGCTCGGCGCAGCCGATGACTGGCGGCGGGACCATCGCGGTGATCCCGTTCGGTGACCGGGCGTACGTCGATGTCCGCGACCTGCCGCCGCTTCCAAACAACCGGGTGTACCAGCTGTGGATGTCGACACCTGATGGTGTCAAGTCCGCGGCCGTCGTCGATGGCAACGCCGGCAGGGCGACCCGCCTCCTCCAGCTCCAGCGCAACGTGAGGTCGGTGAAGGTGACCGTCGAGCCGGCCGGCGGCTCCAAGCAACCCACCACTCCCGCCATCGGCACCGCCGCCGTCCACGACTAGAGGGGCCACGGCGGATCTTCAGGGCAGTCGTCGGCGATGGCCCCTCGGCGGCTCCTTGATGGCGCCTTAACGTCCACGCTCGGGTGGGTTGGCCCGGTCCACAGGTCTTTCACAGGGACGGCTCAGGAAGTCCACAGACAGTGGGTCCAATCTCTGGGTATGGCATGGCGCGAACCGGTTCCGACCACCGTCCTGGGCGCTGGCAGTGGCGTCGCACCCGAGGCGGAGCCGGGCCTCCCGCCCGCCGCCGATCCAGCCGCCGCGCTCGCGGCTGGATCGGCGCCGTACGCCTCCGCCGCGGTGGTGTCGATGGAGCCCGCCGGGCCGCGCGGCGCGCGCGGGGCGTCGTTCGAGCCGCGGGCCGCCGACGGCAGAGCGCTGCGTGTGCTGGTCGTCGACGACGAGGCCGTGCTGACCGAACTGCTGACGATGGCGCTGCGCTACGAGGGCTGGGACGTCGCCGGCGCCGGCACGGGGAAGACCGCGCTGCGGATGGTCGACGAGTTCCAGCCCGACGCGGTCGTGCTCGACATCATGCTGCCCGACATGGACGGGCTCGCGGTGCTGCGCTCGATGCGGTCGGTCCGCCCCGATATCCCGGTGCTGTTCCTGACCGCCAAGGACGCGGTCGAGGACCGGGTTCTCGGGCTCACCGCCGGCGGCGACGACTATGTGACCAAGCCCTTCAGCATCGAGGAGCTCGCCGCCCGGTTGCGCGGGCTGATGCGCCGGGTGCACGGAAAGGTCGCGGCCCGTCGCAACGTCCTCGTCGTCGGCGACCTCAGCCTCGACGAGGACAGCAGAGAGGTCTACCGGGAAGGTACGGAGATCCACCTCACCGCGACCGAGTTCGAGCTGCTCCGCTACTTCATGCGCAACCCGCGCCGCGTGCTGAGCAAGGCGCAGATCCTCGACCGGGTGTGGAACTACGACTTCGGCGGCCAGGCAAACGTCGTCGAGCTCTACGTCTCATACCTGCGCAAGAAGATAGACGCCGGCCGCCAGCCGATGATCCACACGATGCGCGGCGCGGGCTACGTGCTCCGACCGGTCGCGTCGGCCGTGTCGGCCGCGTCGGCCACGCCGGCGAACCGGACGCCCGCGGCGACGTCGGAGTGAACGTCGCCGCGGCCGAACGGCAGTCGTCTCGCCCGCGGTGGTTGTCCCGCCCGCGGCGATCATCACGTTCCGCACGTGCGCCGCGTGCGCCGCGACGGATGCTCGCGCCTTGGCGATGGTCCCTGCGGGCGCGCCTGCTCGCGCTGCTGATCCTGCTGCTGACGGCCGTCTCGGCGTCGATCGTCGGAGTAACCGCCCTCGAACTACGGTCCTACCTCGTCAAGCAGGTCGACGGCCGTCTCCTGGCGGTGGACGACAGGTGGCGCAAGCCGCCGCCGGGCTCCACTGGGCCGCTGCCTTCCGGCAACGTGCTGGGGTACCCGAACCAGGCGCCGGCCGGCGGCGACGGGCTGGGTGCCAGCGATCCCGCCTCCGGCGCGACGGACCCCGGCGCCGGCACGCTGTTCGAGCGGGGGACGAACGCGCCGGCCTGGCAGGGCACGGCCGCTGACTTCCTCGGCCAGCGCGGCCAGACGTTCGGCACCGTCGCCGCCCTCGTCGTCAACGGCAAGGTCGAGACCGCCGCCGTCCTGGGGAAGGACGACGTCATCACCAAGCTCGCCGCCGACGTCGCGGACAAGCTCGCCGCCGTTCCCGCGAACAGGCTCGCCGCCGTTCCCGCGAACAGGACGGTCCAGACCGTTACGCTAGGTGACCTAGGCGACTATCGGGTGACGGCCGGGCTGGTGCCCGACGGCAGCGTCGTGGTCGTGAGCGGCCAGTCGCTCGCCGAGGTCGACGCCACCGTGAACCAGCTGCTCATCGTCGCCGGTGGTGTCGCCGTCGGTGGGGTGCTGCTCCTCGGGGTGATCGGCGCGGTGACGGTCCGGCGGACGCTGCGGCCGTTGCGCCGGGTCGCCGCGACCGCGGCCCAGGTCGCGGAGCTTCCGCTGGACCGCGGCGAGGTCACGCTGCGTGTCCGGGTTCCGGACGTCCATACCGATCCCTGGACCGAGGTCGGCCAGGTCGGCGCGGCGCTGAACCACATGCTGGGCCACGTCGGCGCGGCGCTGGCCGCCCGGCACGCCAGCGAGACGAGGGTCCGCCAGTTCGTCGCCGACGCGAGCCACGAGCTGCGTACGCCGCTTGCCGCGATCAGCGGCTACGCCGAGCTCACACGGCGGATCGGCGACCGGAACCCTGGCTCCGCCGATCCGACGAGAGCCTCGGTGCCACCGGAGATCGCGTACGCGATGAGCCGGGTGGAGTCCGAGACGAAACGGATGACCGCCCTGGTGGAGGACCTGCTCCTGCTCGCCCGGCTGGACTCGGGGCGCCCGCTGGAGCATGGCTGCGTCGACCTGTCCCTGCTGGTCGTCGACGTCGTCAGCGACGCGCACATCGCCGCGCCCGGGCATCGCTTCCGCCTGGACCTCCCGCCCGAGCCGGTGACGGTCCGCGGTGATCAGGCCCGCCTGCACCAGGTGCTCGCGAACCTGCTGGCCAACGCCCGTACCCACACCCCGCCGGGCACATCCGTCACCGTCGCCCTCGAACTGTGCCCCGCTGCCGCCGTGTCCGCGTCGTCCTCGCCCGCCTCGGCGCCCACTGGCAGCAGCCGGTCGCCGACGGCGGAGCGGTCCGGGGCATCGGCGGCGCGGTCCAGGGGGTCCGCCGCGGGTTCCGCGGTGCCCGCGGCGCGGTCGGCCACGGACGTCCCGGAGCCCGGCGAGATCCGGCTCTCGGTGACCGACGACGGGCCTGGTATCCCGGCGGAGCTACTGCCCAACGTCTTCGAACGGTTCGCGCGGGGCGACTCGTCGCGATCGCGCACCGCCGGCAGCACCGGGCTGGGACTGGCGATCGTCGCCGCCGTCGTGGAGGCCCACCGTGGACGCATCGCCGTCACCAGCGTCCCCGGCCGCACGGTCTTCACCGTCGTCCTTCCGACCACCCAGGCGCCATTGCCGCCGGCGGTCGCGGGCATAGCCGGCGCGATGTGCACGACGGTCGACGCGGTCGACGCCGCTGGTGCCTCGGCCTCGGCCTCGGACCTGGGCATCGCGCCCACCCTGGTCGCCCCGGCGGGGCGGTCGGGGGCGCCGCCGGGCTCGGCCCCGGCGCCGAGGCGCGCAGGCGGCGCCGCCGCTGACGCCGGGGGCGCGGGGGCCGAGGCCGCCGTCGCCGGGACCGCGGGCGCCGAGTGGGGCCATCCGCCGATCTCCATGCTCGGCTGACGACACGGCCCTGCCGTGAGTCCACCTGATCCGTGGGCCCCCATCACGGGTCATCGGCCCCGGACCGGCGGTCGCGGGCTGCTCGTTCTGTGTGCGGACCGGTGGTTCCTGTCATATTTTCGCCATCGCCGCCCGTATGTCCACCACACCGGGCGCCGGCCTCCTCTCCGCGTTGTTTCGTCACGTTTTCCATGCGTCTTCCGGGGGTTCAGGAAAAGGAGAACGGCCGTGCGGTGGAGCATTCACAGCCGGCGCACAGGTGGCCGCAATGGAGAACACAGGACTGGCACCGAACCTGGGGCCATGGCCACGACAGTGCATCCGCAAGGCGGCACCACCGCGATGGTCGAGCACATTCTGGCTCGACCTCCTCATCCGGAGGCGCGTCCCCTACTGGACGTGGTAATCCCGGTGTACAACGAGGAGTCCGATCTACAGCCGTGTGTCACCCGGCTGCGCCGTCACCTCGTCGAAACATTTCCATACCCCTTTCGAATCACGATCGCCGACAACGCCAGCACCGACAGGACGCTGGCCGTGGCGAACGAGCTCGAGGCGCGGATTCCCGAGGTAGCGGTTCTCCACCTCGACGCGAAGGGCCGCGGCCTGGCGCTGCGCGCGGCCTGGGGCCTGTCCCAGGCGCCGGTGCTCGCCTACATGGACGTCGACCTGTCGACGGACCTGGGCGCGCTGCTGCCGCTGGTCGCGCCGCTGATCTCCGGGCATTCCGACCTGGCGATCGGGACGAGGCTCGCGCCGGGTGCTCGCGTGGTGCGTGGCCCGAAGCGCGAGGTGATCTCCCGTTGCTACAACCTGCTGCTGCGGCGGGCGCTGTCGGCCCGGTTCTCCGACGCGCAGTGCGGTTTCAAGGCGATCCGCGGTGACGTCGCCCATGCGCTGCTGCCGCTGGTGCAGGACACCGGCTGGTTCTTCGACACCGAGCTACTGGTGCTGGCGGAACGGTCCGGGCTGCGGATCCACGAGGTGCCGGTGGACTGGGTCGACGACCCGGACAGCCGCGTCGACATCGTCGCCACCGCGCTCACCGACCTGCGTGGAATCGCGCGCCTTGGCCGGGCACTGGCGTCCGGGCGGCTGCCCATCCGGGAACTGCGTACCCAGCTCGGCCGCGCGCCGCTGACGGCGGAGTCGCCCGAGACGTCCGGCCAGCGGCAGCTGATCCAGCAGCTCGCGCGGTTCGGCACCATCGGGGTCGCGAGCACCGCCGCCTACCTGGTCCTGTTCGTCCTGCTGCGCGCCCCGCTCGGCGCGCAGGGGGCGAACCTTGTCTCGCTGCTGCTCACCGCGGTCGCCAACACGGCGGCCAACCGTCGAGTGACGTTCGGCATACGCGGTGTCGGCGCCCGCAGCCAGGTCGAAGGGCTGGTCGTCTTCGGCCTCGGCCTGGCACTGACCAGCGGCGCCCTCGGCGCCCTGAAGGTGTTCGCTCCCGACGCGGGGCGGGCGCTCGAGCTTGCCGTGCTGATCGGCGCCAACCTCACGGCCACGCTGCTGCGCTTCGTCGCCTTCCGCGCCTGGGTGTTCCACCCGCGGCGTGGCGGCCACTCCGACATCCCCCACCGTCACGTGGATCGGCCGAGCGAGTCGATGCCCGGCAGCCTTTTCCAGCCCGTCCGTCCGCGCGAGCCAGAGCAGGAATCATGACCTCCGACCAGGGCGCCTGGGGCGCTCCTCGATACTCCGCCGGCCAGAACCCGGTGGCCGACCACCCTTATCCCGTGGACCCGAGCCAGGTCGCCGTCGTGGACACCTGGCCGGGACGACACAGGCTCGCCGGCTCGCCCGTCGCCGGCCCGGCCGTCGCGGAGCCGCCCGTCGTGGACCCGCCTCCCGGCGAGACGCCTCCCGGCGCGCCGCCACGTCGTGGCGGGACGCGGCGTGCTCGCTCCGGTGGGGCCGCCGGGCGGCCGGGGCGGTTCACCCGGCTCGTGCGCGGCCGGCCGGAGGACCCGCGGTGGGCGCGGCCCGCGCTGCTCGTCCTGCTCGCCGCGACCGCGGTGCTGTACCTCTGGGACCTCGGCGCGTCCGGCTACGGCAACAGCTTCTACGCGGCCGCCGTGCAGGCCGGCACGCTGAGCTGGAAGGCACTGTTCTTCGGCTCGATCGACTCGTCGAACTACATCACCGTCGACAAGCCGCCCGCCTCGCTGTGGATGATGGCGCTTTCCGGTCGGGTGTTCGGGTTCTCGAGCTGGAGCATGCTCGTGCCGAACGCGCTGTGCGGCGTCGCGAGTGTCGGCCTGCTCTACGCGGCCGTGCGGCGGGTCGCCGGGCCGGCCGTCGGGCTCGCCGCCGGGGCGCTGCTAGCGCTCACGCCGGTGGCGGTGCTGATGTTCCGGTTCAACAACCCGGACGCGCTCCTCGTCCTGCTGCTCGTCGTCGGCGCCTACTGCGTGACGCGAGCGCTGGAGGTCGCCTCGTGGCGGTGGCTCGGGCTGGCGGGCCTAGCGGTCGGGTTCGGGTTCCTGACGAAGATGCTCCAGGCTTTCCTGGTGCTGCCGGTGTTCGCGCTGGTCTACCTGATCGCCGCGCCGACCCGGCTGCGTGCTCGGATCGGGCACGTTCTCGCGGGCGCAGCGGGCGTGATCGTCGGTGCCGGATGGTGGGTGCTCGCGACCGTGCTGTGGCCGGCGAGCTCTCGGCCGTTCATCGGCGGCTCCGGGAACAACAGCGTGCTCGGCCTCGCCTTCGGCTACAACGGGCTCGGCCGGATCTTCGGCGGTGATGGCAACGGCGGCGGTGGCGGTCCGGGCGGGATGGCCTCGGAGGCGCTGTCCGCGCTCGGATCAACCGGCCAGCAGTACACGGGTGGCCTCGGCGTCGCGGGCGGGGCGGCCGGCTACGGTTCGGCCGCGTCCGACGCGGTGGGTGGCGTTTTCGGCGGGGCACCCGGTGCCGGCGCGGGCGGAGGGGGCGGTTTCGGTGGGACGGCCGGCCTCGGCCGCCTGTTCAACGAGAACTTCGGCGCCCAGATCTCCTGGCTCATTCCTGCCGCGCTGATCCTGCTGGTCGGCGGGCTGTGGGCGACCCGGCGAGCCGCCCGCACCGACCGGGCACGTGCCGCGCTGATTCTCTGGGGCGGCTGGCTGGTCGTGACCGGCGTTGTCTTCAGCTATATGGAAGGCACCATCCACGAGTACTACACGGTCGCGCTCGCCCCCGGCCTCGCCGGAACGATCGCCCTAGGCGCCCGTGAACTGTGGCGAACCAGGAACGAGATCGTCAGCCGGGTGCTGCTGGCCCTGAGCGTCGGTGTGACCTCGGTCTGGAGCTACGTCCTGCTCGGCCGCACCGACTGGCAGAGCTGGCTGCGGATCCCCGTCCTCGTCGTCGGCCTGGTCGGCGCCGTCGCGCTGCTGCTCTGGCCGGTTCTGCGGAGGTCACCCGTCCGCCGGTCCGCGGCTGTGCTCGCCCTGGCCGCGGTGATCTTCGGGACGCTGGGCGCGCCAACCGCCTACGCGCTCGAAACGGCCTCGGTGCCGCACACGGGCTCCATTCCGCTTGCCGGGCCCAGCTCGGGCGGTGGTCCCGGTGGCGGCGGCGCGCCGGGGCAGGGCGCCACGAACGGCCAGGAGGGTGCTTCGAGCGGTCAAAGCGGTGCCCCGAACGGTCAGGAGGGTGCGCCGCCGAGTGGCCAGGAAGGCGCCCCGAACAGCCAGGGGAGCGCGACGAGCGGCCAGGAGGGCGACCTGACCGGTCAGGAACGTGGCTTCGGTGGTGGCGCTGGCTTCGGCGGTGGCATGGAGGAGCAGGCTGACGGCGCGGTCACTCAGCTGCTCACCAGCGGGTCCGACGGGTATCGCTGGGTGGCCGCGGTGGGCTCGGCGCAGAGCGCCGCGTCGCTGGAGCTCGCCACGGGCGGCCTTCCGGTGATGGCGATGGGCGGCTTCAGCGGCAGCGACGAGGTCCTCACCCTTGACCAGTTCAAGCAGTACGTCGCCGACGGCAAGATCCACTACTACCTCGGCGGTGGTGGCGGGGGCGGCTTCGGTGGCGGCCCCGGAGGCGGCGGCGGTGCCAACGCCCAGATCGCCAGCTGGGTCCAGGAGACGTTCACTTCCGTCACCGTCGGGAGTCAGACCGTCTACGACCTGACGAAGCCGGCGAGCTAGCCGGCCCGTCCGTCGAGCCCGGCACGGGTAGCCCGGCGCTGGTACCGGCCCCATGGCCGGTACCAGCGCCGTCGGCGGTGGCCGCTGGTGATGATCAACCGGTCGCGTGCCGCCGGGCGGACGTCCGCGGCGGCGGCGGCGTCAGTCCTTGGCCACGTTCAGAGACGCCCAGGTGGTGGCGGCGGTCCTGAGATGGGCGAGGAGCGCGGCGGTGGCCGGCGGGTCGGGCGGCTCGCCGTGAACGGCGGCGCTGACCGCGCGGGTCAGGCCGGGCAGGAGGGTCGCCCGGACGTCGGGGTGGCGGTGGGCCTGGAGGGCCAGGCCGGGCAGGGTGGTCACGCCGAGGCCGGCGGCGACGAGTGCCTGGACGGCCAGGTAGTCGTCGGTCGTGAAGGCGATGTCGGGGCTGAATCCCGCCGCGGCGCAGGAGCGCAGCAGCGCCGTGCGGCACCGTTCGCAGCCCGCGATCCAGCGATGGTCGCGATGGTCGGCCAACCGGTCTCCCGACAGGCCCGCCGGAGTCACCAGGTAGGTCGACTCGGTGAGCAGCATCATCCGGCGTAGGCCGTCGTCCTCGGGCTCGATCCTCGTCGGGTCGGGCGACGGCCGGTCGTTCGGCGCCAGCGACGTCAGCAGTGTTGGTTGCGTCGGCGACGTCGATCTCGCCTGCGCCGTCGGCCGGCCTGGCAGCGTCGGCCGCGCTGGCGGCGTTCCCGGTGCCCGCCCGCCGGGCGACGGTGCGTCCGGCTGTTCGTGCCGCACGGGCGGGTCCCAGTAGCTGAAGAGCAGGGCGACGTCCACCTCACCGGCTCGCAGCATGCGGACGGCGTCCGGCGGCTCGGCCTCGGTAAGACGTAGCTCCGCGTCGGGATGGTCGGCGGCGAACGCCGCGGCGGCCATGGGCACGAACGTGCCGAGCGCCGATGGGAACGCGGCCAGACGGACGCGGCCGGCCCGCAGACCGGTGTAGGAGGCGAGCTCCGCCTCGGCCGCGGCCAGCCGGCCGAGGATCTCCTCCGCCCGTTCCGCCAGCACCAGGCCGGCCTCGGTCAGTCGAATCCCGCGGCCGACGCGCTGGACGAGCTGGCTGCCGGTCTCCGCCTCCAGCCGGGCCAGGTGGTGGCTGACCGATGGCTGGGCGTAGCGGAGGGCTCGGGCCGCGGCGGTGACCGAGCCGTGGCGAGCGACCGCGACCAGCACCCGCAGCCTGGTCACGTCCAACACGAGGTCAACGTATCAACGTCATCGATAGTTTTAGACGAAATCTGGCATTGGACCAATAGGAGACGACGGCTGACCATGGCCACATGAGCGACCGTCCTGCCTCCCGGGCCCTTCCGACTTTCGCCGACATCGCCGCTGCCCGGGACCTGCTGGCCGGCCATCTGCCCGCCACCCCGATGTGGACCTATCCGGCGCTCAACGCCGCCATCGGCGTGACCATCTACATCAAGCACGAGAACGTCCAGCCAACCGGGGCGTTCAAGGTGCGCGGGGGTCTGACGCTGCTCGCCAGCATGTCGCGCGAGCGGCGCGCCCGCGGGACGATCACCTACTCGACCGGCAACCACGCCCAGTCGATGGCCTACGCCAGCGGCGCCTTCGACGCCCCGTGCACCGTCGTCATGCCGGCGAGCACCGCCGCCTCGAAGGTCCGGGCGCTGCGCGCTCTCGGGGCCGGCGTCGAGCTGCACGGCCCGGACATGGCCGCCGCTCAGACCCGCGCCGAGGAGATCGCCGCCGAGAGTGGCCAGCTGCTCGTCAGCCCCGGTGACACCCCCGAACTCATCGCCGGCGTCGGCACCGCCTATCTCGAGGTCATCGAGACGCGGCCCGACCTCGACGCGGTGATCGTCCCGATCGGCAGCGGGACCGGGGCCGCCGGCGCCAGCCTGGTCACCGCCCGGCTCGCGCCACGATGCCGGGTGATCGGCGTCCAGTCGTCGGGCGCGCCGGCCGCGCACGACTCGTGGCGGTCCGGCGGCTGCGTGTGCCGCCCGATCCGCACCAGCGCCTGCGGCCTCGCCACTGGCCGTGGCTACGAGCTGCCGCAGCGGGTCCTGCGTACCGGCCTCGCCGGCTTCCACCTCGTCGACGACGACCAGATCACCGACGCCCAGCGCCTGCTCGCCAGCGACGCGCACACGCTGGCCGAGGGGGCGGGGGCCGCGTCGCTCGCCGCGATCCTCGCCCGTCCGGGCGACTTCGCCGGCCAGCGCGTCGCGGTCATCGTCACAGGCGGCAACGCCTCGGCAGCCGAGATCGCGGCGCTGTCCGCCGCCGATGGCGGCCTCACAGCCGCCGCGTAGAAGCGCGCGGGACTGACCGATCCTGGGACGTGACTACCGGCTCACGAGATGGTGCTTACCGAACCACGAGATGATAATTATCGGATGTGGAGAGGGAGCCCGACCGGACCCGCGGCGGTACGCCTGACTTCTCCGGGGGCGCGACGGTCCGTCGGCGTGCTGTAGTGGGTCCTATGGCCCTCCGACGGCGTGACAGGGCCAGCCTGGGACGAGGCCAGTCCCGGCCGGCCCGTACAACCATGTGTGGTCTCGGGTGCTGGAACGTCCCGGCACCGGACCTGAGGAGGCGAGTGCGCTGAGCCGGAGGATGGGTTCCTGGTTCGAGGAGCTTCCGGTCGGGACGGTCGTCCACCACGCGATCACCCGGACGCTGACCGAGACCGACAACGTGCTGTTCACGACGCTGTCGATGAACCCGCAGCCGCTGCACCTCGACCACGAGTTCGCGTCCAGGACCGAGTTCGGGCGGCCGTTGCTGAACTCGATGATGACGGTCGCGACCGTCGTCGGGCTCGCCGTGCCGGAGCTGACGCTCGGGACCACGGTCGCGAACCTGGGTTTCGGCTCGATCGAGTTCCCCAAGCCGATGTTCGCGGGCGACACCCTGCACGTCATCACCGAGGTGACCAAAGCGCGGCTGTCGAGCTCGCGCCCCGGCGTCGGCATCGTGGAGTTCCGCCACGACGGTTTCAACCAGCACGACGAGCTGGTCTGCCGCGCGTTCCGGTCCGCGATGATGCACTGCCGCCCCGCGGCCGAGACGGAGTGAGGGAGTCTCCATGGAGTTCGAGGAACCGCCCGAGCACACCGCCATCCGCGAGGCCGTGCGGGACATCTGCAAGGGGTTCGACGCCGAGTACTGGCGCCAGCACGAGAAGAACCACGAGTTCCCCTGGAAGTTCCACAACGAGATGGCCGCGGCCGGCTGGATCGGCACCGCCATCCCGGAGGAGTTCGGCGGCGGCGGTGGCGGCATCACCGAGGCCTCCATCGTGATGGAGGAGGTCGCGGCCTCCGGCGGCGCGATGAACGCCGCCAGCGCGCTGCACATCTCCGTCTTCGGCATGAACCCGGTCGTGAAATACGGCTCCCAGGCGCAGAAGGAGAAGTACCTGCCCCGGGTCGCGACCGGCGAGCTGCAGGTCGCCTTCGGCGTCACCGAGCCGGACGCCGGCACCGACACGACGTCGATCACCACCCGGGCAGTCCGCGACGGCGACGGCTACCTCGTGCACGGCCAGAAGGTGTGGACGACCAAGGGCCACGTCGCCGAGAAGGTGCTGCTACTGGTCCGGACCACCCCGCTGGAGGAGGTCCGCAAGCGCACGGACGGCATGACGCTGCTGCTCGCCGACCTGCGTCGGCCCGAGGTCGACATCCACCAGATCGACAAGATCGCCCGTAACGCCGTCGGATCCTGTGAGGTGCGCTACGACGGCCTGCGCGTCGACGGGTCCGACCTGGTCGGCGAGGAGGGGAAGGGCTTCAAGTACCTGTTGGACGGCCTGAACCCGGAGCGCATTCTCATCGCCGCCGAGGCGCTCGGCATCGGCAAGGCCGCGCTGCGAGTCGCCACCCAGTACGCCAACGAGCGGGTCGTCTTCGGCCGCCCGATCGGCAAGAACCAGGGCATCGCCTTCCCGCTGGCGGAGGCACACATGCGCCTCGCCGCCGCCGAGCTTGTCATCCGGCAGGCCTCCTGGCGCTACGACCAGGGCCGCCCCTGCGGGGAACACGCGAACTCCGCGAAGTTCCTCGCCTCCGACGCGGCCTTCTTCGCCGCGGACCGGGCGATGCAGACCCACGGCGGCTTCTCCTTCGCCACGGAATACCCGGTCGGCCGCTTCTGGGCCGAGTCACGACTGATGAAGATCGCACCGGTCTCACAGGAGATGGTCATGAACTACATCTCCGAACACGTCCTCGGCCTGCCCCGGTCCTACTGACGGATCCCGCGGGCTGACGGATCCCGCGGGTCCTCTGGCCCTTCGATCCCCGGGCCGGGTCGGCGATCATCGGCCCGACCCGGGCGAAGGCTGGGAGAGGGCCGGCCGTCCGGCGCTGGCCATCTCCGGAGCTCGGCCCCTGGGCCCCTCCCGCCTGGCGCTTAGCCGCCGATGGCGAGAATGCGGCGGGCCTGCAGGACGAGCGGGACGTCGACCATGCCGCCCTCGAAGTTGATCGTGCCGCGCCCCTCGCGCTGCGCCTCCTCGTAGGCGTCGAGCAGCCGGCGTGCCCGGTCGTACTCCTCGGGCGACGGGGTGAACGCCTCGTGCGCCATCGCGACCTGGCCCGGGTGGATGCACAGCTTTCCGCCGTAGCCGAGGTCCCGGGCGAACGAAGCCTCCTCCAGGAACCGCTCCCGGTCGTTGATCGCGGTGGTCACCTGGTCGAGCGCCACGACGCCGGCGAGCCGGCAGGCGATCGCCACCTGCGAGCGGGCGTACAGCACCTCGGCGTTCGACCGGGTACGCCGCCCGCCGAGGTCGGCGATGAAGTCCTCGGCGCCGAAGTACGCCGCGTCGACGCGGGCGTTCCTGGCGGCATGGGTGAGCACCTCGGCCGCCCGGTGCACGCCGGCGACCGACTCCAGCCCGTACATCACCGCCCGGTCGGTCAACCCGCGCGTGCGCAGCGCCTCGTCGAGGCGATCGACGTCCTCGACCGTCTCGATCTTCGGCACGACGATGCCGTCAAGGTCGAGCGCCGCGTAGCAGTCCAGGTCGGCGTCGAAGTTCTCCGCGTCGGTGACGCCGTTCACCCGCAGCATGACCGCGCCACCGAACTCGGCCCGCAGCTTCGGCACCGCGGTGGCCGCGCCGTCGCGACCCTCGGGCTTGGCGCCCAGCGGTGTCCCGTCCTCGAGGTCGACGATCACGATGTCGGCACCGAACCGGGCCTGCTTGGCGATCAGGTCGGGCCGGTTCGCCGGGGTGAACAGCGGCGACCGCCAACGCGCGACGCGGCCATCCGCCGGCCCGCTCTCTCCCAAGGTCATGACGAGAACGCTAGCGGCCGCGGCACGCCGGCTCACCTCGGATGTGACGCACTCCGATCCACTTCCGGTCGCGCACGTTCCGGTCGCGCACGGCCCATCGCCGAGGAGGATCAGTGGGAGAAGTGGATCAGCGGGATGAGCTGTTCGGCCGGAGTGAGGGAGCCGTGGTGGCCGCGCATGGCGGTCAGGCGGGGTTCGGCGTCGGGGCGGACGAGGACGCTGGTGCCGCGTGCCGCCGCGATGACGTCGCCCAGGCGGGGGATGGCCTGATCGGTGATCTTTGGCCCGAACCAGCCGTCCGCGACCGCCTGCTCCGCCGAAATCACCCACGCGCGCTCGCCGAGCGCCTCGCGCCACGCGGCGAGGACGTCGCCCGCGGCGCCGGGCCGGGCGTAGACGTAGCGGGCGCGCGGTTCGCCGCCGATCGCGCGCACCCCGGCCAGCATGTCGGGCCGCCCATCCAGGCTCACGTGATCGTCCTCGTTGACGGAGACCATCCCATGATCGCCCGTGACGACGAGCATCGAGCCGGCGGGAAGCTGCTCGGCGAGCGTCGCGACCAGCCTGTCGACCAGGGCCAACTGCGCCCGCCAACCCGGTGACGACGGGCCCAGGGAGTGCCCGGTGGTGTCCAGGTCGCTGACGTACGCGTAGACGAAGCCCGGCTCACGAAGCGCCTCGACGACGCGCGCGACCAGGGTGCCCCAGGTCGACGCGCCGGAGAACCGGCTGCCGCGTAGCGCCATCCGGCTCAGTCCCGAGTCGCGGTAGAGCGACGAGGAGACCACCGTGACGGCGGTCCCGGACGCGGTGGCCCGCTCGAAGGCAGTCGGCTCGGGCTGTGTCCGCTCAGGCACGACGATGTCCAGCGCCGAACTGTCTCGGCCCTGGAACTGCCAGCGCAGCGCGTTCAGCAGGCCCTCGGCGCCCGGATAGGGCTCCCAGAGATAGCCGACCACCCCGTGCTCGCCCGGCGCGAGGCCGGTGCCGATCGAGGTGATGCTGGTCGCGGTCGTCGAGGGATAGCAGGTCGTCAGGGCCGCGGCGCGGTGAGCGGCCAGCGTCGGCGCGACATCGGCGTTCGCGACCACGAGCTCGTCCCCAAGCCCGTCCACGAGGAGCAGGCAGGCCGAACGCGCCTCACCCAGACCGAGCCGAGGCGCCTCGGCGAAACCCCCGGCCCCGACCACGCGCATGAGTGCCGGCACCAGCTCCGCCAGCGAACCCTCGCCGTACCGGGGTAGCTCGGGAGATTGCACGCCCCGAGTCTCCCGCGCTTTCCGCCGCCGGTCGAACCGGTTGGACCATCCGTTATGGAGGCTACCTGCGCAGGGCGGCTGATGATCATGGGGTGAAGCTGGAGGGGGCCTCGGTGGCGGTGGTGGGCCGGGTAGCGGCGCCCGTGCGGGGCCTGGCCGGGGACGTCGAAGGCCCCGCCGCCCAGGAGAACCTGGGCCGCGGGGCCTTCGCCCGTTGACCGGGAGGCCCGAGGGCCGTCTAAGCGGCTACCAGCTGGGCCTGAGCGTCACGGAGGGCCTTGTTCGCGTTTTCGGGGAGGGCGCCGAGGGGCGTGGCGACCTCCTCGACCGTCGGGCCGTACTGGGCGGCCAGCGGGGCGAGGGCGTCGAGGTCGAAGTCGTAGAGCCTCGCGGCGTTGCCGGCGAGGATGTCGCGCACCTCGGCCTCGGGCAGGTGGTGCAGCACCTGGCGGATGGCCTCCAGAGTGAACGGCGACGTGCCCTCGTCATGCGGGTAGTCGCTGCCCCACATGAAGCGGTCGTGCCCGATCACGTCGCGGGCGGCGATGTCGGCGGGACGGGGGAAGCTCGCGCCCGACCAGCAGCTCTGCTGCCAGTACTCGGTCGCCGAGCGCGGGATCGCGTCCTCCTTGCGGTACTTCAGCTCACCGATCGCGCCACCGCGGATGCTTTCCAGGACGCCGTCGAGCTGCTTGAGCAGCGGCGGTATGCCGGCCGCCGACGACTCGGTGATGACGAACTTCAGCCGCGGAAACTTCTCGAACATGCCGGAGAGCAGCAGGTGGACGAACGGCCGCATGCCGTAGAAGCCCACCTCGCTGATCATGAGCGCGGGCGTGGCCGAGTAGCGGCCGTAGTTGGGCGAGCCGGTGCCGCCGTGCAGGTTGAGCGGGATCTCCAGGTCCTGGATCGTCGCCCACAGCCGGTCATACTCCGGGTCGTAGAGCGGCTTCACCCACTTCACGTCGGGCGCGACGTTCGGCAGCAGCACGCCGCCGCGCAGGCCGTGCTCCTTGATCCAGGTGATGTCCTCGATGGCGTCGTCGATGTCGTTCAGGAAGAACTGCCCGACGCCGGCGCGCTGCGCCGGCTTGCGGGCGCAGAAATCCGCGAGCCACCGGTTGTGCGCGTGGATGCCGGCGCGGCGGTGGCGGTACTCCTCGGCAGTCGGCGGGCCGGCGAACAGCACGAAACCCGGGTAGAACGGCGGCACCGTGTTCGGGAAGATCACTTCGCCGACGACGCCCTGGGAGAGCTGGTCGCGGTCGCGCCGCTCGTCATCCCAGTTACGGACCCGCAGGTCGGTGTCGCGGAGATCCTTCCATGGGTTCTTGTACTTGCCGCGCCAGGCGTCGAAGTCTTCCTTGAACGCCGAGTCGAGGTACTCGCGGTAGGTCTCATGGTTCGCGCCGGCGTGGGTGTCGGCCGAGATGATCGTGTACCGGGCGGCCACGGGCACTCCCTGGTCTGGTCGATGGGACGTAGCATAATAGAACGTCGTTTCAGTCTGACGTGTCAAGGAGACGCCAGCCGGCGGGCGCGCGACCTCGGCCACCTTGGCTGGCGCCTCTGACTGCCGCCGGATGCCACGGCCCAGCTGGGGCTCTGTCCTGCAACGGAGTTCTCTCCCCCATGGGGGGCGCTGCGTCAACGCGGATGCCCTGGGAAGCGGATGCCCTGGCAACAGGGTGCGGTGGCCGCCTGGGCAGGCTTGGATGCCGATCTTTCCGCCATCCCGACCGAGGTCGGCCGCTCCGGTGATGACCATCTCGGTGCGGCGAGCACTGACGCCGGAAGGTCGGGCGTCGGCGTTGCGGTTCCGCGCGGCAGCCAAGATCTTCCCCACCCGCGATCATTCATGATCGCCGTGGATGTGTCGTCGCGGTCGTGATTTGGCGGGATCCGCGACTGCGACGACACATGGGAGGTGATCTATCGGTCGCATGCTGCCGGGCGAACGCCGGTGGCGCGGCGGTGCACGTGACCATTAACCAAAAACTGCTACCGGGCTGTGGGGCGCGATTCCGGCCAAGGCCGCGCAGTGTCATCGCCGCGCCGTGAGCTTGATCAGCGGAACTGTATCGAGATACGAACCTGGCGAGGGCCCAGGTTCGGATCTCGATACAGTCCTGGCGATCTTCAACGGCGAGGGCCGGTTGCGCAAACGTCGCCGGAAACGTGCGGTAGTCGCGGAGCGGGATGGTGGCGCCGCGCCGCGCCGCCGCGTTCGGCGCCGCCGTTCGGGGGCGCGGACGTCAGCTGGCGCTGCCCGCCCTGTCGGTCACCACGGCGGCCACGGTGGCCTCGGCGGGGTGGGCGGTGGCGGCGGTGGCCGCCGGGACGGTGTTGTCGGCGGGCGTTGGCGCAGCGGGTGCCGCGATGGCGGCGGCCGGGGCGGCCTCGGCCGGGGCGGCGGGCGCGCCGCCCTCGTCGCCCATGGCCTTGACCTCGGACTTGAAGATGCGCATGGAACGGCCGAGCGAGCGCGCGGCCTCAGGCAGCTTCTTCGAGCCAAACAGGACCAGCACCACAACCGCGATGATGATCAATTCCGGGGCGCCCAGATCTGGCATGTGCGCTGCTCCCTTCCCGCTCGCGAGGTCGGCATAAACGCCAGACCGCGACTGATATTACGGCTTCGCCGGGCGACCCGGCGCGTGACCACGAAGACCCTCACCTATTGTGCGGTCCCCACGTCGAATCCCGACGAGGATCATCCAGCCGCGAATAGATGATCGTTGGACGGACGTCGTCGCCTGACGAAAACCGGAAGCAAGAAACTCCCGCACCGCCGGCTTCCTGTCTCATTGGGTCAACGCGCGGTGCCGGATGGGCATCTTTCCGCGGTCGCTGTGTCGATCCTTGGTCGACCCGCGGCGGAGGATTTCGATCAACCGTGGTGGCTGCCCCTCCCGCGTCCGGTCTGGCGGACCGCCACATTCGACGAGGCAAGCCCTGTGACCGCCGTCGCCACTGGTGCCGCCGCCATCTCCCATCTCCACGGCTGCCGTCTCAACCACTGCCGTGGCGGCCGTCAGCCTGCTGACTGCCGGGCCAGAGCAAGCCCTCTGGACCGCCATACCCCCGCACTTCGCCCCCGCAAGCCCGGGTCGTGGTGCTCACCACCGCCCCTGTCCTGCTCGGCCCTGTCCTGCTCGGCCTCGGTTGGAATCTGGGCCTGCTGGTCGGCACCGCCGTCATGACCACCCCTGTCGCCGGCACCACCAGAGCCGCCCCGCAGGGCAAGGTGGACGTCGCCATCGCGGCCACCATCGCGGCCGACGGCCTGATCTCCGGCCTCGTCGTCGTCCGCCGACACCGGTAGCAGCCCTGGCCGATGCCCTGCGGGCCGAGGCCTCAGCCCCGCCGTACCGGTTCGATCGTCACCCGGTCCGTGCTGTAAGCTGCTACCAGTCAGCCGCCAGGGGTGGCAGACATCGCAAGACTCGTAGGACGCGCTCGTAGCTCAACGGATAGAGCATCTGACTACGGATCAGAAGGTTGGGGGTTCGAGTCCCTCCGAGCGCACCGCACGTGCTCTGACCTGTACGTTCACATTTTCACAAGCGTGACGGCCTTCTGGCCAGTTATCAGATGATTCGCCCGCCGGACATGGTCGACACGTCTGATTCCTCGCCTTGACGAACGGCACGGCACTCATCGGCACCGCGTGGCACCAGCAACTCTTTCTGATCTTCATGGGGCTCACGTGTGCGCGAGGTGTGCGCGAGCGCCCCGGGACGACGCCTCAGTCCTCGTCTTTCGATCATCAACGCTAGAGGGCTTGAGCCGGCGAAGCCGGTAAGGATGAGTCAAGTTCGTGGGCTGTGGGTCAGGCTGCGAGTCTGGCCTGGTGGACTTGGTCGTAGGTGTTCGCGGCTTTGCGCAGTGGTGGCGGGTCGTCGGGTCTGTTCAGGTCGGCGAGGCCGGGTGTCAGGACGCGGCTGTGGAGGCTCTACCAGGCGCACGTCGACCTGACACCCCTACCCGCATGAGGCTCGAAGGCGCTCCCGTCGGGAGCCCGCCAGCCGTTGGAGAAGATCAGCCGACGTAGATCACGACGTGGGCGATCCTCCCGTCGGCGTCACCGACAGTCGACACCGACGCCCAACGACCTTACGGAACGCGGAACACCGAAACCGCGGCCGTGGCCCGGGCGCCCGGGGACCTTACAGTCGCGCCATGGCGTTGCCGGGACGAGCCAGACCTGCGGTCGCGCAGCCGGCGTACCGGCATGCGGCGGTGCTCGCGGCCGGGGTGGCTACAGGGCTGACGGTCCTCGCTGCATGCGCCGGATGCGGCGGCACGACGACCGGCACGGCTAACACGGCCGGCCCGGGGCTGCCGCCGGCTGCCGAGCCGGCGGCAGCCCCGCCGCTGACGGTGCGGCCGGCGGGCACGGTCCGGCCGGTCGGAAACGGTCCGGAAGGTGTCCTGGTCGATCCGCGTGACGGCCAGGTGATCGTCGCCTTACGGGCACGGCGACTCGCGCTCGTCGGCGCGGACGGGCCGGGCATGGTTCGCACGGTCGCGGTCCCGGGCACGGCTCGTCATCTTCAGCTTGCCGGTGCGGCGGGGTCGGTGCTTGTCCCGGGCGAAGACACCGATGTGCTCGCCGAGATCGACCTGCCGTCCGGGCGGGTGTCGGGGACGACTCGGGTCGGCCGCCAACCGCATGACGCCGCGGACACCGGGGTGGCCGGCCGGATTGTCGTGGCCGACGAGCTCGGTTCCGCGGTGTCGTTCGTCGCCGACGGCCGGGAGATCGCTCGACTGCCAGGACCGGTGCAGCCAGGTGGCCTCGCGTCCGCCGGCGACGGCCGGGTCGGGGTCGTCGACGTGCGCGGCAACGCCCTCTACGTGTATGACGCGAGGTCCATGCGGCAGGTCGCCCGGCTCCCGGCCGGGGCAGGTCCGACCCATGCGGTCCAGGTCGGCGCCGGACGGGTCGCGGTCGCCGACACCCGTGGGAACGCCATCGAGGTCTTCTCACTGACCGGCACACCACGCCGGCTCGCCCGGCTGCCGCTGCCCGGAGCACCGTACGGGCTCGCCGCCAGCGCCGACGGAACGTCCCTCTGGGTCACCCTGACCGCACGCAACGAGCTGGTGCGTCTCGCCGTGGATGCGGACGGCACGCCGCGGCGGGACGGCCCGCCGTACCCCACGGTCCGCCAGGCCAACTCGGTCGCCGTGGACGAGACACGGAACCGGGCCTACGTGGCGGGCGCAACGTCGGCGGGCACCCTTCAGACCATCGACCTCAGGTAGGGGTCCAGCTGCGCTACACCGTCGGCGACCCGGGGGCGAGTACCCGGCCGCGCCGGACGGAACGGGTGAGCGCGGCGGCGAGCACGATGGCCGCGGCGATGGCGTAGGAGCTGACCCGTAGCGTCCAGGCGTCGCCGGGCAGGTCGGTGAACAGGGAGATGTACAGGGGGTAGGCGGCGGCGGTTACGGCGAGCCATTCCAGCCGGCCGGCGAGGACGGCGAGCGCGGCCAGCAGGATGCCGTACCAGGGCTGGGCGGGCGTGGCGGTCAGGAAGGCGGTGCCGACGAGCCACAGCGCGGCCCGTTCGATGGGCACGCGATGCGGGTCGGCGCGCAGCACCGCGACCGTGACCGCGGCGAGCGCGCCGGCCGCGACGGCCTTGGCGGCGGTGCCGTGCAGGCCGAGCCCGGCGAGCAGCAGGAACCGGCTGCCCTGGTCGTATCCCTCGACGTTCAGGTACTGCGGGAGGAAACCGAGGACGCCCGTGCCCACTGCCAGGACGTGCGGGAGGTAGGCGAGCCCGATGACGGCCCCGGCCGCGCACAGCAGGCTGATGGGCCGGCAATGACGCCCGCGCCCAGCGACCGCCGGGAGTAGAAGGACCGGATAGAGCTTGACCGCCACCGCGGCCCCGAGCAGCGCGCCGGCCAGCCACGCGCGCCGCCGGGACGGTGAGGTGGTCGCGGCCACCTCCGTGACTGCCGCGCGGTCCGACGGGCCGGCGTGGCGCGGCGTCAGTACGGCGATGGCGCCGAGCGCGAGCAGCGCGCCGAGGACGTCCACGTGCGCGTCGGAGCCGACGTCCAGGCCGGCGAGCGGCGTCAGCGCGTAGAAGGCGGCGAGGCGCGGATCTCGGCCACGCGCCGCCAGCATCGACATGAGGAGGCCGACCAGGGCCAGCGAGGTGAGCGACGCGTAGAGCTGCAGCTTGTGCTCGCGTGGTGGTCCGGGCAGGACGTGCACCGCGGTGAAGTAGGCCTGGGCCACCGGCGGGTAGATGGTGTGTGCCCGGGGGTAGTTCAGCCTGGTGCAGTGCGGGCGGGGGTGGTCGGCGGTGCACCCGGCCGAGTCGGGGAACAGCCAGCCGTCCCGGACCCCGGCGAGTTCGGGGTCGAGCGGTCCGTAGCGGTAGGGGTCGATGCCGGCGGCCTGCACCTTGCCGTCCCAGGCGTAGCGGTACAGGTCGTCGGACAGCCGGGGGCCGCTCGTGAGAGCCATCGCGGGGATCGCGACGGTGGCGGCGAGCAGCAGGGTGAGGGCCAGGCGGCGGGGAGCGGCGAGGAAGAGCAGGGTGGCCGTGAGCAGGCCGAGCGCCCACCAGAGCATGGTCAGGTACAGCAGCGCGGGACGGCTGACCAGGAAGCCTGGCTGGCGCTGCACCGTCGCCTGGACTGCGAGCAGGCCCGCGAGTCCGACGACCGCCCCGATCGGCACCGCCAGGCGCCGCCCGCGCAACCGCGCCGTCCGCTCGGCCGCCCGCGTGGGACTGCGCTGGCTGTCGGTGGTGGTGAGGGCGGTCGGCATGCAGCGAGAGTGGCAGCGATGCCGGGCGGCGCGGGCATGCCGAGCCCGGGTTTCTCCGTTCCGTAAGGCTTCGCGGTCCGCTACGCGGCTCATGGGGGACCTACGGTGCGTGGGTGCGCGTGCTGACCAGACGATTCCCACATCCACCCGCTTTCCTGCGACAGGGCCCGCTACGCGAGGGCGCTTTCCCAAGCCGCCTGCACGATCCCCGCGTCGCCGCGCTGTTGGGCATCTGGCTCGGGATCACGTTCGGGGTGTGCTTCTTCACGGGCCTGGTGTCCCATTTCATGCAGCACCCGCCGTCGTGGCTGGCCTGGCCGGCCCGTCCGGTCTGGTTGTACCGGGTGACGCAGGGCCTGCACGTGGCCACCGGGCTGGCGAGCGTTCCGCTGTTGCTGGCGAAACTGTGGACGGTGTACCCGCGGCTGTGGGAATGGCCGCCGGTGCGTTCGGCCGCCCATGCGCTGGAACGGGTGACGATCGTGCCGCTCATCGCCGGTGCCCTGTTCCAGCTGGCCACCGGAATAGCGAACATCGCGCAGTGGTATCGCTTCCGGTTCTTCTTCACCGTCACCCACTACTGGGTCGCCTGGATCACCATCGGCGCGTTGCTCATCCACATCGCCGCGAAGCTCGCGGTGGTGCAGGCGAACGTCGGCCCGGGCCGGGCCGGCCGCGCGCACCTCACCGATCGGCACAGCGAGCCGGAACCGCCGGGGGACGGGCTGTCCCGGCGTGGCCTCGTAGTCGCCGTCGGCACCGCGGCCGGAGTCATCACCCTGACCACCGCCGGCCAGTTCGTGCCCGGGCTGGCCCGGCTCGACCTGCTCGCGCCCCGGCGGCCCGACCTCGGCCCGCAGCGGCTGCCGGTCAACCGGACCGCGGCCGCCGCACGGGTCCTCGCCCTCGCCCGCGACCCGGCCTACCAGCTGGAGGTCGTCGGCCCGCGCCCGTTCACCCTCAGCCTGGGCGAACTGCTGGCATTCGACCACCACACGTCGAAGCTGCCGATCACCTGCGTCGAGGGGTGGGCCGCCGACGCGACCTGGCACGGCCCACGGCTACGCGACCTGCTCGACGCCGCCGGCGTCCCGCCCGACGCGACGGTGCGGGTCGAGTCACTCGAAGCGCGCGGCGGCTACCGCACCAGCGAGGTGAACCCGCCACACGCCCGGGACCCGCTGACGCTGCTCGCCACCGGGCTGAACGGCGCCGAGCTCGACCTCGACCACGGCTACCCGGCCCGGCTCATCGCCCCCAACCGGCCCGGCGTGCTGCAGACCAAGTGGGTGCACCGGGTGGTGATGCTGTGAAGACGACCCCCGCCCTGGTCCTGCGCGGCCTGCTCGCCGCCGCCGGCCTGGCCGTGCTCGGATACGGCATCCACGGGCTGCTCACGATGGAGCGGGCTACCCACCCGTTGCAGGCGGCCCGGTGGCTGATCGGTGGGATCCTGATCCACGACCTGGTCGCCGTCCCGGTCACGGCCGTCGTCGGGCTCCTGCTCACCCGGCTCGTGCGCGCCCCGTACCGGGCGGTGGTGCAAGGCGCGCTCCTGGTCAGCGCGGCCGTCGCGCTTGCCTCCCTGCCGCTCTGGCGCGGCTACGGCGGCTCGCCCGACAACCCGACGGTCAACCCGCTGCCCTACGGGCGGAACCTGGCGATTGTCCTCGGCGCCGTGTGGGCCGGCGCCGCGGCCCTGATCGCTGTCCGCGCGGCGCGGGCGCGGCGGAGGCTCGGGTCCGCGCCAGACACGTCCTGAGGGCGGGCCCTCCGCGGGGCGCGGATCGCCGAGCGTCCAGGATCAGCCCAACGCGGCGAAGGGCCTGCCCCCACCGCACCAGGTCTCCACGACATGCAGTCCCGCGGTTGTGGCGTGGCCGAGGATCTCCCCGGTGCCGACGCACGCCCAGGGGAAGGCTCTCGACAGCCGCCCGTCCGGTCCTTCCAGGCGGACCAGCCGTCGACCGGGTGGCGCCGGGTGCGGTTGCAGTTCGACGAGCACCCGGCCGGCCGGGCCGAGCAGCTCGGCGGCGCGGGTGAGCAGCCGGCCCGGGTCGCCGCCGATGCCGATGTTGCCGTCGGCCAGCAGCAGCGTCGACCAGCGTCCTTCCGCTGGCAGGGGGCCGAAGACATCGCGGCACAGGGCGGTCGCGCCGGCCCTGCGGGCAAGGTGCACCGCGAACGCCGCCACGTCGATGCCGAGCGTGGGCAGGCCGCGGGCGGCGAGGGCGGCGGCCAGCCGGCCGGGGCCGCAGCCGATGTCGAGGGTCGGACCGGCGCAGCGCTGCAACAGGGAGGTGTCGCCCTGGACCAGTCCGCCCCGCCAGGTGGGCACCGGCAACGGGTCGCGCCGCCCGTCGGGGTAGCGCACCCACAACCGGCCGGCGGCGGATCGCAGCGCCGCCTCGTACAACGCGGTCGGTGGGCTGCCGTCCCTGACCGGCAGGCCGCGCCGACCGGGCTGGTCGCGGTGCGCGGCGGTCGTCGGGTCTCCGGCCGCGGCGGTCGTCATCGCCCGACCAGCGGGCGGGCCGCGCCGGTCCCCGCCTCGGCGGTCCGGATGGTCCGCACGGCGGCGGCGAACCGCCCGTGCGGCGCGAGCCGCGCGACCGCGTCGGCGTCGGCGTACGTGTCGACGTCCCGCAGGACCGGCAGCGTCGCGACCCGCAGGCCGGCCCGGGCCAGCCGTTCGAGCTGTCGGGCCCCGGTGTCCGGCTGGGAGGTGGCGACGCCGCGCAGCAGGCGGCCGTCCGGGCGGCGTAGGCCGAGCGCCCACCACCCGCCGTCGGCGGCGGGGCCGAACACCGCGTCGGTGTGGGCCAGCGCGCGGCAGGCGTCGGCGAGCAGCGCCGGGGTCACCTGCGGGGTGTCCATCCCGATCAGAAGCGCCGGGCCGGCGGAGGCGTCGAAGGCGGCGGCAAGCCGGACGTCGAACGGTCCCCGGGCCTGCGGGATCACCTCGATCGGCACGCGTAGCCAGGGGCCGACGGTGCCGTCGAGCACGAGGACGGCCCTGACCGGCCCGATACCGGGAAGCCGGGTCAGACGGCTGACCGCCGCCAACGTGTCCGCGATGGCCGCCTCGGCCACGGCGGCGGCCTGCGCCGGGGTGAACGGCGGCGTCAGCCTGGTCTTGACCCGGCCGGGGACCGGCTCCTTCGCCACCACCAGCAGGGTCACCGCGGGGGTCGGCTCCTCGGGCCGCCGCGCGGTCATCGCAGGCTCGCCAGCGCGGCCGTCATATCCCGTACGGTGCGGGCCGTGCCGAGGGGCGTTCCGGTCACCTTCGACCGCCCGACCCGGGGGTGGTAGTCGACGTCCGTCTCGGCGATGCGCCAGCCGGCCTGCGTGGCGCGCAGCAGGAGCTCCAGCGGGTAGCCGAAACGGCGGTCGGTGACCGGCAGGCGCAGCAGTTCCGCGCGGCGTGCGGCCCGCATCGGGCCCAGGTCGCGGACCGCGACGCCACGGCGGCGCAGCCGCTGGGCGACGACCGCGTTGCCGAGCCGGGCATGCGGCGGCCAGGCCCGGGCGGACGTCGGCCGGCGGCGGCCCAGGACCAGGTCGGCGCGGCCGGCGGTCAGCTCGGCGACGAGCCCGGGAAGCTGCGCGGGGTCCAGCGACGCGTCGGCGTCGCAGACACAGACCACGTCGGCGTCCGCCGCGAGCAGGCCCGCCTGCACCGCCGCCCCGTAGCCGCGCCGCGGCACATCGACGACCACGGCGCCGCGCTCGCGGGCCAGCTTCGGTGAACCGTCACGGGAGCCGTTGTCGGCGACGACGGCGCGATAGCCGGGTGGTATCCGTTCGAGGACCCAGGGGAGTGCTTCGGCCTCGTTCAGGCAGGGGAGCACGACGTCCACCGACACCGGCACCTGGTGACTTTGCGTAAGCATGATCGTGACTCTAGTGACAGCGTGGCGCCATCGACCCTTACCAAACAAGGAAATCCGCTGGTGGGCGACCATCTCGGCGGCGCCGGCGCCGGTCTTCTTACGAATCCGTGACGGCAGCTCCGGTGCCGCTCGCGGGCGGGTATCCGCGCTCTATGGTGGCGACGTGGCTCGTGTCCTGGTGGTCGATGACGACGCCACCGTGGCCGAGGTCGTCGACCGGTACCTGCGCAACGCTGGGTTCGAGGTCGACCGGGCCGCGGACGGGCCGGCGGCGTTGCGGATGGTCGAGGCGGCCGCCCGGACCTGGTCGTCCTGGACCTCATGCTCCCCGGTCTCGACGGCATCGAGGTCTGCCGCCGGCTGCGGGAGAAGGCTCCCATCCCGGTGATCATGCTGACGGCGCGTGGTGAGGAGGCCGACCGCGTGGCCGGGCTCGAGTGCGGCGCGGACGATTATGTGACCAAGCCGTTCTCGCCGCGGGAGCTCACGTTGCGGGTGCGGTCCGTGCTGCGCCGCGCGAGCGAGCCGCCGCCGACCGGCTCCGGCATCCTGCGCGCCGGCACCGTCATCGTCGACGCGGCCGCCCGCACCGCAACCCGCCGCGGCGTCCCGTTCGGGCTCACCGTGCGCGAGTTCGACCTGCTGGTGTTCCTGCTGCGCCACCCCGGCCGCGCCCTCACCCGGGCCGAGCTGTTGGAACAGGTGTGGGGCTGGACCTACGGTGACCCGTCGACCGTCACGGTGCACATCCGCCGGCTGCGGGAGAAGATCGAGGACGACCCGACCGCCCCGCGGCTGCTGGTCACCGTGTGGGGCGTCGGCTACCGGTACGACCCGCCGAGCGCGGCCCAATCGGATCCCGCGGGCCGGTCCCGCGCCGTCGATGAGGGGGCCAGCGGGTCGGCCAGACGGGAGACGCCAGCGTGAGCGCGAACCTGCAGGTCGTCGGGATCGCCTCGGTGTCGTGGTAGCCAAGGAACTCCGGCGCCGCACCGCTCCAGGCGCAGCGCGGCCGGCCATCGGGACCTACGAACGGGGCCACCTCAGGCCACCAGGAAGCCGAGGCGCTCGTCGGCCATACCGGGCGCGATCTCGATGATCTCCGGGTCGACAACCTTCTCGGCGACGAACGGGTCAGCAGCGATCCGCTCCTGTAGCTGTGGCAGGGAGGTGTTGTGGGCGAGCACTGCGCCCCCCAGTCCGGGCTGGATGCTGCCGACGAGGAGGAACACCTTGTCGTCCAGGCCTTGCTCGATCCACTCCTGGTGACCGGCCATGTGCTCGCCAGCAGCCCTCTTGTTGTCGGCGAACCGGAGCAACACCACGAACATCTGATCCCTCTCCGAAGGTCTACTGGTCGGCTGTCTGGCTGAAGGCCGGGCCGGCGGCGCAGGCGTCGAGCCACGCCTCCAGGCGGTTCACCTCGCGGTGCACGAACTCGTCGTCCCGGAAGGCATGCGACAGTGTGGCGACACCCTGGCTGAAGGCGAGCACGTGCATGGCGAGGGCGTCGGCGTCCGTCTGGTGTCCGAGTTCGACGAACTGCTCCCGCAGCCAGGCGCGGAAAAGCGTGAACAGGGCGGTGGCGTCCCGGTGGCATGGGTGACCAAGCTTCGCGAGCTCTGCGGTGAGGGTGCCGACCGGGCATCCGTAGTTCTGGATGTCCTGACCGTTGGTCAGCACGATGCGGATGAACTGGCGGATCCGACCCGCGGGTTCGGGTGCCTCCGCGTCCCACTGCTGCAGCATCCGGCGTGTGGCCGCCAGCCTTTCCTCGATCACCGCGCTGAGGATGTCGTCCTTGGTCTTGAAGTGGTGGTAGAAGTTGCCCCGCGAGATCTGCAGGGCACCCGCGATCGTGGCGAACGAGGTGTGCTCGAACCCGTGCTCGTAGAACAGGCGGTCGGCCGCCGCGACGATCTGCGCGCGAGTCGCCGCGCCCTTCTCCATCGCCCACCCCTCGACATCCGGCAGTACGCTAGGACAGTTGTCCTAGGCCAGACTCTAGGGCACATGTCCTAGACGGTGTCAAGCCCGCCCGGCGCTGTGGCGCCGGCAATGCCGCCGGGATGGTCGGCCGGACTCTGCCACACGTCGTCCTCGCCCGCCCCGAACTGGCCGGGAGGAGCTCACCAGCCCCGCGGCCCCGAATCGGACTCGGCGGCCGACACGACGGTGCCGTGCCATCACCGATCTCCCACCCGGTTGCCGGACATGCGACGCGCTGTGGTTGGACCACTGTTCGGTGTCTGCTTCCACATACGGCAACCGCACCGAATGATCATGTGAGTGATGTGCGATCCGGATGCGTGAAATCTGCGAAGCGAGATGGCCGGCCGGGGCTCTGCCCGCGTTGGCTCGCCTCGTCGACCAGCTTGCGGATCGCAGGGGCACCAAGCTTGACGCCACGGCCAACGAAGCTACGGCGACGACAAGCCGGGGGACTGTTCCGTAGGCGGCCCTGGCCCACTTTCGGTGGTGACGGTGCGCAGTATCTATGACGCGATATGTCATGTACGGTACGGATCGTCTGGTGAATTGGGTGCTTTCGGGGTTGTCGCCGCTGGTCGTTCAGAACGCGGCGGACGCGGAAGTTGTCAAGTCAAATGAGGCAGTTCGTGCCTACTGGCGATGAGGAGGCACGCATGGACACGGCCAGTGGCATGCACATGTCAACGATCTGTGTGCGCCTGGCTTTGCTCGTGGGCGTGTCGAGTCAGGCGTCGGAGCGTGCTGGTCCGACGACGGTGGTGGGTCGGTATCGAGGAACAGCCGGATCCGCTCGGCGATTGCCGGCCAGTCGGGCCCGAGCCAGACGAAATGGGTGTGTGCGGCTTTCGACGAGTTGGGCGTTGCGGATGGTGCTGGCAAGCGACTGAGCGTGGGTGAACGGGACGCCCCCGTCGGTGCGTGTGGCGATCACGAGGGTGGGTTGGTTGATCTGGGCAGTGACGTCCGGGGTGGGACGCAGGTGGTTGAGGAACCCGCGGCCGGAGCGCATCTGGGCGAACAGCGCCAGCAGCAGGTCGCGGTCCTCGGCGCGCAGCGCGGCCATGACCTCGCCCACCGGTCGGGTCGAGAGGCTGCGCATCATGAGCCGCAGACAGATGTCGGGCGCCCTACGGGCGAGCGTATGTATCGCGGCCCAGGTCACGGCTTCCGTTCCGGCAGCGAACACGGCGTGCGCGCCCAGGAGAGTCCACCGGTCTGGATAGGGTAGCCAACCCACGGCGCTGACCAGGATCAAACGTTCGACGAGGTCAGCGTGCCGCGCGGCCATCGTGGCGGCGGTCGGGCCGCCTCCCGAGATGCCGACAACGGCGGCGACCCGGGTGATGCCCAGATCGGCACACAACGCCCGGACCACGTCCGTATGCCCCTCGACCGAGCTGTCGGTCGTCAGCGGAGTACGGCCGTAGCCGGGGCGAGAGGGCACCAGCAGCGTGCAGTCAGCCGCGGCGAACACGTCCTCGCCCAACGCCAGGCCTGCTCGTACATGCCCGCCATGGAAGACCATCACCACGGCCTCGCCACGTCGATCCAACCGATACTCGACCTGGCCGGCCGGCAGGCACGCCGCTGCCGTCGGCCTCACAAGATCGAGCATCGACGCGCCTCCAGGCATTGCGATGGTGCGGCGTTCACGCACCGACCAGCCTTCCCGGCACACCGGCCGAAAGCCTACCCACGCGAGCATGGCACTGCGTGCCGCGACGTCCGCCACCGGAGCTCGCCGAAGCCATCCTCCTGCTCCACCCCGGCCTACGCCGCGGGCGCTCTGACCTACCAGGCCGGCCTGCACCGCGAAGACGCCGACGCGGAAGTGCGCCCCACGACCGCCGTCCTGCTCGAGGCCATCGCCGGGACCGCAAGATCTCGGGTAGTGCGCCACAAGGCGCCTCGGCGTATCCCCCGCCGCCAAAGAGGGCTCGGCCACGAGGAATGCCGATCGCGCAGAAATACACCGGCGAGATCGAAGCGCTCTACGCGGACTCACCCGGAGCGGGCGTACTCCAACCCGACGCTGCCCCCGCGCCGCCCCTGGCTCCCGCCGCACCGTAACAACAAATTGTCGAATCCCGAACGAATGAGGTGCCACTTCCCCTGCGGCACCCTGACTGCCTGTGGGCTGCGGAAAGTCGGCCCGGGCCTGTGAACTGGTCCGCTGCTTCGGACCAGCTGCCGGCGTCATGGTCAACTACCCGGGCAGTCAACTCGCACCTGGCGGGCCTCGGAATATGGATCCTGTTCCTGGCCCCCGTCGCCGGCGGCCTTACCAGACCGTCCTCGCCGCCCTCCACGCACCACGTCCGCAACCCCAGCCGGCGCGCTCCGGGCTGGCCGGCGTCCCTACGCCGGTCCCCGCGTCCGCGGTGGCGGACTGATCCGCCGGGCCGGGGCCCTGCCGCCCCGTCGCCCGGCGGATCAACAACCCGGACCGGTCGCGCTAGATCGCGGTGCGGCCGGCGTCGACGGGGATGGTCGCGCCGGTGATGAAGCTCGCGCGGTCGGTCGCGACGAACAGGATGACCTCGGCGATCTCGCGTGGCGACGCGAGCCGACCCATGAGCGTGGTCTTGGCGACCTGGTTGGCGCCTTCTTCGCCCATGGTGGTGAGCACCATGTCGGTGCGGGTCGGGCCGGGGGCGACGGTGTTGACGCGTACTCCGGCGGGGCTGAACTCGGCGGCCCAGGTGCGGGTCAGCGATTCCAGTGCCGCTTTGGTCGCGCTGTAGACGGACAGGCCTGGCATGCCGACCCGGGCAGCCATGGTGCTGACGTTGATGATGCTGCCGGAGCCCTTCGTGATCATGGCTGGTGCCAGGGCCGCGGTCAGGAAGTAGGGCGCGCGGATGTTGGCCGCGAGCGATGCGTCGAACGACTCGACGTCCTGGGAGACGGTCGGGGCTCCGGGAAGATCGCGGCGTTGTTCACCAAGATGTCCACGGAGCCCGCGGCGGTGGCGAGGGCACGCAGGGACGTCAGGTCGGTCAGGTCGGCCCCGACGAAACGCGCGGACCCGCCATCAGCCTTGATCGAGTCCACGGTCGCGTTGCCGCGCTGAACGTCCCGTCCTGTCACGACGACGTCGGCGCCTTCGGCGGCGAGCAGCCGGGCGGCCTCCTTGCCGATGCCCGCGGTCGAACCGGTGATCAGAGCAACCTTGCCGGTCAGTTCCATGGTCGCGTCCTTCCGAAGGCCGTTCGGGGAGCAGCCAGAATGGGCTGCGTGGCCCACTCTGTAGCTGAGAAAATGGGTTGTCCAATCCAGAATCGGCTACGGTGGGGGGCGTGAACATCAGGACAGCGCGTCCGGACGGGCGGGCGCTGACCCGCAAGGGTGAGCAGACCCGGACGCGGATCGTGGCCGCCGCCGCCCAGCTGATGTACGAACGCGGCGTGACCGAGGCGACCCTGGAGGATGTCAGGGCCGCGGCGGGGGTGAGCGGCTCGCAGATCTACCACTACTTCGCCGACAAGCAGGCGCTGCTGCTGGCCGTGATCGAGTTCCAGACCCGCGCGGTCCTCGATCTCCAGCAGCCACACTTCGGCCAGATGGACACCATCGCGGGCCTGCGCCAGTGGCGGGACGCGCTGGTCGACTACCAACGACGGCTGCAGTGCCGGGGCGGGTGTCCGATCGGTTCGCTGGGCGGCGAGGTCGCCGAGAACAATCCGGAGGCGCGCCTCGCGGTCGCCTCCGGGTTCCTGCGTTGGGAGTCCGCGATCCGCGACGGCCTGCGCGCCATGCACGTCCGTGGTGACCTGGACGGCGACCCCGACGACCTTGCGCTCGCGACACTCGCCGCGCTCCAGGGCGGCCTGCTCCTGACGCAGATCCAACGCCAGGTCAAACCGCTGGAGGTGGCGCTGGACACGATGCTCGACCACATCGCGTCACTCACGAACTCCTGACCGCGTATCGCCCCTGACACCAGGTCGAGCCAGCACTGCGACTGCCTGGCGTCGCGGCGGATCGATGGCTTCGGTCGGCCGACCATGCATACCGTGTCGGTGGGAAAGGTGGTCTGGATGGACATTGACCCGCTGGTCGCGCTCGCGGGGGCGATCGTCGGCTTCGTCGTCGGCCTTACCGGCATGGGCGGTGGCGCGCTGATGACGCCGGTGTTGGTGCTGCTGTTCGGCGTACATCCGCTGGCCGCGGTCTCCAGCGATCTGGTCGCGTCGGCGGTGATGAAACCTGTCGGTGCCGGCGTGCATCTGTCCCGGGGGACCGTGCACCGAGGCCTCGTCGGCTGGCTGATGCTCGGCTCGGTGCCGGCCGCGTTCGGCGGTGTGTTCGTGCTGCGTTCCCTCGGCGACGGCGACGCCGTCCAGCACCGGATCCAGATCGTGATGGGGGCGATCCTCATCGTCGCCGCGGCCGCGATGCTGGCGAAGTCGGCGATCGACCGGCGCCGCGGCACGTCCGGCCCCGATTCTTCGATCACCGAGATCCGGGTACGGCCGTTGCCGACCGTCGTGACCGGCGCCATCGGCGGGCTGGTCGTCGGCATGACCTCCGTCGGCTCCGGCTCTCTGATCATCGTGCTGCTGCTGGCGCTCTACCCACGGATGCGCGGCTCGCAGCTCGTCGGCACCGACCTCGCGCAGGCCGTCCCGCTGGTCGCCGCCGCCTCACTCGGCCACCTGCTCTTCGGCGACTTCCAGCTCGGCCTGACCAGCTCTCTCCTGATAGGCGCCCTGCCCGGTGTCTACCTCGGCGCCCGGGTCTCCGCCGGCAGCGCGACCAGCCGGATCATCCGCCCGGCCCTCGTCGTGGTGGTGACACTGTCCGGCCTGAAGCTGCTCGGCGTACCCACCGAGTGGCTGGGCATCACCCTAGCCACCGCGGCAGCCGGCGGACTCGCCCGCCTAGCCGCGCGCCATCACACCCGGACCGCGGCCTCGGTCACGCCCACCGCGGCCCTCGACGCCCGGGACGCGGACACCGAGGCGGACCTGGATCGCCTTTCCGTGCCGGACGCCGAACTGGGCCGTGCAACGACCCGCGCGTAGCGAGCAAAGACAGTCAAGTCTCCGGACCGGTTCAGCCACCGGTTCCCTCGGCAGCGAAGCGGCGGTGCCGATCGGCCATTCGATTTCTCGATGAGCCTGACCAGCGAATGGTCAACCTATACACGGCGGTGGCAACTGATGGCCGCCGGTGGCCCGCCGGCGGCAGGGCGAGATCGCGGTCCGAAGGTCCTCCGGCACGAGCCCCCGCGGGGGCGCCTGTCAGTCGTCGCTGGTGGCGCCGTCCTCGTGGCGGGCTTCGAGCAGGGCGCACAACAGCTCGATCACGTCGGCGTGGGACTTGGTGAGAACGGTGGTGTCGACCGCTCGGGCGTGGGCCAGGTCCGCTGCCGTGCTCGCGCCCAGCGGGCGGTCGAGCACCTCGGCCACCTCGCTGAGGCGCAGGTCGAACAGGTTGATGGGGTTGGAGCTGTGGTCCAGGAAGGCGGCGTAGCCGCCGGCGGGGGACACGTGGGGGGTCCCGCCGCGGCGCAGCGCGGCGAGGCCGGCGACCGGTGTCAGTGTGCGGGCGTCGAGCAGGTCCGGCTCGTTCTCGAGGAAGACGACGCCGGAGCGCAGCTGGGGGCTCGCGGCGGTGGCGTAACCGTCGACGGCAGCCTCGAGCGTCAGGCCGGCGGCGACGTTCCAGGAGGTTATCCGTGACGGGCCGATGACCACGGCCATCAGCCGGTCCGGGCCGCAGAAGAACAGGCGCACGTACTCGTCGTCGACGGCGGCCTGGGCGATCGGGCGCAGGTCCGGGCCGAGGACCACCAGGTACCGGGCGCCGTCCGCGATCACTGACAGGGCGAGTCGGCCGGCCGCAGGCTCCGTCGCCAGGACCTCGAGCAGCGGGTCGGCATGGCCCAGCTCGGCGAGCAGCTCGCCCAGCCGGAGCAGGCGCGTCTCGGCGCCGGATGCGTCGCGCACCGACAGCGTGCGGTCGAGGCCGAGGACGAAGCCGTCGGCGTAGTAGGCGAGCCGGGGCTCCCAACGATGCGTCTGGGTGGGGCTCGTCTGCAGAACCCGCTCGGTCGTGTCGTGCCGGGTGAGCCGCCACTCGGGGCCGACGACGTCGCGGATGCCGCTCCACTCCTCGATGCGCTCGTGGTGAAACCCGACCCACATGAACGCCCCGCCGAGATCGAGATACTGCTTGAAGCGGCCGATCACGCCGAACTGGTCTCCTTTGACGACCTCCGGCAGGAACGTCGTCGTGTCCGGCCCGAGTTCGACGGAGCCCGCCGGGCGGCCGTCGGCGGTGGCGAAGCTGGCGATGGTCCGGTACCAGGGGAGCAGCGTCGGCCCGAGCCGGTTGGTCAGCCTCGTGCGGCCGGACACGCGCGACTCGTCGCCGCTGAACGCGACCGCCTCGAACCCGGCGTCGGGCCACGCCAGCCGACGGCAGGCCTGGGCGCGGACGCCCTGCACCGCGGCAGGCTGTGTCCGGACGAACCACCGGTGCAGCCGTCTCTCGTCAACGTCCCTGGGCGCCCAGCGGGCGGGCACCGCCCGGACGGCCTCGACGGCCCTGGCCAGCGGGAGGTCGAGCGCCAGGCGCCACAGCCCGTCGGCGTCGTGGCGGCGAGCGAGCTCCGCCGCGAGAAATGCGGTCTCCTCCCGCGTCACGACGACCGTGTCCGCGCCGCGGCCGGCGACGATCCCGACGAGGTCCAGGCCGTCGGCGCTGGCGAGCTCCAGGCGCATCGCGGCGCGCGTCGCCTCGTCCGCGCCGCGGTAGGCCGCCGCGAGCCGGTCGCTGTCCAGGCCGGGCGCGGCGGGCAGCTGGCCGGTCAGGACGTGGAAGCGGGCCTGGTGGTCCGGGTCTCAGGCAGGATGCCGCGGCGGACGCAGAAGGCGCCGATCGCCTGGCGGCTGGCCTGGCTGCGGCCGGGCTCGACGGCCGCCTCGAGCGCGGCGGCGGCGTACGTCCCCTCGTACGGCCAGGGCGGACGCTCCCCGCAGCCCGTGAGGAAATCCCAGGCGGCGTCCTGCGGGGCGACGAGCCAGCTGCGCCACAGCACGTAGGCCGCGAGCGACTTCCCGCGCCCCAGCCGCCAGGCGGCCCAGCGCTGGCCGAGGGGCCGTGCGCCGTCCGGCGACGGGCGCTGCGCGGCGCGGGCGAGCCGGACCAGGCGCCGTTCGTAACGCGCGGCGTGGGCGAGCCGGAGCAGGTGCCGTTCGTAACGTGCGGCGCGGGCGCGTCGTAGCCGGACGAACATGGGCGTGCGGCCCGACCCGGGACGCGGCTCACCTCCCCTTACGTAACAGGTTAGTCGCGGTCCGGCTCCGGCGGGTGCCATCGTCGGATGGGTGAGCTGACCGAGGTGTGCGCGACGTGTGCGCGCACGTGCCGTCCCTGCCTGGCACAGACCGACACACGCCGGCACGGGAAGGTCCTGTGTGCCGGACGGTGCGGGATAGGCCGGCATCACGCGACACCGACAAACACGGCATTTACCGCACTACGGATCAGAAGGTTGGGGGTTCGAGTCCCTCCGAGCGCACAGTACGTGCTCTGACCTGCACGTTCACATTTTCACAAGCGTGACGGCCTTCTGGCCTGTTATCAGATGGTTCGCCCGCCCGGATAAGTGCGACACGCACGGTTCCTCGTCTCGACGGACCGTGCGGCACTCATCGGCAGCGTGTAGCACCGGCCAGCTATTTTGGATCTTCCTGGGGCTCACGTGTGTGCGAGGTGTGCGCGAGCGCACCGAAGGACACCCAGCCTTTCCTCGCCGATGACCCGCGGCAGTTCTGGCGCCTCGGTGCTGATGCAGGGGCGGGGACGCGGCTCGCCCGGCCCCGACAGAAAATCGTGCCGACGGTCGCGCTTGCCGTTGTTGCTGCACTCGCCGGGATGTAGCAGATCGGCCGACCAGCGCAGGTTCGAGCCTCGCAGGGGGCACGTACTTAGGAATTTTCCTGGCACTATTTGCCCTGCTCAATCGAGACCGGCAAGGGCTCTGCCGACTCCGACGATGAGAGATCGACGGCTGGAACCAGGGTCCGTCCGTCGGCCTCAGCGAGGTGACGTGGCGCGTCCGAGGACTCGTGCCGGAAGGGAACCGCCGCCGGCTGTCCAGACATCGCGGTCCTCGTAGGGCCAGGCGTAGACCGGGCTGCCGTCGCGGACGAGGTCCCGCAGGCCGGGGAGGTCGAGCTCCAGCGCCGACCACTCGTACAGGCGCTGCAGGCGGGGTTGGATCACACCGTAGTCGAGCATCCGGCCGAGCCGGTGCTCGTCGAGAACATAGGTCATCAGCTCCTCGTCCAGCGGGTACTGGTTGGGCAGCACACGACCCAGCGACAGGAACGCCCCCACGCCCCCGAGCCGTGGGTCACCGACGAGGCGACCCAGGACGGCGAACCGGCCGAGGGACAACCGCGGCGCCGCGACCAGCGCATGCGTGTACAGAACCCGCAGCAGGGTGACGTTCAAGAAGAATCGCTCGGGCCTGGACTCCACCACCGCGAGATCACGGTGGTCCAGGTAGGCGGCGGCGATGCTCGCGTTGTGGGCCCGGTACCAGTTCTGGGCCGTCGGTGCCGCGACGAACTCCAGCCACACCTTGACCGCCGGTGACGACAGTTCGCCCGTCATCCCGCCGGAGCGCGCCACGGCCTCGCAGCCGTCTCGGAGCAACCGGTCGTTCACGGCTCGCCACCAGCGGCTTCCCGGAGCATCCGCCTCCGGCGGGTTCAGCACCCCGCGCTCGACCTGCCACCGCATGAACGACACGGCGGCCCGCCGGAAGGGGAGATGACGGGGAGCTCGACCGAACGGCCCGAGGTAAGTACGCGCCAAGAGCGCCAACCGGTCCCCGGGGCAGTCGCGTACCGCCGCGACCTGTGCCGCCGCCCAGTGCGGGGCATCCCCGTCCGTCAAGGCGCCTCCCGAACCTGGCC
>NZ_MBLO01000270.1 GCF_001854805.1 Pseudofrankia coriaricola
CGAGGCTTCGCCATCGTCGCGCACCCTTTGGCCTCTGACACCTGGACGGCCGCCGGGTGCGCGAGGCTTCGCCATCGTCGCGCACCCTTTGGCCTGACCTCTTCGAAAGGGGCAGCCGCTATGCAGGAGGGCGTGCCGACGGTGCGCGACCCGGCGGGCGCGGGCGCCGTCCCGTCCCAGCACCCGCAACGTCTTGACGACGACGACGTGCTGACCGTGGACGAGCTGGTCAGCTGGCTACGGCTTTCGGAGAGCACGGTGCTGCGGCTGCTGTCCGAACACGCCATCCCTGCCCGCAAGGTGGGGCACCAGTGGCGAATCCGCCGAGGACGCGTTCGGGACTGGTTGGACGGGCGGGAGTGAGCGCGGGCGCAACCGAGGAGAGGCCCCGCCACGGGGGCGGGGACGAGGCCGGGGCCAGCGCGACAGCGCGGCTAAATCGGGTCGTGGTGAATGCCGGCCGCTGCCCGGCGCCGCCCGCGGCCTGTCCCGCGCCGGCCACTCGGCCTGCCTCGGCCGTCGCCCCGTCGCCGCGCGCCGCCGCCAGGACATCGGCGCCGCCTGGGCCCGGCGCCATCCGCGTCATCGCGGCGGTGGTGCTGGTCGCGGTCCTGGCGGCCGGCTGCTCGTCATTGCGTGACCGGACCGAGCGGGCCGCCTCGTCGGCGACGCCGCAACGCACGACCGGGCCGCCGCCCGGCGCGAGCCAGGCGCCCGGGCCGCCGCTGGCCACCGCGTCGGCGGGCGAGGCCGGCGCGGGCGCGCCGCCCGACCCCGCCGACCCGGCCGCCGTCGCCACCTACTGCTTCGCTCGCTGGCAGTCCTTCGACGCGCGCTCCGATGCGGATCTGTCCGCCGGTGCCGAGCGCGCCCAGGCCGACGGCTGCTTCACCACCGACTTCTTCGCCCAGCTGACGAGTGCCGGTACCGGGGCAGGCTCCGGCGGAGCTGGCGACACGGGCTCTCCCGCTGGGGACAGCCAAGCCTGGCAGGAGCAGCGGGCGCACGGTGCCCGCTCGACGGTCACCGTGCTCGCGGCCACCCCGCTCGCCGACACCGCCGCGACCGGCCGAGTGGTCTATCTGCTGAACGCGCGCAGCGTCTTCACGACCGACAACTCCACGCCCCTCGAAACCGTCTCCACTCCGAAGGTGACGCTGCTGAATGACGCCGACGGCCGGTGGCGGATCGCGGGCGCGGACCTGTCCGGCAACGCGGGCGACGCGCCCGGGCGCTGACAGGCCGTGAAATGTGCGATCATGCTGGGCGATCGCGCGTCGCGGGCGGCTCCAGGCGGTCGAGAAGCGGCCTCCACACACCGGGTGGCCGGTACTCCGCCGGCCAGGTACTCCGCGAAGAGCGAAGGGTAGGCGGGGATGGTTCGGGGAGCGCGCGGCTCGCGCTCGTGGCTGCTCTGGCTGGGTGTCGGCGGCATGGTCTCGGTCGCCGGGGTCATGCTGTTCATCCTCGTCGTCGTCCTGCTCCTCGCCGGTCCGTTCCTCGCTGACCAGGACGACGGCCCACGAACGATCACCAACTCCGAGGGGATACCGGCGGAGTATCTGGGGCTGATTATTTCGGCGGCGAACGACGCCGGCTGTGCCGAGGTCACTCCAGCGCTGCTGGCGGCGCAGTTGTACCAGGAGTCCGGTTTCAACCCGAGCGCGACGTCGCCGGTGGGCGCGATGGGTATCGCCCAGTTCATGCCGGGCACCTGGGCGACGCACGGCGGCGGCGGAGACGTGTGGGACCCGGCGGACGCGATCCCCGCCGCGGCCCGCTACGACTGCGCCGTCGCGGCGTCGGTGGCGCGGATTCCGGGACCCGGGCAGGAGAAGATGCTCGCCGCCTACAACGCCGGACCCGGCGCGGTGCTCACCTTCTCTGGCATCCCGCCGTTCCCGGAGACGCGTAACTACGTGCGGACGATCCTGGCGAAGGCACGCGAGTACGGTGACGCGCTCGCGCCGGGCGCCGAGGTCCCGGCGGGTGTGGTGGCGCCCGTGATCGCTTTCATGCGATCCCAGGTGGGTAAGCCCTACGTGTGGGGAGCCGAGGGGCCGGGTGCCTGGGACTGCTCGTCGCTGGTACGAGCCGCCTACCGGACGGTCGGCATCGAGCTGCCACGGGTGACCACCGATCAGCTGGCCGCCGGGCCGCGGATCTCCGGCGTGGACCTGCAGCCGGGTGACCTGTTGTTCATCCCGGGCTCAGATGGCACCGTGGCGGCGCCGGGACACGTCGGAATGTACGTCGGCAACGGGCAGATGATCGCGGCGAAGGGTGCCCGCTGGGGAGTGGTCGTCTCGGACATCTCCAGTTGGACCGATGTGGTCGCCGTCACCCGCCCCTTGGCCGCCGGGGCCTGACCGCGTGCTCGCCGCTAGACGGCGACGTCGCTGACGAAGTTCGACATTCCGTCCCCGAGTTGCCCGAGCCAGCCGAACGCGGTGTGGACGAAGCTGGCGGCGTCGCTGGGGGCCGTGGCAATGTAGAAGGCCACGAAGATCCAGAACCCCCATGGATACAGAAGCTTCTTCACGCCAGACCTCACTGTGATCCGGGCGCCGATCGGCGAGCGATCGTGCCGTGTCGAGGACCGGCGACGCGGTGCCGGGCTCGTTGGACGGACCGCCGCCGCTGCGCCGCCCGGCGACCCGGGCGGCGCAGCGGCGGCGGCCACCGTCTTGCCAGCGCGCCTACCGCATCACCAGATTCGAGTTTCTACTCACGCAGCGTGTTTATCGCAAGCCAACTCGCCGCACTGGGAACACACCAGACCACAGAAAGTATGCGTCGTGGCGATCTGTCTGTAATCCGGATAAGGCCTGACTAGGAGCGGACAGGAAGCTGACAGTAGCGATCTGGAGTCTTTCCGCGTTCTACTGACCCCGGCACCTCGAGCCGGTTGACGTCGACTCCCTGCTCGAGGTGCCTCCTGTGGTTGCCTTCCGCGGTGCCTTTCAGTGAGTTGTTTGGTTGGGTTTCAGTCATCCGGGTGCGGCGGGATCTGTCAGGTGCTGCCTGATCTGGGGGTGTGCCTGGCGGCCTGGAAGAGGTGCGGCTTACCGGGGGGTTTGGGGTGTGGGTTGTGGTTTAGGGGCCCGAGATGATCACGGTCTGTCGGGTGCTGCCTGATCTGGGGGGGTTGCCTGGCGGCCTGGAAGAGGTGCGGTTTGGGGGATCTGGGGTGTGGGATGTGGCTTGTGATTTAGGGCCGCCGGCTGATCAGGATCTGTCGGGTTCGGCCTGACCTTGGGGGGTTGCCTGGCGGCCTGGAAGAGGTGTGGCTTGCTGGGGATGCGGGGGTGGGGGGTGTGGCTTGTGGTTTGGTAGCCGTGGCTGATCATGGTCCGTCGGGGGCTGCCTGACCTGGGGATGTCTGGCAGTGTGGGGTGCGGGTGATTCGGAAGGTGCTGTCTGGCCGGGGCCGGTCTTGGAATGGCCGTTGAAGCGGGTGATGACCGGCCGGCGCGGAGGCCCACCACGAGCGAAGCGAAATGGCCCGTGCGGGCGGTGCAGCTTCGCACTGGCGACGTCAAGCGTGACCGCACCCGTGCTGGTGCGGAGGCGCGCTTCCACGGACGGCGTGCTGTGGTCTTGTAACGGTCAAGCGTGTCGTGACCGAACTGGCGCGGAGGCGCGCCTCCGCGGAGGCCCGGCCACGAGCGAAGCGAAGTGCCCCCGTGCAGGTGTGCTGTGGCGGTTCGGCTGGCTAGAGCGTGACGCACCCGAGCTGGCGCGGAGGCGTGCCTCCGCGGAGGCCCGGCCACGAGCGAAGCGAAGTGCCCCCGTGCAGGTGTGCTGTGGTGGTTCGGCTGGCTAGAGCGTGACGTACCCGGTCTGGCGCGGAGGCGTGCCTCCGCGGAGGCCCGGCCCACGAGCGAAGCGAAGTGGGTTGGGCCGCAGCGGAGGTCGCCGCAGCGCACGTGAGCGCAGGAGGACACGGCGCGGAGGTCCCTTGGGAGCGAAGCGAGTAAGGGGCCGTAGCGCCGTGCCCGCACGGAGCGAACCAGAAACAGAGCGAACCAGTTATACAGGGATGCTTTGGGGGAAGCGGAAGAGGTTGTCGGGGTCGTAGTGGGTCTTGACGGTGCGCAGGCGGGGGAGGTTCGCGCCGTAGTAGGCCTGTGCCCAGTCGGTGAGCTCGGGGTCGATGTAGTTCTGGTAGGCCTGCGCGGAGACGTGGGGGGCGGCCGCGGCGACGGTGTCGCGCAGCCATCGGCCGTTCGCGTCGACCACCTCGGCCGAGGCGCCGGCCGGGTAGCCGCCGAAGTACTGGATGCTGGCGATCGCGTCCCGGTGGACGAATGCCGTCTCCGCCGGGCCGACCCGCCCGATCGCGCCGCCCCAGGCGTCCAGGATGATCCCGCCGCTGGCGGTGGCCAGCGGGTCGCGTTGGCGTTCCTCGATCATCCGGACGAGCACCTCGTTCCCCGCGGGGGCGAGCGGCGCGAGCAGGATCGACGACGCCGCGCGCTGGCCGGGCCTGCGCGCACCCGCTCGGATCCCGGCCGTGCTGCCGCATTCGCCGCCGCTCGCCGAGCAGCCGCCCTCGATGCGCATCGCGGCCAGGTGGTCATGCTCGGTGATCGACGTTCCCGCGGGCGACGCCGAGCGCACCGCCGCCCGCAGATCGGCGAGCGGACCGGACAGCCCTGCCCGCACGCCCGCGAACACCCCGCTGATCCGCAGCGTCGGCGCGGAACCGCCGGGCACCGAGCCCGCCACCAGCGTCGACCACAGCTCGTCCGGCATCGCGCCGAGCTTCCCGGTGACCCAGTCCTGCCACGCGGTGAGCACCTCCTGCGCCGCCCCCCATGGCCAGCGCAGCGAGAACAAGGTCAGTGAGCGGGCGGCGTGGGTGGCGAACCGGAACGCGGTGACGATCCCGAGGTTGCCGCCCCCGGCCCCGCGCAGCGCCCAGAACAGGTCGGAGTCGTGGTTCTCGTCGACCCGTACCGTCTCGCCGGAGGCGAGCACCACGTCGGCGCCCGTCATGTGGTCGCAGGTCAGGCCATACAGCCGGCCGAGCACCCCGACCCCGCCGCCAAGCGCGAGCCCGGAGATACCGACCGTCGGGCATGATCCGCCTGGGATCGCCCGCCCGACGCCCGCCAGGTCGGCATATACCTTGATCAGCCGGGCGCCGGCGCCGATCGTCGCGACGCCATGGTCGTCGACGCTCACCTGGTTCATCCGGGTGACGTCGACGACCAGTCCCTCGGTCGTCGAGTAGCCGCCGTAGCTGTGCCCCCCGCAGCGGGCGGCCAGGCCCACCCCGGTCGCCCGCGCGAACCGGACCGCGGTGGCCACGTCGTCCTGGTTCGCCGCGTAGGCGACACCCTGGGGGCGGACGGTGTCGAAGGCCGGGTCGAACAGGGCCCTCGCGGTGTCGTACTCGCCGTCGCCGGGCCGCACCAGCTCGCCGGTCAGCCGTGCCGCCAGCGTGTCCCAGCTCTGCGTCGGATCAAGTGACGGCGACGGCCCGGGCGGGCTCGCCGTCGCGCTCGGGCTGGGCGTTGGCGCGGGCGAGCCGTCCGAGGAGCAGCCGGCGAGCAGGCCGCCGCCGCCGACGGCCGCGCCCCCAAGTACCGAGAGCCCCAGCCGCAGCGCGGTGCGCCTGTCCGGTACGACCTCCATGTCCGGACCTTAACCGCGCATACCCCCAGGCCACAGGCCGTTCGCCCGGCTTGTCGGCGCGATGGCTTCGGGCCGGCAAGTGACAGGCGGTCCATCGTCCGTGATGAGCCGGCGGCCATGTGTGACGGATGTCCGACCCGCACCCGGGCGGATGTCCGACCCGTGCGCGGTGGTCAGCCAACCGTGCATGGCGGGCGGCGTACCTGGCGCTATGTCGCCGGCGGGACCACCAGGGCACGCACGATGTGGTCGTCCGGGTCGATCCGGACGAGGGTGGATTCGTAGTACAACGTGGCATAGACCGCGCCGGACGGGTCGACGATGATCGCGTCCACGCTGCCCATGTCGGCCTGGGTCGCCAGTGTCCCGTCCAGGCCGCCGGAACCGGACGAGCCCACGCCCGCATACGTGGTGATGACGCCGTCCACACCAATTCTGCGGATCTTTCCGTTGGACTGGTCGGCGATGTAGAGCGAGCCGTCGCCGCCCAGGGCAACGTCGATCGGGTCGTAGAGCAGCGCCTTCGCGGCTGGGCCGCCGTCACCCGTGTCGCCACTTGTGCCCGCGGTGCCGGCGACCGTGCTGATGATGCCCGCTGGAGTGATCTTACGGACGGTCTCCAGGTTGTCGTCGGAGACGTAGATCGTTCCGTCGTCCGCGACCGCGAGCCCGTTCGGCGAGGGCAACGTCGCCTTCGTCGCCGGCCCGCCGTCGCCCTCGCGGTTACCGGCGCTGGAGCGGCTGGCCGCGCCGGCGACCGTCGAGATCAGGCCATCCTTGGTGACCTTCCGGATCCGGTTTCCCTCGGCGATGTAGACCGAGCCGTCCGGGCCGATCGCCAGCGCGGTGGGCCCGTAGAGCGCGGCCTTGGTCGCCAGGCCCGAGTCCACCGTGAAACCGTCCTCGTCAGCGCTGGCGCCGGCGAAGACGAACGCCTGGCCGGCGGGCGTGATCCGGTAGACCCGGTTGGCGCCATAGTCGGCGATGTAGCGGGCGCCGCCCGGCGCGACCACCACCGCCCGCGGATCCTGCAGGACGAGCGACAGCGCGGAGATCCCGCTGGCGGGGATCGGGGCGGGGCTGGGCGGCGGGGTACTCGTCTCGGCCGACGGCGTACCCGACGGCTGTGCGGCCGGCGGGCCGATGCCGGCGATCTTGCGCAGGATGCCGTCGGGGCTGAGCTGGTACACCGCCGCGGTGCCTTCGGACGCGTCGGAGGCGGCGACGAAGATCGAGCCGTCCTCGGCCAGGCCGATCCCCCCGAGGTACCCACCGGCGGTCAGCACCCGCTGCTCGCCGGCGTACCCGGCCTTCGCGCCGCCGTGGCCGCCGCCGGTGGCCAGGACCAGGCCCACGACGAGCGCCGCGACGCAGACAACGCCCACCCCCGCGGCGATGAATGCCGTCCGTCGGCGCGCGCCGGGGCGGGCGCGCCGACGACGGCGAGTCGGCGCGAGCGCGGGGGAAGCCGGGCCCGGCTGCGGCGGGAAGCCCGCCGGCCCGCCAAGGCCGGGGGGCGGGGTGCCGTTCGCCGGGTAGGGCTGCCACCCGCCCGGGCCTGGCTGACCGACGGAAAACTGCTGGCCAGGCGGCGCGGGTGTCGTCGGGGTGGGCGGCGGCGTGCCCAGCGGGGTGGAGCCCGGTGGCGTGATGACGGTCGGCTGGGCCAGGTAGTGCGCGGGCGTCGTCCAGGCGCCGGAGGGAGCGGGCAGCGTGTCACCGAGGCGATGGCCCGCGGCCGTGAGGACGTCGTCGGGCAGCCGGACGGGCACCCCCGCCGTCGCGAGCCAGCCGGGGCCGAACACGGCTGTCGTGGCGGCGGCCAGGTGCAGGGCCAGCTCGTGCGCGCTCGCGGGTCGCTCGGTCGGGTGCTTGGCCAGCGCGGCGAGCACCACCGCGGCCAGCGGCGCCGGCACCTCCGGCAGCGGCTGAGGCGGCACGGACAGGTGATGGTGCAGCAGCGCCGGCACCGCGAGCCCGCGCGGGAACATCGGCCGGCCGGCGAGCAGCTCGTAGAGCACGATGCCGAGGGCGTAGATGTCGGTGCCCGGGCCGAGCCTGCTGCCCTCGATCTGCTCGGGGGCCATGTAGCGCGGGGTGCCGACCAGGCCGGTCGTCGTCACCGCCGTCGTCTCAACGATCTTGGCGATACCGAAGTCCGTGACCTTCGGCACGCCGGACGCGTCGAAGAGCAGGTTGTCGGGCTTGACGTCCCGGTGCAGCACGCCGATCTGGTGCGCGGCCGCCAGCGCCGTCGCGGCGGCGAGGCCGACCGCGCAGCCCGCCCGCGGGTCGAGGCCGCCGGCGGCCATGCGCGCGCGCAGGCTGCCGCCGGTGAGCTGTTCCATGACGAGCAGGCACAGGCCCGCGTGCTCCACGTAGTCGTAGACCCGGACGATGTGCGTGTGGTCCAGGCCGGCGAGCACCCGGGCCTCGGAGAGGAACCGGGAGCGCAGGTCGGACGACTCGTCCCCGCCCGAGCCGAACACGCCGCCACCGGGCCCGGACAGGACGCCGCCACCCGGCCCACCGCCGCTGCCGGAACCCGTGCCGGATGCCTCGGGGTCGAGCAGCACCTTGACCGCGACGGCGCGGCCCATCAGCCGGTGGCGCGCGGCCAGCACCGCGCCGAAGCCGCCTCGGCCCAGCTCGGCTCCGATCTCGTAGCCAGGCAGCGCGGTGGCGATCAGGTCAGGCATGGGTGTCGGCATCGTCGGGGCTGCTCCATGCTCCAGGCGTCTGTGCTCGGGCGACGGGTGGTCGAGGCCGCGGTGGTCCGGCGGTAGCGGGTCGGACAGGCACCGCGGCTCAGGCAGGCACCGTGGTTCAGGCAGGCACCGTGGTTCAGGCGGTGCCGGGTTCCAGGACGGCGTAGGGCGCGTACGGAAGAGGATCTCCGCACGCGCCCGTGGCCGCGGCTGCTCAGCTCTGTCGGGCGATGGTGGTGATGGTTCCGTTCGGGTCGATCCGACGGATCACGTTGTTGCCGTTGTCAGCGACGTAGATGGCTCCGTTGGCGTCGACGACCACCGAGGTCGGGTCCTTGAGCTGGGCCGCGTTCGCCTGGCCGCCGTCCCCGGTGTAACCCTCGGCGCCGGTGCCGGCGATGGTCGTGATGATCCCGTCCGGGGTGACCTTGCGGATCGTCTCGCTGCCGTAGGCGCAGATGTAGACGGTGCCGTCGTGGCCGAGGAACACGTCGGGGATCGACAGCGTGGCGCCGGTGGCCGGGCCGCCGTCGCCGGTACGCCCGGTCTCGCCGTTGCCGGCGAAGGTGCTCACGGTGCCAGTCTTGTCGATCTTCTGGACGGTGTCGCTGCCCAGGTTGGCGAAGTAGATCGTGCCGTCGTCGGCCAGGCCGATGCTGTTCGGGCCGTCGAGCTTGGCCTGGGTAGCCGGGGTCGGCGTACCGGTGTAGCCCTTCTCGCCGGTGCCGGCGATCGTGGTGATGATCCCGTCCGGGGTGACCTTGCGGATCCGCTGGTTCTCGTAGTCGGCCAGGTAGAGGGTGCCGTCGGCCGTGACCGCGATGCCCTCGACGCCGTTGATCTGTGCCTGGGTGGCCGGGCCGCCGTCGCCGGAGTAGCCGGCCGTGCCGGTGCCGACCACAGTCGTGATCTTGCCGGTCTTGTCGATCTTGCGTACGCGGAAGTTCTGCGTGTCTGGGATGTAGAGGTTGCCGGCCTTGTCCCAGGCGACCCGGCCGGGGCCGTACACCTGTGCCGCCGTGGCCGGGCCGCCGTCGCCGGAGAAGCCGTCCTTCGCGTTCCCGGCGATCGGGGTGACGGTCCCGTCCTTGGCGATCTTGTGAACGATGTGGGTGTCCAGGTTGGACACGTACAGCGCGCCGTCGTCGCCGATGCTGAGGTCGTATGGGGCGAGATTCGGAACCCTCAGCGTCTGGCCCGCGTAGCCGACGGCCTCCGCGGGCAGCCGGTGGGTCCGGTCGGGAAACGCCTCGGACGAGCCGTCGTCGCCCCCTCCGCCCCCTCCGCCGCCACCGCTGGACGCCGCGAGCACGATGGCGGTCGTGAGGCCCGCGATAAGCACGAAGAGCAGCATCGCGACGATCCAGGTCGCTCGCGCCGAGAGCCCGAACAGCCCCTTCTTGTCGTTCGGGCGCGCCCGGTGCGCCGGCAGCGGAGGCTGGGGCTGGGGTCGTGGCTGCTGGAGCCGTGGCGGCGGGAGCGGCTGGTTCGTCCTCTGCCAGGCGCCGGCGGCCTGCGGCGGGTAGCCGGGGCTGGCCAACGGCGCGGACAGGGGAGTCGGCCCCGGAGTGTTCGACGGTGGCGCGGGGGTCACCGGGCGCGGGGCCGGGG
>NZ_MBLO01000271.1 GCF_001854805.1 Pseudofrankia coriaricola
TGTGCCTCCACTGTCGCGCGTTGCCCATCGGACAGGACACCGGTCAGCGCGTGCAGCGCGCGTAGCCGGGTCTGGTCCAGCTCGCCGGCCGTCAGGGCGTCGAGGGCGGCCGGGAGGCGGTGGGCGAGGTCCCAGGCCTGGTCAAGCCGGCTGGTCATCGTCCGCGGCGACTGACCCAGCTCGGCCGCCAGCTCGTCGCCCAGATACGGCGAGAACGGCTCACCCTCCCCGTCGCCGTCCAGGCACCGGCCGGCGGCCGGGTGCAGCTGTGCCAGCCGCACCTGCGCCCGGATCGCCAGCCCCTCCAACCGCGACGCCAGCCGCACGAGACCTACCACCAGATCGAACGCCTCCGCCTCCCCGCACGCCCCCAGACCCGCCAGCAGCTCGTCGAAGACCCCACCCACCGCAGCCAACCGAGCCACCAACCCACCACCCGCCCCAAGCCCATCGACAGCGGACCCATCGACGGCCCGCCCGCTGGTGGTCGGCCCTTCGAAGTCAGCGACGCCGACGACGGGCCTGTCACCAGGTGGAACGGACGTCGCCGGGGCAGCGGAGGTGTCGCTGGTGGTCGGCGAGTCGGCGGGACGCCGCGGGTCCGGGATCTTCACCGGATTCGCGGTGCCCTCCGCTGGCCCCGTTCCGGCCCACCGTGCCCGCGTGTCGGCACGTGATGCCGGACGGCGTGGTGTTACACGCAGAGCCGACCGGCCACCCCCAGGACCCGCCAGCCGCGACGCCCGATCCGACCGCGCCGAGCCGGTCGCGACAGCCGCGGCGCCGTCCGCGGTCGAGGAGTTCTGCGACAAGGGCACAGTGCCACCGCCCGGACCGTCGCCGCGCATTTCAAACATGCGTTCATCCTAGCCAGGAAAACGGAATATCACAAACCGCCAACCGCGCACCTATAAACAGCCACGAGGCCTTCGCATTCAATCCCGACGCACCTAGAAGTTAAACACCAGGAGGCCCGAAAAGAAGCCTTACCAAGAAGCTGGTACCGATATTCTTCTACGTATATGAAAACCGGCCGGCAGAGCACCGGGAACGCGATGAGGACGGTTACCTCCCACAGACGGCCACGTCCCTTTACACACCGCATCACCGCCCCAGTTCGGACCGCGGCGCCACGGACCTCGCAACCGGCGTCCTGGCCGCGCCCACCCGGGTCACCCCGTGCTCGTGCTGATCAGAGAGAGGCTCGCCGACGACATCGCTGACGGTCCTGAAAGTCAGCGGGCCGTTCCACTACCTGCCCGCCATCACCGGCAAGACCGCCGACCTCGAGCGCACCACACGCGTCCCGACCGTCATCACCACCGCCTCCTCGTCGAGATCAGGGTTCTCCCTCCCGGTGCGGCACCCACCACGGCGCGTAGATGTAGTCACCAGGACCGGCCTCGATCCGCATCTCCTCCGCGCCCTCCAGGGAGACGCAGCTGGGGATGGCCTTCACGACGTCGATCCCGGTCCCGGAGCTGCCATGGTGATGGTTCGCCGGCCTCGTCGCGGCGGCGACGGCGTCTGCCCCAGCCAGAGGTCGACGGGACCGACCGTGCCACCGGAGATCGTCTCGATCTGGCGCATGCCGGCCGGCCGCGCTCACCGCACCGGCCGCGCGGACAGCCCGACCGGCCTGATCCGGGGCGGCCGCAGCCGAAAGCCATCAGCCGGCGACGGACGAGGGTGTCGGCATGGGACCACCGGACCCGAGGCACCGAGGCACCGAGGCACCGAGGCACCGAGGCAAGGCGAGCACCGGGCGGGCGTCCCGCGGCCGCGCGACGAGGGCCGCTGGCTGTCGGGTCGTCCGGGCTGGGCCAACCCCCCGCGACCGTCGATGCGACCTTTGTTATCTTTTGCCTCATAGGCCCCTTGCCATGTGGGTCGTCCCACGGCGAGAGGTTGAGGCGTGCACGCAGACGAGCTACTCGCGGCGGCCGTGGACAGCACCGGGCTGTCCGACTTCGGCGACGACGAGGTCTTCGGCGGGGACGGGTGGCGGGACGGGCTTGCCCGACTGCTCGACGACCTTCCGGGGGCACGGTTCAACGAGCTGGGGCATGTGGCCCTCGGGCTCGAGATGGGCGCCTACCTCAGCCGCCGGCTGCGGATCGTGGACTACCACCGCACCAACCCGCAGATCCGGGATCTCGACATCGTCCCGCCGGTGATCATCGTGGGACAGGCCCGCACCGGCACCACGCTGCTGCACGACGCCCTCGCCCAGGACCGGGCCCATCGGGCGCCGATGACCTGGGAGGTCGAGCAGCCGGTACCGCCGCCGCGGACCGAGACCTTTGAGACCGACCCGCGCATCGCCGAGGCCGACGAGCTCTACGCCGCCACCGATGCGCTCATCCCGGGCTTCCGCAAGATCCACCAGCTTGGTGGACGGCTCGCGCAGGAATGCGGCCGGATCATGGGTACCGCGTTCATCAGTACGATCTTCCCTTACCAGTACCACGTGCCCAACTACATGCACTGGTGGCTGCACGACGCTGTCAGGGACGGCCACATCGCGGGCGCGTACGTCTGGCACCGGCGTTTTCTCGAGGTGCTGCAGAGCGAGCACCGTGGGGAGCGCTGGCTGATCAAGTGGCCGTCGCACATCTGGACGCTGCCGCAGTTGATGGCGGAGTACCCGAATGCCCTGCTCGTGCAGACCCACCGCGACGTGGCGAGGCTGGTCGCCTCGAACACCAGCCTGTCCGCCGCGCTGCGCGGCCTTCACTCCGACCAGGTCGACCGGGAGGAGACCGCGGCGCTGTTCGCCGAGCTGCTCCTCGACGGGGTCGAACGCTCCGTGGACGCCCGGCTCGACGGGACCGTCCCGGCCGACCAGGTCATCGACATCCAGTTCACCGACCTCATGGCCGACCCGATGGCGACAGTACGGGCAATCTACGACCGCTTCGGCCTCGAGCTGAGCCCCCAGAGCGAGACCCGGATGGCGGACTTCGTACGGGGCAACAAACGGGGCACGAGCGGGCACAGCTACGACTTCGCCGACACCGGGCTGGACCTCGCCGAGGTCCGGGCCCACACGGCCCGGTACACCAAGTACTTCAACGTCCCTGAGGAGGACGTGTAGCCGCCTCACCCCGGGGACACTCTTCTTCGTGCATGATCGTCGGAGGCTTGGCTTCCGCGATCGGGCCGAGGCCCGCGGCCACCAGGAGATCATCAAGAGTCCACACCACCCGCGATGATCAACTGGTGGCCACCCTGCGTCCCGAACCACCACGCCCGCATGCCGACCTGGCCAGCCCGCCGCAACAGCCAAAACCAACTGACCACAAATCCACGGCTGCTAGGTACCCGGGGGATGGAAGGCAGTGGCTGACGTTAGCGGGCAGTGTAGCCGCCGTCGATGACCAACTCGCTGCCGGTGACCCACTTGGCCTGGTCAGAGGCCAGGTAGACCGCTCCCCATGCCACGTCGTCGGGGTCGCCGGTGCCGTTGAGCGGATGGGCAGCGTTCAGAGCGATCCGGGCGTCGTCGAGTGGAAGTCCGCTGTCGGTGGCGTAGCGGATAACCATGTCGGTGAAAATGAAACCGGGGTGGATGGAGTTGACCCGGATGTTGTCCGGTGCGTAGGTGAGCGCGTCGTTCTTGCTCATCAGCCGCACGGCGCCTTTGGAGGCGTGATACGGCGGAATGTCTCCGCCGCCGACGAGGCCGTAGATAGAGGAGATGTTGATGATGCTCCCGGCGCTCGAGCGTTTCAGGTGCGGGATGGCGTGCTTTGTACACAGAAAGACTGCAGTGGCGTTGACGGCCATGACGCGTTCCCAGTCGGCTAACTCAAGTTCGTGGGTGGGTTTGTTCCTTCCTTCGATGCCGGCGTTGTTGACGAGGACATCCAGCCGGTTGTGCCGGTCGGCGATCGCAGCGAGGGTGGCGGCGACCTGGCTCTCGTCGGTCACGTCGCAGGCGAACGAGGTATTCGCACCGCCGAGTTTGCCCGCTGCGGCGTACGCTGCGGCATCGTCGAGGTCGAGGATCGCGATCGTGGCGCCCTCGTCCGCCATTCGGGTGGCGATCGCGAGCCCGATGTTGTTGGCGCCGCCGGTCACGACAGCGACCTTGCCTTCGAGTCGTCCCATGATTGCTCCTTTGGTGGTGTGTTCCGGGCTGCCGTGCCGGCCGGTGTCGGTGAGTCGGGCAGGCACGACTCGCTTTCATAGCGCGACGGGCAGTTCCCGGCTCGGTAGTGGCGTCCGCCAACGCACCAGTGCCCGACAGATTCGATGCGTCGCCAGGGCGGAACGCGCGGCAGAGGGGCGGCGGGCCGTAGCCGACCGTCCCTCGACCGGGCGTCAGAGGGTAACGGGCAGTTCCTTACCGAGCCAGTCTCGGTAGAACGTGCCGAGGTCGGGGGTGAAGTCGACCTCGACAGGGAATCCCGGGGGGACGCAGTCGGTGTCGAGCAGGGTTCCGCTGACGGGACAGAGGAATTCGCGGATCTCGACCAGGCCTGGATCGATGGTCATGTCGTTCTCGGGGTAGATCTCGAGCAGGTCTTCCCGTGTGCGGCGCACGATCATGCGGCACTGCATTTTCCAGTTGCCGTCCCATGGCCCGAGTTCGGCGCCGGCGATCGTCTTGACGATGGCGCTGCCGTTCTTGGCGACGATGAACAGGTTTTCCCCGAGTGGAAGCAGGATCTGCTCGTCCCAGGTTACGAGGCTCTGCCACGCGGCGATGGTCTCCTCGAAGCGGGTCTCGGACTTCGGTGCCCGCATTAGTCCGAGCAGTTCCTCCCAGCTCAGCTTGTTACGTATCAGGGCGTTGACGACTTCGGCGGAGCCGGTCGAGCCCTGTGCGGTGTGGGTCATGGTCGTTCGCCCTTCAGGAGGTGGTCGGCTTGGGGCGGCTGGACGAGTTGGGGAAGTAGAAGTCGGTTGGTGCGGGCGCGGTGAAGGTCGGCTCGCCGGTGTCGGCGTAGGGGAACTCGGCGATCTGCCAGAAGGCCTTGTACTGGTTTACGATCGAGTCCGAGAGCTTCGCCGAACGCGCGTACATGTGCGCGACCAGATCGGACACGTCACCGGTCCTGGCGCGCTCGCGCTCGGACTCCCACCATTCCCCCGCGGTTACCGACTTCGCCAGCCGTGCCGCGCGGCGTTCGTCTCTGCTGGCCGTGGTCGCCTCGGCCGATCCGCCGTAGCCGTAGGCGGCCTTCGCTCCGTCGACGGTCATCAGGCCCTTGACCAGATCCGCCTCGATCGCGCGGGTGTCGCGGGCGAGCGGGTCGCCGTACCCGACCCCGCCGTAGTAGATGATGCCGAACAGGTCGCCCTCACTCAGGTTGGGTGACCACTGGTTAAGCGGGCCGCAGTACCACTCGCGGGCGGTGAGCCGTCCGTCTTTGAGCATCTCCTCGGCCTCGTCGACCGAGGACGGCAACTTCTCCCCGGCCGCGATGAGGTCCTTGACGTTGGTGTCGGCGACCCACAGGCACTTCCACCCCGCGGGCGGGTAGCCGCCGAACAGGCCCTTGTGGAACACCCCGCCATTCATCGCGCCCGACGCGGAGAGGGTCACGTTGACCAGTTCGGAGCCACGCACGGTCCACAGTGACTGCCAGGCGGCACCGCCGCGGAACCGGCCGTAGCCGTGGTGGTCGGGCACGAAACTGCGTCCGAGGTAGACGTTCGGACCGACCATCTCCCAGGTCTCGGCGTCGCCCTGGATCCCTTCGGAGTTCCAGATCGGGCTGCCACAGTCCATCCCATCAGCGACACCGCGAGCGCCAAAGCTCTCGCCGGCCATCTCGAAGTTCTGGTAGCCGGTCGGACCGCCGAACTGGTCGAAGCCGGCCACCCCCACCATGCACGTCGGTGTGGACATGATGATCTCCTCGGGGAACCCCCGCGCGTACCAGCTGATCCCCATCAGCCGCCAGATGTTGGCGAAGATCGGAATGAGGGTCCACCACGCCAGCGAGGTCGCTACGCCCTTGTAGGTGGCGTTCACGATGGTGCCTTCGGGCAGGTACTGCTTCACTCCGAGGTAGGCGCCGTCGTTGACGCGTCCGTCGTAGGCCAGCAGCTGGGTGAGCGTGATCCAGAAGCCGCCGTTCATCGGGCCGGGCGCGCAGTTGAACGGATGGAAGCTCCAGCCGGTGGAGCCCTCGTAGTCGAGTTCCAGCTTTCCCTCGCCGGTGACGGTCATCTCTTGGCGGACGAGGTCGATGAAGTCGTTCTTGGCCAGCGGATGCACGTAGGGAACGTGGGTGCGCATGTGCACGGGCATGGTCAGGCCGCGGTAGGTGCCGGGCACCATCGTGGCGCGGACCCGCTTGAGGAAGCTGAGTCGGCCCTGGGTTCCCGGCACGCTCACCGTGCAGAGCCCGGAGGCTGGCTGGGACGGGATCTCGGTCCGCGGCTACAAATACGCCGGATCGGACGTGCCCGTCCCGCCGATGCGGGACTACATGATCGTCGCCTACCGGCGCGGCGCTACCGCGATGCACCGCCGCTTCGACTCACGTTGGTCCTACGAGGACCTCGCGCCCGGCGACGTGTCGCTCCTGACGCGGGCGTCCGAATCGCACTGGCGCTGGCCCGAACCCATCGAGGTCGTGCACCTGTACCTGACTCAACAGGCAGTGTCGTCGGTGTGCGGTCAGGTCTTCGACCGCGATATCGGCGACGTGGAGCTCCGCGACTTGCTCAAGGCGAACGACCCCGCCATCCACCGGACCGCGATGCTCATCGCCGCCGAGGCCGCCGCCGGCGGCCTCGGCAGCCGCTTGCTGGTGGAATCACTGTCCGCGCAGCTCATCGTGCACCTCATCCGCCGCCACGCCGACGTCACCTTCCGCGGGCGGCCCACAGACGGAGGCCTGACGTGTCTCCAGCTCCGCGCAGTGCGGGACTACGTTGCCGCGCACATCGGTGAGAGCATGTCCCTGGCCCAGCTGGCGGCCTGCGCGGCGCTGAGCCCCTACCATTTCGCCCGCCAGTTCCGCGTCGCTCGTGGGTGCAGCCCGCACGAGTTCGTCCTCCAGCAGCGGGTCGAGCACGCCCAGCGCCTGCTCAGCCGTTCCCGGATGCCGATCCGCGACATCGCACTGGACTGCGGCTTCTGTGACCAGTCCCACATGACCCGGGTCTTCAAACGCCACCTCGGCGTCACCCCACGGCAATACCGACTCGCCGCGTAAACCAGACCCTCGGTTTCCGCCCCACCCAGGAGTCCCGCATGCCCGATAATATCCAGGCGGTGTGGACACCCACTCCGCAGACCATCGAACGGGCGCGCATCACCCAATTCACGACCTGGCTCAGCCGCGAGCGCGGCGTCGATGTCGGCGAGGATTACCACCGGTTGTGGGTCTGGTCGGTGGAGCATACGGAGCCTTTCTGGGCCGCGGTGTGGGAATACTTCGACGTCGAGAGAGCCCCAGCCCCAACACCGGTCCTCACCGATGACCAGATGCCCGGTGTTCGATGGTTTCCCGACGCGCGGCTGAACTACGTCAACCAGATCCTGCGCCACGCCCGAGCGGACAGGCCGGCGCTGATCGACCACAGCGAGCCAGGCGGGATCGGCGTCCGCGAGTACAGCTGGGCGGAGTTGCTGCGCCAGGTCGCCGCCGTCGCGGCCACATTGCGCGGGATGGGTGTCCAGCCGGGAGATCGGGTCGTCGGCTATCTACCCCACGTGGCCGAGACTGTGATCGCCTTCCTGGCCACCGCCAGCATCGGTGCGATCTGGTCGGTCTGCGGACAGGACTATGCCGCGGCAGCCGCGGCTGCCCGGCTCGGGCAACTCGATCCCGTCGTGCTCGTCACCACGGACGGCTACCGCTACGGCGGCAAGGATCACGACCGCCGCGCGGAGGTCGACGTGCTCCGCGGCAGCATGCCCACCTTGCGTCACACGATTGTCATTCCCCGCCTCGGCCTAGACCACGGCCCGTCGGAGCAGGTCGCGAGCTGGGCGACCGCCAGCGCCGGGAACCACCCTTTGATTCCGACACCGGTGCCGTTCGACCAGCCGCTGTGGGTATTGTTCTCATCCGGCACCACAGGCCGACCTAAAGGCATCGTCCACGGCCACGGCGGCGTGCTGCTCGAGCACCTGAAATCCGCCGCGCTGCATCTGGATCTCGGCCCCGAGGACATCTACTTCTGGTATACCTCGCCCAGCTGGATGATGTGGAACTTCCAGGTTGCCGGCCTGCTCGTCGGGTCCACCATCGTCTGCTACGACGGCAATCCCACCTACCCAGGCCCGGACGCATTGTGGGAATTGGCCGCGCGCCACCGCGTGACGGTGCTGGGCACCAGCCCGGCACACTTGCAGTCCTGCCAGAAGGCCGGCGTCCACCCGGCCGCCGAATACGACCTGACCCGACTGCGCCTGCTCGGCGCCACCGGATCAACCGTGCCCGCCACCGACTACCAGTGGGTACATGAGCAGGTCGGATCCGACGTCCAGCTCGCCTCGACAACCGGGGGGACGGATGTCGTGACCGGCTTTGCCGGCGGCGCTCGAACCATGCCGGTCTGGCCGGCGCAGATATCCGCCCCGTGCCTCGGCGTCGCCCTCGACGCCTGGGACGAGAAGGGCAGGTCCGTCCGTGATGAAGTAGGAGAGCTCGTCGTCACGCGCCCCATGCCCTCTGTGCCGCTGTCCTTCTGGGACGACGCCGACGGTTCGCGGTATCACGGCGCGTACTTCGACGTCTATCCCGGCGTGTGGCGCCACGGCGACTGGATCACCGTCACCTCCCGCGGCACCATCATTGTCCACGGCCGCTCCGACTCCACCCTCAACCGCAACGGAGTACGGATGGGCAGCGCCGATATCCACCACGCCGTCGAACAACTCCCCGAAATCATCGAGGCCCTCGTCATCGGCGCCGAACAACCCGACGGCACGTATTGGATGCCCCTGTTCGTGGAACTCGCCGACGGCGGACAACTCGATCAGGAGCTCACCGCCCGAATCCGCGCGGCGATCCGCGACAACGTCTCCCCCCGACACCTCCCAGACGAGATCATCCACGCTCCAGGCGTCCCCCACACCCGGACCGGAAAGAAACTCGAAATCCCCATCAAAAGACTGCTACAAGGCGCCACCATCGATTCCGTCGCCGACCCCGCGACCATTGACCGCCCAGAACTCCTCGACTGGTACATCAGCCGCCGCCGACCGGGCATCGGCTAGGAGCCCAGCTCGACGACACCACCATCATAGCCATGCGAAATACAGGATATAGATATCGGCTCACCATCCGACTGAGATTGCGGACCTTCGCCCACGACGGAAGGTCCGCAGGGGTCTTGATGAGCGGGCCGTGCCAATACTTGACGATCGGCCCGACGCCGCGACCGGTCCCGCGGCCCGGCTCGTCGTCGCTCTCGCCGGAATTCACGCCGCCCGCAACAAGGAGTTGCGTCAGCGGGGCCAGTTGGTCGTCTCGATCGCGGCGTTGACCGCGGCACGCGTTCGGGTGACGAGATCATCGGCGGCGGCGGGGGTGACGGTGCCGTAGCCGCGGCGGCTCGAGAGTGCCGCGGCTACCACGGTGAGATCCGGATGACGACTGGCGACCCAGCGCGCTCCCTGCCGCTTTGAGCCCCAGATCTCAGTCTCGGCATACCGCCAGCCACGGCACGCGTTGAGGACGCGGTTAGGCGTCGCCGGCTCGCTGGTGTCGTGCCACGAGAGGGAGTCGAGGATCGCGCACAGCTGCCAGGCCCGGGGGACCTCCGTCAGCAGGTCCGCGGGCGGCGGGCCGTGCAGGGCCTGGCCAAGGTCGCGGCCGATCGCCAGGTCGAGCAGGAACCAGTGGCTCGGCTCGGTGGCGGGATCGGTCGAGACGTGGCGAGCGATGTCCGAGCCCGTGTTGAGGTTGAGCTGGAAACGAGGGTGGCGGGCCGGCCGCGAGACGTTCTGGATGTCGTAGCACACGAACTCGAGACGGCGGGCCGGGCACGGGAACACCGCATGGTCGAGCCCCTCGACGAGCCGGGTCAGCTCGACTGGTTCGAGGGCGCCATCGATGACCACCTGAACGTCGAGATCGCTGGGTCCCGGGTCGTAGTCGCCATAGGAACCCGAACCGAACAGGTAGACGGCCACCAGCCGCTCGGCGAACAGCCCCCGGAGTAACTCGACAACGCGGCGCAGATACTGAGTCTCCCGTTCAGGCAGCACGGTGGCCCCACCCATCATGTCGTCGGCCCGTGGATCCGGTCACCGACCGTCGGACAACCGAGCAAGCTCTCCTGTTAACCGTGCCACTTAACCGTGCCACGGACGTCGCGTCGACGACGGCCATACGTCGAGTCAGCTCCGCGAGCGCAGCCAACTGTCCGGATCGACCGGAAAGGCGACAACTGTCGGCCGCCCGACCTGTCGGCCCGACAAGCGGGGCGAGAAATGACTACCTGGTGGATCGAGGCTGAAGGACGCCGGCGGCATAGGCGCCGGGGATGATCTGCTTGCGCGGGCCGCTCATGCCGGATACCTCGAATCGCGGGTCGACGGAGTCACGTCGCGGGTCGGCGGGGTCACTGTCACGGGTTCAGCGAGCGGCCGCGTAGCCGTTGGCGGGCCGGGAAAGACCGAGCAGCCCGCGCAGCGTGCCCGCCTCGTACGCCGTGCGGGAGGCGCCGCGGACGCCTGGTGGGCCGCCGAGGACGGTCCCGCCCAGCGTGGTCTGCGACCCTCGCTCAGGTGGTCTGCACCGTCGGGGGATGCCCGTTCCAGGTGACGAAGCAGGAGGACGTGGCCGCGCCGTCACGGCTGAAGTCCACGCGCAGCCAGCCTTCGGCCTCCCAGGCCTGGACCCGCCAGTCCGGCTCCGGGGTCGCGGACACCAGCCGCGCCGAGGTCTCGGTCATCTCCAGCACGACCCGGCCGCCGGTCAGCTGGTAGCTCCGGACGGCGGCGCCGCCAGAGGTCGCCGGGGCCGACGCGGGCGGCCGCGAGACCTGCCCGCCCGCGGGTCCCGCCGGGCGGCCGGCGGCGGTCGCCCCGACTGCTCCAGCCCCGGTCCCTGGCGTGTCCCCCGCCGGCTCGGACGTCGCGGATCTCGCCGCGGCGTCGCCGGGCGAGGCGGTCGCCGACGCGCCGGGCGTGGGCGCGGCGGCGCCCGGAATCGCGGAAGCGGAAGGGGAGACAAACGGCCCGACCGGGACGGCCCGCGGTATGCCCGCGGCCGTGTCCAGGGGGAGCACCCGCTGGACGCCGAACCAGGACACCAGTACGGCCAGCCCGGTGCCGATGGTCCACAGGGCGAGGCGGCGCAGCGTCCTGGCCACCTGGGCATGGTACAGGGCGGACATATCGGTCGGCGGGCTCTACGGTACGGCGGTATGGCGACAGTGCTCGTGGTCGAGGACGATCCGTCGGTGCGGGCGGCGCTGGTCCGTCACCTCACGGCCGCCGGGCACGCGGTGCGCAGCGCCGGCGCGGCCCTGGACGCGATGCGCGAGGTCACGCAGGTCGGCTGCGACCTGGTCGTGCTCGACCTGGGGCTGCCCGACCTCGACGGCGCCGCCGCGCTGCGCATGCTGCGCGGCATCACGGACGTGCCGGTGGTGGTCGCCACCGCGCGCGACGACGACGCCAGCATCGTGCGGCTGCTCAACAGCGGCGCCGACGACTACCTCGTCAAGCCGTTCACGCCGCAGCATCTCAACGCCCGGGTCGCCGCGGTGCTGCGCCGGACGAGCCCGGCCGGACGGGACGCCGCGGGCCGGGCGACCGAGGCGAGCCCACCGTTGCGGGTCGCCGAGCTGCTCGTCGACATCCGTCGCCGGACGGCGACGCTGGCCGGCGCGCCGCTCGACCTCACCCGCCGCGAGTTCGACCTGCTGGCCTACCTCGCCGCCCGCCCCGGGGTCGTGGTGACGCGCGACGAGCTGCTCTCGGCGGTGTGGCACCAGGCGTACGGCGGTGGCCAGACCATCGACGTGCACCTGTCGTGGCTGCGGCGCAAGCTCGGCGAGACCGCCGCCAGCCCGCGCTACCTGCACACCGTGCGCGGGGTGGGCGTGAAGCTCGAGGCGCCCGCGTCATGAGGCGGGAGCTGATCCGCGTCTCGATCGCGGTCACGTCGATGGTGGCGCTGGCCTTCCTCATCCCGCTCGGGCTGATCGTGGCCCAGACCGCGCGCGACCGCGCCTTCGTCCGGGCGGAACGGACGGCGGCCGAGCTCGGCCCGGCCCTGGCGATCACCACCGACCCGTTCGCCCTCGACCGGGCGCTGGCCACCACCCGCGACGGCGCCGACGGCCTGGCCGCCGTCCACCTGCCGGCCGCGAACGGGGCCCTGACCACGATCGGCCCGTCGCGGGTGACGCCGGACCAGCTGGCCGGTGCCGCGACGAGCGGCCAGTCCGCGGTGGTCGACGCACCGGGCGGCTCGGTCCTGCTGCGTCCCGTGGCCGTCAGCGACGCGCGGATCGCGGTGGTCGAGGTGTTCGTGCCCGCCTCGTCGATGAGCCAGGGAGTGCGCACGGCCTGGCTGGTGCTCGGCGGGCTCGCGGTGGTCCTGGTGGCGATCTCGGTGCTGGTCGCCGACCGCCTGGCCAGCCGCACCGTGCGCGCGACCCGAGGGCTCGCCGCCACCGCCCGCCGGCTCGGCTCGGGCGACCTCGACGCCCGGGTGCCCACCTCGGGCACCGGGGTGCCGCCGGAGCTACGCGACGCGGCCGTCGCGTTCAACACCATGGCCGACCGGGTCCGCCAGCTGGTCGCCGCCGAGCGCGAGCTGGCGGCCGACCTGTCGCACCGGCTCCGGACCCCGCTGACCGTGCTGCGGCTCAACACCGCCGCGCTGGCCGACGCCGCGCTGGCCGACGCCGGGCCGGCCGACCAGGTCCAGCAGGCCGTCGAGCGGCTGGAGCGCGAGGTGGACCACATCATCCGCGCGGCGCGCGACCGTGGCGCCGGCGGGCCGGCCGCGGCGAGCTGCGACGCGACCGAGGTGGTCCGCGACCGGGTCGGCTTCTGGTCGGTGCTCGCCGAGGACCAGGGCCGCCCCTGGTGGCTGGCCGGAGCCGAGGACGAGGACGGCGATGGCGGCGGCGCGCCGGTGCCCGTCGCCCGGGCCGAGCTGGTCGCCGCGCTTGACGCGCTGCTGGGCAACGTCTTCCAGCACACCGGCGAGGGCGTCGGGTTCGCGGTCACGCTGCGGGCCGCCCCCGGCGCCGTCACCATCACGGTCGCGGACGCGGGTCCCGGCATCGCCGACCCGGCCGAGGCGATGCGGCGCGGCGCCGGTGCCGGCGGCGCCGGCTCCACCGGGCTGGGCCTGGACATCGCCAGGCGGGTGGCCACGTCGACCGGCGGCGAGCTGACGGTCGGGCGGTCCGCGCTGGGCGGCGCGGAGATCCGGCTGCGCCTGCGTACCACCGCCGGCCCCGGCGCGGGGCGGACGCGGCGGCAGGCACGGCGAAGGCGGCGCTGGTATCGGGCCGCCTTTCCCTAAGCCAGTCCTAAGAGACCTTCTCGGCTGCCTCAGGCCGAGCGGCGCCGGCCATCACGCTGGCTAGCGTCCGCCGCGGGGGTTCCCCAAGGAGGTCATTAACACGATGTCGTCGAAGCAGGGCCGGCACCGCCGACGCCGCCGGCAGATCATCTCCGGCACGGCGGTCGCGCTCGCGGCCGTGGCCGGGCTCGTCCTGGCACTCACCATTCCCGGCACCGCCTCGGCGTCGGTCTTCGGGGCGGCGTACACACGGACGGCGGCCTGGGAGACCGGCTACTCCGCCCAGTACAGGGTGACGAACACGTCCGGGTCGGTCCGTGGGTTCACCCTCGAGTTCGACCTGCCCGCCGGCGCGCGGCTCACCTCGCTGTGGAATGCCGAGCACCGGGTCGACGGCCAGCACGTGACCGTCACCCCGCCGTCGTGGCAGCGCGAGCTCGCCCCCGACGCGGCGGTCGACGTGGGCTTCGTGGTGAGCACGCCGGGCGGGGTCGTCGACCCGACCCAGTGCCGGATCGACGGCAGCCCGTGCGTGCCCGCCGGCGATCCGGCGGAGCCGACCTCGGCGCCACCGGTCACCACGTCCGCCCCGCCGTCCTCGTCGTCGCCGACGGCGTCCGCTCCGGCCGCATCCCCGTCGGCTCCGGCGACGACCACCGCGCCACCCGCCACCACCGCGCCCGGCGGCGGGGCCGGTCACTTCGCCCCCTACATCGACACCTCGCTGTACCCGCCGTTCGACCTGGTCTCGGCCGCGCAGGCCACCGGGGTCAAGACGTACACGCTCGCGTTCGTGCTGGCGGGCGGTGGCGGCTGCACCCCCAGGTGGGGTGGCGTGTCCGAGCTGAACCAGGACGGTGTGCCCGGCCAGATCGGCCGGCTGCGCGAGCTGGGCGGTGACGCGCGGGTCTCGTTCGGCGGCGCGAACGGCACCGAGCTCGCACACGCCTGCGGCAGCCCGGCCGCGCTGGCCGCCGCCTACGGCCAGGTGATCAGCGCCTACGGGCTGAGCCAGGTGGACTTCGACATCGAGGGCTCGTCGCTGTCCGACACGGCGGCCAATGACCGGCGCGCCCAGGCCATCGCCCAGCTCCAGCGGGACGCGGCGTCCCAGGGCCGGCGCCTCGACGTGTCGTTCACGCTGCCGGTGCTCCCCTCCGGGCTCACCCAGACGGGCGTGGCGCTGCTGGAGAACGCGCGGCAGCGCGGGGTCACGGTCGACGCGGTCAACGTCATGGCGATGGACTTCGGCGACGGCGTGGCGCCGAACCCCGACGGCCGCATGGGCGGCTACGCCATCGACTCGGTCACCGCCACGCAGGCCCAGGTGAAGGGCGTGTTCGGGCTGTCGGACACCGAGGCCTGGTCGCGGCTCGCGGTCACCCCGATGATCGGCGTCAACGACGTGCGCACCGAGGTGTTCCGGCAGTCCGACGCCCGCCAGGTCGCCGCGTTCGCCGCGCAGCACGGCCTCGCCTGGTGGTCCATGTGGTCGCTGACCCGCGACCAGCCGTGCCCCGGCGGCCCGGCCGACTTCGCCCAGGCGACCTGCAGCAGCCTCGACCAGCAGCCGCTGGAGTTCACCCGGATCTTCGCCGCCGGCGCCACCGGCTGAGCAGGCCCCGGCCGCGGCCACGCTGCCGCCGCGGCCGGCGTCGACGGTGGCCTCCTCCGTCCCCCTCCCGGGGCGCCGTCGACACCACCGGCGGCGTCGGCACCACTCGTGTCGACGCCGCCGGTGCCGGTGTTGCTGCCGGTGCCGGTGCAGTCAACGTCAACGTCGGTGGCGCCGGCGCGGCCGACGCCACCCGATCCTCACCATCAAGTCATCCCTGAGGAGACCCGTGATGCTGAACCGACGCGCCCTGCTGGTCGGTGGCGCCGCCGCGCTGGCCGGCGCCGGCATGGGCGGCGCCGTCGCGGCCACCCGCGCCGGCGGCGCGGGCCAGGCCACGCTGCTCGCCGCCAGCCAGGTGGCGGTCGACATCCCGGCCCATACCCCTGGCACGCCGCTGCCGCTGGTCATCGTCAACCACACCTACCGGTACGCCAACCGCGAGATCTGGTTCTACATCGTCGGCACCGACCTGGGCACCGGCCGGCAGGTCTACGGCCGAGCGGACGGAAGCGTCGCCGAGGTCGCGCTGGGAGCGGACAGCGGTGGCATCGCGATCCCACTGGTGGCCGACGGCGACACCGTGGCCGCCGTCCCCACCGGGATGTCCGGGCGGATCTATGTCTCGATCGGCGCGAGGCTCGACTTCCGGATCGTCGCCGACGGGGCGGGCAGGCCGGCGTTGCAGTACCCGGCCGGCTGGGTGCGGGACGCGCCCGGATACGCGGTGCTGCACGACTTCGTCGAGTTCACGCACAACGCGGCCGGCATGTTCTGCAACACCACCATGGTCGACATGTTCAGCGTCCCGCTCCTGCTGCGGCTGCACGGCGACGGTGACCAGACCACCGGCCAGGTCGTGCCCGGCGGCCGTGACGCGATCTTCGCCGCGCTCCGCGCGAACCCGGCGTTCGCCCCGCTGGTGACCGGTGACGTCCGGGTGATCGCCCCGGGGCATGGCATCGACGCCGGGCTGTTCCCGGCCACGTACTACGACCCCTACATCGACGCGGTGTGGAACCGCTACGCCTCGGGAGGGCTCACCGTCGACGCCGCCGGGCGGCGCGTCACCGGCCGGGTGGCCGGCGGCGCGCTGGCCTTCGACGGCGGGGTGGCCCCGTTCGCCCGGCCAAGCACCCGCGACGTCTTCTTCTGCGACGGCGCTCTCGGGGCACCCAACGACGGGGTCACCGGGCCGGTCGCGGCCGTGCTCGGGGCCGGGTTCAACCGCTCGACACTGCTGACCAGCGCCGAGCAGCCCGCCAGTGACCCGGGTGCGTATTACCAGGACGCCGTCACCAACCACTACGCACGAGTCCTGCACGAGCACACCGACAGCCACCGCGCCTACGGCTTCGCCTTCGACGACGTCGCCGGCCAGGCCTCCTACGTCGAGGACCACGCGCCGTCGCAGCTCACCCTCGTACTGACCCCGTTCTGACCCGTTCTGACCCGGGGCCGCGGCCCGCGGCCCCGGGCGCGGGTTTGACGCGACTGGCCGGCGCTGTCCGCGCCGCCCGCCCATGGCGGCCCTCACCGCCACGAGTAACGGTCAGCGCCACGGGCTTGTGACCTACGACCCCCTCCATTAGGTTAGGCAAACCTAATGCAGAGGGACCATAGTGGAGGACGCGGTGCAGCAGATGACGGGCGTTGCCAGCGGTGGCGCCGCCCCACGTCACCCGGCTGGCGCATGACCGCCCCGCGTTCCTCGGTCTGGCTGCGGTGCCGCGGGCGGCGTCCTGACGCCCGGTACCGGGTCGTCGTCTTTCCGCACGCCGGCGGTACCGCCAACGCGTACTGGACCTGGGCAGCGGAGTTCCCCGCCGACTGCGAGGTGTGGATGACGCAGTACCCCGGCAGGGAGAACCGGAGCGCCGAGCCGCTGGTGGACGCCATGGATCCGCTGGTGGACGGCATCGCCGCCGCCATCGCCGACCAGGCCCAGACGTGGGACACCGAGGCTCCCGCGGTCAGGCCTCACTCTGCCGGGACTCCCGACCGTGCCGGGACTTCCGATCCCGCCAGGACCGGAGTGCCGCTGGTGCTGTTCGGCCACAGCATGGGCGCGTCCGTCGCCCACGAGACGGCCCGCCGCCTGCGGGAACGCCGGCCGGGCCTCGTCCGGCTGCTGGTCGTCTCCGCGCGCGCCGCGCCGTCGGTCGCGAGCCCGGGCCAGGAACACCTGCTGTCCCGCGAGCGGTTCCTCGAGGTGCTCCGCGGCCAGGGCGGCACCGACGAGTCGATCCTCGAGCACGAGGACCTGCTGGACTACCTGCTGCCCATCATCCGCAACGACTACCGGCTGATCGAGACCTACCGGCCGCCGTCGGACGACCGGCTGCCGGTGGACATCCTCGCGTTCGCCGGCGCGGACGACCCGACGGTCCGGGTGGCGGACGTCCTGGCCTGGGCCGACGTGACAACGGCCTCCTTCGACGGAATGATCTTCCCCGGAGGGCATTTCTACCTCCGCGAGAACCCGGCCCCGGTCATCACCGAACTCGTACGACACCTGCGACTCGTCGATCAGCGGGAACCGTCGCGTGAGGCACGGTCGACTCCTGAGCCGACCTGGGAAAGCAGCCGGCCATCCGGCGACAGCGTCGATGAGATGGTGGTCGGTTGCCGCGCTAGAGGGCCAAAGGGTGTGCGAAAATGATCTTCCTTCGCACACCCGGCGGCCGTTGTCCCCAGGATCACTATAGGAGGGTGAGGTCGATGGCGTCGGCCATTGCCTGGTAGCCGGCGTCGTTGGGGTGCAGATGGTCGCCGGAGTCGTGGGTTGGGTCGAGCGCGTCGCCCATTGCCAGGGCCAGGTCGATGACCGTGTCGTACTCCCCCGACCCGTGGATCCAGGCGTTGACCGTGGTGCGCTTGGCCTCGCTGCTCGGGGTGGAGAACGCCGAGCCGCGTATGGGCAGCAGCGTCACCCCGACCGTGCGCAGGCCCGTGGCTCGAGCCCGCCGGGCCATGTCCCGGTGTCCGGCTATGACCTCCTCCGCCGAGACCTCGGTAAATGGCGCGAGGACTGGGAAAGGCGAGTCCAGCGCCACCTCGCTGATCCCGATGTCGTTGATTCCGGCGAAGATCATCACTGTGTTCACCCCCGGCTGGGTCAGCACGTCGCGGTGGAACCGGGTGGTGGCCCGGTCGCCCAGCCAGGGCGAGTCGACCATGACGCGGTTGCCTCCGATCCCCTGGTTCAGCACCGCCCGCGGCATGCCCGCGGCCACCAGCCTCCGCGAGAGCTGGTCGGGGAAGCGGTGGTTGGTGTCCTGGGTGCTGCCGGTTCCGTCGGTGAGCGAGTCGCCGAACACCACAATGCCGTCGTCGTGGTTGCCGTCGTCGTGGATGCCGTCGTGTTGGGCTCCGGCCACGTCGACCCCGACCAGGTAGTACCAGGACTGGGAGGTCTCAGTGAACGCCGTGTCGTCCGGGTCCGCGCGGTGGTCGCCCGTCGCCCGGTAGGCCGTCGCCAGCGCCTGGGCGTGGTAGGTCGCGGGCCCGGAAGGCTCGGCCAGGTACGCCGTGACGGTCACCGAGTCCAGCGCATCGGCAGGAAAGGCGACCCCATCGGTGGCCAGGTCGGAGCCGGCCGGGACGGTAAATGTCGCATTGCCGCCCACGGTCAGCTCCCGCAGGGTGTTGGGCTTCACCGCGGCACCACCCACAGTGACTGCCACAGTAAGGCCCGTGACGCGCAGGGGAAGGGTCCCGTAGCGATTGGACAGCCGTATTCTCAGCGTCTCGCCGCCGATGCTGAGCCGGACAACCTGGCGGATGGTCTGGTCGGCGAAGCCTTCCTCGGACCAGTTAGGGGCGAAGCCGGCCCCGGGCCGCTGCGGCGAGGTGGTCCAGGCGGCCGTCCAGCGGTGCTTCTGGCCGCTCATGCGAAGAATCCAACGACGGTGCGGATCCGGTTCTCGGCGAACTCCACAAGGTCGTAGCCGGTGGCCACGGTGCCTAGCCGCCAGGTGAACAGCGCGCGGTCGTGGTGGGCGCCGAGCACCACGTCGAGGGTGAACCGCAGGTCGCCGAACCTTTCCTGCGCCTGGCCGATCGCCTCCGACAGTGCGTCGTGGCCTCGCAGGCCGGCGTAGTCGGGGTCGGTGTAGACCGAGTCCTCCGTCAGGACAGATGTCATGAGCGTCTCCCGGGCCGCGCTGTCCCGCTCGTTCCAGACGTCGAGGTACTTGAGGATCAGGTCAGTGGTGCTCACGCGCTGGTTCCTTCCAGAACGGGGGTCCGCGGTGTTTCGGCGGCGGGCTGGGATGGCTTGAGCGCGAGGGCGATCAGGCCGCCGACGACGGTGGCGGCGGCGGCCGTCCATCCGGCGGCGTGCAGGCCGTGGAGCGGGTGGGGCGAGCCGGTGACGATCGCGACGAAGACCGCGAGGCCCAGCGCGCCGCCGACCTCCTTGGCGGTGCTGGCCAGCCCCGACGCGACGCCCTGCTCATGGGGCGCGACGCCGGATCCGGCGGACGCGAACAGCGTGACAAAGGCGACGCCGCCGAACAGGCCCCACACCACGCTGCCGGGCAGCAGGGTCCAGAAACCGCCCTCGGCGGAGGTGCCCGCGACCATGACAGCGATGCCCACGCCGGTTCCGACCGTCGACACCGCGAGCGTCGCGCGGATTCCCCAGCGGTTGAGCAGCGGCGGGGTGACCTTGATGGCGGCGACCATGCAGGCGAGCGTGAGCGGCAGGAACGTGAGTCCTGCCCGCAGCGAGCTGTAGCCGAGGACGGGTTGCAGGTAGGTGGTGAGGATGTAGAAGCCGCCGCCGAGCGTGCCCTGGAAGACGGCAATAACGATCATGGTGGTGGCGAGGTTCCGGCCCCGCGCCAGCCGCAGGGGTATCAGCGGATCGCGGGCGCGGGCCTCCACAATCAGCAGCAGCACGAGCATGACCACCCCGGCGGCCAACGCACCTGTGCCGCGCACCGAGGCCCATCCGGCCTCCGGGCCGGACGCCAGGCCGAACACGAGTAGTGCCGCACCCGCCGTGGCCAGCACAGCCCCCAGCGCATCGAACCCACCGGCGGTGCGGCTCGGGTCGGCGGGCAGCAGCCGGGACCCGGCAAGGACGCAGCCGAACGCCAACGGCACGTTGACGAAGAACACCCATTCCCAGCCCAGGTAGTTGGTCAGCACCCCGCCCAGCAGCGACCCGGCGGCCAGCCCCGCGCTGCCGGCCATACCCCAGGCGCCCAGCGCCCGGTTGCGCGCGGGCCCCTCCGCGAACCCCCGGTAGATGAGCGTGAGCGTCGCCGGAGTCAGCAGAGCCCCACCCGCCCCCTGAACCGCGCGGGCGGCGACGAGTGCCTCGGGACCAGGAGCCAGGCCACCCGCCAGCGACGCGACGCCGACAGCGCCAGCCCGGTCATGAACATCCGGCGCGGCCCCAGCCGGTCCACGGCCCGCCCGCCGAACAGCAGCAGGCCGCCAAGCCCGACGGCGTACGCGCTGACCACCCACTGGACGGACCGCGGGCTGAAGTCCAGCGCGTCCCCGATGTCGGGCAGCGCCACGTACACGATGTTGTAGTCAAGCGCCACGATCAGCTGGGTCACGGCCAGCAGCGCGAGGCGAAGTCGTTCTCGCTCCATGATCCTCATTCTCTACACGCAGAAGATTTACTACACGGTGTTCAGCATCGATGCGCCGTACAGTAACGGAACGCTGTAGAGTGTCAAGGGTGACCGACCACACCCCGAGCCGCCGCGACCGGCTGCGCGCGGAGACCAGCGCCGAGATCAAGGCGATCGCGCTCAAGCTCATGGCGGACGGCGGCCCCGACGCCATCTCGCTGCGCGCCATCGCCCGCGAGATGGGCATGACGGCCGGCGCGATCTACAGCTACTTCGCCACCCGCGACGACCTGATCACCGCGCTGATCGGCGACGTCTACACGTCCGCGATCCAGACCCTCGAGTCCGCCAGGGACGCCATGCCGGAAAGCGATCCGGGCGGCCGGATCATGGCCTGGGCGCAGGCCATACGCGCGTGGGCCCTCGCGAATCCCGAAGGCTTCCGGCTCATCTACGGCGACCCGGTGCCCGGTTACCACGCACCCGACGACGGCCCCGCCAAGGACGCCGAGCTGCGCGCCTGCACCGGACTCATCGGTCTCGTGGCCGGCGCCTGGCCGGCGGCCCACGCGCTTCAGCCGAACGACCGGCAGTACATCTGGACCGATTTCGACCCGGGTCTAGCCGCCCACGTCCAGACGGACTTCCCGGATCTTCCGCCGGCCGCAGTGGCACTGGCCCTGCGCGTGTGGGGCCGCATGCACGGCCTCATGGCCCTCGAGATCTACGGCCACCTGCGCACACTCATGCACGATCCGGCGACCGTCTACCGCGACGAGATGCGCGACCTCATCGCGTCCCTCGGCCTCATGCCCCCGGCCCCCTCCCAGACCCCGTTTCACTGACGGCCGACAGACATCCCATGGGCTCGGATGTCCAGCCACAGCTGGTGACGGCGCATAGGCGCAATACCTACCCAGCCACCTCGTCAGCCCGGTCCCAGCCACACCACCGCCATAAGCGGAACCGTGTCAGAGTGCGCTGGCCAGGCGGTCGGCGAGGAGGCGGGTGAAGCGAGCCGGGTCGCGAAGTTCTCCGCCCTCGGCGAGCAGCGCCAGACCGTACAGCAGGTCCGCCGTCTCGGCGAGAACGTCGGAGTCCGCGTCCTGTTCGTGTGCCTTGCGCAGCCCGACGACCAGCGGATGGGTGGGGTTGAGCTCCAGGATGCGCCGGGGGTGCGGCACGTTCTGCCCCATGGCGCGGTACATCTTCTCCAGGGCCGGGGTCATGTCGAACGTGTCGCCCACGAGGCAGGCCGGCGACGTGGTGAGGCGGGTGGACAGGCGGACCTCCTTCACGTCGTCCTGAAGCCTGCCCGCCAGCCAGGGCAGCAGGGCGGCGAACTCCTTGCGCCGCTGTTCCCGCTCAAGCTCGCCGCTCTTCTTCTCCTCGTCGGTGTCGAGGTCGACCTGGCCCTTGGCGATCGATTTCAGTGGCCTGCCGTCGAACTGCGCCACCCGCTCGACCCAGACCTCGTCGACCGGGTCGGTCAGGATCAGGACCTCGTAGCCCCTAGCCTGGAAGGCCTCCATGTGCGGCGAGTTCTCGACCATCGCCCGGGAGTCGCCGGTCAGGTAGTAGATCTCGTTCTGGCCGTCCTTCATCCGATCGACGTACTCGCGCAGGGTGGTCGCCTGCTCGGCGTCGCGCGTCGAGTCCACCGAGACGATGTCGAGGATCGCCTCCTGGTTGTCGACGTCGTCGACGAGACCCTCCTTGACGGCGGCGCCGAACTCCTTCCAGAAGGTGCGATACCGCTCGGTGTCGTTCTCCTGAAGGGCCCTGACCGAGGCCAGCGTCTTCTTGACCAGCCGGCGGCGCACCAGCTGGATCCGGCGGTCCCGCTGAAGGATCTCCCGGGAGATGTTGAGCGACAGGTCATGCGCGTCGACGACGCCCCTGACGAAGCGCAGGTAGTTCGGCAGCAGCTCCGCGCAGTCGTCCATGATGAACACGCGCTTCACATACAGCTGGACGCCCCGCCTGGCGTCCCGGGTGAACAGGTCGAACGGTGCGCGGGACGGGATGAACAACAGTGCCTCGTACTCGAAGGTCCCCTCGCCCTTCATGTGGATGACCTCGAGCGGGTCCGTCCAGTCGTGGCTGAGGTGACGGTAGAACTCGTCGTACTCGGCCTTGTCGACCTCGCTCTGTGACCGGGCCCACAGCGCCTTCATCGAGTTGAGCGGCTTGTCGTCGGCCTTCTCGCCGCTCTCGCCGGCCTCGGCCGTCTCGTCGCCTTCCGCGCTCCTGCCGTTCTCGCCGGGCTCCGAGACCAGCCGGATGGGCCACGCGATGAAGTCGGAGTACCGCTTGACGATCTCCCGGATCTTGCCCTCGTCCGTGTAGTCGAAGAGGTGGTCCTCGCTGTCCTCGGGCTTCAGGTGGACGGTGACCGCGGTGCCCCGGGGCGCGTCGTCCACCGCCTCTATGACGTAGGTGCCCTCGCCGTCGGACTCCCACCGGATGCCGCCGCTCTCGCCAGCCCGCCCGGTGAGCAGGGTGACCCTGTCGGCGACCATGAAGGTGGAGTAGAAGCCGACGCCGAACTGCCCGATGAGATCGGACGACGCCCGGGCGTCCTTGGACTCCCTCAGCTTGCGCAGCAGCTCGGCCGTCCCGGACTTGGCAATGGTGCCGATGAGCCCGATGACCTCGTCGCGAGACATCCCGATGCCGTTGTCGCGCACGGTCAGCGTGCGCTTCTCCCTGTCGGCCTCGATCTCGATGCGCAGATCGGCGGCGTCGACCCGCGGGCCGTCGTCGACCAACGACGCGATACGCAGCTTGTCCAGGGCGTCGGACGCGTTGGAGATCAGCTCCCGCAGGAAGATGTCCTTGTTCGAATAGATCGAATGGATCATCAGCTGCAGAAGCTGACGCGCCTCGGCCTGAAACTCCAGTGTCTCGACCCGGCTGCTCACGGGGGCTCCTCCATGCACACGAGCAGTCTGCACAACGGTTGTCGGACCGGTCCGGCGGGCGGCGGGCAGCGTCGCGACATCCGCACTCGCCGCCGTCACTGTCAGGCGACGGGACCGGCAGCCTAGATCATATCGCCGTCGCCATCCCCGCGGCATCGCCGTGCCGGCGACGGGTCCCGCCTGACCTGACGATCAGCGGTGGCGCCACCGCCGGGCTACCTCCGGGGTCAGAACGGCACAGGGCCGCCTTCGGCTCAGGCCGAAGGCGGCCCCGCGGGGGTCAGGCCCAGGTCAGCTCGAGAGCTGCCAGGGGCCGTTGGGATCGCCGGGCGCCTGGTTGCGGGTCCACCACTTGGCGATGTACTTCTTGCCCTGGTAGATGACGACGTCGCCGCTGGTGAAGATCCGCGACGGGGTCCACAACGCGGTGCCGTCGGGCGCGGTCGCGATCTGCTCCCACGGGCCGTACGGGTCTCCCGGCTTCTGGTTCTGCGTCCACCACAGCGCCCGCCAGGTCGACCCGTTGTAGGTCACCAGGTTGCCGGTGTTGTAGATCGTCGACGCGTTCCAGGTCGGCGCGGCCGGGGTCGCCGGGAGGTTCAGTCCGACGATCTCCGGGTTGTGGTCCGAGGCCGCGAACGGGTCAGTGCCGTTGAACAGCTGCGTGACGTTGTAGTTGTAGCGGCTGTAGTTGTAGGCGACGGCCTCCTGGGCGTTGATCTGCCACACGTCCGCCCCGGTCACCATCGCCTTCGCGGCCGTGTTGGCGAGCACGTGGTCGAGCGAGCCCTGCAGGCTGTTGAAGGAGTACGAGTGCTCCGTCGGGTCGAAGGTGCTGCCGAGGTCGGTGTAGCCGGCCGCGTACAGCGTCTCCATCGGGTCCTCGTGCGTGTAGGCGTTGAAGTCACCGGCCAGGAAGATCCGGTTGGTGCCGAGGCCCGCCGCCGTCTGGGACGCGAACGCGGTGAGGTCCTGCGCCTCGCGAACGCGGGTGGCGTTGAACGCGCCCTGGTCGACGGCCGGGGACGAGGTGTCCTCGGCGTCGCCGTCGTAGAGCGCGGGGCCGGCGCCCTTCGACTTGAAGTGGTTGACGACCACCAGGAAGGCGTCCGCGTCGGTGGCGCCGGCCTTCTTGAAGCCCTGCGCCAGCGGCTCACGGGCGATCGAGAAGGGCTGGCCCGGGCCGGAGTCGTTCGCGAGCACCTTCGACGTTCCGACCAGGCTCACGGCCGCCGGCTTGTAGATGAAGGCCGTGCGGATGACGTCCTGCTGGTCCAGCGGGGGCAGCTGGTCGGCGGCCGGCGACGGCACATAGGCCCACACGCTCGAGCCCGCCGCCGCGTTGAGCGCGGCGACCAGGCCTGACAGCGCGGTGTCCCGGGACTGGTTGAACCAGACCGAGTTCTCGACCTCCTCCAGGGTGACGATGCTCGCGCCGAGGCGGTTGATACCGGTCACGATCTTCGCCTGCTGGCGGGCGAAGCTGGCGTCATTGGCCGCGCCGCGCGGGCCGGGGGCGTTGTTCGGACCGGAGCAGGAGTTGTCCGCGATCCGGTTTCCCTGCCGGTCCGTGAAGTAGGTGCAGGTGCCGAGGCCCGCCGCGACGTACTTCTCGCCGGTCATCGGGAAGTAGTTCTCGACGTTGAACGTCGCCAGGCGGACGTCGCTGCCGGCGGCGGCCGGCTGCTGGTTCTCGGGCCGGGTGTCGCTGAAGGTCGCCACGGCGGCGCCGTCGTCGGTGACCTGCCGCGTCGGCTGGAGGTTCCAGAGCGAGAACCGGTAGTCGAGGATCACCGGCGCGTGGAAGGTGACCGCCGAGCCGACCCGCACCGAATGCGTCGGGGTGAGCCAGGGAAGCGGGTCACCGGTGTGCGTGCTGGTGGTGCTGAAGCTCCAGCTCGCCCCGTCGTCGAGGGTGACCATCCGCGCGGCATTGTCGGCGGCGACGGCCTGCGCCTCGGGGCTTCCGGCGCGCCCGGCGTCGGTCGGCTGGCGCAGCGGCGTGTCACCCGCGGCCAGCGTGAACGAGCCGAAGAAGTTCGTGTCGAAGTTGTCCGACACGGTGAAGTGGCCCTGCGGCGCCATCAGCTCGCCCTCGTGGGCCTCCTTCTGCGCGTCCGTCGCGAGGTCGGACCACGCGATCGCGTCCGGGACCACGGCCGGGAGCGCGGTGGTGAGCTTGGTGACCGTCGGGCCGTCGATCTCGGTCTGGCCCTGGAACTCCTCCACCGTGCCGCTGACCCGCAGGCTGTCGCCGACGGCGACCTGGCTGGCCGCCGCGGACCCGAACACGTACAGGGCGTCAGAGGCCCCCGGCGTCGCGTCGTTCGCGGGGGTGCCGCCGGCGCCGCCGGTCTCCAGGTAGAAACCGTTGAAGCCGCCGGTCGTGTAGACCGCCGTCACGACGCCTTCGGTCGTCACGGTCTGGTCGGCGTACGGCGAGGTGTCGGTGTTCGTGCCCTGGATCGCCGCGATCGGGACGACCGTCGCCTGCGCCGTCGTGACCTGGAAGGTGAAGGACGCCGAGCCGGCCGCGCTGGTCGAGTCGGTGGCCGTCACCGTCACCGATGAGGTGCCGGCCGCCGTCGGCGTACCGGAGACGACGCCGTCCGAGGAGATCGCGAGGCCCGCGGGCAGGCCGGTCGCCGTCCACGTGTACGGCGCGGTGCCGCCCGAGGCGGTCAGGGTGAGCGGGGTGATAGCGGTGTCGACGGTCGCGCTCTGGGTGCCGGGGCTCGCCACCGTGACGGCGGCCGTGCCGCCGTCGGACGCCGCGTTCTGCGGCGTCGGGGTGGCGACCTGGAAGTCGGCGGCGTTGTTGTCCGTGTCGGCGCCGGTCGTGTTCCGCTGGTAGCTCAGGATGACCGAGTTGCCGGTCGGGGCGGTGCCCTCGGGCGAGTTGCTGGTCCCCCAGCCGATCTTGTCGATGACGGAGCTGTCGGTGGGAAGCACGCCCGCCGCGCTGGCCGCGACGAAGAGCGTGCCGCCGCCGGCGCCCGGGTTGATGCTGCCCCCGGTGTTGAGGTCGGCCGTGGGCAGTGGGGCGCCGGGGCTGGTGCCCGCGTTGTTACTTGGCAGCTGGACGAGGAAGTGGCCGTGCGGGGCCACCGTCCCCGACAGCGCGAACACCTGCGAGCCGCTCGGGGTCACCGTGCTCGTGGGAGCGCGGTACTGCAGGGTGTCGCCGGTGAGGGCGACGGGGCTCGACGTCGGGTTGTAGAGCTCGACGAACTTGTTGAGGTAGCTGGCTCCCGACGAGCCGCCGTTGACATAGGCCTCACTGATGACCAGCACCGTCCCCGCCGGGTTCGCCAACGCGGGCGCGGCGAGCGACACGCTGGCTATACCTGCGGACAACATGGCGACTGCGACTCGCCTGATCGGCGCACGCGGCATTGACCCGGGCCTCCAACTGTAACGACTCGGCTCCGCCGTCCAGCGGGCCGATCTATGGACGCTAGGGCCGCGCCTTCGCCCTGCCGGGGACGGAGCCTGAACGCCAGGTGACAGGTCCAACTATGTTTTCGCACTTCTCTTGATCTTCGGTCAGACCGGGCACGGACGGTTCGGGCCGCCTTGCCTGGCGCTCTTCGGGGACACGCCTCCGGGTGCGGTGGCCAGGTCGGGCCCCTCGCGTCCAGTGACAAGTCCCCGACCGAGCCCGACCCGCCCGGCGACGGCCCGCGCCACGCCCGGACGCGCACGCACTCGGCCACACCCATCCCACCGGCACCAACAGAATCAGCGAGACCGCGACCACATTAGGCAACCCCGATAAATAAACTCAATGTTTACCGGGCGTTTGCCTGCACCCGTTTATCTTGACGGCGGCGTGGGTCGATAGCATTGCGCCCGATATCGATCCAAAGCGGCGGATCCAGAGCACGGCGGGCCGCGCAATGCCGGGCAGCTGTGACATGGACAACATTCGGCAGCGGGTCTTCCGAGGCGGCGGACACGAGATTCACGAAGCCGAACGGCCGCCGTTGTCGCTCAGAGGAGCCTGCCCGCGATGCCGCTACCACTTCGTCGGCGAACACTCAGGGCCATCGCGCTGGCGGCCAGCGCCGGCAGCCTGGCGGTCGGGCTGGTCGCCTGCGGTGCCGAGGGCGGTGGCGCGGCCGGTGGCGCGGTCTGCGACACCGCGCCGGGCGTCACGCCCACCGAGGTCAAGGCCGGCATGACCTGGAGTGACACCGGCCCATCGGCCAGCAGCACGCTTGCCTTCCGGGCCGGCGTGGACGCCCGGCTCGACGTCGCCAACGACGAGGAGGGCGGCGTCTTCGGCCGCAAGGTCACCTACGCCTGGCGGGACGACCAGGGGGACCCGAGGCTCAACGTGACCCTGGTCCAGGAGCTCCTCGACCAGGAGAACATCTTCGGATTCATCTACGGGTCCGGCGCCAGCGAGGATTCAGCCAACCTGTTGCAGGAGCGCAACGTCCCGGTGACGGGCCTGGCCAGCGACCCCGACTGGCAGGGCAAGAACAACATGTTCTCGTGGTTCTACATGGGAAATGGCTCCAGCACCGCCTGGGGCAAGTATGTCTACAGGCAGGGCGGAACACGCGCGGCCGTCTTCGCGATCGACGGGAGCGCCACCAGCGGAGACTTCACGCAGCAGTTCGTCGCGAGCCTGAAGGCCCGCGGCGTAAAAGTCGTCAAGACGTTTCAGACCACCAGCACCGTCATCGACTACCGGAGCGTCGCGCAGCAGATCAAGGCAGCCGGCGCCGACACCATCGGCGGCGTTCTGCCTCCGGACATGGCGGCCAACCTGCTGCCGGAGCTCCGCAAGGTCGGCCTGGCGCTGGGCGGCAAGCTCAAGGTCGTGCTGATGCCGACGGGCTACGACAGCAGCAACCTGGCGAAGTACGGCCAGTCGCTGGCCGGCGTGTCGATCTTCACCAACGTCAAGCCCTTCGAGATCAACACTCAAGGGCAGCAGAAGTTCAGGCAGGCGATGGCCACCTACTCCCCGGAGGTCCAGCCACCGACGCAGGACAGCGCGGTCCAGGGCTGGCTGTCGGCGGACCTGTTCGTCCGCGGCCTCAAGGAGGCCGGTCCGTGCCCGACCAGGGAGTCGTTCATCTCCGGCCTGCGCGGCGTCAAGGACTACGACAGCGCGGGAATGACCCCCGAGGACACCATCAGCCTGTCGACGAACTACCAGAACGTCTCGGTCTGCTACGACGTCATCCGGATCAGCCAGGCCGGCGACCGGTTCGAGCCGGACACCCAGCCCGAATGCGGCGTCAAGATCACCCCGGAACGGATGAGCACCCTGCTCCAGCAGCCCTGACGGTTCAGGCACAAGCCCGCCTGACATCCGGAGGCATCGTGGGCCGAGCCGGATGCGCGTGGGAAGGGGCAACATTGGGCCTTCCCAGGGAGACGAGGCGTGCCGGCTGGCAGGTGAGCCGCGACACCTACTGCAGGGTCCTCAACGACCTGGGACTCCCCTACGACCTGCGTCTCCCCTGCTACTGACCGGCCTCGGCCCGGGCCTGGGCCACGGTCCCACCAGTGGCCCAGGCCGGGGTCGCACCGCCTTCGGCGATACCCGCGCGGCGGCAACCGAGCCGTCGTCAGCCGAGCCGTCGTCAGCCGAGCCTGGTGCCGTACACGTGGTCAACCGTCATCGTCATGAGCACCCTGCGGTCGGACACCATCGCCGAGCGGTACTCGTCCCAGTCTGGATGCTCGCCGGCGGCGAGACGGTAGTAGTCCACCAGGGCATCGACCTCCGGGCCGAGGGGGTCGCTCCCCGGCCCGATGAGCGTCGCGCCGCCTTCGGCGGTGGCCCACGCCCTGCCGTCGGGACTGGTCACCTCCAGCGCCGCCCGTGGATCCCGGCGCAGGTTCGCCGTCTTGGCGCGCCCCTCGGTCATCGACACGTAGAGGACGCCGGCCCCATGGTCGTAGTAAGGCAGGACGGGTGAAAGCTGCGGGCGGCCATCCGACTTGATCGTCGCGAGGACGCCGAGCCGGCTTTCCGCGAGCAGCGCGTGCGGGTCGAACGACGTGGTGGTCATGCCCGGTAGAAGGAGCTCCACCGTGCGACGCATTCCGCCTGCCGGAGCCCCGGCTCCCCTACGCCGAGTTCCGGGCCATCGCCCCGGCCGTCACCGACAGCGTCTCGCCGGTGACGTAGCGGGCGTCGTCCGAGCAGAGATAGGCCATGGCGCCCGAGATGTCGGCGGCCTCGACCCACGGGACCGGGATGGCGTGGCTCGAGCCGTACGCGGCCGCGGCGTCGGCCACCGTCGGGTTCTCGCCCGGCACCATCTCGCGCAGCATCTCCCGGCTCAGGATCATCGGCGTGTCGACCGAGGTCGGCAGGACCGCGTTGACGGTGATGCCCTGCGCGGCGACCTCCAGGGCGAGCGTCTTGACCAGGCCGATGACGCCCCACTTGGCGGCGGCATAGTGCCCCAGGTACGGCTGGCCGGTGCGCCCGGCGAGCGACGAGGTCGCCACGATCCGGCCGAACCGCTGCTCGACCATCGTCGGCAGCACCGCCCGCAGGGTGTGGAAGACACCGGTGAGGTTGATGTCGATGACGTCGCGCCATGTGTCGTCGGTCATCTTGGCGATCGAGCTCTTGCTGAGAACGGCCGCGTTGGCCAGGCAGAAGTCGAGGCGGCCGAGTTCCCCGACCGTCTCGGTGACCGCCTGGGCGACCTGAGCCGGATCACGGACGTCGGCGACGATCGTCACGCACCGGCGGCCGAGGTCCTCGACCAGCTTGGCGGTCTCGGCCAGCTCCTCGCGCGTTCCGAGCGGGTAGACGATGGACCCGGGCTGCCCAGGCGCGTCGAAGATCGCCACGTCGGCGCCCTCCGAGGCGAACCGCAGTGCGTGCGAGCGGCCCTGGCCGCGGGCTCCCCCGGAGATGAAGACGACGCGTCCGTCGAACCGCCCCATGAGTGAACTCCCGTCTCGTGGATCAAAGCTCGCTGATCAGGTTCGTGGGTCCGGCCAGACTGGTCAGGCTGGTTTCGTGACCGGTGTCGCGGCCGCGGAGCCGCGCGGGGCGCCCGCCAGGGCGAATCCCGGGTAGCCGGCGGCGGCGCAGTCGTCGCACGCCTTGCGATAGGCGACCATGCCGCCGATGTAGGGCATGAACTGCCGGGGCTTGCCGTCGATGTTCGCGCCCAGATACCAGGACTTCGCGTGGAGGTAGAGGGTGTAGGTCGCGACCTCGTGCACGTGGGCGGCCCAGGCGTCCTGGGCCTGGGCGTCGGCCTCGATCCGGGTGAGGCCCCGCTCGCGCAGGTAGGTGAGGCAGGCGACGACCCAGTCGACGTGCTGCTCGTTCGCCCGGATCACGTTGGCCAGCACCGAGGGGCTGCCCGGCCCGGTCAGGGTGAACAGGTTCGGGAAGCCGGCGACGGCGATGCCGAGCAGGCTGCGCGGCCCGCCGGACCACCGCTGCGCGAGCGAGTCGCCGTCCGCGCCGCGCAGGTCGATCCGGGTCAGCGGGCCGGTCATGGCGTCGTACCCGGTCGCGAAGACCAGCACGTCCAGGTCGTAGGACGCCGCGTCGGTGTCGATCCCGGTCTCGGTGATCGTCACGATCGGCTCGCGCCGCAGGTCGACCAGCGTGACGTTGTCGCGGTTGTAGGTCGCGAAGTAGCCGCTGTCGAGGCAGATCCGCTTCGAGCCGATCGGATGGTCCGTCGGGACGAGCGACGCCGCGGTGGCCGGGTCGGCGACGATCTCGCGGATCTTGCCCCGGACGAACTCGGCCAGTGTCTCGTTGGCCTCCACGTCGCGCCCGGTGTCGCCATAGGTACGCATGAGATCGGTACCGCCGACGGCCCAGCGGTGTTCGTACTCCTCGGCGCGTCGCTCGGGCGGGTCGGCCAGGGCGGGACGGCCGGTCCCGACGTTGTACACGCCCGCGTTGGTGGCGTTGCCGGACGCGAGAAGTCCCTCGTAGTCGCGCTGGGCGACCCAGATCTCCCGGCTGGACATCGGCCGGTTGCGCGCCGGCAGGCTGTAGTTCGGCGTGCGCTGGAAGACCGTGAGGTGGGCGGCCTCGGCGGCGATCTCAGGGATGGCCTGGATGCCCGAGGAGCCGGTGCCGATCACTCCGACCCGCTTGCCCGCGAGGTTCACGCCCTCGTGCGGCCACCGGCCGGTGTGGTGGGTGGGGCCGGTGAAGCGGTCATGGCCGGGGATCTCCGGCACCTGCGTCGCCGAGAGCGCACCGACCGCCGCCACGAGGAACCGGCAGCGTAATCGCCGGCCCTGGTCGGTCTCGACGGTCCAGGTATGGTCGCCGTCGTCGTAGCGCGCGGAGGTGATCCGCGTGTCGAAGGTGATCATCGGCAGCAGGTCGAAACGCTCGGCGACGTGCTCCGCGTACCGCAGGATCTCGGGCTGGCCGGCGAACCGCTCCGACCAGGCCCATTCCGCGTTCAGCTCGCGAGAGAACGAATAGCAGTAGTCGACGCTCTCGACGTCGCAGCGGGCCCCCGGGTAACGGTTCCAGTACCAGGTGCCGCCGACGCCGCCGCCCGACTCGAACGCGTGGGCCGAGAAGCCGGCTTCGCGAAGCTCGTGGAGGGCATACAGGCCGCCGAACCCGGCCCCGATGACGACGACCTCGTGGTCGAGCGTGGGTTCGAGCGCCGCCGCGGGGCTCACGTCGGCCGGGAGGTTCAGGTCGGCCGGGAGGTTCAGGTCGGCCGGGAGGTTCAGGTCGGCGGTCATCCGGTCACGCCGCCATGGTCGCTCGGCGCGGTGCCAGTCGCTGTCGTCACGCCGTCCCGCCCCCTCTCCTGTTCTCGCCGGTTCGGACGATCCCGAGCCCGGCGGAGAGCAGCGCGAGCAGGCCACCTGACCCAAGCGGTGACGCCAGACCCACCGGCGTCGGCTGCCCCGCTCGGCCGGGCCTCGCCGAGACTCAATTGGATAACGTATACCATTCTGACCGCAGAATCCCTGCCACGAGCCCGGCGGTGACCTGGCGGCCAGCAGACCACCACTGGTGGCCCGGTGCGCGAGATCCACGATCAGGTGTCGAGCGGCGAACGTCCGGAAAACGATCGGCGGCCGAGGCGACAATGGGCCCGGCCGATCCGTTGACCCGATGTCGGCACCGGCGGGTCGGCGCCGCGGAAGCGAACCCGACGTGGCGAGGGCGTATTGCGAGGGCATCTGTGATCTTCCCGGTTCCCGATGGGATCAGCACGCCCGCACTCGTGGTGGATCTTGATGTCGTCGACGACAACATCGGCCGGTTGGCTTCCGCCGCCGCGGACGGCGGGTTCGCGGTACGGCCTCATGCCAAGACGCACAAGACTCCGCGGCTCGCTGACCTGCAGCGCAGAGCGGGAGCCGTCGGCCTGACCGTGGCGACCATCGGTGAGGCCGAGGCGTTCGCGGCGGCCGGGTTCGATGACCTGTTCATCGCCTATCCGGTGTGGGCTGATTCGGCCAAGGCCGAACGGCTGCGGCGCCTGGCCGACCGCGCGCGGGTCGCGGTCGGCGTCGACTCCATCCCGGCCGCGCGTCGCCTCGGCGCGGCGAACGCGCCCGTCGAGGTGATGATCGAGGTGGACAGCGGTCATCACCGCAGCGGAGTCGCGCCCGACGCCGCAGCCGAGGTCGCCCTCGCGGCCGCGGGCGCCGGTCTGCGGGTTCGCGGCGTGTTCACCTTCCCCGGACACGCCTACCACCCCGATGCACGGTCCCAGGCGGCGCGCGACGAGGAGACCGCGCTCGCCATCGCCGCGCGGACCATCGGCGCCGCGGGTCTGACCATCACGGTGCTCAGCGGCGGGTCGACGCCCAGCCTGGCGTACTCCCGTCCTGGGACGGCCACCGAACTCCGCCCCGGGGTATACGTCTTCAACGACGCGCAGCAGCTCGCGCTCGGTTCGTGCACCGCCGATCAGATAGCGCTGGCCGCCGCGACGACGGTGGTGAGCGCACCGGCTCCCGACCGGTTCGTGCTCGACGCCGGCAGCAAGATCCTCGGGGCCGACCGTCCTGGCTGGACACCCGGATTCGGCTATCTCCCGGAGTTTCCGGATGCCACCGTGACGTCCTTGTCCGAACACCATGCCGTGGTCACCGTCGCGCCAGGCGGCCCCGTTCCTTCGATCGGGAGCACCACTCTCATCGTGCCCAACCACGTCTGCGCCGCCGTGAACCTGGTCGATCACCTCGTGGTCACCCGTGGCGGCGTCGTGGCCGGCCACTGGCCGGTCACCGCCCGCGGTGCCAACCTCTGACCCGAAACCTGACGCGCCAAGCCCCCGCGCGGCGCCGACGCACCCGTCGTGGGCGTTCCGCGGATCGTCTGCGCGCGTCGAACTCGGCACGCCCGGCGCCACTCCGGCGATGCACCAGCGCGGTCGTGGCCGGCACCTCGCGGCAACGGCCGGCCAGGGTCAGGCGTCGGGCACGAGAAGCTGGTTTGTGGCGAGCTCCCGATATACGGGGTCGAGGTCAAGCAGGTCGGCGTGGGTGCCGACGGCACGCACCTGTCCCGCTTCCAGGACGACGATCTGACGGGCGTTGACCACGGTGGACAGCCGGTGGGCGACGACCATCACCGTGGTCGTCTCTGCCGCGGTCGCGAGCGCGTCGCGCAGCGCCGCCTCGTTGACCGCGTCCAGTGCCGAGGTCGCCTCGTCGAGCAGCAGCAGGCGCGGCTGGCGCAGCAGGGCCCGGCCGATCGCGATCCGCTGCCGCTGACCACCGGACAGGGTGCCGCCGCGATGTCCGATCCAGCCGTCGAGGCCGCCGGGGAGAATCTGGATGACGTCGTCGAGCCGAGCCAGCCGGACCACCTCCCACAGGTGTTCCTCCTCGATGTCGGAGAGCCCGAGCGTGAGGTTCGCCCGCAGGGTGCCGGCGAGGACCGGGGCCTCCTGCTCGACGTAGCCGATCGAGCGGCGCAGGTCGGTCAGCCGCCAGTCGCGGACGTCCCGGCCGTCGACGAGAACCCGGCCGGCCGTCACGTCGTAGAACCGCTCGAGCAGGGCGAACAGGCTGGACTTGCCAGCCCCGGACGGTCCGACGACGGCGGTCATGCCGCCGGCGGGGACGGTGAACGTCACGCCCTGGTGGACGAACGGCAGGCCTGGCCGGTAGCTGAACACGACCTGTTGGAACGCGACGGTGGCGCAGGCGTCCGCCACGCCGTGGCCGGCCTCCCCCGTGCTGGGACGGGCGAGATCAGGCCGGCCGTAGAACGGGAAACCGCCCGGCGGGCCGCTCGCGCCCGGCTGGTCGCTCCCGCCGGCCCTCGTCCTCGCACCGGCGGCCGCCAGTGCGACGGCGGGAACGGGAGCAGGCGCGGCGGCGTCGGTGTCTGGGCTGCCGGCGCCGGGCCGTCGTGCGCGGGCATGGCGCGCGCCGGCAGGCCGGCTGCCGGAACGGCTCCAGGGAGGCCGAGGCTCGGCGGGCACGGGCACGGCGACGGGTTCGACGGCGAGCCGGAGCACGGCCTCGATGCGCTCGGCGGCGGCCCCGCCGACCCTGAGCTGGCCCCAGGCGCTGACCAGGGTCGTCACGGGCTGCGTCAGGAAGAACATGTAGAGCAGGTAGGCGATCAGGTCGGCGAGCGGCAGCCGCCCAGACGCCACGCGGGCGCCACCGACGCCGAGCACGGCGAGGAACGACGCCTGCATCAGCAGGCCCGCGGACGCTCCGCTGGCCGCCTGCCAGCCCGCGACCCGCAGGCCACGGCGCCAGGCGGCGTCCGCCGCGTCGGTCAGCAGGCCGACCTCGTGGGCCTCGGCGCCGGCCGCCTTCACAGTCCGGAAGGCCCCCAGGTCGCGGTCGAGCAGCATCGCCAGGTAGGCGACGGACTCCTGCGTCCTGCCGGTGGCTCGCCCGATCCGGGCCGCGGACCAGCGCACCGAGACGCTCATCGTCACGACCGCGGTGAGCGTGACCGCCAGCAGCACATAGTCGATCAGGCCCATGAGGACGAGGGATCCCAGCAGGGCGAGCACGGCCGTGACGGAGGCGACCATCGACTGGGTCGTCACCTGGCGCAGCAGCGTGGTGTCGGCGACCAGCCGGGACATCAGGTCCGCGGGGCCGACCTCGTCGGTCGCGGCTGGCCGCAGCCGCAGGATGCGAGCCACCAGCAGTCGCCGCACGGTCCGGACGACGGACTCGCCGACGGTCTCGACGAGGAAGTAGCCCACGGCCCCGACGGCCGTTCCGAGAACGACGGCGCCGGCCAGAATCAGCAGCAGACCGGTGACCGGCTGGTGGCGGGCGAGCCGGTCCAGGACGCGCTGCGCGATGAGTGGCTGCGCCAGTGACAGCGCTGTGCCCGACAGCGTCAGCACGCCGCCGAGGACGAGGCGGGCCCGGAAGCCGGCGGTGTACCGGAGGACAAGGTCGAAGGGGCCGCGCGGCTGGTGCTGTGGGGCCGGGGCACCGAGCTCGCCCGCACCCATCCCACCCATCTCGCCCGTCGCGCTCATCCCGCCCGTCTCGCTCATGCCACCCATCTCGCCGTTCCCGCCCAGCTGGCCGTTCCGGCCCAGCTCGCCGTTCCCGCTCATCCGCGCCGGCCGCGGCTGGCGGCGAGCCGCACCAGGTGGTCGGCCGCCGCGACGGCTCCGCCGGCGGCCCGGAACGAGGTGCCGACCTGCCGGGCGGCCCGGCGGTACCGGGGGTCGTCCAGGACATCGCTGACCGCGGCCGCGATGAGGTCGGCCGTGGCGTGGCCGAAGTGCAGCCGGATGCCCGCGCCGGCGTCGGCCACCTGCTGCGCGACGGCCGGCTGGTCGTCGCGGATCGGCGCGACGACCAGCGGCAGGTCGTGCGCGAGCGCCTCGCACACCGTGTTGTGACCGCCGTGGCAGACGACGGCGGCCGCGCGGGGCAGCAGCTCCTGGATCGGCAGGTACGGCCGGGCGAGGACGTTGTCGGGTGCCCCCGCGATGGCGCCCGCCGGGTCGGCTATCACGGCCTGCACCCCGCCGCCGAGCTGGCGCAGCGCGTCCGCGCAGGCCAGCAGGAAGCGGCCGCCGACCGGACCGTTGACGGTGCCCAGACTGATGACGACCAGCGAGCTCGCCGGGTCGAGCCAGGACCGCGGGAACGGCTCGTCGAACGCCGGGGCGGCGCCCGCTGGCGACACCGTGGCGACAGCGTCCGGCGGCGCCGCGGCGGTCGGGCGGCGCAGCGCCGGGCCGACCCAGGCGATCGGTGGTTCCGCCGGGCCGGCCGGGTCGGCCGGGCCCGCGAGCGCCTCGGTGGTGAAGGCGAGCACGAGCAGCGGGGAGCGTTCGAGCGTCGCGGGCGTCAGCGGCACGGTCGCGCCCGGGCACAGCCGCACGATCAGGTCCGCGAACAGGCCGTCGAGCCACTGCCGGACCTTCGGCGTGGCGCCGAAGGGGTCCCGCAAGGACGTGGAGGTCGTGGCGGAGGTGGCCCACGGGATCCCGAGCCGGGCCGCGGCGAGCGGGCCGGCCAGGGCCTGCATGTCGGCGACGACGAGGTCGGCGCCGGACCGCCTGGCCGCGTCGGCGACCGCCTCGTGGGCGGATTCGGCGAGCGGGATGAGGAACTCCTCCCAGAGGAACCTGACGGCCGCATAACCGCGCAGGCCGAGACCGCGCTCGGGGTCGGCCGGGCCGCCGAGGGCGGGGTGCACCACCGCGTCCGGGCTGGCGAGCCGCCTGATCAGCGACGGCTCGCCGCACCAGTCGACGCGGTGGCCGAGGGCGCCCAGCCGCTCGGCCACCGCGACCAGCGGGGTGATGTGGCCCGCGAGCGGCGGGACGACGAGCAGGAAGGTGCTCACGCCTGCGCTCCCGGCGCCGCCGCGACGGGATGGTGCGAGAAGACCCAGTCGAGCAGCAGGTCGCGCACCTGCCGGTGGGCCTCGACGAGGACGGAATGGTCCTGGTCCTGGATGACCACGGTCTGGCAGTCGGGCAGCACGCCTTCGAGCAGGTACGGATCGTCGGACTGGAACCCGTCGCTGCCGACGATGTTCAGGACGGGGACGGTGATCCGGCTCAGGTCCGTGAGGTCCAGCATCGGCCCGCTCGGGATCTCCTCGACCATCGAGGTCTCCGCCAGGCGCCGGTAGGCCTGCCGCGACAGCCGGGCGTGATGGTCGCCGAACTGCAACGAGATCAACTGGTAGGTCTCTGCGCGCGACAGCTCGTGCTTGGAGTTCTCCAGCACTTCGCCCACCCGCAGCGCCCACTGCTCGGTCGGCGGCTCCGACTCGATCGAGACCAGGCTGGCGACCTTGTCCGGGTGGGCCGCCGCGAACCCGAACGCGACGGTGCCGCCGAAGCTGTTGCCGATCAGGTGCACCGGCGGCCGCACGTCGAGCTCGCTGAGCAGCCCTTCGAGGTCCGCCACGAAGTCGCCCACCTGGTAGCCACTGGATGGCCGTCCGCTGTTGCCATGGCCGCGCAGGTCGTAGAACAGCATGTCGACGCCGGCGGCGGCCAGCGGCGCGGCCAGCGTCAGGTAGAAGCTGGCGAGGCTGTCGGTGCCGAGGCCGTGGATGCAGACGAGGGTCGGCGCCGGGTTCTCCGACGGCCTGCCCGGCGTGTGCAGGTAGTGGATGTCGGTGTCGTGGACGCGGATGGTCGGCATGCTCAGTCGACGGTGGTCGGGACGTCCAGGCAGGACACGACGTAGTCGACGACCTCGCCGACCCGCAGCGCGATGACGTCGTCGAGATCCTTGTCGGCCAGGAACTCGGCCATGCTCACGTCGTCCCCGTACCGCTCCGCCAGCATCACGCCGAGCGTGACCAGGTCGATGCTCTCCAGCTCGAGCTCGCTGTGGAAGAACGTGTCCATGGTCACCTGGACGGGCGGCGACCCGTACTTCCGGGTGATTTTATTGATCATGTCGTTGACCTCGCCCAGGACCTCGCTGGTCCGGCTGTCGTCCACGGTCATGCGTCGACTCCCCTCCGCTCCATGTGCCTGTTGTCGTCTCTCTCGTCGTGCTCCGGCCGGGCACCGGTCGTCCAGGCCACCACGTATCCGCGGGCAGGCAGCCCTGGCGGGCTGGTGGCCACCTCGACGCAGCTCACCGAGTACCGGGTGCCGTCCGCGGTGACGGCCGCGGTCACCGTGTCCCGGTCGGTGGCGGCCCGCGCCGCCGCCGTGACCCGTGGCAGGGACGCGTCGACGCCGGCCGCCCGCGCGGCGGCGTTCGTCACGGCCGCCAGGCGGCAGCGCCACCACGGGTCGTTGGGATCGACGCCCGCCGGCGCCTCCCACGTGGCCGCGCCGGCAGCCGGGTTCGACGGTTCCGCCGCGACGGGCTCGATGGCGAGGCCGACGGCTGCCTGCCAGCCCGGCACGGCGTGCCCGCCCCGCGTCGGCCCGTCCAGCGGCACGGCGAGCGCGACCGCGAGATCCTGGACGCTCGCGACGCGCACCTCGAAGGGCGCGAGCGGGAAGCCGTGGGCGCCGGACACGGTCACCGGCAGGCCCGCGGCGGCGCCGGCGGCAGTGCCGGCCCGCCGGCCGGTGCCGTCCCGTCCGGCGGTGGGGCCGAACGGGTCCGACACCTCGATCTGGGCAGGGAAGATCGCCGGGTGCCGTGGCCCCCAGAGCCGGACACGGACGGCGTCCTTGATCGCGATCCGCCGCAGCAGCCACTCCCGGCGCAGGCCGGGCGGCAGCGCGTCGTACTGCGCGCGTTCGGCCGAGCCGATGTAGCGGCTGAGCACCATCTCGCGGACGGCCAGGTCGGACCAGCGCTCGGTGGCCATGACCCAGCCACCGGGGCGGAGGTCGGCGAACGGCCGCCGCTCCGGCCAGCGGAACGCCTCGTCGAGCTCCACGGGCAGGTCGAACCTGCGGTTCACCCAGCCATAGACGTTCGCCCAGACCTGGTTGCCGGCGGCGAGCTGCATGTACGCCTCGGCCCACTCGTTGTCGAACTGCCTGACCCAGACGTGGCAGGCGACCGGGCTGCCCGGCGCGGGCTCGGGGCCGAAGAACTCGACTCCTCCGATCCTGACCGGGAACATCAGGAAACGGTCCGACTCCCGCATGCGAACCCAGTAGCCGATGAGCTGACCGGCCGTGTCCAGGAGCGCCCCTGGCGTCCGGGAGCCGGTGAGGACGCCGCGGACGTGGGACGGCCCGTGGCCGAGGAAGGTGGTCACGCCCTGGAAGGCGGGGCCGTGGAACATCCACCGCTCGCGGTACATGTCCCGGCCGGTCATGGCCGGCGGCTGTTCGGCGTCGGCGTCGACCGGCCACCGCGGCGGCCTCGACATGGGGTAGGCGTCGGCCAGCCGGACCAGGCCGCTCGCGTACCCGGCGAAGGTGACCCGGTACCGGTCCGGCCCCTCCGGCCGCAGGGTGACGGCCACGTCGGTGGCCGGTTCCGCCGGAAGCCAGTCGTCGAAGCGCACGTCGTAGACGCCGACGGCGGTTCGGCCCGACGCCCGCTGCGCATAGTCGGCCATCAGCCGGACGGTGGTGGTCGCGGCCACCACCGGGCGCCGGTCGGCGAGGTCCGGCCAGCCCGGCGCCTGCGGTGTCAGCGCGTGGTCGAGCAGGTACGGCATGGCCGCGGTGGACACCCGCAGCGTCGCCGTCCAGCCCGCTCCCCCGGGCTCCTCGCGCAGGTCGTCCGCACCGGTGAGGACCGGCGCCGCGGCCGGTCCCCCGGACGAGGCCGCCCCGCGGCCGACGACGGCTCCCAGGACCGTGCCAGCGGTCCCGGTGCCGGCGGCGATCCCGGTGGTAGCGGAGGACACCCCGTCGGTCGGGACGTCGCCGGCCGAGTAGGTCAGGAGGGCCGCGACCGTGTCGGCGGTCTCGGCCAGCAGCGCCACGAGCTCCTTGGCCAGCGGGTCCCGGTCCGCCCGGGTGGTGAGCGGGTGGTCGGCGGGCAGGGGCCACCCCGATGGCTCGCCGGCCTGCCCGACGCCGGTCGGGGCATCGCCTGGTCGCGGCGGGCCGGCGCCGACGAGACCGACACGTGGGAGCCTGCCGGGGTCGATGATGATCGTCGACGCGCCGAGGTCGAGCCGGACAGGATGCGCGCGGGGACCGTCCGGCGCCGGGTCCGCCGCGTGGGCGGTGAGGCTGGCGCCCGGCTGGCCGCCGTGACCGGCACGGTCGGCGCTGGGCTCGTCGAGCGCGGCGAAGTCGGGGTCCCCGTTCTCCACCCACAGCGCGGCCGCGAGCCGGCGCAGCTGGCCGAGCCCGTCGCGGTGGGCCGAGTTCGCCGCGATCGTCAGGTGCGGCGAGTCCTCCAGGACGCCGTCGATGAGCCCGCCTAGCCGCCCTGGCCCGACCTGGACGAACACCCGCACACCGGCCGCGTACATCGCCTCGACGGTCTGGCGGAACAGCACCGGCTCGACCAGGTGGCGCACGAACAGCTCCCGGACCGCCTCCAGGCCGGCGGGATACGGCGACGCCGTCGTCGCCGACCACAGCTCGACCCGCGCCGGCCTGCGCAGGCGAAGCCGGTCCGTCCGCGCCCGCAGAGCCGGCAGGTGCGGCAGCAGCATCGGGGTGTGGAAGCCGGAGCGGAACGGCAGGACCCGCACGACCACGTTCTTGCGCCGCAGCTGGCCGGCCAGATCCGCGATCGCGCCCGGCGGCCCGCAGACGACCGAGCTCTGGGGAGCGTTGTCATGGGACAGGACGATCTCGGGGTAGTCGGCGAGGACCTGCCTGGCCTGGTCGCTCGAACAGGCCAGCGACGCGTAGTCGACGTCGGGGACGTCGCCCTCGTAGGGATCGGCGGCGAAGATGTCGGCGTCGACCGCGTCGTCGTCGAACATCCCGGCGGCGAACATCGCACTCCACTCGCCGATGCTGTGCCCGGCGAGCGCGTCCGGCTTGACCCGCATCCGCCGCAGCACCCGGTCCAGCAGCCGGCTCACCAGCAGGACGCCGGTGCCGTGGTGACCCAGGTCGGCGCTGGACAGGTCCGTCGTGACGGCGAAACCGAAGTGGCGGGCGACGTCGTCGAGCCGCGGCGAGAACTCCGCCTCCAGCCCGGGGAAGACGAACGCGGTCCGGCCCGCGTCCCCGCCGGCGAGCAGCGGTTCCGCGCTGGCCCACACCTCGCTCCGGCCGCGCCAGGCCTTCCAGGCGCCCTGGCGGATCCCGCCGACCGCGTAACGCGCCGATGCCAGCCGCCGCGCGGTCGGGTTCACCAGTCCGAGCCGCGCCCCGGCCCCGGTGTACACGGGTGTGGTGGCGGCCTGGGCCCGCAGCACCGCGTCCTCGACCTCGAGCAGGACGCCCAGCTCGTCCGCGGTCGGCGCCGCCAGCCGCAGCACCAGCTCGGGTTCGACGACCGTGGCCGTGGCCGCCACCGAGCCGGCGAGCCGCGCGGCCGCCGGCGCCGAGACCGGGGAGGCCGAGACCGGCGGGTCGAGAACCCGCGCGCCGGCCGCCACCCGCGCAGGTGCGCCGAGGGGGCCGTCGGATGCCGCGGCCGCCGCGGCCGAGGCCTCCTCCAGCAGCACGTGGGCGTTGGTGCCGCCGAAGCCGAACGCGTTGACGCCGGCCCGGCGAGGGCCGGCCGACTCCCAGGGCACGGCGGCCGGCAGCGGACGGAACCGGGTCGCGGCGACCGCGGGATGCGGGTCGTCGCAGTTCACGGCCGGCAGCAGGACCCGGTGGTGCAGCGCCAGGGCCGCCTTGACGAGGCTGGCGACCCCGGCGGCCGCCATCGCGTGCCCGATCATCGCCTTGACCGAGCCGAGCGCGCCCAGGCCGCCCGGGGCCGCCTCGTCGTCGCGGCCGGGCCCGAACACCCGGGCCAGCGTCGTCAGCTCGGCCTCGTCGCCGGCCGGCGTGGCGGTGCCATGCGCCTCGATCATGCCGACGGCGCCGGGCTCGCGCGGGTTGAGACCGGCCGCGCGCCAGGCCCGCTCGACGGCCACCTGCTGTCCGGCCGGATCCGGGCTGACCAGCCCGCCGCCACGGCCGTCGCTGGACACGCCGGTCCCGCGGATCACGGCGTAGACCCGGTCGCCGTCGCGTTCGGCGTCGGCCAGCCGTCTGAGGACGACGACGCCCGTTCCCTCGCCGATCAGGGTGCCGTCCGCGCCACGGTCGAACGGCCGGATCCGCTGCGCCCTCGACAGTGCCCGTAGCTGCGTGAACACGCTCCACAGGGTGATGTCGTGGCAGTGGTGGACCCCGCCGGCCAGCACCGTGTCGCAGCGGCCCGAGGCCAGCTCGCTGACGGCGCAGTCCACGGCGACCAGTGACGACGCGCAGGCGGCGTCGACGGTGAACGCCGGTCCGCCGAGATCGAGCCGGTTCGCGATCCGGGCCGCGGTCAGGTTCGGCACGATGCCCATCGCCGCGTCCGGCGCCTCCGGCCCGAGCTGGTCGGTGAACGCGGCGCGGACCTGGTCGAGGTCGTCCGGGCCGAGCGCCGGCAGCAGCGTCCCGAGGGTGTGGACCAGCTGGTGGGCCGTGCGCAGCCGCTGGTCGAGGCGGGCCATGCCCGCGCCGATGTAGCCGCCGCGGCCGAGGATGACCCCGACCCGGGCCGGGTCCCCCAGCCGGGACGGGCCGCCGGCGTCGTCGATCGCGGCCGCCGCGACGCGCAGCGCGAGAAGCTGGTCGGGTTCGATGCTTCGCACGTCGCTCGGCGCGATACCGAAGCGCAGCGGGTCGGCGTAGGCGAACTCGTCGACGAACCCGCCGCGCCGGCAGTAGATCCGGTCGGCGCGGGCCGGCCCCGACGCGCCCCGCGGGTCGTAGAACGCCGGGTCCCAGCGGCCCGGCGGGACCTCGGCGATGGCGTCGTTGCCGTCGACCAGGTTCCGCCAGTACGTCTCCAGGTCGGGCGCGCCCGGCAGGAGCACCGCCATGCCGACGATGGCGACCGGCGGCGGCCGCCAGTCCGAGGGAGAAGAGGAGTCCGGGGCGGAGGAGGTGGGCATCGCCTACCAGCCAGACGCGGTGTAGACGACACCATGGATGTCCCGCGGGCCCCAGGCGAGCTCGCGCAGCAGGCACCGGTGGCCTTCCTCCGGGTCGATCAGGTCGACCCCGCGCCGGGCGAAGTCCCGTTCGAGGTCGGCGCTGACCATGCCGGGGTGGCTCGCGTCCGGCGCCCAGGGGCCCCAGTGGACCGTGAGCGCCCGCGACCCGGTCCGCCGTGCCCAGGCCGCGCCGAGGGTCTCCAGGGCGTCGTTCGCCGCGGCGTAGTCGCTCTGGCCCCGGCTGCCCATGACGCCGGCGATGCTGCCGAAGAACGCCAGGGTGCGTGGCGGGACGGGCAGTTCGTCGAACGCCGCCAGCAGCGCCCGCGCCCCGGCCACCTTCGTGTCGAACACCCGGCGGAACGACTCCGGTTCCTTGTCCGCCACCAGACGGTCCTCGATCACCCCGGCGGAGTACACGACGGCGTCGATCCGGCCGTGGTGGGCGAACACCTGCTTGACGAACCGGTGGACCGCCTCGGTGTCGAGCACGTCGAGCTGGTGGTAGCGGGCGTCGCCGCCCCGGGCCGCGACGGTGGCCAGCGTCGCCCGGATCTCCCGCTGTGCCAGGACCTGCGCGACCGCGCGGCTGGCCTCTTTCGCGGACCGGTGCCCGAGCTCCCGGACGGCGTCGAGCAGGGCGGCCCGGTCAGTCGCGGCGGCGAGCCGGGGGTCCTCCTCGCTCACCGGCTCGGGGGTGCGCCCGGCCAGCTCCAGGTGACAGCCGGCGGCACCCGCGAGCAGGGCGGTGAACCCCGCCGTGATCCCGCGGGCCCCGCCGACCAGGACGACCACGGCGTCGCGGTCCAGGCCGAGCGCCGTGGCCTCGGCGGTGCCGTCGTCGGCCGGCCCCGCCCCGGCCGTCGCGAGCGCTCCGGCGGACACCGCCGTCAGCTCCTCGGCCAGGCGCGCGCCGTCGCGGTGGACAACGACCACCGGGCCGCCAGGAGGCTCACCCAGCTCGGCGGCGACGGCGTCGGTGAGGGCGGGGCCCGCGGCCGCGTCGGTCTCCACCAGTTTCACCGTGGTCGTCGGGTACTCGCGGCCGAGCGTGCGGAACAGGCCGCGCAGGCCGGCGGCCCGCATGGCGTCAGGCGGGGTCACGGCCAACAGCCAGCGCGGGCCACCGCGCACCACGGCGCGCAGCGCGCCGAAGGCGTCCGGCAGCTCCGGCTCCCCACCGCCGTCCCCCCAGCCGGCCAGGTATACCGCGCCATCCGGGGCCGTCTGGTCGCCGTCAGCCAGCTCCTCGACCAGCTTGAAGCGCGCCTCGGCGCCGAGCTCGGCCAGCAGGTGCATGATCGGCTTCCGGCCGGGCACGTCGGCGGCGCGGCCGAACACCGTCCAGGTGGTTCCCGTCAGGTCCACCCGGCCAGGGGCGGCGGGAGACGCGGGCCGCCGGGTGAGGACGAACCGCGTCGGGCCACGGTTGCGCGCACCGCCCGCGGGCCGTGCGGGCGCGGTCAGCTCGGTGGGCGCCGCCGGCTCTGCGGGTATGGTCGGCGGTTCCGGTGAGCCGGCAGCGGTGCCGGTGTGCTCCGTGAGCCAGCCCACGATGGCGCGCACGGTGCGCAGGCGGCTGAGCTCATCGACACCGCCGGCGCCGGTGAGCGTGAAGCGGTCGACGAACTGGCCGGCGAGCTCGGTGCGCTTCAGGGAGTTGACGGACAGGTCGGTCTCGAGGTCCAGGTCGATCTCGATCATGTCGGTCGGGTAGCCGGTGCTCTCGGCGATCAGGTCGAGAACGGTGGCTGTCACGTCCCCCTGCGCGCCGGCTGGCGCGGAGGGCACCACGGCGGCGGCGGCCGCAATGGCGATGGGAGTGTCGGCTGGCGCGGCGAGCGGACCGACGGGGATGGCCGTACCTGGCCTGGCGAGCAGGTCGACCGGACCGGGCCCACCCGTCCAGCTGTGGGCGACGGACGACGCGACCAGCCCGTCGGCCGCCGGCATGCGCGCCGCCGTGGACAGTGCCGTGGCGGCGTCCCGGCCCGCGCCCAGGTAGGACAGCAGCACGTCGCGCTGCGCGGCCAGGTTGTCCCGCGAGGTCCGCAGGAACTGGCTGACCAGCGCCTCCCGGGTCGCGGGGGCGATCGTGTGGTTCGCCGCGCCGCCGGTCGACGTCTCCTGGCCGGCCGGAATCGCCTGGCCGGCCGGCGACGGTGTGCCACCCAGAGCGGCCAGCGCGGCGGCCGGACGGCCCACCGCCGGCTCGTCCGCCGCCGCGTGGCGCGGCGTCGGGACACCGGTCAGGGACAGCGTGGTCGTCGCGGCCACGAGCGTCGGTGGGCCAGCCTGGCGCACCCGGGCAGCGGGCAGCAGGCCGCCTGGCAGCGGCTCGCCGTCCGCGCGGCAGATACTGCGGCCGTCCACGCTCCACCGCGGCGGCGTCGGCGCCGTCGCGCCGTCACGGTCGACGGCGTCGCGGCCGTCGACCAGCCAGTCGACGGACAGCGGTACGTCGGCGACGAGGAGCGTCGCGACCGCGTCCAGGAAGCCGGTCAGCCCACGGCGCCGGCCGTCGCAGGCCACGGCCAGGTGCGGCCGGTCACCGAGGATGGAGTCGACCAGGCCGGTCAGGACCCGGCCGGGGCCCGCCTCGACGAACACCCGCGCGCCGGCGGCGTACATCGCCTCGATCTGGTCGACGAACCGCACCGGCGCCGCCACCTGCGCGGCGAGCTCGGCCCGGACGGCGTCGCCCGCCGCGCCGACGCCGTCGGTGGCCGGGTAGGGCTCCGCCGTGCGGTTCGACCACACCGGCAAACGCGGGTCGGACAGGGGAGCGCCCGCCAGCCGCTGTGCGAACTCCGGGCCGGCCCCGGCGATCAGCGGGCTGTGGAACGCGCAGGCGACGGGCAGCCGGATGGCACTGTGCCCGGCGTCGCGCAACAGCCGGATCATCGCCTCCACGGCCGGTGTCGCCCCGGAGATCACGACCTGGTCGGGTGCGTTGTGGTTGGCGACGACCACCTGCTCGGCGAGGCGCGTCTCGGCCAGCGCCGAGGCGACGACCGCCAGCGGTGCCCGCACAGCCGCCATCGCGCCCTGGTCCGGCGGCTCGGTGCCACCGGCGGACGCCTGGGACGCGACACCGGTGACGGCCCGGACGATCGCCTCGCCCCGGGCGGCGGACAGGTCGAGCAGGGTTTCGGGATCGTAGGCGCCCGCGGCGCACAGCGCGACCAGCTCGCCATAGCTGTGGCCGGCGGTCATGTCCGGCGCGAGGCCCAGCCGGGACAGCAGATGGTAGACGCCGAGACCCGCGATCCCGAGCGCCGGCTGCGCGACCCGGGTGTCCCGCAGCCGCTCCTCGGCCGACCCGGCGCCACCCGGCGACAATCCCGGCGGCCCGTCGAACGTCGACGGCGGGAAGATGGCGTCCCGCCACGGCTCACCGAGCCGCAGGTAGTCCCGGAGCTCCGGGAACGCGACGAACAGCTCGGCCAGCATGCCCGGCCGTTGGCTGCCCTGCCCGGGGAACAGCACGGCTACCGCGCCCGCGCCGCCCGGGACACCCCCGCCGCCCACGCCGTCAGGGGCACCCGGAGAGGGGCCGCCGACGGCGAACAGCCCCGCCCGCGGGTCCGACTCGCCGCGGGCCGCCCGTTCCAGCAGGTGGGCGAGGTCGTCCAGGTCCCGCGCGACGACCGCGATCCGGACGAGCCCTCGCCGCGGCCGCGCCCGGCGGGTGGCCGTGGCGGCCAGGTCGCGCAGCGGCCACGGCCGCCCGCCGGCGTCGTTCGCGACCAGCAGCCGCCGCAGCTCGGCGACCCCGGCGAGGGCAGCCGCCTGGTCGGCGCCGCGGAACACGAACAGCTCCGCCGGCCACTGGTCGAGGGCGTGGCGGGCGTCGACCGCGCCGGCGTGACCGGCGAGGACGGCGTGGTAGTTCGCCCCGCCGAAACCGAAGGCGCTGACCCCGGCCACCCGTTCGGCGACGGGCCGCGTCCACGGCCGCGCCGTGCCCGCGAGGACGAACGGGCTGTCGTCCGGCTCCCAGGCCGGGTTGGGTGTCTCGACGTGCAGGGTCGGCGGCAGGACTCCGTGGTGCAGCGCCAGCGACGTCTTGACCAGGGCCGCGAGACCGGCGGCGGTCTTTGTATGGCCGATCTGGGACTTGACCGACCCCAGCGCGCAGGTGCCCGGCCGGGCACCCGCCTCGGTGAACACCCTGGTGAGGGTCGTGAGCTCGGCGCGGTCGCCGACGACCGTGCCGGTGCCGTGCGCCTCGACGAGCCCCACGTCGGCCGGCGAGAGGCCGGCGTTGTGGTAGGCGCGCTCAAGCGCGAGCTGCTGGCCCTCCGGCCGGGGGGCGGTCAGGCCGAGGGACCGGCCGTCGCTGGCCGCACCCAGGCCCTTGACCACCGCGTAGACGCGGTCGCCGTCACGTTCGGCGTCGGCGAGCCGCTTCAGGACGACGCAGGCGACGCCCTCGCCGAGGGTGGTCCCGTCGGCGTCGGCGGCGAAGGGCCTGGCCCGGCCGGTCGGGGACAGCGCGCCGACGGAGGAGAACAGCAGATAGTCGAGCACGCCGTTGTGCAGGTCCGCGCCACCGCAGATCATCACGTCCGCGCCGCCGAACCGAAGCTCCTTGCAGGCCATGTCCAGTGCGGCCAGCGACGAGGCGCAGGCGGCGTCCACGACGTAGGCCGGGCCGCCCAGGTCGAGCCGGTTGGAGATCCGGCTCGCGACGATGTTGCCGAGGATGCCCGTGAACGTCTCCGCCGTGATGCGGGGCAGCACGTCCCGCAGCTCCGGTGGAACCTCGCCGTAGTACGCCGGCAGCAGCGCGCGCAGGGTGATCGCGGCGGACAGGTCGCTGTTGGGCTCGGTGCCGAACACCACGCCCGTGCGGATGTGGTTGACGCGGTCGGGATCGAGACCGGCGTCGTCGAGCGCGCGCCGGGCGGTTTCCAGGGCCAGCGCCTGGACCGGCTCGATGCTCGCCAGCGACGCCGGCGGGATGCCGTAGCGCAACGGGTCGAAGGGGATCCGGGGCAGGAACCCGCCCCATTTCGAGCGGGTCTTCTCCCCACTCGGGCCGCCGTCATGGTCGGCGTCGGTGTCGAGGTAGACCTCGGGGTCCCACCGTTCGGGTGGCACGAGCGAGACCGCGTCCTTGCCGGACACGACGTTGGCCCAGTAGGTCGCCAGATCGGCGGCACCTGGCAGCACGCAGGCCATGCCGACGACGGCGATGTCCAGGGGCGCCGTCTGGGATGCCCGGGAGGCGGCCGCCGGGCCATGCCCGTCCCACAGCCACTCGGCCTGGTCGCGCAGGAACCGGCGGGCGCCCGAGGTGACGTCGTCGTGCAGGTGGTGGATGGTGGTGGCGGCGGACCGCAGCACGGCGACCTGCCCCGCCATGAACAGGCCCTCGGCGCGCTGCCGCTCGCCGTCGACCGCGGCCAGCTCGTCGCCGTGCCGCTCCAGGCCCTTGCTGGCCACCCGCAGCCGGCCGACGTTGAGCCGCTCCAACGCCTCCCAGGCCTGCTGGTCCGGCACACCCCGCGCGCGTAGCTCGTCGCGGGCGGCGTGGAACCGGTCGACGAACGGGCTCGTCACACAGCGGGTGGCATGGCCCGGCCCGGTCCGCAGCAGGGCCGTGCCCCGCGCGGCCACCACCTGCCGTTGGAACTCGTCCTGGATGGCGCCGAGCTCCACGGCCTCCCGGGTGAACAGGTAGGCGGTGCCCATCAGCACGCCGACGCCGACGCCGCGGGCGGCCACCGGGCTCGCCATCGCCGCCACCATGGACGCCGAGCGGGCGTCGTGCACCCCGCCCGCGAACAGGACCTGCAGGCCCAGGCCGGTCTGGGCCCGCGGCCCGGAACCGGCGGTCCTGGCGCCCGGCGATGTCCTGTCGAGGTAGTCGAGCAGGACGTCGAGCTGTGCCTCCCAGAGCGGGAAGCTCGCGCGCGGGCCGACGTGGCCGCCGCACTCGGAGCCCTCGAAGACGAAGCGCCGGCAGCCCGCGTCGAGGAACTGCCGCAGCAGCGTCGGCGACGGCACGTGCAGAAAGGTCGGGATGCCGATCGCCTCAAGGTCGGCCGCCTGGGAGGGCCGGCCGCCGGCGACGATGACACAGGACGGCCGGATCTCGCGTACCACCTCCAGCTGGGAGGCGCGCAGATCCTCAGGGGCGAAGCCGAGCAGGCCGACCCCCCAGGGGCGCTCGCCGAGCAGGTCCCGGGTCTCGAGCAGCAGCCGGCGGGACTGCTCCGCGTCCGCCAGCGCCAGCGCCAGGAACGGCAGCGCGCCGTCGACGGCGACGCGGCGCGCGAACCCGGCCTGGTCGCTCACCCGGGTCATCGGCCCCTGCGCGACCGGCCGGGTCGTTCCCCAGGAGGCGCACAGCGGCGAGTCCGTCGCCAGCACGGACTCGGCGGCCGCGAGTTCCGCCGAGCCCGTGCTGGCGCGCAGGGCGGCGCGGATCGCCTGGACGGCCCGCGCGGTGGTCCCGAACCGGTTGGCGAACAGCTGGGCGAGGAAGGCATCCTGCCCCACCGGCAACAGCTGGCGACCAGGGTCCTGGCCGCCGAGCCGGGCGGCGACCGCCTCGGCCGGCCAGTCCTCGGCGTTGCCGCTCGCCCGCCGGCCGGCGGGCGACTGGTAGACCCGGTAGCCGGCCGCGACGACCGTCTCCGTGCCGTCCATGCGGCGCAGCGCGCTGCCGACCGGCTCGGTCACCGTGGCCTCGCGCAGCAGGCTGAGCTGGGTGTCCAGCACGATCCCGGCCGCACCGCCGACCACCGCCGCGACCGCCGTGCGCACGCCCATCCCGCCCCAGCACCAGACGGGCAGGGCCGCCCCCTCGTCCCCGAGCAGCTCCCGCTCCTCGAGCACCTGCTGCAGCAGGACGAAGGAGCTGAGCTCGCCGACCCGGCCGCCGGCCTCGTTACCCCGGGCCAGCAGGCCGTCGGCACCGGCGGCCACCGCCGCCACCGCCTCGCGCACGCTCGTGACCTCGGCCAGGACGCGGGCATCGGGCAGCGCGTCCAGCAGCCGCTGGCTGGCGGCGTCGGCCAGAGCGCTGCCGGCCACCAGCAGGGTGTCGATCCGGTCGCGGTGCCGCGCCAGCTCGTCCGTGTCCACCGCGTCCAGCCGGGAGACCCACACGCCGAACGACGACTCGGTCAGTCGAGCGGTCAATCGCAGCGCCCGGGTCGCGCCGGCCGGGTCGGATCCCAGATCCAGCACGCCCAGCGCTCCGGCGCCGCTGACCGCCGCGGCCAGCCTGGGGTCCGGTTCTCCGAGCGGGCTTACCCCGATGACCTGGTCCCGTCTCCCGACGTCGCGGCGTCGCGCGTCTGTCACCCCGCGGCCGCCGACAACCGGGCTCCGCGTAGCACTGTGCTTCACAGATCACTTCCAGAGGTGTCCATGGGGCCGGCGATGCCGGCCAGGGAGTGGGTGATGCGTCGCCGGCCCGGCGGCCGAGGGGCTTTCGGCTGGGCGGACCGGCGACGAGAGGGCGCCGGCAAGGGGGCGGAGGGGCCGTGACATGCGACCGGCGTCGGGCAGCGAGTCCGGCGGTGCTCGCCACCTACGTATCCAGCGAATGAGCTTGGTTTTCCGTTTTTTGGCGAACGCCATCTCAGATGATGCTTTTGGCGAACGCCATCTCGAGTACGGACTTCTTGACCGTGCGGACCGCCGCCGGCCTCCCGTCGCCGGATGGGCGGTGAGCGGTCCGCCGTATGATCCCGTGTCACGCGCCAGCCAACGTCGTCCGGCTCCCGACCAGGCCATTTCCCAGCGCGATCCGCGTGGACCGGCGGCCTACCTCCAATCCTTTGTCCAGCGTCTCCGCTTTCATACAGCACGGGCGCGGCACACGCATTCGAATGGCGCGGCCGGCAGGACCGGGCGCAAGGTGCTCCGTCAACACGATGACAGCCGCACTTTGACACGGTCCAACGAGCGTCAACCGGCCGCGCCTAACTGGCCTGCGGCCGTGGCTGCGGTCAACGACACGCCCGCGGGTGCGCGAGCATGCCTGGCTGCGACGCGGCCGGGAACCACAAAGTTCGTCAGCGAATAGGCGTCAGCCCGCGAGGCGGCGCATCAGCGCGTGCCGCCTCACAACGCCGGCGTGCGCATGAAGGAGACGACGGGCCGAACCAGTTCGCGGTCGAACGAAAGAGGCCGTCGATATCCACTGTGCAGGAACAGCTTGCACGCATCATCTTGGGTGTGGTAATGCCGCCTGTCTCGCCGTCGACAGGCGAACATGAACGGCCACCGCCGGCAGGCGCCTTCAACGGCGCCCCAGGCGGTCAGGGCACCGTGGGTCCCGCGTCCCCGCACCGGCTCCCGCCACCCCGCCCACCGGGCGACGCCCGGCCCCTCGATGCGAGAGCTGCCGGAGCAACCAGGCCCGAGGGGTCGGAAATATGCAGATGTTTAGCGTTCGACAAAAAGACGAATCACCTGGAACCGTCGCCCGCGGCCGCGTTGGCCATACCCAGCAAGTACCCCTCTCGGCCATCCATCCGCCGTTGACGAGGACAGACAGTAAACGACGGGACACATCTGCGCAAGTGAGCACTTACTGATGAGGAGCGATGAGTAAGGGGCGGCTACACGCACCGTCGCCACCACGGATGATTACGTCCCGAGGTCACCCGACTACGCACGATCGTCGCTCCGTGTTACCGCCGCCCGCTGAGGCTCCCTTGAGCCCACGCCAGGCGGTCGAACCACCTGGCATGCCTCCACATGGCCACAACCCACTCGGCGCGCCTTGGCACGCCCACAGCCCCCGGCCGTTCGCCGCCAGCGCGGCGGCGCTGAACCATAGTCGACATTCGATCTCGCGGAACACCCAGGCCGCCCTCCAGATCCAGATGGGCCACCACCTGCAGCGCTTCGCGCGGACCAGCGGCGCGGCCACGGCCGGGCCCGGTCGCGACGATCAGCGGGAACCCCGATGGCGCATGCGCGGCAGCTCTCGGGCGGCCCGCTCCGCGACGCGCCACGCTCGGCTCGCATCGCCGGATCTCGGGCAGGCGCCCGCGAGCGAGGCCCGGGAGCGGGTCCGCCCCAGGGAGCCGCGCCAAGCACCTCCACTTCGGACAAATCGAGTCACAGATGTCGCGAATCATCTACTGCGCGTCACGGCGACGAACACCATCCATCTAGATGAGTGAGCACTCACAATTTTTGCCCTAGCGACACAGAGGGTGGGCGTCACGGAACCAGGCGCCTCGTTCCCACAACGCGGATTCCCCAGCGGACGCACGGCCGCGAAGGCCGGATTCCCCAGCCCGAGCACGATGTGATGGACACGGAACTGTTTATCGATGTCGATGTCAAAAAATGTACCGATGCTCATGGGACCAAATGAGGACGAATCCCAACGAGCGGCCTGTCGAGCCCGCCCGGCTGGCGCTGCGCGGCGGAGATGGAGCTCCTCCCCCACGTCCGCCTCAGCCGGAGACGACCCGCCCCGCGCGGCCGCTGCCGCCCCCTTCCGGAGCGGAAGTCATCCGTCTCACAGCTCGGATCCCTCGCGCCTCCCGCCGCGAGGCTAGGCACGCCGACCACGCCGATGGCACCAAAGTGCCATCGACGCGCGACGGTGTTCGCCGGGGTCACAGCCCTGCGGACGTTCCGGCGCCGCGCGGAGAAGTTGCCCCGGCGGCGCGTCGCCTTGATGCTGCTGAACGCGAAGATCACAGAGGTGGAGGCAAATGCCGCACCGGTTGTCTTCAGGGTTCCTCGGGTCGACAGACGGCACGCTTGTGCCGGCGAAGGCTGGATCAGGGAGGAGAGGTGCCCGTCGGGAAAAACTCAAGGACAGGTACAGAAAATGACTTCACCGTCGAGGCGGCTTTATCGGCCCGCATCGCCGTGCGGACCGGTACCACCAGAGCCGCCGCGTCCGGCGACCGGACGGCGAACGGGCATGACGATACAAACGCCGGCGACGACCCGTCGGAAACGACGATCCGACCAACTGATGCCCCCGAACCAAGGGCCGATCGTCATCGGCGACCAATGACCGTGTGGCCGGCACGCTGGCGGCGGCGGCGAATGACGTCATCTCGTTCACCCACCACGGGCCGACCTCGCCAAGCACATTGCGGCCTGTTGTCATCGGCACAGCCCCCGGCGGTCTGTCCCGCCGTCTTTTCTTCTGTACTGGGATCGCGGGGCAACGTCGCGCTCTGCCCCACGATGGCCGACGGGCCGCCCGGCATCGCCTGCGCACGGCCGTTCGCGGTGAGCTCGGCCGCCTGGAACCCGGCGTGGAAGACCCGGCTCGGCGCGCACTCGACGGCGGCCACCACGTCCACGCCGGGTCGTCCGCGGCCCTGGGCATCGTCACCGATGTGATCACTCGTTCAGGCCCGCCGGTGATCTTCGACGCGTCCAGGCGGTGGACCATCCGTTGATCGCGCCGCGGGTATGCGCAAGACGAACAGAAGGGGGCACGAGACGCCGGCCCACAGACCCACTCGTCGATCATGGGCCGGCTTCGTCAGCCGAGGGGCGGTGATCGCCGGCGGCGCACGGGAACTGGCGTCGGCTGACCGCCGAGAACCGCTCCGAAAGATCCACGGACAAGCCCGGCGCATCGAGCTGACTAACCGCCCAGATTCAGGCCCTAGCCGCCGAGACTCTGGCGGGCCGAGCTCGGCTGGATGCTGCCGACCGGTTTCGGGTGCCCACAGGAGCATGTCATGACGCCGTTTCGAAGGACCAGCCACGACGTCTCCGTGCCTCATTCACGCCGCCGGACCACGCGAATGTATTTTGTATACGATGACGCCACGAGTCTTCTTGACAGCGCGACAACCGGATGCTATCCATATGTCCGGTATCGTGCGAGCCCCGGCTCGACACCGTTTCTGGCCGGTGCATACGCACCAGCTCGGCTGGCTACGCCGGGCCGCCTTCCCCCTCTTTTCACCAAACTTCTTGAGATGGTTTGCGAATAGCCGGCCATCTTTTTTCATGCCGTCATCCACCTGGTCCGGCCCGCACGATTTGGCGATGGATCCAGCACCTGGTCCAACGCTGTCGCAGCGGGGTCACCGCAGGGCGTGAGCGCCTGTCGGGGCCAGGCGCGGAGGCGGAGACCGCAACGCACGAAAATTGGAGGCGAACATGTCAGACGAGGCATCCGCGGCATCATCCGAGCCGGCATCATCCGAGTCGGCATTACCCGAGCCGGTCAGCCCGACATCTTCCACCGGCTTCAGCCGCCGGGGGTTCATGGGCGCCGCCGCCGCGGGCGCGGGAGCGGTCGCGTTCGGCGGGCTGGTAGCCGGCGCCACGCCGGCGCGCGCGGTGACGACGACAGAGGTGACCGCACGGGCCGTCGTCGTCGGCACAGGCTTCGGCGGGGGTGTGACCGCGCTTCGGCTGGCCAAGGCCGGGGTGACCACGTTGGTCCTGGAACGCGGCCTGCGGTGGCCGACGGGCCCGAACTCGAACACCTTCGCGACCCTCGCGAACCTGGACAGCCGGTCGGCCTGGCTGTCCCCCTACGCACCGGTACCGGGCGCCCCGCCCTTCCCGCTCTGGCCGCCCTACACCGGTGTCCTCGAGGTCATCAACGGCAACGGGATGACCGTCAACTGCGGCGCCTGCGTCGGCGGCGGCTCCATCATGTACCACGGCATGACGCTGCAGCCGAACATAGTCGAGTTCGCCCGGTCCATGCCGCTGGCGACCGGCCTTTATCCCGAGCTCAACTCGAAGTGGTATCCCACCGTCGCCTCGATGCTGGGCATCTCCACCATTCCCGACGACATTCTCAACGCAAGCCCGTACGCCTCCTCCCGGATCTTCCTGGACGTCGCCCCCAAGGCGGGCCTCCAGACGTTCCGCGTGCCGCTGCCGGTCGACTGGAACTTCGTGCGCGGGGAGCTGGGCGGCCAGTACAACGCCGCCTACACCAACAGCGACATCGCCTTTGGCGTCAACAACGGCGGGAAGCACTCGATCGATGTCACCTACCTCGCCGCCGCGGAGGCGACGGGCAAGGTGCAGGTGCAGACGCTCCACGTCGTCCGTGACATCAAACTGGGCGCCAACAAGAAATGGGTGCTGTCGGTCGACCGCATCGACACCGCCGGGGTCGTCCAGGAGCACAAGAACATTACTGCGAGCGCGGTGTTCCTCAACGCCGGCTCGCCGGGAACGACGCGGCTGCTGGTCAAGGCGAAGGGCAAGAACCTCATCCCGAACCTGCCGGACGCGGTCGGCACCCAGTGGGGGAACAACGGCGACCGCATCTACACCTGGATCGGCATGAACGACGACCCGGGCACGACGCAGGGCGGCCCGGCCGCCGTCGGCGGCACCGACCCCTTCAGCGCGATCCCGCTGCGGATCATCCACGCCGGCGCACCTCCGGCGGCCCTCGCCGGCCAGCGGCTGATGACCCTGGTCGGCTTCGGCATCGTCCCCGGGTCCGGCACCTGGGCCTACGACTCGACCACGGACGACGCCAAGCTGACCTGGCCCACCAACGCCGACGCCGCGCTCCAGACGTTGATCCGCAACAAGGTGAACGCCATCGCCCAGGCCGGCGGCGGCACCATGGTCGACACCAACGCGACCCAGGCGTCGACGTGGCACGCTCTCGGTGGCGTTCCCATGGGATCGGCGGTCGACCTCTATGGCCGCGTTCTCGGGCAGAGCGGCCTCTATGTCCTCGACGGTGCCCGCATACCGGGCTCCACCGGCGCCTGCAACCCGTCCATGACCATCGCGGCCCTCGCCGAGCACAGCATGGCAAGGATCGTCAGTCAGGACATCGGGCAGGTCTTCTAGATATCGGGAGGGTCCTCTGAGCGCCGCGACTGGTGCCCGGCCGAGGGCCGATATGAGCGGCGTTCCTCGGGTGGGTTCCGCTCCGACCGGCCGACGCCACGCGCCGCGCCGCCATCACGGCCCCTCGACCGTTCCCGGGCCGGCGTGATCACCGCGGCGCGCCGGTTCCCCGGGCGGCGACTGCCCGCCCGCGGAACCGGCGCGTCGCGGCCCGGCCGCACCGGTCGCCCGCCAGAGCGGCGATGACGCACGGGATCGACCGACGGGACGACGCACGGAGTGTCGCCGCGGTCCACGAGGAAGATTATTGGTCACTATAGGTCGAGAGTCCGACCCCGGAGGGTGGCGCGATCGGAGGAACCGCCGAGCCTCGCGGTGGCGTGGACCGCGCCCGTCCTGATCGCGGCTTGCCGTCTGGTCCACGGCGGCCGGAAGCGACGTGCCGCGGTGTCCGGTGGTCGGGTGGTCGGGAATTACCGCCCGGCCGGGTTGACGGCGGGCGCCGCCGGAAGGTGCGCAGACACGTGGGCACAGCCATCCGGAACAGCATGAGCCGAACGGGCTCGTGGGCGGGGACCGGTTAGGCCGGGTCAAGGCGGGGAACGCCGCGTCGTGAGGGCGTCGGGGGGATCTGTTATGTCCGAGACCGACATTTGCGGGCGCGCGCTGCGTAGCCCTCGCAAAGCCGCCCTCGACCCGGAGGAGGTGGTGTCCTGGCTGCTGTCGCTGGCTCGCCGCCATTTGATGATGGAACTGTCCTGGTTGTCCCGGTTGACCCCGGAGCTGCAGATCATCGAGGCTCTGCACGGCGATGCGGAGTCCTTCGGGATCGGCCCCGGGACCACCACCTGCTACGCCGACTCCTACTGCTCGCGGGTCCTGGACGGACGCCTCCCACCGGTCATCCCCAACGCGCGGGCGGACGAGCGGACCGCTCCCCTCGTGCTGACCCACCGGTGGGGCATCGGGGCCTACATCGGCGCTCCGGTGGTGCTCGACGACGGACGCCTCCACGGCATGCTGTGCTGCCTGAGCCACGACGCCAGGCCGGGGCTCTCCAGCCGTGACGCGCGTTTCCTGGCCCTGCTGGCCGAGGTACTCGCCCGGTTCATCTCCCATCTCGCTCACGAGCGCGAGGACCGTGACCTGCTGGTCCAGCGGATCACGTCGGTGATCCACGAACGCCCGACCATGATCTTCCAGCCGGTCGTCGCCATCCGAACCCGGCAGATAATCGGCGCGGAGGCGTTGGCGCGCTTCCCCCCGGGATCCGGCGGTCCGGAGGCGTGGTTCACCGCCGCTGCCTCGGTCGGCCTGCGCGCCGACCTTGAGCTCGCCGCGATCGCGAACGCGCTCGCCGTGCTGCCCCTCCTGCCGAACCACCTGTGGCTGTCGGTGAACGCGTCCCCGACGGTGGTCGCCTGCGGCCGAATCCGCGACGCCGTGGCCGAGGTGGCGACCGGCCGGGTCGTCATCGAGGTCACCGAGCATGAGTGCATCGAGGACTACGAGGCGATGCGCGCCGCGCTCGACGACCTGCGACAGCGAGGAGCGCGGATCGCGGTCGACGACGTCGGTGTCGCCAACGCCGATCTGAACCGGCTGCTGCAGCTGACACCGGACATCCTCAAGATGGACCGGGAGCTGACCTGGAGGATCGACGCGGACCCTGCCCGCCAGGCTCTCGTCGCCGCCCTGGTCAGGTTCGCCAGCGAGATCGACGCCCAGGTCCTGGCCGAGGGAGTGGAGACCGCGGCCGAACTCGCCGTTCTCGCCGACATCGGCGTCGACCATGCCCAAGGCTTCTACCTTGGCTATCCGGGGCCGCTGCCACTTCCGAAGCACTGCGCCGCCTGAGTACCGCGCCTCAGTCGAGCACCGCGCCTCAGTCGAGCACCGCGCCTCAGTCGAGCACGGTGCGTCAGTCGAGCACGGTGCGTCAGTCGAGCACCGCGCCGCCGGCGGGGCGCGCCCGGGTCAGTCGCGCGTGCCCCGCCGCCGGCCAGATCAGCTCGCGGCGGCCGGCACCTCCGCCGCGGGGGCAGCCTCGCTGTCCTTGTCCTTCTTCCCGGTCTGCTGGGGCACCCCGTGGATGCGCTCCAGCTCGATCTCGTCGGCGTCCGGCACGCGCGGCGCCGGCTTCGTCAGGGCGAAGGCGACGCAGATGCCGGCCAGGAGCAGGTAGCCCAGGGCGACCTGGCCGTTGGCGTTCCACTCGACCTTCTCGCCATGGATCAGGCCGATGAACGACAGCACCGATCCCACCGCCGCGAAGACCGCCGCCGAGACAAACCGTTTGTCGATGATGAAGGCGACGACCGAGCCCAGCACCAGGCCGGCTAGGATCGCCCCCTGCCCGAAGATCATCAATCCGTGGTAGACAACCCCAGCCTGGTTGATCTTGTCGTAACCCACCTCGGTCGCGCTGGTACCGGCGGCCGCCAACGCGTTGTCCATCAGACCGACCGCCCACGACGCGATGTTGGGCAGGAGGGCCGCGACCACCGCCGCCGCGTGCGCCCGGGGCGAGACCTGGAACGCCTGGGCACCGATCAACAGGCCGATGTAGAGCAGGATCGGCACGATCGCCGGCAGCGGCAGGATCGCGCCCAGGAGGCTGAACAGGCTGAAGAAACACAGGATCGCGATCATCACGCCGGTGGCCAGCGAGTAGCCGGTGCGGCCGCCGGCGCCCTTCCAGCCCGGGTGGCCGATGTAGACGGCGGGCGGGAACGGCGAGCCCAGGCAGGAGCCGACCACGGCGCCGAAGCCGTCAGCCAGCAGGACCGCGCGCAGGTTGTAGTTGTCACCGGCCGAGGCGGCGCTCTCCACGTTGGTCATGGCCTCGGTGAAGTTGTAGACGCCGAGGGGGATGGCCGTCGCGAGCAGCGGGGAGAGATCCTTCAGCCCGGAGAAGAGCATGTCGAACCGGAAGTCGGGTACGGCCAGCGCGATGTCCTTCGCCGCGGAGGTCACGTCCGGGGTGTGCATGAAGCCGCCGATCCAGCCGATCGCCGTCCCCACCAGCAGCGCGACCGCCCCGATCGGCAGGTTCCAGGGCAGCTTGATGTCGGTGAGCAGGCCGACGATGAGCAGGGCGAAGACCGGCAGCGAGATCCAGGCCGCCTCCCACATCTGCCCGGCAGGCCGCATCGAGATGAACGCGACCGAGATGCCGGCCAGGGTGCCCAGCATGGCCGCCCGGGGCGCGTAGCGGCGGATCGTCGGCCCGACGAACGCGCCGAGCATGACGATCACACCGATGATGAAGGCCCACGCCATGCCGGCTTCCCACGCCTTGAGCGGGTCCTTCGTCTTGAGGTAGATCGGCAGCATGATGACGAACGTGACGATGAACATGTGCGGCACGCTGGGGCCGTAGGGCATCGCCGTGACGTCCGACCGGCCTTCTTTCGCCGCGAGCCGGCGGGCCAGGTAGGTGTAGTACAGGTTGCCGAGGATCAGTGCGATCCCGAGCGCGGGCAGAATCGTGCCGAGCACGTCGCCCTTGGGAATTGCGACGACGCCGATGCACAGCCCGGTCAGCACCAGGACGTTGACCAGCACGTTGATGCCGAGCCCGAAGAACGCGTTGAGGTCCCCCCGGACCCACAGTGGCGGACCGGCGGTGGCTGTGCCGCCCGTCCCTGGAAACTTCACCATGACAGACTCCTCAATGACGGTGGGCACAGCCGCGGCGCGGCTGCCCGGGTGCCGGCCTCAAAGGCGGGCTGGTCGTGGTCCGTCCGGCATGCGGCGGCCGGATTCCTGCGTTACCGGCCGGTGCTGACCGGCCGGTCCTTACCTCACTGGCCGCCGGTCACCCGACGGCCCGGTGGCGGTCCGGCGGCGGTCACTGGGCGGCCGACGCCGCCGAGAGGGGCGCGAGCGCGTCGATGAACGCGACCGACGGCGCGACCCAGCCGAAGATGCCGCCCTGGGCGGCGATCATCTCGAGGGCGACCCGCTGGAACTCCGGGAAGTAGCTGCCGACGCAGTCGGACAGGACCAGGCACTCGTAGCCGCGGTCGTTGGCCTCCCGGACCGTCGTGTGTACGCACACCTCGGTCGTGACCCCGGTGACGACGAGGCTCCTTATGCCCTTCTCCGCCAGGATGTCGCCGAACGACGTGGCGTAGAAGGCGCCCTTGCCGGGCTTGTCGATGACGATCTCGCCCTCGATCGGCGCGAGCTCGTCGATGATGTCCTGGCCGTACTCGCCGCGAATGAGAATTCGCCCCTTCGGGCCCACGTCGCCGATTTTCAGGGTCGCGTTACCCCGGTTCAGCTTGGCCGGGGGAAGGTCCGAGAGGTCCGGCTGGTGGCCTTCCCGGGTGTGGATGACGGTCAGGCCGGCGGCGCGGGCCGCGGCGAAAACCGCCGTGAGCGGCTCGATGGTGCTCCGCAGCTGGGACACGTCGTTGCCGAGGCTTTCGCCGAAACCGCCCGGCTCCATGAAGTCGCGCTGCATGTCGATGACGACGAGGGCCGTCGTGGCTGGGTCGAAGGTGAAGTCGTATGGACGGGCCGGGACGGTGAGTTGTGCGCTCGTCATGCCAGGGGTCCTGTCGTCGGCGGAGACGGGGACGGGGACGGGGACGGTCTGCGGTGACCCGGAGAAACCGAACTGGCCAGCGCGCCCGTCGGCGCACCTCGCGGATCGCCGGGCGGACGGGGGTCTGCGCCGGGACAGGGGCGAGCCGGCCGGCACGGCCGGATTCGGGTCTTCTACGTGCGGTTTGGCTGGGATTTGGGGCTGGATACCCCGGGCGCTAGCTGCCTTCGACGACTGTCGGGCCGTCCGGTTTCGGGCCGCGTGTCCCTGTGTAACGCAGCAGTAAATGACGTATACGATTTCGTATCCGGCGTCGTATACAGATCCGGGCGAGGCGGCGCCGGCGACGCGGAGTAGCCAGCCGTCGGCCGGATCGACCGGATCGACCGGATCGGACGCTGCCGCTATCAGCACCCATGCGCGCCGGGACGGCGACCTCTACCTGGTCGACGGCGTCAGGCAGCTCATATCCGGCGTCGGGGCGTCCGGTCGGGGTGTCCGACGTCGCGGCGCTGGCCTGCCTGCGTCACCCCGACCTGGCCGAGGCCATCCGGGCGCGGATCATCGATGCAGATCATCGACAAGGACCGCTCGCCGCGCTGGTCGCCGCCCACGCTCGCGGACGTCGGCGCCGTCCTCGTCACGGAGTTCTTCGCCGTCCCCCCGCGACGGCGACCTCATCTCGACCTGGACCGAGGCCTGGCCCGGACCCGCCGGAAGCCGGCCCGATGACCGCGCCCGCGCTCGCCGGTAACAAGGACGACGCCTAGTGCCTGTCCCCGCCCCTGCTCACGTTCGCCCACCGGCACGCGGCTGGCAGATCACCACGCCCGTGTCGTCGCGGTCGCGAATCCGGCCAGATCGCGACCCCGGCGACACGCCTGCGGCGATCATGAATGTTCGCGGCGTCTCGCCGCGCGTCAGAAGTCCTCGTCGAAGGAGATCGAGCCCTCGACGGCGACCTGGTAGGAGGACACGCGCCGCTCGAAGAAGTTGGACAGCTCCTGCACGTCCTGCAGGTCGAGGAACGAGAACGGGTTGGCCGAGCCGAACATCGGCGCGAACCCGAGCTGGCCGAGCCGGCGGTCGGCGACGTGCTCCAGGTAACGGCGCATGTCCTGCGCGGTCATCCCGGCGATCCCACCCGCGAGCAGGTCCTCGGCGAACACGGTCTCCGCGTCGACCGCCTCGGCGAGCATCCGGCGCACGTCCGCCTCGAACCCGGCGTCGACCAGGTCGGGTTCCTCCGCCCGCACCGCGGCCACCACGTCGAGTGCGAACTCCATGTGCATCGACTCGTCGCGGAACACCCAGTTGGTGCCGGAGGCGAGCCCGTGCAGCAGGCCGCGGGAGCGCAGGAAATAGACGTAGGCGAACGCGCCGTAGAAGAACAGCCCCTCGATGCACGCGGCGAAGCAGATGAGGTTGAGCAGGAACGCCCGCCGGTGCTCGCGGGTGCGCAGGCGGTCGAGGTCGCCCAGCGAGTCGATCCACCGGTAGCAGAACTGCGCCTTCGCCCGGATCGACGGGATGTTCTCGACGGCGGCGAAGGCGCGGGTCCGCTCGTCCGGGTCGGGCAGGTAGGTGTCGAGCAGCGTCAGGTAGAACTGGACGTGCACGGCCTCCTCGAACAGCTGTCGGGAGAGATATAGCCGCGCCTCCGGCGCGTTGATGTGGCGGTAGAGGTTGAGGACCAGGTTGTTCGCGACGATCGTGTCGCCGGTCGCGAAGAACGCGACCAGCCGGTTGACCAGGTGCCGCTCGGCGGGGCTCAGCCGGTGCAGGTCGGCGAGGTCGGAGTGCAGGTCGACCTCCTCCACGGTCCACGTGTTGCGGATCGCCGCCCGGTAGCGGTCGTAGAAGGCCGGGTAGCGCATCGGCCGCAGCGTCAGGTTCATGCCCGGGTCGAGCAGCATCGGCCGCGTTTCCAGAACCTCGGCGGCGGGCCCGGCCTGGAGGGGCACGGCCGGGCCGGGTACCGGGTGGACGGGTGGGGAGGGGACGGGCCGAGCCGGGGCGGGCGTCGTCACTGGCAGGCCTCGCAGATCTCCGGGTTCTCCAGGGAGCAGGCGACGGCCGTGGCGGCGTCCCCGTCGGTCCCGCCGTCCCTCGGGGATTCCTCCCTCGGGGATTCCTGGGCCGGGATGGTGTACGTGGCGGCGGCCGTGACCGTGGCCTGCTGGATGCGGGTCGCGGGCCGCGACCGCAGGTAGTACGTCGTCTTGAGGCCGCTCGACCAGGCGTAGGAGTACATCGACGACAGCCGTCCGATGTTCGGGTCCGCCATGAACAGGTTCAGCGACTGGCTCTGGTCGATGTAGGGCATCCGCGCCACGGCCAGGTCGACCAGAGCCCGCTGCGGCAGCTCCCAGGCGGTCCGGAACAGGGCCCGGATGTCGTCCGGCAGCTCACCGAGCTCCTGCACCGAGCCGTCAGCGGACTTGATCCGCTCCCGGACCGGCGCCGTCCACAGCCCGCGGCGCCTCAGCTCCTCGACGAGGTAGTTGTTGATCTGCATGAACTCACCGGACAGCGTCTCGCGCTTGAACACGTTGGACACCTGCGGCTCGATGCACTCGTAGCAGCCCGCGATCGACGCGATGGTCGCGGTCGGAGCGATCGCGACCAGCAGGCAGTTGCGCAGGCCATGCTCGGCGATCCCGGCCCGCAGCGCCGTCCATCGCGCCGGCTGCGTCAGCGTCACGTCGAAATGGTCCGGGTGCAGCACCCCCCGCGCGGCCCGGGTCCGCGCGAACGCCGGATGCCGGCCGTGCTCACGGGCGAGCTCCACGGACCGTTCGAACGCGGTGAGCGCGATCTCCTCGGCGAGCCTGGTGGACAGCTCCCGGGCGGCGGCCGAGTCGAACGGCAGCCGCAGCGCGAAGAAGACGTCCTGCAGCCCCATCACGCCGAGTCCCACCGGCCGCCACCGCGGGTTGCTCGCGGCGGCCTCGGCGGTCGGGTAGTAGTTGATGTCGATCACCCGGTCGAGGAAGGTCACCGCGGTGCGGACGGTGGCCCGCAGCATCGCCCAGTCGATCCGGGCCGCGGGGTCCCCCACCGGGCCCGCCGACGCCGACCACTCGGCGTCGGCGGCCCCGGGCGCCAGCACGTGCCGGGCCAGGTTCACCGAGCCGAGGTTGCACACGGCGGTCTCGGCGTCGCTGGTGACCTGCAGGATCTCGGTGCACAGGTTCGACAGGTGGATGACGCTGCCCGGCTCGGCGGTCTGGTTGCCCGTCCGGTTCGCGGCGTCCTTGAAGGTCATCCAGCCGTTGCCGGTCTGCGCGAGCGTGCGCATCATCCGGGTGTAGAGGTCACGCGCGGGCAGCTGGCGGACGTAGCGCCCCGCGGCCTCCGCCGCCCGGTAGGCGCGGTCGAACTCGTCGCCCCACAGGTCCGTCAGCTCGGGGACCTCGTCGGGATCGATCAGCGACCAGGCCTCGTCGGCGTGCACCCGGCGCATGAACTCGTCCGGGATCCAGTGCGCGAGGCTCAGGTTGTGGGTGCGCCGGGCGTCCTCGCCGGTGTTGTCCCGCAGCTCCAGGAACTCCTCGATGTCGGGGTGCCAGGGCTCCAGGTACACGCAGGCGGCGCCCTTGCGCCGCCCGCCCTGGTTGACGGCGGCGACCGAGGCGTCGAGGGTGCGCAGCCACGGCACGATGCCGTTGGAACGGCCGTTCGTGCCGCGGATCAGCGCGCCGCGGGAGCGCACCCGGGAGAAGGCGATCCCGATGCCGCCGGCGAACTTCGACAGCCGGGCGACCTGGCCGTACCGCTCGTAGATCGACTCAAGCTCGTCGCGAGGCGAGTCGACCAGGAAGCAGCTCGACATCTGCGGATGCGCGGTGCCCGCGTTGAACAGCGTCGGCGAGCTCGGCAGATAGGCGAGCGACGCCATCAGCCGGTACAGCTCGGCCGCCTCGGCGACGTCGTGGGACAGCCCGCAGGCGACCCGCAGCAGCCAGCGCTGCGGCGTCTCCACGACCAGCCGGGTGCGCGGATGGCGCAGCAGGTAACGGTCCTGCACGGTGCGGATGCCGAAGTACTCGAACGCCCGGTCGGCGCCCGGGTCGACGAGCTCGTCCAGCTCGGCGGCGTGCGCGGCGACGAACACGGCGGTCGTGTCGCCGACGAGGCCGAGGCGGTGGCCGTTCGCGACGCCCTCGCTGAACGAGGTGATCCCCTGGCCGGCGACCTCGTCGGCGATGAGCCCGGCAAGCAGGCGGGCGGCGAGCCGCGAGTACTGCGGCTCCTCACCGATCAGGTCCGCGGCCGTCTGCACGGCGAGCCACCGGACCCGACCACATCGCGGCGGCCCGGCCCGCGGCGGACGGTGCGCGGAGCACCGTTCTCGCCCGGCCGTGCCGTACGCGCCGGTCGCTCGGGGCACGTCGTACGCGACGGCCGCTCCGTACGTGTTGGGCGCCGGCACGCGTCCAGGTGGCGGTCCGCGGCCGGCTTCCGCCTCAGCTCACCGACTCGCCGCCGGCCCGCATGCGGCTGGAGACCACCGCACCGCGGGTCCGTGACGCCGGCCGTGCCTGACCCGGGTTGACCCGGCGGCGTCCGGCGGCGTCTACTGTGACCATATCTCTGATATATCAACTCACGAGAGGGGTGGACGTGTCCGCCGGACGCGACGACCAGCTCACCCTGGTCGCCTTCATGCAGGCCTCGAACGTGTCGGTGTACTCGGGCTCCTGGCGGTACCCGAACTCGGCGCCCGACTTTCTCGACCTGCGCTACTACCAGCGGATCGCGCGGGTGCTCGAGGACGGCACGTTCGACCTGATGTTCTTCGACGACCGCCTCGCGATGCCATCGATCTACGGCGGGTCCCCCGACGACGCCGTCCGCTACGGCGCCCGCCCAGTCAAGATGGACCTGACGGCCGTACTGGGTGCCGCCGCCGCGGCGACGTCGCACCTGGGCCTGGGGGCGACCTACTCGACCACCTACTACCCGCCGTTCCACGTCGCGCGGACCTTCGCCACCCTCGACCACCTCAGCGGCGGCCGGGCGGCGTGGAACGTCGTCACGTCGGTGAACGACGCCGAGGCGCGCAACTTCGGGGTCGAGCAGCACCTCGCCCACGACGAGCGCTATGACCGCGCCGAGGAGTTCATCGAGATCGTCACCCAGCTGTGGGACTCCTGGGAGGATGACGCGCTGGTCCTGGACCGCGCCGCGGGTATCTTCGCCGACCCGGCCAAGGTCCACGAGATCAACTACGAGGGCAAGTACTTCAACGTGCGCGGCCCGCTCACGGTGCCCCGCCCGCCGCAGGGGCGGCCGCCCATCATCCAGGCCGGCCAGTCGGGCCGCGGCCAGCGCTTCGCCGCCCGGTGGGCAGACCTGATCTTCACCGCCGACCCGAGCCAGGCCGTGGCCCTTGAGCACTACAAGGCCCAGAAGGAGCAGATCGCGGCCGAGGGACGCGACCCGGGCGCTGTGCGCATGCTGCCCATGGTCTACGCCGTGGTGGGCGAGACCGAGGCGATCGCCCGGGAGAAGGAGAACATCTTCCTCAACGAGCTCGTGCACCCACTGGCGTCGCTGACGCTGCTGTCCGAGCTCACCAACCACGACTTCTCCGGCTACTCGCTCGACGACGAGATCACCGACGAGCTCATCGCCTCCATCTCCGGCATCCGCGGTCTCGTCCAGGGGGTGAAGCGGCACCTCGGCGGCGGGAAGCTGACCCTGCGCACCCTCGCCAGCCACCGGGCCTCCCTGCTGCAGGGCCCGCGGTTCGTCGGCACCGGCGAGCAGATCGCCGACCAGATGCAGGAGTGGTTCGAGTCCCGTTCCTGCGACGGCTTCGTCCTCGCCGCGACCCACTTCCCCGGGGCGTTCGAGGACTTCGTCCGGATGGTCGTGCCCGAGCTGCGCCGCCGCGGGCTGATGCGCTCCAGCTACAGCGGCTCGACGCTGCGGGAGAACCTGGGCCTCGCCCGTCCCACCAGCAGCTTCGCGAAGCCGACAGCCTGATCAGCGGGACCGTATTCGGATCCGGGCGAGCGGGGGCTCAGCGCTCGGATCCGAATACAGTCCTGGCGATCCTCCGCGGCGACAGTCCGGCGAACGCTGCTTCCACACCCGGCCAACAAAGATCCGCGGGAAGCCGCTAACTGGCGACGCTGGTGTCCGGCAGGGAATCAGCGTCGCCGGCCGGCTGAGGACCGAACATGCGGGCGACGAGCAGCCGGCCGGCGTTGATCACGTGTTCTTCCGAGACCCGGCGGGCGCGGGCGGCGTTGCGGGCGGAGAGCGCGTCGACGATGTCGTCGTGCTCCCGCAGGGCACAGCCCACCTGCTCGGGAACCATGTCGAAGAAGGACCACGGGATGATCCGCCCGGTCTGACGGATCAGCGCGATGAGCCGCACCGAGTCGCTGGCCCGGTTGATCGCCCGGTGGAACAGGAAGTTCGGCATCTTCGGGTCCCCGCCGGCCTCGACGGCGGCGCGGACGCCGTCGGCGAGCCGCCGCACCTCGTCGAGGGCGGGCACCGAGATCCGCTCCGCCGCCCAGGCCGCCGCGGAGCCCGCGAGCTGGGCGCTCAGGGCGAAGTTGTCCTCGACGTCGCGCTGGCGCAGGCCGATGACCGTGACCCCGCTGCGGGGGGCGACGTGGACCAGCCCCTCGAACTGCAGCGTCAGGCACGCTTCCCGAACCGGGGTCCGGCTCGTGCCCAGCCAGGAGGCGGTCTCGTCCAGGTCGATGCGTGTCCCCGGGCCGAACCGGCCGCTCATGATCTGGTCGCGCAGCACGTCGGCCACCCTGTCCCGGGCGGTCGCCCCCAGCCGGAGCCGGCGAAGGCCCGTTCCGTCGGCGTCTCCCGCCGACCCCGCCGAGGCCGGGGCGTCTACTACCACCGCTTACTCACCCTTGATGGCTCCGCCACTGCCACCCTTGATGGCTCCGTCATCGTGCGGATGTAGATGACTCGGCGTGGGCACGGCAATCAGCGTATATCAGAGAGGACTGTCTCACGCCGCGCCGCGGGGCAGTCCGGCGCGCCAGACTCGGCGCACCGGACTCCGAAACCGGCTCCTCGGTCTGTCGACGGGCGGCCATCGGGGATCTCAGGCGACATCCCCGATGAGGTGGAACCGGCGCCGGAAATAGACAGCGGGATGCTCCTCGCCGACCGAGGTCCGTTCGACCCGGCCGAGCAGGATCGAGTGGTCACCCGCCGGCTGCACCGCATGGGTGACGCAGCTGAACGTCGCGCTCGCCCGGTCGAGGACGGGCAGACCGTGCTCGCCTGCGCGGAAGCCCGCGTCCGCGAACTTGTCGGCGCCCCTGGTCGCGAAACGGACGGCGAGGTCCGCGTGCTCGGGGTGCACCACGTGCACGACGAACCGCTCGGCAGCGGCGAACGCCGGGTGGCACTCGGCCTTCGCCGCGAGGCAGACGAGCACCAGCGGCGGGTCCATGGAGACCGAGCAGAACGAACTGGCGGTGAAACCCCACCAGCGCCCGGTGTGGTCCGTTGTCGTCACGATCGTCACGCCGCTGGGAAACAGCGCCATGGCCTCGCGGAAGAGCCGCGTCGCGTCGTCCGTCATGTCGGTACGGGGGGCCTCTGCCGCACTTGTCACTAGAGCAGCCTGCCGGATTGATATATCAGATGTCAAGGCATCGACTGAACCGGGCGTGCGCACCGGACTGGCGGAGCCGGGCCAGACGCGAGCAAGCCCGGCGGGTCGCGGATCGCGACCCGCCGGGCTCGGCCGAGGCCGGTATGAGGTGGGTATGCGACCGTCAGGATGCCGGGGACGGCGTGGCGGCCGCCGCTGGGCGGGCAGCCGACGCGGGAGCCTTCACCTTGGCGGTGACGCGCTCGGCTAGCGCGCCGAAGGCGAGACCGATCGTCGCCCACATGATCATCTGGGCGATGATGGAGTACAGCCGGAACTTGAACAGGACGTCGGCCGGGAAGCCCGGATACACGATCTTCCCGTCTGGTCCGAGCAGCGGCTGCGGGGTCTCGGTGGCGTGCTTGCCGTACTGGGACTCGTTGAGCGGGAAGTGACCCAGGGCGGGCAGCAGCGCCATCGCGACGGAGACAACGACTACGAAGCCGAGCGCCGCGAGCAGGCTGCCGTACCAGGCACCAAAGCGTCCGGCAAGGCGGTAGCCGGCTACCACAGCGAGGATGAGCGCGACGACGGAGATGCCGACCATCGCCAGGTAGACCGCGCTGCGGTCGCCGATCGTCTCCGAGTGGCCGACCGCGGGTGGGTTCGCGGGGTACTTGACGAACGGCACCGCGTAGAAGCCGAGGAAGCAGGCAGCGGCGAGCAGAGCCGCGAGCACCCGCGGCCGGATGCCGGGGAAGCGGCGGGAGACGACGAGGTAGGCGACGACGAACAGGCCGCCCATCGCCAGGCCGAAGAGGACCATCCCGGTGGCGATACCGAGGTTGCGCTGGAGCCCCCGGCTGAAGATCTCCGCTTCTTCCCCATCGACCGTCAGGCCCGCGGCCTTGTAGAGCTCGTTCTGGGCGGCGTCGCGGCCCGCTTCATAGTCGATCGCGTTCTGGATGAACGGTTCGGCGAAGATCCGGGCGAAGACAAACGCCAGGAGGCCGCCGAGAGCGCCGACGCCGAGGGCACGGTAAATGAAACGTGATTCCATGATGGCTCCGGCTTCTCAGTGACAGGGGAAGCCGAGGAAGTGCCGCGCGTCATGGACGAACTCATGGATGTGGCTGTCCTGACCGAACAGCGACGTCGCGCCCTGGTCAATACCGATGAAGTAGTACAGCAGGAGCGAAAGAGTGAGGACTCCCCCGAGCCACAGCGCCCGCGCGCTGATGGGTGAGGAGATCGATTGGTCGTGCGCATCGACAACAGGCGCATTGGTACTCACAGCAGCCCCCTTCGGGATCACGCGTCCCTGAACATTCGGACTGGACCCGCGGGTGGGTCTGACTCCCAAGCGACCGCCCGGACGGGCGGGACAGCTTGATCACAGTGGCGCGACCGCGCCGGATTCGCACCGGCTTCCACCCACAGATCGCGTTCGCAGTGTGCGGGGCACGCCAGAACATGTCAACGCCCTATCAACCAGGTCACACGACCTGTGCCGGCCGCGTCCGCCCGGCGGCATCGCTGGGCCCCTCCGACGCACGGACGGTCAGGCGGGACGACGAAGGTCCCGGCCGGGCCGTTTCCGGGGAGCGGGCTCCATCCGCGATCTGGCAGACACCTCGGTCCGAGGCCGTCCGGTCCCCCCGCGGACCTCGCGGTGGTCGGCCATGACGACTCTCTGACGGACTCGGTGAGGTCGGGGGCGACCAGCGACATGTTCGGATCCCTGCTTTCTGGGCGATGGCCAGTGGGCGGACCTGAGGTCAGCGGGTGAACGGGGTCAGAGGGCGAACAGCAGGGAGCCAGCCGGTGCTCTACACCCACTTCAAGGGCAAGGACGCGATCATGACGGCGGTCGCCGTCGAAGGCTTCGCCGAGCTGGCCGAGGTCCTGCGCGCGGCCCGCACCGAGGCGCCGGACGCCGACCGTGCCCTCGCCGACGTCAGCCTGGCCTACACCGCGTTCGCCGACCAGCGCCCCGCGCTTTACGACGCGATGTTCGCGCAGGCCGTCAACCTGCCGTTCGCCACCCCGGGAGCGCCGGCCGCCCTGCACGCGGCCTTCGGCGAACTGGCCGAGACCGTCCGCCCGCACGCGGACGGCGACGACCTAGGTGTCCTGACCGAGACTCTCTGGGCCGCCCTGCACGGCCTGGTCACGCTCATGCGCGGCGGCCGGCTCCCCCGCGATCACCACCACCGCAGGCTCGCGCTCCTCCTGGCCCGTGTCGGGTAGCACGGTCGCGCGGGCTGAGCACCCGTCACCCTCAACCACCGACAGAAGGCGTTTCTCACCCGCACGCCGTACGACCCGAACGCGGACATCCCCGGCGGTGTCGACCCACAAGGCTGGCAGACATACTGACTAACACCAAGACCTACGACCGTGGCTGACCGCGCAGTCCCGGCCCATTTGCTAAGCCCACCGGCTTGCTCGGACCACCGTCCCGGCTTACTGGTCCGGCCTACCGGTCCGGAATCTCGTACGCCACGTCGGCGGCCTCGATGCGCTCCAGGTCGCGAGCCTGGACCGTGTACCCGGTGAACCGTTCGACGGCGACCAGGCACTTCTCGGTCCTGTCGCGGTAGTCCTTGAAGTCGAGCCCCGCCAGGTAGGGCTCCGCCGCGGCGGGCGTCGGCTGCCACAGCCCGGGCTCGAACCCGTGGAAGAGCGCCTCACCGCCTTCAGCCAGCCCCAGCCGCGGGCCCGCGCTGACGTTCCAGAACACGCTCCCGGTCCGGCCGAGCCGGGAGAGCGCGGCCAGAACCTCGGGACGGCTGCCCCGGAAGGCGTTGTCCTCGATCGCGACCACCGCGCCGTCGACGGCGATGACCGCCAGTGCCCGCATCGTCAGGTCGTCGGAGGCGCGGGTGTCCCAGAACGACCGCGGTACCGCCGGGTCGGCGCCGAACGCGCGCAGCACGGCGTCGGTGTCCGCCGGCCCGGCGATGACCGTGATCGTCGCGCCCTCGGAGATCGACGTGTGCCTGAACCATCGGTAGGCATACTCGGGCCGGTCGACCAGCGGCGGCTCCGGCTCGCCACGCAGCCGCGCCCCCAGCCGGTCGGAGCGCTTGTACACGATCTCCGGTTCGCGGGGCGCCTCCCAGACAATCAGCTGGTACCGCTCGTCGGTCACGACACCCGACACGCTGACCCTGCCGGGCGAGTCGTCCCGACCGGAGGCGTGCACCCGCAGTCGCAGCTCGCCGGGCCACGGCGGGGCCTGCTCGCGCAGGTTGGCGCTGCGCGGAATGTGACCGGCCTCCACCGACGGCCGGCCCAGCACGCTCGCGGCGCCGGCCATGGACGTCCAGCTGATCTCGACGACCTCGTCCCAGACCAGGACGTCCACGTCCGGCGGGGCGCCGGCGAGCACCTCGAGCCGTACCGAGACGAGACCATGGTCCGTGCCGGTGCGGATCACGGCGCCGCCGGCCACCTCCGTGACCAGGCCGTTGCCAGCGAAGGCGCCGGCGTCGGTTTCGGGTAGCTCGCTCTCCAGCAGGCCGATCCGGTGGTCCGCCGGTTCCACATGTCCCCAGGCACTGCGCGGCAGCAGGTACTCGGCCCGGCGCCGCGCCAGGGCCGCCGCCGCGTACGCGGCCGGCATCGGCGCCACCGCGAGGACCTGCGCCGCCGCCCCCAGCCCGACGCCGATGACCGCCGCCTCCCCGCCAGCCACCGCCGGCGGGGCCAGCTCGGCCAGCACCGCCACCGCGGTCGCCACCCCCAGCGCCAGGTGCGCGCGGCCATGCCACGCCGCGACGGCTGTCTCCGCTTCAGCCGGCGTCCGATCGCCCTCGACCTCCGGCGGCGTCAGCAGCGGCGCGACGCCGGGATGCGCGCGCAGCGCCCGCACCAGTTCCGCCACCAGGATCGTGATCCCCCAGCGGAACTGATCGAGCATGATGACGGCGTTCTCCAGATCGCTGCCGTCCGCGGCCGAGAGCAGGACGCTTCGAGCCCCGTCCGGCGGACGCGGCACACCCGCCGTCAGCCCGGGCGGGACGTCGGCCAACACCAGGCCGTCGACCGCGACCTCCAGCGCGCCGTGCAGCCGGGCGGTCAGCGTCGACCCGAGCCGGCGCAGCTCCCGCAGCACCGGCGACTCGGCCGGGCCGGCCGGGAACGACGGCACAAACGGCGGTGGAGGTTGCTGCGCCCCAGGAGGCCCCGACACCGACACCGACATCGGCATCGGCATCGGCATCGGTCCGGACCGCATAACCGGCGGTGGCGCTGGCGGGCCTGGCTGCGCCGACGGCACCGGCCCGCCGGCGGCGGCGAGCTGACCTCGCATCTGGCCGGACAAGACGGGCTCGGTCGCCGCCCACGGCACGGGGCGACCCGGCCTCAGCGCGGTGGCGGGCAGCCTCCCGACGGCTCCCACCACCGTCATCCCGGCCGGCCCCGCGAGCCCGAGCCGCCCGAGCCGCGCGGCCGGCTCCCGTGGAACACGGGCGACCAACGACGGCATCACCCGCGCCACTGCCGCCCCCAATGCCACGAACGCGACCGGCCCGACGGGACCCGTGCCCGGCTCCAGGGCCTGCACGTCGTCAGTCTCAGCTGGCCGCTCCATCGCGGGCCTCCTTCAGATCAGTCCCCGGCGATGATCTCTGCTGGGTGCCATAACACCACAAGCCAATCAGCGTGCGCCATCCGACCCGACAAGCCCGCGCCATACCAGACCGCCAAGGCGCAATCATCCAGACCGTCGAGCCGCCGTTCATCGTGAGATCCAAACGGCCCTTGACCATGGCCGTCCGTGAACGGGCACCATTCCTGGCGCCCGCCACGCCTCTCCCGTCCCACCGTCCGAGGCGTCTCCGATCTTGGCGCAGAGCACCGGATCATCGTTCCTGATCTGACAGGAGACCTTGGCCAGGGCGTCCACGACCGTGACGGCGCCCGCGTCGATGACCTCCTGCCAGTCGAGCGGATCAACGAAAGGCGGGGTCGAACGTTGGTATGTGTGTCAGTAGTGTTCGGTGGACGGCTCACCTCGACACCGCATGTCTTGTCGGCACCGCGCCCTGGCGCCTGCCCGGGTCGCGTGTGTCCGCACCGATATGCACGGACAAGGTGGACGAGCACGAACGGAGCAGGGTCCGAACATGCCGAACCGCGCACCGTCGCCGTCATCGCAGCGGGCAGCATCCCGGCCCCTGAGCGACAGCCTCGACGAAGCCGGCGCCGAGGCGATGCGCCGGGCCTTCCGGCGGCACGCGGCGGGCGTCACGATCGTGACGATGTCCGGACAGCGCGGCCCGGTGGGCTTCACCGCGACATCGGTGGCCTCCCTGTCCGAACGCCCCCCGCTGCTGGCGCTGGCGCTGTCGGTCCGGTCGTCGATCGCGCCGACGCTACGCGCCGCCGAAACGCTCCTCGTTCACCTGCTCTCCCGGGATCAGCAGGACCTCGCCGCGCGCTTCGCCGCGCCGGGTGCCGACCGGTTCGCCGCGCCCACCCGCTGGCGCCGGCTCGACACCGGCGAACCGTTGCTGCTCGACGCGGCCACCTGGCTGCGCTGCCGGATCCGGGACCGTTCCGCCACGGGAGACCACTGGCTGGTGGTCGCGGAGGTCCTCGAAAGCCGGGTCGATCCCACGGCGGAGCCACTCGTCTACCACGACGGCGGCTACGGCACCGTCCTCAAGAGCGACGACGGCCCCGCGAACAGCGGCCCGAAGGCCGGCGACGGCGGCGGGAAGGCCAACGACGGCGATCTCGGTATTCGCGGACGGTCGCCGTCGGGCTCCTGACCGGTTCGGCGGATACGCGGCTCAGCGGATACATGGTCGGGCCGCCCAGTGGAGGGGCCGCTGGGGCCTTTTCCGTGGATCTCGTTTGGGCGGCGGTCGACGGGTAACCGGATGCCAGTTCGCATACTCAGCTGGCTGACGGCCCGAGCGATCGGCTCGCCGAACCGCCCGCGTCCTTCCATGTGGATTCGCCGGGCCTGTGCGCGGTCAGGCGCCGCCCACGGTGAAGAAGGGGAGGTCGAGCGGGGTGACGAGGCCGGGTGGGGCGGCGCAGACGGTGGGGATGGCGTTGAGGAGGCGCATGGCGGTGCCGACGACGCCGGCCACGGCGTGGCCGCCGCCGTCGTCGAGGCGGGGCTCGAGCTCGAGCGTGAACGACGGGTGGCCGGTGACCTCGACACGGTAGCCGGAGCGGCCGCCGGCCAGGATCGGCCAGTCCGGGCCGATGTCGTCGCGCAGCCGGTTGACGTGGGCGGCGACGATCGCGGGCCGGCCGCCGACGATGCCAGTCACGTCGAAACGGACGGCCGCGGTGCTGCCCTGCTCGATGCGTCCCATCGCCGTGTGGAACGTCTCCGGGGCCGGAAGTCGCTCATGCTCCTCACGGATCTCGTCGAGCGTCCAGCCGAGCGCGTCGGCCAGGAGCCGGACGATCCCGCCCCAGCCGAAGGTCACCGCCCCGGGCTCGTACAGCGCGGCCGGGTGATCGAGCGGCAGGCCGAAACCGAATACCTCGCCGGTGAACGTCGGGTCGGCGTACTCGCCGTAGTTCATCAGCTCGCTGACTCGTATCGAGTCGACGCGTTCGCACATCTGCGCCACCAGCAGCGGGAGCATGTCACCGGACCAGCCCGGGTCGATGCCCGAGGTGAACAGGGTGGTCCCGCCCTTCTCGCAGGCGGTCGCGAGCCGGCCACGGGTCGCGTCGTCGAGGAACGCCGGGTTGACCAGGAAGACGAGCGCGGTGTTCACGACGTTCTTGCCGGCGGCGAGGATCATGCACAGCTCGTCGATCGTGTCGTCGATCCGGGACTCGCCCTGGACCATGTACGACACGCAGTCTGCGTCGGTGGCCAGCAGCGCGTCGATGTCGTCGGTGGCGACCACCCCGGTGGGCTCGCTCAGCCCGCACAACTCGGCCGCGTCCCGTCCGATCTTGGCCGGCGAGTGGGCATGCACGCCGACCAGCTCGAGATCCGGCCGCCGGATGATCCCCCGTAAGGCGTGCAGGCCAACGTTTCCGGTCCCCCACTGGATCACGCGTAGCGGGCTCATCAGCTACCTCCGGTCACAACCTGAGTCACGGCAACGTCGGCGAACGGTAGCCATGATCGGTGCTGCGAGGGATGCCCGCCAGCGGAATGACCGGCCGGACTGCAAGTTCGGCGGGCCTTGAGGGTAGGCGGCCCGGATCGCCGTTTCACCGCCCGCCCGAGTCCTCGGCACCTGTCCGTGTCGAGTTCACCCCGTTCCTTGCTCTCAAGGCCGCCGTGCTCAACCTGTTCTCGACCGGCGCCGCCTATGGTGTCGTGACCTTTACACGGCTGGCTGGCGGTCCTCGTGTCGGGTGGTAGCCGTGTTCGCTACCATGAGCGGTGAGCGCGGGAGGGCGCTTCCGGGTCCGCGGGCAGGACTGAGTCCACCTCCAGCGACATGACTTACCCCAGGCTGGTGACGTTCTCCTTTCCAGCTCGGCGCGCGGACCGCGAGCTGACGAGGGGACGTCATGCCCAGTCTTCCCGCCCGCCCGGACTTCCAGCAGCTTCGTCACCAGGCCAGAGACCTCCTACGGGCCGCCCAAGGCGGTGACGCCACCGCGCTGGCGCGTGTTCACGCCGTCGGGACCGAGGTCGGTCTCGCGAACGCCCAGCTCGCCGTCGCCCGCGAGTACGGATTCACCAGCTGGACCCGGCTGAAGATCGAGGTCGACCGCCGCGAGACCCTCGACGACGTCGACGTGGCAAAGCTGGCCGACCTGCTTGCCCGCGAGCCGCGCCTGGCCACCGCCGAGATGACCCAGTGGTGCGACCACCCGTTGGGCGCATCGCCGCTGAACTACGTCGCGATGCTGCGCTACGACACGTCCCGCGACATCTGGCGGGACGTCCCCGGCGCCGCGGCGCTGGCACGCGCGCTGCTCGCGGCCGGAGCACCGGTCGACGGCGAGCCGGGCAGCCCGGAGACTCCCCTGATCACCGCGGCCAGCTACGGCGATGCCGAGGTCGCCGAGGTCCTCATCCGGGCGGGTGCCGACCTCGAGGCCACCTCCTCGGCGACATCCGGCGGGGTTCCCAGCGGAAACGCGCTGCTGCACGCGGCCGTGTTCGGCATGACCGAGGTGGTAGACGTCCTGGTGAAGGCAGGCGCACGGATCCGGGACCTTGTCATCGGCGCGGCGGCCGGCGACATCAGCCGCTGGCCTCTCGGGGAGGCCAGCCCGCAGCAGTGTCTCCTCGCGCTCCTCATGGCCGTGGACCATGAGCGGTTGACGGTGATCAAGGCGCTGGTCGCGGCTGGCACGCCTGTCGACGGGGTCGACGAGACCTGGGGCCGCCATCCGCTGCGACTCGCCGCCGCGAACGGCCGACCCGCGAGCGTCCGATGCCTGCTCGCCCTCGGCGCCGACCCCAACCTGCGGGACGCCGACGGGCTCACGCCACTGGAGCTGTGCCGAGCTGGGCACCCCCACCACCTCCCCGGCACCGGCCACGCCGAGGTCGAGAACATCCTCGAACCCGTCACCGCGCCCGACCCCGCATAGCGGGAGACCGACCCGCCTCGTGCCCGTGTGTGCTCGGCTACTCGACGCCGTGGCCAGCTCCCGCGAGATCCGCCCAGACCTGGATGCCTACGAGCTCATGCGCGGCGTCGGGGCATCTACCTGGGCGCCGACACGACTCACCGCTACGACGCATGTCGACCAGTCGAGTTCCTCGCTGCTGGACTGCGCCGGCCACAGTGACCTGCTGGACGCCCATCCTCCGCCTGCACCCGCGCAAGCACGGGATCGCGCTGGGCGAGCACACCGTAGGCATGTCCCAGGTCGCCGGCCATCACGACCTCACCTGACTAGGGCGTCTGGGCGGCGAGGAGGCAGAGGTCGTCCTCCCGTCCGGCTGGCCCGGCGACGTGGGTGAGGATGTGGTCACAGAGGCCGGTGAGGCCGCCGTGCCCGTGTGGGTCGTGGTCGGCGGCGACGTCGGCCAGGGTGTCGAGCCGGTCGGTGATCGAGAGGTGGCGGCGCTCGACGAGCCCGTCGGTGTAGAGGAGGAGCCGCGATTCCGGCGGCAGGCTCAGGTCGGTCTGGCTGTAGGTGAGCGACGGATCGACGCCTGGTGCCGGCTGGTGGCATGGCCTCTGGCCGCATCGCCCCGGCCCGCGGGTCGCCGCCGACCCTTCTCGGGCCCCGCTGACCGACCTGCCTACGCAGTCCAGCGTATGGCTTGTGGCGCGTCCCGGCGTGGGAGAGTGCGCCGGCGATCGCTCTCCATGCGTCGCTCCGCGCTCGACACGCCGGCCACGCGGGTGGGCCACGCGTTCCGGACATCCCGGCGCGGCCCCGTTGTGGGACGGAGGCCTGCGACGGTGACGTGGGCGACCGGGATGGGTGCTTCCTGGCTGAACGGGAGGGGATGTCCAGCAGTTCAGCCAGTCGCGCGACGTCGCGCCACAGACCGGTGCGGCGTCGTCCTCCGCGCAGCTCGGTGATGTTGTGACGCCCTCGGGGCCGCCGCGGGTCGGATGACCGCTCGCACGAAGACGGCCGGTGGTGGGCGCACACCGGGACAGCCCCGGTCCGGCTGGCTCGCCCTCGTCCCGCGCGTCGGGACGCGGATCGTCCGCGCAGGGGCCGGCAGCCGGAAAACGTCATCCGGGCGGCCCGGATCGTCGCGGTCCAGTTCGGGCAGGTGGAAAATGGTGCCAATTTTACATCACAGCCTTCGTCGTGCCCGAGTCGGAAATCTGTCAGGAGAACGGCCGTGATGGAGAACACCGCTAATCGCGACCCGCGGCCGGCCGGCCGGGAATGTCCGACCATAGAATGGTGGCCGTGGAGAGTAGCGAGACTACCGAGACCGTCGTCCTCCTCAACCTCGATGGAGAGGCCATAGGAGTCGCGCCGAAGGCAACAGTTCACGGACCTCGAACGCCACTCCACCTCGCGTTCTCGTGTTACGTCTTCGACGCGTCTGACCGCCTTCTTGTGACACGCCGGTCCTTCGACAAACGTACCTGGCCCGGGGTGCTCACCAACACGTGCTGCGGACATCCGGCTCTCGGCGAGGCCATACCGGCGGCTATTTCGCGCCGGCTGGCTGACGAACTGGGCCTACGTGTCCAGAACATTCGCCTGGTCCTTCCCACCTTCCGCTACCGCTCCGTGATGGAAGACGGGACCGTCGAGAACGAGATCTGCCCGGTCTTCTCCGCCACGACGTCGGAGCCCTTCCAGCTCAACCCGGAGGAGGTCGCCGAGGCGTACTGGACTCCTTGGTCGACATTCGTGGGCGACGTTTCGTCGGGTTCGCTCGGCGTGTCTCCGTGGTGTCGCATGCAGGTGGGGCACCTACGCGCGCTCGGGCCGTCACCCAGGGACTGGCCGACGGCCTCGGAAGAGGCGCTGCCAACGGCGGCACGGGAGTCTTCGCCGGTGGGATCACCTGGTCGGATCGCGGTATCGGGCCCCTGAGAATCTGTGCTGGCACCCGTGGACGCGGTGACGAGAGGGCCCGGGCGATCAATGGGACGACGCGTGGCCGGGTACCGTCGGGATGATGTATCGCGAGCAGCGGGCCCGGATGCTGGCGGCCACCATGTGGTTGGCGGCCGCACCAGATCGTGCGGGCGAGACGACGGCCCAGGCCGACGCCACCTCCGCGGGGCGAGCGGAGCATCGCGTCCTGCCCGACGGCTGCATGGACCTGATCTGGTCGCGGGCCGGGCCGGGTGACGTCGGGCACGTCTTCGTCGCCGGTCCGGACACCGCCCCGGCGTTCGCGCTCTGGCGGCCGGGCTCGCTCCACCTGGGTATGCGGTTCGACTCGGCGGTCGGCCCGGCGCGCATCGGCGTCCCGGCCAGCGAGGTCCGCGACCGCCGGGTGCCGCTGGTAGAGATCTGGGGCGCGGCCGAGGCGACCCGGCTCGCCGAGCGCCTCGCGGCCGCCGAGGCGCCGGCGGCGGCGTTCGAGGCCGAGATCGCCCGCCGTGGCCGGCGGGCCGGGCTGGCCGACCTGCTGCCGCCGGCGGCGCTGGCCGGCATCCGCGCAGGGGCTCCGGTGGCCGAGGTCGCCCGGGCCGCGGCGCTCAGCGAACGCCAGTTCCTGCGCCGCTGCCAGCTCGCGGTCGGCTACGGGCCGAAGACGCTGGCCCGGATCGTCCGCTTCCGCCGCGCGCTGGCGCTGGCCCGCGCCGGGTCGCCGTTCGCCGGCGTGGCCGCCGCGGCCGGCTACGCCGACCAGGCTCATCTCGCCCGCGAGGTCCGTGCCCTCGGCGGGGCGCCGCTACGCGAGCTGGTCATGCCGGCGGCCGACTCCGTCGGTGCCTCCTGACCGGCCGGCCTGACCCGGCCAGCCGGTTGGCTCAGCTACCGGCCAACGGGGCGTACAGGTCGACGTGGTTGCCGTCGGGATCGGCCACCGTCGCGTACCGCTGGCCCCAGAAGGCGTCCCACGGCGGACGTTCGCCGGTGTATCCGGCGCCGGTCAGGTCGGCGTAGACCTTGTCGACCTCGGCCGGGTCGGCGCAGGCGAACGCGAGCCCGAGCCGCGGTGAGCCGGAGCCCGGTCGCCAGCTCGGGTCGAACGAGCGGATCGTGTCGTCGGTGTCGAAGGCGAGGCGGCCGTTCGGGGTCGTGACCTCGACATGCGGCTCCGCGTCGGCCGCCGTGGGGATCTCCAGGCCGAGGCGGCGGTAGAACGCCAGCCCCCGCGCCATGTCGGACACCACGATTCCAGTCAGTGAGAACGTTGGCATACCCAGACCGTAGGGAAAGCGGCCCTGCCTGGCTTGAACGAATCGGACGCCGCGCCGGGCGGGCGGCTCCGGCGACGCCGCGAACATCCGCGCGACGGCTCCGACCCGGTAGTCGCCTGCCCGAGCTCGTGAACCGGCTCGTCCTCAGCGAACGAACCGTCGAAGCCCACGCGCGCCACGTGCTGCTCAAACTCGACATCCCCGAGAGCACGGGCGGCCATCGCCGGGTACTGGCCGTACTCGCCCACCTCCGAGCCGTCCACGAATGGGGCTGACGTCGATGGACGACGGGAGCTGCATCTTGGCTGGCTTCGCGGCGCTGCCCGTCCCGCGGCTGGACCTGCGCCGGCGGTGGCAGTCGTTGCCCTTGCTGGCGCTGCTGGTCGCGCTGGCGTCCGGGTAGGCCGCTGGCGAACTCCGCGGTGCTCGTCGACGGCGAGATGATCTCGGCGACCGTGCTGCCGAGCGTCCGGCGGACCTCGTCATCGCCGCCCTGTCCGAGCCGCCTTGTCCGACGGCATGCCGCGCCACTGTCCGGGAGGAACAGCCGAAGCTCGAGCGGCGCAGACGTTGCACCAACCGCACGATCGGGTGGCGCGGCACGGTCAGGGCACCCGCGACGGAAAGCGTGACGGTGTAGATCGCGTACAGCCCGCTGTCGTGGGCGGGCTCCGGGCCCCACGACAACGCGACCGCGACGACCTCTGCCGCCAGCGTCGCCGCGAACACCGACGCCAGCCACCACGCAAGTGAAGGCGCATCACGCCCGCTAATTGTCCCAATCCTCGCCGAGAGCCGGCAACGGTGCTGGCGCGCAACGACGGTCAGTGCTGGCGCGTATCGGTGATTCAGCCCCTGCCCTGATGCCGGCCCCCGGCCCCGACTCGTACAACGACACCAGCAACAGAATCGATCGGGAGGAACGATGTCTTCAACCAGCAACGCACATGTCCGCCAGATACCCATAGCAGCCATCGGTTTCATCGGCGCCGCGGCGTTCACCGTCGTCGCTGGTGCGGTGCTCCAGTTCGGCATCCAGCCCGCCACCGACCTCTCCGATGACATGTGGCGCTATCCCTGGTCGAGCAGCGGCGCCTTCGTGGCGTTCTCGGTCGTCAGCGCCGTGGTGCACGCGCTCGTCGTCGTCGGCGTCGAAGTGGCCCGCGGGGGCGGCGGCACGGCGGGTCCGGCGGCCGCGCCCACCGGCGGAGCTGACAGAGCCGGCAGAGCTGACAGAGCCGGCTTAGTTCCGTGTCACTGGAGCACCTCGGGGCGGGCGGCGTCACGTCGCCGGGGCGTCCGCCGGGTACCAGCGAAGCTCGACGGTGTTGCCATCGGGATCGCTGATGTAGAGCGAAACCGCGTTGCCGCGCGCGCCGAAGCGGGTGGCCGGGCCGTCCACGACCGTGACGGCGCCCGCGTCGATGACTTCCTGCCAGTCGAGCGGGTCCACGACGAGACAGAAATGATCCACGTTGGCCGAGCCCCGTGGCAGCGCGACCAGGTCGATGATGGTCTCGCCGCTGACGCGGACGGACGGGAACGGAGCCTTGCCCGCCCGCCACTGCTCGACCCGGACGGGCTCAAGGCCGAGAACGCCGCAGTAGAAGGCGAGCGAACGCTCGACGTCGCCCACGTTGAGAACGAGATGGTCGAATCCGGTGACCCGCATGGCGATCAATCCTTCCCCGTCGATCCGTGACACCACCCCCACGGTCACCCCTCGCGACCGCCCAAGATCTTCCCGGCTCGCCGCATCACAGGCGACGCGCTGAGCCTGACAGGTCCAAGCCGAACACGGCAGTCCTCTCGGCCTCTGGCAGATCGCTGCCACGCCGCTGGCAGGTCGGCTGGCCCGGTAGGTCGCTGGCCTGGCAGCGGCGTCGGAGCACGCGACAGACCCGTCTCAGCAGACGGAGAGGGCTCCGCACCCGGCCGAAGTGCCTGGTCGCGAGCGATGGCATGGTCTTCATAGCCCGTTGTCCGGGGCCCGCGCCCGCTTACCAGGCGACACGTATCCGGGCACCGGCTGGAGGCGGGCCGGGAGGAGGCATGTCGGAATGAGGGTGCGGGTGCCTGTGATCGCGCTCACCGGGTACCTGGGCGCGGGCAAGACGACGGTGCTCAACCGCCTGCTCCAGACGCCGGGGGCGCGCCTGGGGGTGGTGGTCAACGACTTCGGAGCGATCAACGTCGATGCCGCGCTGATCACCGGTCAGGTCGACCAACCGGCCTCGATCGCGGGCGGGTGCCTGTGCTGCCTGCCAGACACGGACGGCCTGGACGAGGCGCTGGAGAAACTGACCCATCCCCGGCTGCGGCTGGACGCGGTGATCGTGGAGGCCAGCGGCGTGGCTGACCCGCCAGCACTGGCGAGGCTCATCCGGTTCAGTGGTGTGGACCGCGTCCGCCCCGGCGGCCTCATCGACGTGATCGACGCCGCCTCGTACTTCGCGACCGTCGACAGAGGCGGCCTGCCGCCGGCCCGGTTCGCGTCCGCCTCGCTCGTCCTGATCAACAAGACCGACCGGGTTCCGCCGGCGCACCGGGCCGAGACGGTGGCACGGATCTCCAGCCGGGTGCGCGCGAGCAACCCACATGCCCACATCGTCGACACGACGCACGGCCGCATCGACCCGGCACTCGTGTTCGACGCCGCGAGCCCGCACGACCCCGCAGACGAGCTTCCGCTCGCGGCCCTGGCCAGGCACGACCACGACGACGAGCCACACCCGCGCGTCGGCGCGGTCACCGTCCCCGCCGCCGGCCCGATCGATCCTGGCCTGCTGGTCGACCTGCTCGAGGATCCACCCACGAACGTCTACCGGCTCAAGGGCACCGTGACCGTAAACACGGGGCGGGGTATGCGCGGCTACGTGGTCAACATCGTCGGACGACAGACCCACCTCGCGATGAGGCCCGTGACGGAAGGCCCCGACGGTCTCGTCGCCATCGGCATGCATCTCGACGAGCCCACCGTCCGCGCCCGTCTCGAGGCAGCACTCCAGCCCTGCCTCGACCGCCCCGCCGCGGACGGGGTACGCCGCCTCGCCCGGCTCCGCCGCCTGAGCGCCTGAACACGCAGCGACCCCCACCACAGATTCCACATCCGTCACGCACGCTCGGTTCGGCTGGTACCGCCCTCACCACAGCGGCCGAGATCTGACGAGCTATCAGGCCGTAGGACTACCGGCTCCGTGAGGCGACCGCCGCCAGGCGCCTCACGGAGCTCGGTCCGCGGCCTACGTGGCCCCGCGAACCCTGCGTTCCAGCTCCCTCTGGACGCCCGCCGGGCGCAGCCAGCCGAGGCCGGAATGCTGGAGCTGCCGCATCAGGCCGTCGAAGTCCGATTCCGTCCAGGAGGCCCGGCTCGTCATGAGATCCCCTCCGTGCCGGACGAGGAACGCCCGAAGATACAGGTCGGCGTCCTCGTCCCAGTCGGCCGGTTCACGGGCTTCGAGGTCCCAGTCCAGGTCCCATACCCGCAGCGTCCCGTCATCGCCGGCGAACAGCAGCGAGTTCCCGTCCGGGGCCAGCGCCAGCGAGGCCACGGAGTCGGCCTGGTTGCGGGCCGTGTGGACGACGCGACCCGTGGCCAGCTCCCACACCCGCACCGCCCCGTCGTCACCACCGGAGAAGCCGAACCGGCCGTCCGGGCTCACCGCGACCGACAGCACCGCCTTCGTGTGGCCACTGAGCACGCGGACGCACCTCTCCTCGTCCATATCCCAGAGCCGTACCGCGCCCTTGCGCCCCAGGTGGTGGAGACCGTGGCCGGTCAGGGCGAACTGGCCGTCCGCCGTCAGGGCGACGGACTGAACCATGTGCTCCTCCACCCTGGCCCTGAGGTCCGAGAAGTCATCCGGGTCCTCCAGCACACTCACGGGGTACACGTTGAAGCCATCCGGTATGAACCAGACGCCGACCGTCAGGTCCCAGGACCCGGACAGCGCGAGACGGCCGTCCGCAGATATGGCGATCGACGTCACGGTGCCGGCATGCCCCTCGACGGTGCGCTTCAGGCGTCCCGTCGCCAGGTCCCACAGGCGGATCTCCTTGTCCAGGCCGCCGGACAGCGCTGACCGGCCGTCCGGGGACACGGCCACTGCCCGCACGCGATCGGTGGGACCCGTGAGAGTACGCACGAGACGGCCCGTGGCCAGCTCCCAGACCCGCACCGCGGCGTCGTCGCCACCGGACAGCGCGAGGCGGCCGTCCGGGCTGACGGCGACGGCGGTCACGGCATTGGTATGACCGGCGAGGGTGTGCAGGCAGCGGCCGGTGGCCAGCTCCCACACCCGCACGGACCGGTCCTGTGAGCCGGACACAGCAAGACGGCCGTCGGGGCTCACGGCGACCGCCAGCACCTCGCGGGTGTGGCCGCTGAGCACACGCGACTGCCAGGCGCTTCGCAGACCGATGCGCACCGAGAACCGGGAGAGGTCTCGCCAGGCCTCGAGCAGTCGCGGGTCCCCCGCGCGCCCCGGCACCTGGCGGGCCCGGCTGAGCAGCGACCGCGCGGCCGGGAACCGGCCGTCGTCGATGGCCTGCCGCACCGCCGCCAGCACGCCCGCCAGCTGCGCCTCGTCCTCGATCTCCAGCGCGGCGGCCTGGCCCCCGCTCTCCTCATCCGCGCCGAGGGGCGTCGCGGCGGGTTCGGTGCCCGAGGCGGTGACGTCCGCGGCCGACGCGGCCGACGCGGCCAGCTCGGCGTCCTGCGCTCTGCGGTCCAGTTCGGCCCTGACGCCGGCCGGGCGCAGCCATCCATAGCCGGCGTGCTGGAGCCGGCGGATCAGGCCGTCGAAGTCGCCCTCGTCCCAGGCGGGCCGATCCGGCGGGCGGGAAGTGTGCAGAGCGAGGAACGCGTCCAGGTAGGGCGCGGCCCCGTCATCCCAGTCAGCCGGCTCGACAGCCTCGAGTTCCCAGTCTGTCTCCCAGATCCACACCGTCCCGTCCTCCCCGCCGGCGACGAGGTACCGCCCGTCGAGGCTCATCGCCAGCGACGCCATACCGCCGGAGGGACCCTGGATGGTGTGGATGTCGCGGTCGGTGGCGAGCTCCCGGATCCGCGCCGTGGGGTCGCCGTTGGACGAGTCGCTGCCCACCAGCGCGAAGCGACCGTCCGGGCTGAGCGCGACCGATCTCGCCCCGCCGCGTCGCGGCGGGTGCAGGAGCTGGTCTGTGGCCAGCTCGAGGACGCGCAGCGTGGCGCCCGCGTCTCCGGTCACGAAGAGGCGCCCGTCGGGGCTGAGCGCGCTCGACACGACGGTGGCACTGAACCGTTCACCTACGCGGATGGTGCGCAGACAGTTCCCGGTCACCAGGTCCCACACCCACACCGTCTCGCCGCCGCCCGCGGAGACGGCGACCCGGCCGTCCGGGGCCACGGCAACCGACTCCACGCGCTCGCCGCCGCCCCGCAGGACGTGGACCCTCCTCCCGGTGGCCAGCTCCCACACCCGCACCGTGCTGTCCCCCGCGGAGACGACGAACCGCCCGTCGGGGCTCACGGCGACCGAATTCGCGGGGCCGGTGTGGCCCCGCAGGGTGTGGACCTCACGGCCGGTGGCGAGCTCCCACACCCGCACCTTGTTGCCGCCGCCGCCGGTGACGACGAGACGGCCGTCCGGGCTCAGGCCAACCGCCTCCACGCTGGTGGGGGCTGTCAACGTCTGGACAAGGCGGCCGGTGTCGAGTTCCCACACCCGGATCGTCTCGTCGCCGCCGGTGACGACGAGACGGCCGTCCGGGCTCAGGCTGACCGCCTGCACGCCGCTGGTGTGGCCCTCGAGGACCCGCGCCTTCCAGGTGCCGCGGACACCGGTGCGCGCGGAGAAGAGCGCCATCCGCCGCCAGGCGTCGAGGACTCGCGGGTCCCGCTCGTACTCGGGAATCTCCCTGATCCGCCTGAGCAGCGCCAGCGCGGTGGGGAAGTGGCCCTCCTCGACGGGACGAGCCGCGTCGCTCAGCAGCCTGTCGAGCTCCGCCTCGTGCCGCGCCAGCTCGGCGTGCGAACGCGGGCGGCACGGCTGGAACGCGCAGGCGTAGCTGTCCAGGTCCGGCAGCTCCCAGACCCGCACGCTCTTGTCCCCGGCACAGGACACCGCGAGATGCCCGTCCGCGGCCAGGGCCACCGCCATCACGTCGCCCGTATGTTCGGCGAAGGTACGCCGGCAGCGGCCGGAGCTCAGCTCCCACAGGCGCAGCGTCCGGTCGGCGGCGCCGGACAGGGCGAAACGCCCGTCGGCGCTGACGGCGACCGATAACACCCTGCCGGTGTGACCTTCGAGCACGCGCATACAGCGGCCCGTGTGCAGCTCCCACACGCGCAGCCGGTAGTCCATACCGCCGGAGACGGCGAAACGCCCGTCGGCGCTGGCGGCGACCGCATCCACGGCGCCTGTGTGGCCCTCGAACACCCGCACGCAGCGGCCCGTACGCAGCTCCCACAGCCGGACCTCGTTGTCCAGGGCACCGGACAGTCCCAGGCGCCCGTCCGCCGTTACGGCGACCGCCTCCACCTTGCCTCCGTGACCTGGCAGGGTGCGCAGGCAGGTGCCCGCGGCCAGATCCCACAGCTGCAACATCCCGCCGCCGCCGCCGGTCAGGCCGAGACGTCCGTCCGGGCTGACGGCGGCCGAGTCGATGCCCCAGGAGTCCTCTTCGGTGTCGATGGTGTGCAGACAGGTGCCGGTGGCGAGGTCCCATACCCGAATCGGCGCTGGTTCCCGCCGGCTCTGCGGGCCGAACTCGGTCTGGTACGTCACGGAGGTCGCGTGCTGGCCGGACAGTACGACGCGCCCGTCAGCGCCGACGGCGACGGCCGACACGGGGTTGGAGTGTCCTTCGAGGGCGCGCAGGGAATCCCCCGTCGCCAGATCCCAGACACGTACCGTCTTTCCGTCACCGGACACGACGAACGGGCGCGGGCCCGCCGTGACGGCGAGGGCGGACACACCGTCGGCGTGGTCGATGGCCCGCAGGCAGCGGCCGGTGGTGCCTCCGGCGCGGGCTCGTTCCAGCAGGACGGGGATCTCCGGGTCGCCGGGAGTGTCCCGAGCCGCCTCCTCGAGGAGAGGACGCGCCGAGTCCGCGTCGTCGCGCTCGAGATGTACCTGCGCGAGCAGCCACCGGGCCAGGCGAGGGTCCTGCGCGGACGCCCTGGCCCCTTCCAGGCTGGCGACGAACGCGTCGTCGGGAAGCCGGCCGGACCGCCACTGGAACAGCCCGGAGTTGTAGGTCGCCTCCAGGTGCTCGGGGTCGGCGGCCAGGGCCTCGCCGAAGAGCCGTTCGGCCTCGTCGGCCCGGTCGAGGTCGAGCATGGACAGCGCGCGGTTGGTCAGTTCGTCCGCGCGCAGCGCCACCGCACGAGGCACGGCGCGGGGGTAAACCTCGCCGGTCTCCTCCTGGTAGATACCGGCGATCTCGTCGGCGATCCCGGCCAGGCTGCCTGGCCGCTCGCCGGGCTCGTCCCGCAGGCAGCGGCTCAGAAGGTCGGCGAGCGGAGACGGCATGGGCGGCAGGCCGGCGCCCGCCGGGCCGCGGGTGCGGTAGTCGGCCAGCGCCGCGCCGGCGACCGGCCCGGCGCTCCAGGTGACCTCGCCGGTGAACATCTCCAGGACGGTGACCGCGAAGCTCCAGACGTCGCTGGGCGGCCCGGGCTGTCCGCCCGAGGCCTGTTCCGGTGACGCGTAGTGGTGTGACTTCCAGACCGCCGGGTCGGCCCTGTCCGGCTGCCGCCCGCCGGCCGCGCCGTGCGCCCGGGCGAGGCCGAAGTCGGTCACCTTCGCCGTGCCCTCGCTGTCGAGGAGGATGTTCGCCGGCTTGAGGTCCAGGTGGGCTACGCCCCGCCCGTGGGCGTAGTCGACCGCCCAGGCCGTCTGGACCGCGAGGTCGAGGATCCGGCGGAGCGCCTCGCCGGGCCCGCCCGCGTAGAGCGAGCGGTGGTCGATCCAGTCGCGCAGGCTCCCGCCGTCGACGTACTCGGCGAACACCCGCGGGATACCGCCGAGGGTACGGACGTAGTGGCAGGCGCACAGGTGCGGGTGCACGCCGAGGCCCACCCAGGTCTCCGCCTCGCGGACGAAACGCTCCTGGTCAGCGCCGTCGGCGAACAGCTCCGGCCGGGGGCTCTTCACCGCCAGGTCCACGTTCCAGCCCAGGTGGCGCACCCGGTAGACGAGGCCCATTCCGCCGGAGGTGAAGACCTGCCGCACGTGGTACAGGCCGAGCACCCGCTCCCCGACCCTCCAGTCCGTGGACACGTCAGCCGCGTCCGCGGCGAGCGGTGATGACGGCCGCGGCGCCGACGTGGGTGCCGCGGCTGTGGTCACGGGGGCAGTCACGGCGGGGGCAACGGGGGCGGTGGTCCAGGTGACGGTGGCGCCAGGAGGCCGCGCCGGGGACGGCGGGGCGGGCGCGCGCCGGCGCTCCGCGCCCTCGTCGCCGTCTTCGCTCTTCTGGCGGCGCGGCCATCTCACCATTCCGGAATCACCCTCTCGGTGGCGCGCGGGAACCTGGCGGGCCAGGCGGGGAACTGATGCGGGTCAACCCGGAAAGGGGAACGTCGTGGAACCGCTTTCCGCTGGCGTTCCCCAGGGTGCCGGCACGGGACACCGGTCAGGACGGGCATGGCCACCTTCCGTGGATATCCGGCCGGCGGGCCTGGCCCGCCGCCGTCGTGGTGATGGATGGTGTTGACGCTCGGGTCATACGGTCCTGCCGGGCCGGTCCCACGCCGCCGGAATGTCGGCGATCCGGCTGCCGGCGAACGTGGGAACGCGCCGCGCGGTCAGTAGAACCGAAAGAGGGTGCCGTGTCAGCGGGCCTCCTCCAGCGCACGGCGGAGCTCGGCGGCGGTAGAGAACCCGATGGATGGAGGGATGGTCGCGCGGCGCCTGGTCGATGACCTGGGGAGTTTCCCGGCAACCGCGGGGTCGCGGTGGCGGCATCACGCTCTCCGCCGTCCCCGCCGTCTCCGCCATCCCAACGTCTCGCCGTCTCGCCGTCTCCGAGCCCGCGGTCGGTAGCCCTATCCCGCGAGCCGGTGAACATGAATACGGCCGCCGGCATACGGCGAGGACAGGTGGCGGTCGGTCAAGCCTTTCGGCTGACGTGTGGAACCGGAGTTCGCGACGTGGTTCGGCTTGACGCCGTGGACACCGTCGCGGTCTGCCAGTACGACCTCAACCGCCCGGTGGGCAGCCCCGGGCTCCTGAAGGACAGGTGGGGCGACACCGGGATCGTCCATACGGCTGGTGGCGGGCGGCTCGTCACACGAGGCCTACGTCTACTACGACTGGTGCTTCGGCAACGGTATTGATGACGGAAGATGCCGTTGAGGCGGCGAGGGCGGGCGGCACTCCGCTGCGAGCCGAGCTCGCGGACAGGCTCCGATCGCGTCTCCAGGTGACGCTCGTCCCCGACCGCTGACCCGATCCGGCTCGTCCGCGGGCCAAGGACCATCAAACAGCGCTTGCGGTAACCGAGGCCATGACCGACCCCGACCCATCCCAGCCAGCTGACGCCCCCTTCCTCCTGCCCCACCGCCCGCCTGCTCCACCGCCCGCGTTATCCGACCGCGGCCGCGCCGGTACCGAGGGTGCGCCAGAGGAACTCGTAGGTCAGGGCTGACTTGTGGGCCAGTTGTCCGTTGTCGGCGGCGCCGCCGTGGCCACCTTCGATGTTTTCGTAGTAACGGACGTCGTGGCCGAGCTCGCGGAGACTCGCGACCATTTTGCGGGCGTGCCCGGGGTGGACGCGGTCGTCCCGGGTCGACGTGGTGATGAGCGTCGGCGGATAGCGGCGGTCGGGGTGGACGTTCTGGTACGGCGAGTATTCCCTGATGAACGCCCAGTCGGCGGGATCGTCGGGGTCGCCGTACTCGGCCACCCACGAGGCTCCGGCGAGCAGCTGGTGGTAGCGGCGCATGTCGAGCAGCGGCACCGAGCAGACGACGGCTCCGAACAGCTCCGGATAGCGGGTCAGCATGACGCCCATGAGCAGGCCGCCGTTGGAGCCGCCCTCAATGCCGAGCTGGGCCGGCGTCGTGACCCCTGTACGGACGAGGTCTCGGGCCACGGCGGCGAAATCCTCGTAGACGCGCATCCTGTTCTCCCGGACAACCGACTGATGCCAGTCGGGGCCGTACTCTCCGCCGCCGCGTATGTTGGCGACGACGTAGGTGCCGCCGCGCGCCAGCCAGGCGCGGCCGACAGTGCCGCTGTAGCTTGGGGTGAGCGAGACCTCGAAGCCGCCGTACCCGTAGAGCAGCGTCGGCCCGGGTTTCCCGGTGCCGACGACGAAATACGGGATGCGGGTGCCGTCGTCGGAAACAGCGAAATGTTGGCTGACGGTGTGGCCCTCGGTCGGGAAGAACTCCGGTGCCTGCTTGATGATCTCTGGCTCGGCGCCAATATCGCCACGGTAGAGAGTCGCCGGCTGGGTGTAGCCGCTGACGTTGAGGAAGTACTCGTCGTCGACGTCGGGATTCGTGTCGCAGATGTAGGCCGAGCCGGTGTCCGGGAGGTCGGCCAGCGGCGCCGGCGCCCAGCCCTCGACTGTCGGAGTGAGCACGGTGAACCTGCTGTTCACGTCCCGCAGCGTGGCGACGATCAGATGGTTGCGGGTCCACGCGTGGTAGTCGAGCGAGGTGTGCTCTTCCGGTTCGAAGAGCACCGCGAGCTCACGTCGTCCTTCGAGGAACGCGTCGAAGTCGGCCGCGAGCAGTGCGCCCGCCGGATAGGCGTTCTCGTCTACGGCCCATTCCGACCGGGTGGCGATGAGCAGCCAGTCCCGGTGGATCGAGGTGTGCGCGTCGTCCGGAACGTCGATGCGGACCAGCCCGGTCGGGGTACGCAGGTACAACTCGGTGCGGTAGAAGTCGACGCTTCGGTGGACGAAGTCGCGCACGAAACCCTCGGTCGGGTCGTGGGAGGCGCCGACCGAGACGTCATCCGGCTCGCCCTCGAAGACCGTGACGGCATCGTCAAGCGGCGTGCCGCGCCGCCATTCCTTGACCACACGCGGGTAGCCGGACGCGGTCAACGAGCCTTCGCCGAAGTCGGTACCGACGTAGACCCGGTCCTCGTCGATCCAGCTGACCGTACTTTTGGCCTCGGGCAGGACGAAGCCGTCGTCCACGAAGGACTTGGCGATCAGGTCGAACTCGCGGACGACGCTGGCATCCGCGCCGCCACGGGACAACTGGACCAGGGCCAGCCGATGGTCGGGTCGCAGCACCCGCGCGCCGTGCCACACCCAGTTCTCGCCCTCGCTGTCGGCGAGCGCGTCGACGTCGAGCACGATCTCCCAGTCCGGGGCGGCGTCGCGATAGGACGCCAGCGAGGTGCGCCGCCACAGGCCACGCGGATGAGCCGCGTCGCGCCAGAAGTTGTAGAGGTACTCACCCCTCGTGACCGGATAGGGAATCCGGTCATCCGCGTCGAGCACCTCGCGGATCTCCGCGCGCAGCGCGGCGAACCCGGCGGACTGGGTGAGCTCGGCGAACGTCTCGGCGTTGCGCTCGCGCACCCAGGCGAGCGCGGCCTCCCCGGCGACGTCCTCGAGCCAACGGTACGGATCATCGTCGGCCACCCCTCAAGTCTGCCCGACATCGGACGCCGATTCCGACATGTCCCGTCAGCTACGGCCTCGGCCACGTGAACAACAGCGACGGCCGAGGCACCGGCCTGCTCCACGACCGCCCCGCGGGGAGGCGGGCCCTCGGGGCGCACCCCTACCTCGTCACCCCCGAGCACACCAGCCGCATCCGAGAGGCCTGGGCGCCCAGGCGCTCGTGCTGCCCGAGCAGACCGTCTTTCTGTGCGCCGACGCCGACGAGGCGCACACGATCGGCGGCGCATGGCTCCGGGGCTACCTGAGCCTGCCGAAATACGCCAACAGCCTGCTGCGGCTCGGTTTCTCGGCCCGGCACCCGCGCCTGGGATGGGTTCCGGTGACGGCTCTGCCGAGGAACGGGCCGCGCCGGGGCGTGAGGGCCCCGGCGAACCACGGGAACGGGCTGGTCGGGGCTGTCAGTAGCGGCGGTACGGGAGGAACTTTCCGCTCATCGTGATGTTCACCCTGTCGCCGGCCGGGTCGGGCTCGCGCTCGATGTTCATCCTGAAGTCGATCGCGCTCATGATGCCGTCGCCGAACTCCTCCTGGATCAGCTCCTTGAAGGTCGTCCCGTACACCGAGACCAGCTCGTAGAAACGGTAGATCAGCGGGTCGGTCGGGACGGCCGTCGGCAGCGAGCCCCGGTAGGGCGGCTCGGTGAGGAGCGCGGCCGCCTCGGCCGGCAGCTCAAGCAGCTCCACGAGCGTGGCCGCCTCCGACTCGTCGAACGACATCTGGCCCAGGCAGCCGGCGGTGACCCACTCCTTGCTCCGGCCCACCGCCTCGGCGACCGACGCCCAGCTCAGCCCCTTGCTCCGCCGACTGGTGACGATCAGCTCAGTCAGTTCGGACCGATCCACGCGGGGCCTCCCAGGGGCGGAGCGATGGGCACCGGCCGGCGTCGGAGTCGGAGTCGGCCAGGCCCCAGTGTCCCCGACGCACCGTCTGTCCCGGAACCCGCTCATGCGGAACTGTGGCGAGGGCACCCCTGTGTTACAGGGGTGCCTGAGCCAACCAGATCGTTTTTTGCACGACGACCTAGTGCACGACGACGGTGGTGCCGTCGCTGTGGCTTCCTCGTTGAACCAGGAGGGCCAACGCCGCCGCGACGAGTGTCGCGACGCCCGCGACGACCAGTGACGTGTGCAGACCGGCCATGAATGCCTCATGGCTGCCGGCGGTCACGGCGGTCTGCACCGATTCCGGCACGCCGGTCACCCGGGGCGCGACTCCCTGGCTGATGAGCTCGTTCGAGCCGGTCAGGCCGTTCGCGACGTCGGCGGGAGCGCCGGCGCCGGTCAGCTTGTCGATCAGGACCGATCCCACGCTGCTGCTGAGGATCGAGCCCAGCACGGCGGTGCCGATGACCCCGCCCAGCTGCAGTGCCGTGGTCTGCAGGCCACCGGCGACCCCGGCGTCGTCCACCGGCGCGTTGCCGATGATCGCCTCCGCGCTCGCCGTGATGACCAGCCCCATCCCGATGCCGAGCATGAGCAGTGACGGCCACAACGCGCCGAAGCCGGAGTCGGTCTCGAGCCTGGTCAGGAGGAGCAACGCCACCCCGGACAGGACGAGCCCGACCACCATCGGCGGGCGGGGCCCGAAGCGTTCGGTGACCTGGCCGGAGATCGGCCCCATGACCATCATGGCCAGGGTCAGCGGCAGGATGTGTACGCCGGTCCCGATGGGCGAGACACCCTGGACGTTCTGCAGGAACAGCGTGACGAAGAACAGCACGCCGAACAGCGCGAAGAAGTTGATGACGAGAACCGCGCTGCCCACCGAGATCGACCGGTTGGTGAACAGCCGCATCGGCAGTAGCGGAGCGGACACCCGGGTTTCGATCACCACGAACAGCGCCAGGACGGCCAGGCCACCGAAGACGAAGGCAAGGGTCTTCGCGTCCGTCCACCCCCAGCTGGACGCCTTAATCAGACCGAAGATGACGCCGAACAGGCCGCCGGACAGGCTGAGGATGCCGGGAAGGTCGTGGCGCTGCGCCGCGCTCTCGCTCTGGGACTCGCGCAGCACCGCCAGGCCCACGCCGAGCGCGAGCGCCCCCATCGGCACGTTGATGTAGAAGACCGACTCCCAGCTCACGTGCTCCACCAGCAGGCCCCCGATGATCGGTCCGCCGGCGATCGAGACGGCCGATGCGCCGCTCCAGATCCCGATCGCCCGGTTGAGGGCCTTGGGCGGGAAAGCGCCGGCCAGGATGGCGAGGGTGTTCGGCATCAGCAGGGCGCCGAACGCGCCCTGGACCGCCCGGAACGCGATGATCCCGACGATGTTGCCGACCAGGCCGATCGCCAGTGATGAGAGGCCGAACCCCACCACGCCGATGAGGAACACCCGCTTGCGGCCGTATCGGTCGCCGAGCTTCCCTCCGAAGATCAGCAGCGCCGCCAGGGCCAGCAGGTAGGAGTTGGTGATCCACTGCAGGTCGGCCAACGAGGCGTTGAGGTCCTCGGCGATCCGCGGGTTCGCGATCGACACGACCGTCCCGTCCAGGCCGACCATGATGACGCCGAGGGCGACGCTCACCAGGGCCCACCAGGGATTACCTCGCCGGCCAGTCGCGCCTGTCGCCGAGGCGGAGCGAGTCCGCTGATCGTCGGCGACGACGTGCTGTGACATGGCGGCCATCCCTTCGTCGAGCACGCGGCCGTCGTGAGGCGCGCCACAAATGGAGGAGATCTCTCCAGATAACCCTAGCAGGGTAAACGGAGGGTCACCTCCAGATAGAAAGGTAGGCTCGTCACATGGACGGTCCGCGACTCGGCGGGAACGAGGCGATGGCGGCCGGGCCTACCAGGCGGACAGGTCCCGTGTTGCGGGTCGACGCCGAGCGCAACCGCGAGCGCATACTGCGGGCCGCGCGGGAGGTGTTCTCCGAGCGCGGCATCGACGTCGGCCTGGAGGAGATCGCCCGCCGGGCCGGTGTCGGCATCGCCACGCTCTACCGCCGTTTCCCGACCCGGGCCGACCTGCTCGAGGCAAGCGTCGAGGAGAACATCCGCGACTACCGGACCACCGTCGGCCGGGCTCTGGAGAACCCGAGCCCCTGGGAGGGCTTCCGAGAGCTCATCGAGTACCTCTGCGGCGCGCAGGCGGCGGACGCGGGCCTGCGCGACCTGATCACCCTGCGGTTCCCGTCGTCCAGCGCGGTCGAGGGGCTCAAGGCGGAGGCCAAGGCGGAGCTGGAGGAACTCGTCGCCCGGGCCCAGCGGAACGGCTCCTTACGGCCCGATTTCGTCCCCGCCGACATCGGCATCCTGCTGCTCGCCAACGCCGGGCTGGCAGCCGCGACCCACGAGGCCGCGCCCGACGCGTGGCGCCGCTTCACCGCCTACCTCCTCGACGCCTTCCGGGCCGAGGGAACGGCTCGGACCGACCCGGTACCGCCCGCGCCGACCGCGGACCAGATCGAACGTTCCGTGCAGAGCATGGTCACGACGGTCCACCGAGGCCGCCCCCCGACCCTTCAGGATCTGTAGGCCCCGCCTCCGCATCTGTTGGCGGCGACGCTGTCGCGCGGGCCAGAACCTCGGACTGCCACGCTGGCCACATCCGTGCGCACCGGCCGACCGGGCGGGTCGACAATCGGCTGGTTCTGGCTACCGCACGAGATGGACGGGTCGGAGGCGCGATGAGCCCGGTCGAGACCGGCGTGACCGGTGGGACGGCCGTGCCAGCGCAGGCAGGGCCGTCCGCGCAGGCAGGGCCGTTCGCAGAGGAAGAGCCGTCTGTGGAGGCAGGGCCGCCGGCGTCCGCGGCCGCGCTGCCGGACGAGGTGCTGGTGGACGGCGTGCCGGTCCGCTACGCCGTATCCGGGTCGGGGAACCGCGACCTGCTGCTTGTGCATGGCTACCAGGCGCACCACAAGTGGTGGTACCGGGTGCTGCCGGCGCTAGAGGAGCACTGGCGGGTGATCAGGCTCGACCTCAGCGGCCACGGCGACAGCGGGCGCCGCGACCGCTACGGCGTGGACATGTGGATCTCCGAGCTGATCGCGGTGCTCGACGCGGTCGGGTCCCGGCACGCGTTGCTGGTCGGCCACAGCATGGGCGGCCGGATCGCGGCGGTCGCCGGGGCCAGCCACCCGGACCGGTTCGGGGGGCTGGTCCTGCTCGACTCGCTGCTCCGCCCGGCCGGCGCGCCACCGCCGCGGATGGCGTCGCTCCCGCCCGGGCGCGAGCTCGTCTACGCCTCGCGGGAGATCGCCGCCGCGCGGTTCCAGCTGCGGCCACCGCAGCCGGAACCGTCGGCCGAGGTGGTCCGCCCGGTCGCCGAGTACGCCGTGCGCCCGAGCGCGAGCGCCCAGGGCTGGACCTGGAAGTTCGACCAGCGCGGGCTTCCGCCGATCGACAACGACCGAGTGGTGGAGAGCATGACGCGGCTGCGGATACCGCTGTGGTTCGTACGCGCGGGACGCAGCCTCGTCGTCACCGACGAGGTCGCCGCCTACGCGCGCACCGCGCTACCCGCCGGATCGACCTTCGTGACGCTGCCCGGCGCCCACCATCACCTCATCCTCGACGCCGCGGACGAGTTCGTCCGGCTACTGGCAGACCTGCACGGGGACCTGGCCGCCACCGTCCGCCCGCACGGCGGCCGACAGCCGTAGCGCGGGTCAGGCGCCACGGCGGTAGGGCCGTCGGTGGTCAGCGAAGGTCGTTCAGGCGGCGGTGGGACCGAACTGTTCGGTGAAGCGGCCGGTGAACAGGTCGGCGCCCTTGTACTGGGAGACCGTCGTAGCCGAGACGACGGTCGGGCCCTCGGGTGTGGGCATCTGCCCGACGCCGCCGCGCGGTCCGAGCGGCAACAGGATCATCGGATGTGGCAGCGGCTGGTAGGTGGTCGTGGGCCGCTCGCCCCGCAGCTGCGCGGTGATGTTCTTCGCCACAACCTCCGCATGCCGCAGGGCGCACGCGGCCAACTTGTCCTCGGCGACATCGGTCAGGTCGCCGATCGCGTAGACATGGCCATGCCCCGCGACATTCAGGGTGTCGGTCACGGCGACCTCGCCCCGCGCGGTGAGCGTCGTGAGCCGGCCGTCGGCAAGGTAGTCGCTGTTGACACGCACGCCAAAGGCCTGGAACCAGATGTCAGCGGTGATCTCGGCGCCGCCGGTCGTGGCGACGGTGAACGCCCCGGCCCGGCCAGCCTCGGTCGGCGGCAGCGCCGTCAGACTGGCTCCCAGGTGGAGCCGGATGTCCAGGTCGTCGAGTTGGCGGTGAAGGTCGTCGCGCAGATCCGGCTCGAAGCCCGGCAACAGGGTCGCGGCCACGTCCACGACGGTCACGGACTTGCTCGGCCAGGCATCCTTGATCTCGCCGGCAAGCTCCAGACCGACCGGACCCGCGCCGACGATCAGCACCCGCTCCGCGTCGGCCAGTTCCTTGTGGGTATCGCGCAGGTCCGCCAGCGCGTCCTCGGTGGCGTCGGCCTTCGGCTTGGCCGGGTAGGCGTAGCTGGAGCCGGTGGCGAGTACCAGGTAGTCCGCGGGAACTCGCCGCCCCGAGGAGAGGGTGACACCGTCGGGGTCCACCGAGACCGCTCGCTCGCGAATCACCGTGCCGCGGGTGAGCAGCGTGGCAAAAGGAAAGAACATTCTGGCGGCCCAGGCCGGCTGAGCCAGCGCCCGCAGTGACCCCGCCACGTTGGCGAAGGCGTCCCGCGGATCGATGAGGACGACATCGGCCTCAGCCTCGAGTGCCTTGGCGACCGCCGCACCTCCATAACCCCCGCCGACGACCACGACCGTACTGCTCATGATTCCAGCTCCCGCGGACACAGAGTCGGGCTCGACGTCGCCGAACCTCTTTCCCCGACTCTTGCCAGCGGGCGAACGCTCAGGAAGGCCGCGCTGAGGGTGGTAGTGACGGGGACACCTACACGGGCGGGGACGCTGTTACGGTCGGACGGTGAGCCACAACGAGCTCGGGCTTTTCCTGCGCACGCACCGCGAGAACATCAGCCCGGCCGAGGTCGGCCTGCTCACCGGACCGCGTCGCCGTGCCCCTGGACTGCGCCGCTCGGAGGTGGCGACCCTCGCCGGCGTCAGCGTCGAGTACGTGATCAGGCTCGAGCAGGGGCGCGACCGCCGACCATCCCCGCAGGTGCTCTCCGCCCTCGCCGACACGCTCCGGCTGACCCCGAGCGAACGCATCCACCTGCACCGACTGACGAAAGCCGCCGACCCGGGATTCAACTGCCGGGGCCTCGGCAACCTCTCTCGCATCGTCCGCCCGACCGTGCGGGCCCTGCTCGACCGCCTCGAGCCCACCCCCGCGATACTGCTCGACCCGCTCACCGACATCCTCGCGCACACCGCCGGCTACGAAAGGCTCGCCAGACCCACGGGACTGTTGGACGCCGCGCAGCCCAACCTGGCCCGGTACGTCTTCACCGACAGCCGCGCCCGCGCCACCTACCCCGACTGGGCCCACGTAGCCGACGAACAGGTCGCGGCGCTCAAGCAAGGCCCATTCCGCGCACGCCCCGACATGGCGGCGTTCGCGGATGAGCTGACGGTCATCGCCGGCGACGCCTTCACACACCGAGTCGACACGATTCCCAGCCTGGCGAAGACCAGCGGCGTCCTGCGCCTCACCCACCCCGATGCCGGCGCGCTTCGACTCGCCTACGAAACCCTCGAGCTCCCCGCCGACGACGACCAACGTCTGATCGTCTACCTGCCCGGCGACGCGGCAACCGCCACAGCGCTCGACCAGCTCAACCGCGATCGAGCGCAACCACTACGCCTCGTCCTTCGGTGACGCAGGCCTCACACCCAGCGAGGCAACACGCGCCACCGCCGTAGAGCACCTTGATCCTTCGGCGCCAACAGGCCGGTCTGGCCGAACCGGACGTACTTCAGGTCTGTGCGACCGGCCGGCGGCGTAGCTCGGGCCGCAGAGATGGGTCTCCAGTCATGTGGGAGACGCCCGCGATGTCGGTGCCCGGGCGCACTACCTCGTCGATGGCGTCGAGGGTGTCGTCGTCGAGCACGACGTCAACGGCGGCGAGCACGTCGTCGAGCTGCTCGATGGTCCTGGGGCCGATGATCGTCGAGCTGATGGCCGGATGGCGGTCGACGAACGCGAGCGCCAGGTGGGTGAGCGAGAGGCCGGCCGTCGCCGCGATCTTGGACAGCTCCTCGACCGCGTCGAACCTGGCCTCGGAGTCCGGGTCGCCGGAGATCGTGCGGCCCCGGGCGAACACGCTGCCGGCGGCGTACCGCGAGCTGGCCGGCTCGTCCTGGCCGCGCCGGTATTTGCCGGTGAGCCAGCCGCCGGACAGCGGGCTCCACGGGATCACCCCGATGCCGTGCCGCAGGCAGGTCGGCAGCACGGCCTTCTCCACCGACCGCGCGAAGATCGAGTACTGCGGCTGCTCGCTGACGAAACGTTCGCTGTTGCGACGCTGGGCGGCCCACTGCGCCTCGACGATCCAGTCCGCCGGGAAGGTCGACGAGCCGATGTATCGCACCTTGCCCTGACGGACCAGGTCGGTGAGCGCGCCGAGAGTCTCCTCAAGATCGGTGTCCCAGTCGTGCCGATGGACCTGGTACAGGTCGATGTAGTCGGTGCCGAGGCGGCGCAGGCTGTCTTCAGCGGCCTTGATGATCCATCGCCGGGACCCGCCGCGCTGGTTGCGATCGGCGCCCATCGGGTTGAAGCACTTGGTCGCGATGACCACGTCGTCGCGCCGCGCCCTCACCGCCTGGCCGACGATCTGCTCGCTCTCGCCGCGGGAGTAGATGTCGGCGGTGTCGATGAAGTTGATCCCGGCGTCGAGCGCCCGGCCGATCATGCGTTCGCACTCGTCGTGGTCGGGGTTGCCTATGACCCCGAACATCATCGCGCCCAGGCACTGGCTGCTGACCTCGACGCCGGTTCGACCGAACTTGCGGTACTTCATGCACACTCCCCAGGTCAGTCGGCACACTATCGCGGCGGGCCCCGGCGCCCGCCCTCCCGGATATGGCCTGAATGGCCAGACGCCTGGCATGGCGGGCGGTCAGCTAGCCTGTGGGCACGCTCGTCGGGCTGGGGCAGGTCCCCGTGGGTTTGGATTGGACCGATGAGCCACGTAGAAGTCGCGCATGTCGAGTACCACCTGCCGGATGGGCAGGTGCTGCTCGACGACGCCTCGTTCCGGGTGGCGGACGGCACCATCGCCGCGCTTGTCGGGGCCAACGGCGCCGGCAAGACGACATTGCTGCGGATCATCACCGGCGAGCTGACGCCGCACGCCGGCACGGTGACCGTCAGCGGCGGCCTGGGTGTCATGCCGCAGTTCGTCGGCTCCGTGCGCGACGACCGGACCGTGCGTGACCTGCTGGTCTCGGTCGCGGTGCCGCTCATCCAGCAGGCCGCGCGCGCCGTCGACGAGGCCGAGATGGCGCTCGTCGAACGCGACGACGAGGCGGCGCAGATGAGCTACGCGCAGGCCCTTTCCGACTGGGCGGACGCGCGCGGCTACGAGGCCGAGACCGTCTGGGACATGTGCACGATGTCCGCGCTCGGCGTGCCCTACGAGAAGGCGCAGTGGCGCGCCGTGCGGACGCTTTCCGGCGGTGAGCAGAAGCGGCTCGTCCTGGAGGCTCTGCTGCGCGGCCCCGACGGGGTCCTGCTGCTCGACGAGCCGGACAACTACCTGGACGTGCCGGGCAAGCAGTGGCTCGAGGAGCAGCTGCGCGCCACCCGCAAGACCGTGCTGTTCGTCTCCCACGACCGCGAGCTGCTCGTGCGGGCGGCGCAACGGATCGTCAGTGTCGAACCGGGGCCGTCGGGAAGTGTCGTTTGGGTGCACGGCGGCGGCTTCGCCACCTACCACCAGGCGCGCGCCGAACGGTTCGAGCGGTTCGAGGAGCTGCGTCGCCGCTGGGACGAGAAGCACGCGCAGCTCAAGAAGCTCGTGCTGGACATGCGGCAGTACGCGTCGCGGAGCGACGAGATGGCCTCGCGCTACCACGCGGCCCAGACGCGGCTGCGCAAGTTCGAGGAGAACGGCCCGCCGCTGGAGCCACCGCGCGAACAGAAGATCACCATGCGGCTGCGGGGCGGGCGCACGGGCATGCGGGCCCTCACCTGTGCGGGGCTGGAACTGACCGGTCTCATGCAGCCGTTCGACCTGGAGGTCTTCTACGGCGAACGGGTCGCCGTGCTCGGCTCGAACGGCTCGGGCAAGTCCCATTTCCTGCGGCTGCTGGCGGGCGGCGACGTCGCCCACGGCGGCGAGTGGAAACTCGGAGCCCGCGTCGTGCCAGGCCATTTCGCGCAGACGCACACCAGGCCGGATCTCGTGGGGCGCACGCTGGTCGACATCCTGTGGGCCGACCACGCGAAGAGCCGGGGACCGGCTATGAACACGCTGCGTCGCTACGAGCTCGATGGCCACGGCGACAAGCCGTTCGACCGGCTGTCGGGCGGCCAGCAGGCCCGTTTCCAGATTCTCCTGCTCGAGATCGGCGGCGCGACCGCATTGCTGTTGGACGAGCCGACGGACAACCTCGACCTGGCCTCCGCCGAGGCCCTGCAGAAGGGTCTGGAGTCGTACGAGGGAACGACCCTGGCGGTCACCCACGACCGCTGGTTCGCCCGGTCGTTCGACCGTTTCCTGGTGTTCGGAACGGACGGGAAGGTCCGCGAGACCACCGAGCCGGTCTGGGACGAGCGACGGGTGCGGCGCAGCCGATAGCTCCAACGCGGAGCAATCCGCTGCCCCTGTCGCCTCCCCGACCCGAAGAGCCCTCGGCTGGTAGTGATGGAGGTGCTGTTCGGGGAGTGAGATCTGCGAGGAGAGGCATGATCAAGCGGATACTGCTGGTCACCCGCGCGTGTGCGCGGGACGGGTTCGCCGCCGAGTGGCGCGCCTGCGTGGGCGCCGCGCTGACCGCGCCGCCGGACGCCCGACCACTTGGCTTAGCCGCGTGCACCGTGCTGGATGCTGTCACGCCCGATCCGCCTCATGACGGCATCGGTCTGGAGTGGTTCGCGGACGACACTCACCTGAAGCGGTTCGAAGCATGGTGGGCCTCGTCAGACGCAAAAGCCGCGAACGATCTCCTTGGCCGCGCGGTCGAGCCGGGAAGCGTCAGCATCGTGGTGGCACACGAGCACGTGATGCGTGGCGAGGAGTGGCTCCGCCACCGGCGCCGAGAAGGTGGTACGAGCCTGAAGCACATGGCGCTTGCGCGGCGGGCGGCGGACCTGACACCGGCGGAGTTCTTCGACCGCTGGAAGAACCGTGCCGGCAAGGTCGGGACCGTGCCGATTCCCGCCGACGCACGCGGGCAGGCATACATACAGAACCACCCGCTGCTGACCGCCGACGCCGACTGGCCGTACGACGCCGTGAACGAGGTCTACTTCGACGACCTTGACGACATGCGCAAGCGGATATCCTGGTTCGCCGAGAACCTTGACCAGAACGAAGACGACCTGGTCCGGAAGTCCTGGTTCGTCGCGGTCCGCGAGGAGACTCTGTGGCCTGTCCCGCCATCATGACCCGGACCTCTTTCCGATCGTGCCCACGCGAACGCCGCGGCGGCCTGGGCGAAAATCACCCAGTCGGAGGTACTGCCCCAACGTAAGGGCGTTTACGTAGGGAATCCAGCCCGGGGAATCTGGTTCAGGCGCTTCTGGGCATGCCGAGGATGCGTTCGGCGACGAGGTTGCGCTGGATCTGGGAGGTGCCGGCGGCGATGGTGTACTGCAGCGACCAGAGGTAGTCGCGCGCGGCTTCCCGGGCGCGTCCGGCGGCGCCGCCGAGCACCGGGCGGCCCAGGATTCGCAGCGTCAGCTCGGTGATCTCCTGGGCGAGCTCGGAGAACCGCAGCTTCACCGCCGAGCCGGTCGGGGCGGGCAGGCCGGTCCGTTCGGCCTCGGCGATGCCCATCTGGGTTAGCCGCCACAGCGCGTCGACGCTCGCCGAAAGCCGCCCGACCTGCGTGCGCAGCGCCGAGTCGTCCCACAGCGTCTGCCCGCCGGGGCCGGTCGGGGTCGTCATCGCGACCTCGACAAGCGCCCGGACCTGCGAGCGCAGCGTGATGATGTGCTGCGCGAACGCCGTGCCGCGCTCGAAGCGCAGCGTCACGTTCGTGACCCGCCAGCCGTCGTTCTCCTCGCCGACCCGGTTGCTGACGGGGGCATGGGCGCCGTCGAGGAACACCTCGCAGAAATGGCTCTCCCCGTCGATCGTGCGCATCGGGCGGACCTCGACGCCCGGCTGGTGCATGTCCAGGATCAGCCAGCTGATCCCCCGATGCTTGCGCGCGTCCGGGTCCGTGCGCACCAGCAGCTCGCAGTAGTCCGCGACGTGCGCCCGGGTGCTCCAGATCTTCTGGCCATGGATGACGTACTCGTCGCCGTCGCGGACCGCGCGGGTCCGCAGCGACGCCAGGTCCGAACCCGCGTCCGGCTCCGAGAAGCCCTGGCACCACACATCCTCACCGCGCAGGATCCGCGGCAGGTGAAAGGCCCGCTGCTCGTCGGTCCCCTCCGCGATCAGCGTCGGCCCGGCGTGCATCATGCCGACGAAGTTGACACTGATGTAGGGCGCGTTCGCCGCCGCGTACTCCTCCAGGTAGACCAGCTGCTGGCTGACCGCCACACCCCGGCCGCCGAACGCCGTCGGCCAGTGCAGCCCGGCGTAGCCCGCGTCGTACAGCTTGCGCTGCCAGGCCGTGTCATAGGCACGCCGGGCCGGCCAGTCACCAGGCGGCGGGGGCGCGCCGTGGGCCGGCACCTCCCGGGCCAGCCACGCCCGCAGCTCGACCCGGAAGCGCTCGTCCTGCTCGCTGTAGGTCAGGTCCATCAGTGCTCCTGGTCGATGACGGGTACGGCGAGCAGCTCCCTGACGGCGCCAAGGTCGACCTTGCCCGACGGGGTACGCGGCAGCGCGTCCACGACGCGGATCTCGGCCGGCAGCTCGTAGGCGGCGAGCACGCGGGCCGCGTCAGCCCGCAGCACCTCGACCACCTCCCGCGCGTCGGCGCCCGCCGTCGCGCCGGCAGCGCCGCCGGTGGCCGTTCGCAGTTCGACGGCCGCGACGGGAACGGCGCCCAGCCGCGGGTCGGGCCGGGCGACGACAGCGGCACCCCGCACCCGCGGATCACGCTCCAGCACGACCCGGACGTCATCCGGGCGGATCTTGAAACCGCCGCGGATGATCGCCTGGTCAGCCCGGCCCAGGATCCACAGGAAGCCGTCGGCGTCGAGCCGGGCGAGGTCGGTGGTCCGCACCCAGCCCGCGCCGTCGCCGAACTGGTGCGCGCGGACCTCGAGCAGTCCCTCCGCGCCCGCCGGCAGCGGCTCGAAGGTCTCCGCGTCGACGACGCGCAGCTCGCAGCCGGCGTGCGCCCGCCCGACGCTGCCCCGCTTCGCCGCCCCGTACTTCCGGTGGTCGGCCAGGTTCCAGCCCGCCACGCCGCCGCCGAACTCGGTCGCCGCGTACGAGACCAGCACCGGCACGCCGTACTTCGCCTCGAAGGCGTCCGCGTCGTCCGGAGACAGCGGGGCGGTACCCGAAATCACCGAACGGACGCTGGCGAAGACCGCCGGGTCGAGATCGGCCTCCAGCACCATCCGCAGCGCCGCCGGGACGAGGCTGATCGTGCGCGGCCGGTGCCTGCGCACCGCGTCCGCCCATGGGTCGAGCGCGAACCGTTCCAGCAGGCACAGCGCGCGGCCGTCGTAGAGACACTGCAGGACCCGGAACAGGCCGCCCATGTGCACCAGCGGCGCGTTCACGATCGCGACACCCGACCGCAGCCGAGGGGTGTCGTCCTGGTTGGACTCGTAGTGCTTGGCGCCGACGAGTCCGCGGGTGAGCATCTCGTAACCCAGCGGGATCCGCTTCGGCGGCCCGGTCGTACCGCTGGTCAGCATCTCCACAGCGACCTCTGGCCGCGGCACGCCCAGGTCGTCGGGGAGTCCGCCCGTCGCGCTGACCGGCTCGCCAAGGTCGGTCGTCGTGAGCACCAGCCCGGTCACGGCACCGTCGGCACGGCCGGCGAAGGTGGCGATGTCGTCCGGTGTGCCGGCGAGGATCGGCAGGCCGAGGCCGGCGAGGTCGGCACGGACACGGTCTACGCCGCGGCTCGGGTTGATGGTGACGACGCAGGCCCCGGCACGCAGCAGGCCGACAAGAAGGCCGACGTGCGCCGGCCGGTTGCGCAGCAGGACCCCGACCCGGGTGCCCGGCCTGGGAACGTGGGCGGCGACCGCCTCGGCGGTCACCGCGAGCTGGCCCCAGGTGCGCCACTCACCGTGGAACTCCAGGAACGGCGCGCCCGGGTCGAGGACAAGGGTGTCGGCGATCCGGTTGGACAGCGTGGCCCGGTCAGTCCTCTCGCTGGGGGTCACCGCGACCTCGCCTGGCACTCGGGCCCAGGGCCGGCCTTGACCTCGGCCACGCCGATCGGGTCTCGCGGACGTGTGGAGATCATGCACTCGCCGCCTTCGTTGTCCTGCCGGCCCTGTTCGCGGCCTCCGTGGTCTCCGTGGCCTCCGCCGCGAGCGCGCCAGCCAGCGCGAGCGCGTGGTCGCCCGCGGAGCCGAAGCCCTGCTCCAGCACCCACGCCCGCTTGAGGAAGTAGTGCGGAAGCATCTCCCAGGTGAAGCCCATGCCACCGAGCACCTGGACCGCGGTCCGGCCGTTGCCGATGCCCGCCTCGCCCGCCAGGAGCTTCGCGGCACTCGCGGCGCGCACAGCGTCCCCGGCGCGCGGATCGTCGATCATCGCGGCGGCGGCGTAGGTCGCGCTGCGGGCAAGCGCGACCCGCACGTACATGTCGGCGAGCAGGTGCTTCACGGCCTGGAACGAGCCGATGGGCACGCCGAACTGCTTGCGCCCGGCCGCGTAGCCCGCCGCTGTGTCCAGCGCCCCCTGCGCGACACCGGTCAGCAGCGCGGCGGACAGCGTCGTACCGAGCAGCCGCAGCCGCGCGGCCTCCCGCGCACCACCGATCGCCGTGCCGGCGGGCAGCGTCTCGAACACCGCCGTGGGCGTCAACGGGTCGAACGGCTCCCCGGCGACGGAGACCGGCAGGTCGGCCGTCTCGACCCGCTCGACGCGGTCCGGGTACAGCGCGATCAGCACATCGCTCTCCCCCGCGTGCTCGACGGCGACGGGACCGACGGGCAGGCCAGGCTCGACGCGCACCCCCGCCACCCGGACCTCCCCGTCACCAGCACCGGCCACGAGGGGGGCGGCGATCGTCGACCACAGCAACGGCCCCACGCACAGGTACCGGCCGAGCTCCTCGAAGGCGATGGCGACCTCGGCGGCGCCGCCGGGCGCCGCGCCGCCGGTCTCGTCGGGGACCAGCATGCCGAGCACGCCGATACCCACCAGCTCCGACCAGGCCGCGGCGTCCGCCGGCTTGCCCTCGCGCGACGCGGCTGCCGCCACGTCCGAATGCCCCTTGCAGAACGACACGACAGTGTCGCGCAGGGCAAGCTGCTCGTCACTGAGACGGAAGTCCATACGTGACGCCTCCCTCTGCCTCGCTAGGGTCGACCGCACGCGGCTCGCTGG